>JBBRLL010000019.1:0-75461 GCA_038231395.1 Rhodobacterales bacterium
CCAGATCGGTTTCAGGCCAGATCGGTTTCAGGCCAGATCGGTTTCAGGCCAGATCGGTTTCAGGCCAGATCGGTTTCAGGCCAGATCGGTTTCAGGCCAGATCGGTCTGAACCGAGACTAGCGGAAGCCTGTCCCCCCCCACAACATGAAAAAGGACCGGTGCGGAGAGGATCCGCGCCGGTCAGGTGCATCGGGCGCGTCACGCGCCCAACAGGGAGACGAAGATGGCCTGAAAAACCTCTCAGGCCACCTTTTCCAATGCCATTTCTGGCACCAGACCCAAAGCGCGCACGACCTCGCGGGTCAGATGCGGGCGATTCATTGTGTAAAAGTGCAGGTCCTCAACCCCTTCGGTCAGCAAACGGTCGCAGAGCGTGGTGCATTGGGTGAGGGCAAGCAGCTCTTCACGGCCATCGCGGGCGGCAAAGGCGAAAGCCTCGTCCAGACGTCGCGGAACCTTGGTGCCACACCGCGCGGCAAAGCGCTTGGCCCCCTCCCAGCTTTGGATCGGCAGAATGCCCGGGATGATCGGCGCGGTGATCCCCTCAGCCACACAAGCATCCCGAAAACGCAGAAAGGTTTCCGCCTCAAAGAAAAACTGGGTGATGGCAGACGAGGCACCGGCGTCCAGCTTGCGCTTGAGAAACCGGATGTCGGCCTTGTCGTCAGCGGCATCGGGGTGGCGTTCGGGGTAAGCGCCGACCCGCAGCTTGAATTTGCCGGTGGCGGCCAGGGCCGCAACCAGCTCAACCGTATCGGCAAAACCCTCCGGATGCGGGGTGAACCGGGCTGCACCATTGGGCGCATCGCCGCGCAGGGCGACAATCTCGGTGACGCCGTCCGCCGCGTAAGCCGCAGCAATCTCCAGCGTTTCGGCGCGGGTGGCGTCAACACAGGTCAGATGCGCCGCGACGTTCAGACCATAGTTGCGGTGGATCGCCCCCACTGCATCATGGGTCAGCTTGCGCGTCGTCCCGCCTGCACCGTAGGTCACCGATACGAAATTCGGGGCCAAGGGGGCCAGCGCCTGCACCGTCTCCCACAGCCGGAAAGAGGCATCCAGCGTCTGCGGCGGGAAGAATTCAAACGAAACACGGGCACGATTGTGTTGGGCGGACATGACGGCACTCCTTACGGCTTGTGCCTTTGTCTCAGATGCACGATTGTGAATCCAATTCATATATTTCACGATGATCATGAGGTTTGTCGCATGTATCTGGAACTCCGCCACTTCCGCACCCTGCGCGCCATTCAACAGGCTGGAGGGTTGGCCCGCGCCGCCGACATCCTGAACACCACGCAATCGGCCTTGTCGCATCAGGTGGCCGGGCTGGAGGATCAGGTCGGGATGGAGCTTTTTGTGCGCCGCTCCAAACCCATGCGTCTGTCAGCGGCGGGCATCCGGATGCTGCGGGTGGCCGAACGCATCCTGCCAGAGATTGCAGGACTGGAGGAGGAATTCCGCGCCCTTCTGTCAGGCAAAACCGGGCGGCTGCACATTGCCATTCAATGCCACGCCTGTTTCGACTGGCTGTTTCCGGTGCTGGAGATGTTCCGTCACGCCTGGCCCGAGGTGGACGTGGACATCCGCGCCGGGCTGGCCTTCGACAGCTTTCCGGCGCTGCTGCGCGAAGAGGTTGACCTTGTCATCTCCTCCAACCCCGAACTTCTGCCAGGCGTCACCTTCAACCCGTTGTTCGATTATCACCCGACTTTTGTGGCCTCGTCCAAGAACCCGCTTGCCGCCAAAGCGGTGATCGAGGCCGAAGATTTCCGCGATCAGGTGTTGATCACTTACCCGGTGGCCCGCGACAAACTGGACATCTTCACCGAACTTCTGACCGAGGCGCGGGTGGAACCGCGGGCGCAAAGAGCGGTGGAGTTGACGGCGGTGATCCTGATGCTGGTGGGCAGCGATCGCGGTGTGGCGGTGCTGCCCGATTGGGTGATCCGCGACGTGAAAAGCAATGCCGACTACGTAACCCGCCCGCTTGGGCCGGGGGTTATCACCAAGCGCCTGTTCGCGGCAACCCGCGACGAAGACGCCGCCCGCCCTTTTATGGCGCATTTTCTGCGGCTGGGACGCAGTGAGCCCGTGAAGCTGCAAAGAGAGTGATCTGACTTACCGGCGATTTTCCAGCCTACAATTTATTGGCCTACAAATTATCGGCCGACAATTTTTCTGCGAAAAATTCTGCGCCCGATGGTCCCGAGTCACGCTTGACCCGGCCTTTAGAAGGCGTAACTGTACGGCCATGAAAACCCGGCACAGGAACCCTCTTCGCCCCGGCCCTGTCTTTGCCCTGCTGCTTTAGCAGGGCGGCTTTCGGCACCTGTCCCGGTTCCAAGGCACGCCCCGACGCGCGTCAGCGCATTGTTTCATCCGGAGCCTGTCCATGAGTGTTCTTGCCGTCAAATCCCTGTCCCTGACCTTGGGTCTGCCGCTGTTTGCCGACCTGTCCTTTTCGCTGGAACCCGGCGACCGCCTTGGCCTGATCGCCGCCAACGGGCGCGGCAAATCCTCGCTGCTGCGCTGTCTGGCCGGGCAGATCGATCCGACCTCGGGCGATATCACCAAGGCGCGTGGCACGACGCTGCGCTTGGTGGAGCAGGATGTGCCCTCCGACATGCTGGCGCTGACCTTGCGCGGTGCGGTGGCTGCGGCCCTGACCGATCCGGAGGGCGAAAGCTGGCGCGTCGATGTGGCGCTGGATGATCTTGACGTGCCCGAAGCGTTGCGCGACCAGACCCTGTCAAGTCTCAGCGGCGGTTGGCAACGCACGGCCTTATTGGCGCGGGCCGCTGTGACCGAGCCCGATATCCTGCTGCTGGACGAGCCGACCAACCATCTTGACCTGTCGCGCATCGGCCTGTTGCAGCGCTGGCTTGCCGCTCTGCCGCGCGATGTGGCGGTGATGGCCGCCAGCCATGACCGCGCTTTTCTGGATGCGGTGACGACGCGCAGCCTGTTTTTGCGCGATGCAGGCTCTCGCACCTTTGGCCTGCCCTATTCCCGGGCGCGCGCGGCCCTGACCGAGGCGGATGTGGCCCAAGGCCGTCAGTTCGACAACGATCTGGCCAAGGCCGATCAACTGCGCCGTCAGGCCGCAAAGCTGAAGAACATCGGCATCAACAACGGCTCTGACCTGTTGGTCATGAAGACCAAGCAGTTGAAAGAGCGCGCAGAAAAGATTGAGGCGCAAGCCAAGGCAGCCTTCAAGGACACCTCCGCCGGGGAAATCCGGCTGGCGAACTCTGGCACCCATGCCAAGGCTTTGGTCACGCTGAACGACGCACAGATTGCCGCGCCGGACCAAAAGCTCTTGTTCCGCACCGGGCAAAAGTGGATCGAAAAGGGTGACCGTGTTGTGCTTCTGGGCCGCAACGGGGCGGGCAAAACCCAAATGGTGCGCGCGGTGCTGCGGGCGATTGCGGGGGAGGAGGCGGCGATCAAGGTCACGCCTTCCCTCGTGCTGGGCCATGCGGATCAAGGGCTGGAGCAGTTGCCGGGTCAGGCCACGCCCTTCGATCTGGTGACCGGCTTCAAGACCGGCGACGGCCCGGCGCGGGGCATGCTGGCCGATGCGGGTATCCGGGCAGCGATGCAGACCAAGCCGCTCGCCCCCTTGTCCGGCGGCCAGAAGGCGCGGCTGGCCATGCTGCTGATGCGTCTGGCGCAGCCGAACTTCTACTTGCTGGACGAACCGACCAACCATCTGGATATCGAAGGTCAGGAGGCGCTGGAGGCAGAGCTTCTGAAACAGGGGGCCACCTGTTTTCTGGTCAGCCACGACCGCAGTTTCGTGCAGAACGTCGGCAACCGCTTCTGGCTGATCGAGGGTAAAAAACTGGTGGAGGTGGCGGGGCCGGAAGCGTTCTTTGCGCGCGAACTGGGCGGCTGAAATCCGGCGTTGGGAATGGTAGGATGGGCCGTCGGCCCATGCTGCGCGCCGGACCGCATCAGCTGGTAGCAACCTTCGCCGCAACCGCGTCCAGACAGGCCACGGCCAGCCGCGAAAACACCGTTTCGTCAATTGCGATCCTGTCGCCGGGACTATAGCCGGTGACGGAGGCTTCGGGCGACCATTGGATCGTGGGGTCGGCCGGGAACCAGCCGTTGTGGTGGGTGACGCCCAAGGCCAACAGGCGAACCTCGTGCAACACCTGGCCGTCGGTTGCGTCCACCCGGCGCAGGCCACCGGCGAACCAACCCTCCAGTGCCACGACCATCTGGTTGAACACCTGCACTTCGGCTTGCGTCCGGGCCTTGGTTTCGGAAAACCGCGCCAAGGCACGCCAGGCGGTTGCCATCTCGGCCATTTCCTTGCCGCAGGCGGCAATCTGGGTCGCAGGATTGATCTTGCGGTCAAGCATCGGGCACCTTCTGGTTGACCAAACCCTAACTTTTCCGCGGCCATTTGCCAAGATTGCCATCTTGTTGACACAGTTTTTCCACATTTGACCCAATCTGCCCTCGCCCGGCAAAGTCGCCCTCCGGCAATCGCGGCCTTTCGCCCTTTCCTTCACGGGCTCGGGCGTGTATTCCCCCGCCGTTCCAGCCATCCCCTACCGGAGTGCCCCATGCAAGGCAGTGCCAACCTCAACCTGATGATCAAAGCCGCCCGCAAAGCTGGCCGTGCCCTGGTCAAAGACTTCCGCGAGGTGGAAAACCTTCAGGTGTCCGCCAAAGGTCCCGGAGATTTTGTGACCAAAGCAGATCGTGAGGCGGAGCGCCTGATCAAGGAAGACCTGATGGACGGGCGGCCGACCTATGGCTGGGTCGGCGAGGAAACCGGTATGACAGCGGGTGCCGATCCAACCCGGCGCTGGATCGTTGACCCATTGGACGGCACCACGAACTACCTTCACGGTCTGCCGCATTGGGCGGTGTCGATTGCGCTGGAACATAAAGGTGAGATTGTCGCGGGCGTGATCTTTGATGCTGCCAAGGACGAGATGTTCGTGGCCGAAAAGGGGGCGGGTGCCTGGATGAACGACCGCCGCCTGCGGGTTTCGGGCCGCCGCCTGATGAACGAGGCGATCTTTGCCACCGGAATTCCCGCGATCGGGCGCAAGACTTTGCCAGCCTCGGTCGCCGATCTGGCCCGCCTGATGCCGGTTTGTGCCGGTTCGCGGCAATGGGGTGCGGCCTCGTTGGACCTCGCCTATGTGGCGGCGGGACGATTTGACGGATATTGGGAGCGCGAGTTGCAGGTCTGGGATATGGCGGCCGGGATTATTCTGGTGCGTGAGGCGGGCGGCTTTGTCGAAGCGGTGCGCGACGGCGGCGACATCCTGGACTCAGGCTCCGTCATCTGCGCCAACGAGGGGCTGTTTGAGCCCCTTGCCAAGATCATCCGCAACGTCTGACACCCGTAAGACTGACGGGAGCAAGTCTTACTCCATCAAACCTGACCCGACAAAAACAGACCCGAGCAAACCTGGCCTCGCTCACCCCGTCACCGCAAGGACAGGTTCCGCGCATCTTTGCTCCAGCGTTCCGCCCGAAACGCGACCGACGATGCCGGTTGCCAGCCTTGGATCAAGGGGCGCTACTCTCCCGCCTCGGCCAGAAGTTGAGCATTGCCGCCGGAAGCGGTGGTGTCGATGCAGATGTGACGCTCCAAAACCGCATGGGCGATGTCTGGCTGGTCGCAGATCAGCGGCAGGATCGGGCCGGAACGCCCTGCAAGCACAACGGCAAGGGCGCGGGCTTGCGCTGCATCACCCCAGAACATCGCGGCAGAAAAGCCGTGCAGCCGGGAGAGCGCTTGCGGGTCAAGGCCCGGAGCCTCGATCGCACGACCACCCAAAGCCCGGATCGCCTGCGCCTGAACCATCGCGGTGGCTGGCGACGGGCCAAGACACAGGACCGGTGGCCGGGAATGGCGCGTCAGGCGGTTGGATTCGCCAGTGGGACCGGGAAGGATTTGGGCCGTCACCGATGGGCCGGGTTGTGTAAGCGACAGGGTTGCCGCCACCTCAGCCTCAGGCGTTGCGCGACCTTCAGGCGTTGCGTGACCTTCTGGCATTGCGCGGTCTTCGTCACCAGCGTCCGGGGCCTTGGTCTGGACAAACCGGCCAAGGTAATGCGGGCCGCCCGCCTTGGGGCCGGTGCCGGAAAGGCCCTCGCCGCCAAAGGGTTGCGACCCTACCACTGCGCCAATCTGGTTGCGGTTGACGTAGATGTTGCCGACATTCACCGTCGACACCACCGATTGCACGCGGTCGTCGATGCGCGAGTGCAGGCCAAAGGTCAGGCCATATCCGGTGGCGTTGATCGCTTGCACCACCTTGTCAACGCCGCCAGACGGGAAGGTGGCCAGGTGCAGGACCGGGCCGAAAATCTCGCGCGGCATGTCGGCAATGCCTGTCACGCGCAGAATGGTCGGGGGGATGAAGGTGCCCGCAACGGGCGCGCTCAAGGTCTTGATGACGCGGCCTTCGGCGCGGGCGGTCGCGATATAGTCGGCGATCTGGGTCTGGGCTGCGGCGTCAATCACCGGGCCCAGGTCGGTCGACAGGCTCCACGGGTTGGCGACGGTCAAGGTGTCCATCGCACCCTCCAGCATGTGCAGAACGGTTTTGGCAATGTCCTCCTGCACATAAAGGCAGCGCAGCGCCGAACACCGCTGGCCCGCCGACTGAAAACTGGAGGCAATGATATCACGCACGGCTTGTTCGGGCAGCGCCGTAGAGTCAACAATCATCGCGTTCAAACCGCCGGTTTCGGCGATCAGCGGGGCAGTCGGGTCAAGATGCGCCGCCATGTTGGCGCGAATTTTCAGGGCGGTTTCGGTCGAACCGGTGAAGGCCACGCCCTTGATCCTTGGATCGCAGGTCAGGGCGGCGCCGACGCTGCCCTCACCGGGCAGAAGCTGAAGTGCGGTCGTTGGAACCCCTGCTTGCAACAGCAGGTCTGTGGCAAAAGCAGCAATCAGCGGGGTTTGTTCGGCAGGTTTTGCCACGACCGCGTTGCCGGTGGCCAAAGCGGCGGCGATCTGGCCGGTGAAGATGGCAAGCGGGAAATTCCACGGACTGATGCAGGCAAAGACTCCACGCGCAGGCGCTGTGACACTTTGCGCCTGATCGGCGTAATAGCGCAGGAAATCCACCACCTCGCGCAGCTCTGACACGGCATCTGGCAGGGTCTTGCCAGCTTCGCGGGCCAAAAGGGCGAAGATCTGGCCGAAGTTCGCCTCATAAAGGTCGGCGGCGCGCAGCAGGATTTGAGCGCGCACTGGCGGCTTTGCGGCCCAAGGCTCGGCACGTCGCAGGGCGCAGTCGACATCGGCAGTACCAGACGTCACGACATGCCCGGTCAGCGACCCATCGGCGGGGTTGGCGATGCCCAAGCGCAACGCCCCTTCGACACGACCTGCCAGACGGGGGGCCGCTTCAAAGATCGTCTTTTCAAAGGGCAAACGGGCAGCCTCAATCGCGGCAAGATCGGTGGCATCGGTCAGATCATAGCCGCGCGCGTTCCGGCGCGGCAGGAAAAGGTCGGTGCCGGGCTTGATGGCGGCACTGACGGGCGCCATCGCCTCCAACTGCGTCAAGGGGCAAGCGGCGACGCGGTCAGCGGTCAGTTCGGCATTGACGATCTGGTGAACGAAGCTGGAGTTTGCACCGTTCTCCAGCAGGCGGCGCACCAGATAGGCCAAGAGGTCACGATGGGCACCCACCGGGGCATAGATGCGGCAATGGGTGGCGTTTTCGGTCAGGACGATATCGTGCAGACGCTCGCCCATCCCATGCAGGCGCTGGAATTCATAGGCGGTGGGGGGGACGCCGGTTTCTTCGGCCATATGCAGAACGGCGGCGACCGTATGCGCGTTGTGGGTGGCAAATTGCGGATAGATGCGAGGGGTCATGCCAAGGAGTTTGCGGGCATTGGCAAGATAACTGGCATCGGTGCCTTGCTTGCGCGTGAACACCGGGAACGACGGCAGGCCAAGGGTCTGGGCGCGCTTGATTTCGCTGTCCCAATAAGCGCCTTTGACCAGCCGGATCATGATCTTGCGGTCAAGTCTGATCGCAAGATCATTGAGCCAGTCAATCACGGCACCGGCGCGACGGCCGTAGGCCTGCACCACCACGCCAAAGCCGTCCCAGCCTTTGAGTGAGGGATCCGACAGGGTCGCTTCGATGACGTCCAGCGACAGGGTCAGACGGTCAGCCTCTTCGGCGTCGATGTTCAGGCCCAGACCAGCGGCGCGGGCAAGACCTGCGAGGGCGCGGATGCGGGGGACCAGTTCCTCCATCACCTGCGCTTTGCGGGCGATTTCGTAGCGCGGGTGCAGGGCGGAGAGTTTGACGGAAATGCCGGGGTTGGTGCGGATGTCACCGGTGGTGGCAGCACGGGCGATGGCAGTGATCGCGGCGGAATAGGACAGGTGGTAGCGATGCGCGTCAGCCTCGGTCCGGGCGGCCTCCCCCAACATGTCATAGCTGTAAGTGTATGTTTTTGCTTCCAGTTCGCGCGCCCGGCTCATGGCGGCGTCGATGGTTTCGCCCAAGACGAACGCCCGTCCCATTTCTTTCATGGCCCGGGTCACGGCGGTGCGGATGACCGGTTCGCCCAAGCGTTTCATGGCGGCGCGCAGGTGGCCGACCACACCCGGCTCCCGGTCGTCCAGCACCTTTCCGGTCAGCATCAGCGCCCAGGTGGAGGCGTTGACAAGGCTGGAGGATGAACGACCCAAATGGCGGCCCCAGTCGGCGGGGGCAATCTTGTCCTCGATCAGCGCGTCCATCGTGGGGGCGTCTGGCACCCGCAACAGCGCTTCGGCCAGACACATCAGGGCAATGCCTTCGTCGGTGGACAGGCCATATTCGGCGAGAAACACCTCCATCAAACCCGGTTTGGCGGAGCTGCGGATTTGGGTCACAAGCTGTGCGGCGCGGGCGGTGATGGCGGCGCGGGCCTTTGCATCCAACGCTGCGGCTGCAAGGTTTTGCGCGACCAGCGTGGCCTCATCAGACAAGGAACCGTGTTGGATCGTGTCCCAAGCGTTCGGCATCTGCGCGTTTGTCATTTGGCTTCCCTTGCGATTTGGGCCATCATATCAGCGGATTTGGCGGCTTTTGTCCTGAAGATAGGTTGAAACGCAGGCGATATGACTGCAATACGGGGATTTGACATGCCGAATGACCTGCTAGACCGTTATGATCACGCGATCCTTGACGTGCTGGAGACTCAGGGGCGGATCAGCGCCACAGAGCTTGCCGCGCGGATCGGCCTGTCAAAATCGCCCACTCAGGCCCGGATGAAGCGGCTGGAGGCTGCGGGGATCATCCGGGGCTATGGTGCGCGGCTGGACAGGGTGAAGACCGGGCTGGCCCATGTGGCTTTCGTGGAAGTGCGCCTGTCGGACACGCGGGAGGCGGCGTTACAGGCCTTCAACCGCGCTGTCGTGACCGTGCCCGAGATCGAGGAATGCCATATGATCGCCAGTCGGTTCGATTACCTTTTGAAGGTGCGCACCGCCGATATTCAGGCTTATCGTCGGATCCTGGCAGAACATATCTCTGCCCTGCCGCATGTGGCGGGCACCTCGACCTATGTCGCGATGGAGGCTGTGAAGGAGGGGCGCTGACCGGGCAGCGCACCCCAAATTGTGCATTGCATTGACTGCGACGCGACCTCAGCCAAGCCCCCTCGCAGACCGAAATGCTATTCCTTGGTCTTGTTGACGTTCAGCCCGCCCTTGGTCGAGGCCACGGCGATTGTCTGACCCGGCTTGACCTTTTCCTTCTTCGGTTTCTTGGTTTCCTTGCGCGCGCCTGTACCTTTGGCCATATCTTTTCCCCTGTTTTGGCACCGACTCAAGCGGGCCCTAAGTCGAGTGTAGGCGCGTATTGCGCGCAGGGGAATCCATGATTTTGGCCTGTGATGCGGCCCTTCACGTCCGGGGTATGCGTGCAGCAAGTTCCGGGTGAAAGATCAGGGTGGCAGCACCGATCAGGCTGGAATTGGTGCCAAGACGGGCTTTGTGCAGTGCCACACCCTCGAACCCGGGCTTGAGGTGGCTGTCAAGGGTGGCCCTGATCGTGGGGGCCAGTTGGTCAAACGCCTCTGACATGCCGCCGCCAAGGATTATAGCTTGCGGCGACAGGATGTGGGACAGGCTGGCCAGCCCCATGCCCAGCAGTTCGGCCTCTTCGGCCACCAGTTTTCGCGCCAGATTGTCGCCATTGGCAGCCGCATCATAGATGGCGCGGGCGTCGATGGTTTTCCCGTAAAGGGTTGATATGTCTGTGACCATAGCCTGAGCGCGGGCGGCAAGGGCGGGGCCAGCGCCCCAATCCTCCCAGCTTGGCAAGGTCGCACCCCTGAAACGGGGCCAGTCGCGGTGAAACATCATGTGGCCGATGTGACCTGCCATGCCGCGCCTGCCGCGCAACGGGCGGCCATCGGCAATGATCCCGCCGCCGATACCGGTGGAGATGGTAACGTAGATAAAGTCGCTCAGCCCCTGCCCCGCGCCAAAACACAACTCTGCCAAAGCGCCGGAAATGCCGTCGTTTTCGACCTGAACCGGCAGGTTCAGGCGTTGCGACAGGGCGTGGCGCAACGCAAAGCCCTCAAACCCCTGCAGGGTCTGGATGAAGAATGTCTGACCGGTGATGGTGTCCAGCGGCCCCGGCGCACACAGGGCCGCACCTGCCACCGACGTCCCGCCCATCACCTCAGCCGCGAGGGCTGCGATCTGGTCCAGCACGACCGCCGGCCCCTCCATCGCGCCGGTGCGGACGGTTTGGTGGCGGGTGATTTGTCCCGTGGCATCGACCAGACCCGCGCGGATATTGGTGCCGCCAAGGTCGATGGCCAGCGCTTGCATCACAGGCCCTGCGTCACAGTGCCGCCAACCACGCCATCCGGGCGGGCAGATCGGCGGCGTTGAAAGCCAGTGAGCCCAGAACCACAGTTTGCGCTCCCTCGGCCCGCATCCTCGGCACCGTATGTTCGCGGATACCCCCATCAGCCGCAAGAATGACTTGGGGTGCTTTGGCCGCCAGCAACGCCGTAGCCTCGGCAATGCGCAGATAGGTCGTCTCATCCGGCGAAACGCCCTTGATGCCGATTTTGGTGGACACAAGCGTCAGCAGGTCAATCCGGTCAAGCCAGCGGTTGGCCTCGGGAACCGGAGTTTCCAGTTGCAGGACCAGACCCGCTTTCAGCCCCAAAGCCTTGATCCGGGTGAAGGCTTGTTCAAGGATTTCAGCCTCGGTTTCGCAGTGGATCGAGATCAGATCAGCCCCGGCCTCGGCGAATTGGTCGATCTGGCTCAGCAGGACCGCGCCCTTGACCATCAGATGCACATGCATCGGCTTGGTGGTCGCTTTGCGAAGGGTAGCAATCTGGTCGGGGAAGAACAGCAGGGCGGCGGTGAAATGACCATCGCTGACGTCGATGTGCAGCATGTCGACATGCGGCTCCACCCGGGCCAGATCGGCGCGCAGCGCGCCCAGATCGGCGCTCCACACCGAGAATTCGGCGATCAGGCGGTTGCGCGGCAGAGTATCCAGCCAGTCTGCGTCAGGTCGTGCCATGCGTTCCCTCAAAAAATGCGCCCCGGCGTTCACCGGGGCTAATGCTTACAGTTTTGCCGCCACCATCGCCTCTAGCTTCAGGGTGTCGGCGTGGAAATTGCGGATGCCCTCGGACAGCTTTTCCGTGGCCATCGCGTCTTCGTTGTGGCCCCAGCGGAACTCTGCCTCTGAAATCGCCATGTCGGGGGCACCGGCAGCACCGGCGGTCAACATGCGCGGCAGGTCACCCATGTCTTCAGACAGCTTGCCGATCAGGTCGGGCGAAATGGTCAGGCGGTCACACCCGGCCAAGGCTTCGATCTGGCCGGGGTTGCGGAAAGACGCGCCCATCACGACGGTTTTGATGCCGTGCGATTTGTAATGGTCGTAGATCTTGCGCACCGACTGCACGCCCGGATCATCCTCGGCCGTGAAGGTTTTGCCGGTGGATTTGCTGTACCAGTCGGTGATCCGGCCGACGAAGGGAGAGATCAGGAACACCCCGGCATCGGCGCAGGCTTTGGCTTGCGCCATGGAAAACAGCAGGGTCAGGTTGCATTGGATGCCGGCTTTTTCCAACTCACGCGCTGCCTGAATCCCCTCCCAGGTCGAGGCGAGTTTGATCAGGATGCGGTCTTTGGGCACGCCAAGCTTGGCATAAGCCTCGATCAGGGCGTGGGCCTTGGCGATGGAGGCGGGTTTGTCGAACGACAGGCGGGCGTCAACCTCGGTGGACACCCGGCCCGGGACGATGGCGGCCAGTTCCGCGCCAAGGCCTACGGTCAGGTCCTGCACGATGGCCGCAACCGCGTCGGCACCGCCCTTCAGGCGCGAGATGGTGGCGGCAAAGCGGTCCTGATTGGCCGGGCTTTGCATGGCTTTCAGAACAAGGCTGGGGTTGGTGGTGCAGTCTTGCGGGGCAAGGCGGCGGACAGCGTCGATGTCGCCGGTGTCCGCCACGACGACGGTCATCGTCTTAAGCTGGTCAAGTTTGCTGGTCATGATGCGGTCCTTCATCTGGGTTCGCGGGGGATGCGCGGGAAATCGGCTGGCCTCTGTTTGACACGGGATTGACGGGGGGGAAAGGTCTGCATCGGCTCACCTGCTTTTCGCAGGGGTCAGATCATCAAGGTCGGGCAGGGTGAACAATCGGTCGCGCAGGCGGGCGGCGGCACCGATGGCTGCACCTTCAGACCCGAAACGGGAAAGGTGAAGCGTAGGGCATGCACCCCCTTCCAGCATCCGGGCTGCGAAGTTCGCTTCGACCCGGCTGGCCACCAACGGATAAAGCCGGGCCAAAGGGCCGCCCAGAACGATGCGGTCGGGGTCCAGCAAATGTGCCGCGTTGGCAAGACCCGCAGCCAAAGCCTCGGCCCACAGGGTCAGTGCTTTCTGGGTGGCGGGCTGGTCGCGGCTGGCCAGCAGTCGTGAGACGCCTTCTGACACCGCCCTGCCCTGCCCCATCGCCTCGGGAAACGCCGCGGCACCGGCCAAAGCCTCAAATTTGGCCGCGCGGTCGTGTAGTGAGATCCGCATATGGCCCAACTCTCCGGCAAAACCATGCGCGCCGGTGATCAGTCTGGCGCCGGCGACATGGGCCGAACCGATGCCCTCGGCCAGAAGCACCATCAGGAGGTTGGCAGGCACCGGGTCGATTCCGGTCAGGTCAGCGCCGGCAAGTTCGGCGGTGGCAAGTTCGGCGGTGGCAAGTTCTGCGCTGGCAACTTCTGCGCTGGCAAGTTCGGCGCTGGCGAAGGCGAAGGCGTCGTTGCCAACCTCAACCGTCCATTCGGGCGGCATGCTTTGGCGCAAGGCGTCCTGCATGGGCACATGGCGCCAGCCAAGGATCGGCGCATTGACGATCTGACCCTGCCGCCCTACCAGACCCGGCACGGCAAGCCCCAGCCCGTGGATGTGCGACGGATCGGTCCCGGCGGCGAGGCTTTTGGCCATGGCAACGATCTTGCGACGCATGGCCGCCGGGTCGTGAAAATCTGGGCCAGCAGGTTCAATAAGTCGATGGGCCACATGCATATCAAGGTTCAAAAGCACGCCGGAAATGGCCCGCGTGTCGATCTCGATCCCGATGAACTGCGCGCCGAGCGGGTTGAGGCGAACCGAAATGCCGGGCCGACCGACGCCGGGTTTTTCAGGTTTGACCGCTTTTACTGCTGTGCCACGGGGGGGCTCCGCCTCGATCACCAGCCTCGCTTCCACCAGTTCGGTGACGGCGTGGCCGACCGTGGCGCGGGTCTGGCCCAATACCCGGGCCATATCGGCGCGCGACATCACGGCACCGCCCTGCAACAACCGCAGACACCGCAACGCGTTGATGTGGCGCAAAAGCCGTGTGGTGATCATCGAAGCGCAAGAAAGCTGGCAAGGGTCGCGCGGGACTCTGCCACATGGGCGGGCTTGTCGCGGCCTTTGGGCGTCAGATTTTCAAGCTGTGCGCCGGGGATCATGTCGGCCAGACGCTTGCCATAGTCAACCGGGTGGACGTGATCCTCCCCCGTGACCAAAACCAGCGTCGGCAATGTCAGCGCCATGATCTGCGCCGCACTGACGCCCGGTCCATCCAGCGGAATACGCGACAACAGGGCGATGGTGGTCTCTATCTGCGGCCGCGCAAAGAAGCTTAGCAATGAGGCGGCGTTGTCGGGCGAGGCAAGGCTGAGGTCGCGGTAGGTCTGACCGGATTGGAACAGGGCACGGCCCACCGCGCCGTGCGAGGCCAAAAGGCGCGCCACCTCCAGATAGGCTTTCATGGTGGGCGGTGCTGGGTGATCGACCCAAGCGGGGCGGGTCAGGATCAAAGCCTCGGTCCGGGTGGGATAAAGCACTGCAAGCCGCAAGCTGATGGCTGCCCCAAGTGAGATGCCGCCCACAGCCACCGACGCCAGACCCAGATGATCCAGCAAAGCCAAGGCATCCTCGGTGAACTGGGCGATGGACAGGTCGCCCTCGGGTCCAAGGTCAGACCCCGCATGGCCACGACAGATGAGGGTGATGCGCTGGAAACCGTCCGGAAAAACCTCCGCCGGTTGGGCGGACGTGGCCCCCAACCCGTGCTGCCACAAGACCGGGCGGCCCTGACCCTCCACCTCGAAGGCGAGGGTCGTGCCGTCTTGGATGGTGAAATGCCCCCTCACACGTCACACAGATCGCGCAGGGCTTTGGCAGCAGCCGGGGCATCAGCGGCGTCAAAGCCATGACCGATCAGCGCGCCGTCAAAGCCCGCCGCTTTCAGGCCGGCGACAAAGCCGGGCAGGTCGATCACGCCAGCGCCGGGGGGTACGACCTTTCCGGTGGCATCATGGTCCTTGGCGTGGGCGAGGAGGAGGTTTTGGCCCAGAAGGTGAAGCGCGTGGTCAAGGATCGCCTTTTGCCGCGCAGCGTCTTGGGCCGGGATCAGGTTGGCCGCGTCCAGAACGATGCCAAGATGCGGCGCGCACATCTGGTCAAGGATGCGGCGGGCGGTCTTGGCGTCCGCGATCACATTGGCCGGTTCGGGTTCGATCCCCAAGGCGAGGCCATGTTGGGCGGCTTGATCCAGCGCCCAGGTCAGTTCGGTGCACAGGTCGGCCCAAGCCTCTGGCGTGGCGTTATCGGGGTGGGCAGCCCACATGTTGCCCGCGTTGCGAGAGCCGGTGCAAAGGGTGACAACCGGAATGCCAAGCCGTCTGGCGGCAAGAAGGACGTTGAGGAAGCGCGGGCGGTGAGCGGCGCGGTGAGCAGGGTCGGGGTGGGCCATGTTCCAGGTGCCGGACAGGGCAGACATGACGACGCCTTTCGTCTGGGTCAGGGCGTTTTCCAGATCATCGGGCAAGGCGTCTGGCAAGGAGGCCAGTCCAAGGTTGGAGAGGTTGAACTGCACAGCCGCAAAGCCATCGGCGCGGACGGCGGCGAAGGTTTGCGCAGCGGTGGGCACAGGATAGGTGCGGGAAAAGACGGCAGGGATCATGATTTATGCGCTGTGGTCAGGGGGAAGGGGCAAATTTTCTGCGAAAATTTCGGCGCCCGGTTTGCGAGGGATGCGCCTTGGATCATACCGGACCCGTGGCATCAGACAGCTTCACCGGCCTGCCGGTTTCGACCGATTGCATCACGGCGACCATGCCTTGCACCGATGCCAGACCGTCCTCGATGGTGGCACCTTCTTGCGGAATGCCTTTCAGGATGACGTCCGCAAACCCCTCCAGCTGGCGGCGGTAGAAATGGCCGTCGGCCCCCAGAACCCGGTGGGTGGAGGCATCGGCTTCGCGGAAAATATCCACCTCTGAGGCGCGATAATACCATGGATTCAGGATGTTGGCGGCAATTGAGCCGTTCTGGCCGTAGATCTGAAACCCCTCGTGCCAATCCATCCGGACCGAAAGCGTCAGGTCCAGATGCCCCAGGGCGCGGTTTTCAAACTCCAGATCGACGAACCATGACATCGCACCGTATTTCTCGCGGTGGCGGGCGTGGACTTCGGTGATCGGGCCGCAAAGATAGCGGGCAAGGTCCAGCAAATGGCAGCCATGCGCCAGCATGTTATAGCGTTTCAGATTGGCCTTGGGGTTGCCCTGCGGCTTCATCGGGCGCGATCCCGCGTGCGGCATCGGCTGGATGGCGTCGGTGTTGGTGTAGCGGGCGGTGCTGTCGCAATACCACGCCTTAAGCGCCAGGATTTCGCCCATCTCTCCCTGCAGAAAGTCGTGCGCCGACTGGATGCCGGGGTCAAAGCGCAGCATATGGCCGACTTGCAAAACCTTGCCCGTGGCGTGGACGACCTTTTGAAGGTCGAGCACTTCCTCCACCGACAGGCCAATGGGCTTTTCGCACAGGACATGCTTGCCGGCCTCTAGCGCCTTGATGGCAGCTGGCACGTGAAAGGCGTCAGAGATGCCGATGATCACCGCGTCAACCGTCTCATCGGCGAGCATCTGGTCATAGTCGAGGTAGGTTTTCTGTGCGTCGTAAAAGGCGCCAAAACGGTTGGCCAGCCCCGCATCCGCATCACAAACGGCGCGCAGTTGGGTGTTGCGGCCCTTCTGCACCGACTCCAGATGGGCGAACTGCGAGATCGGGCCACAGCCCAAAATCCCCACATTGAGCAAATGCGCTTCCTTGGTGACCGGCATCTGATCCTCCTTGAGTTTTAATTTGTTTACGACAGATACTAAAGCCTTTCAAGAGGGCGTGGCCGGTCAGCACGCCAAATTTTGCGGCTTTGCGCGCTGATCATATGCCGCTAAACCCAAACCCTGACAAAGGACACAAAGCCATGAGCCTGACCTGTTTCAAAGCCTATGACATCCGCGGTCGCCTTGGCGTTGATCTGGACGAGGGCATTGCCGCAAGGATCGGTCACGGACTTGCTCTGGCTTTGGGCGCGAAACGGATCGTGATTGGCCGCGACGCGCGGGCCACTTCACAAGCGCTTGCAGAGGCTGTGATTGCGGCATTGCTGGACGAGGGGGTTGAAGTTCTGGACCTTGGCCTGTCAGGCACCGAAGAGATGTATCACGCGACCAGCCATTTTGCGGCCGATGGCGGGATCACCGTCACCGCCTCGCACAACCCGATTGATTACAATGGGATGAAGATGGTTCGCAAAGCCTCGGCCCCTTTGAGCAGTGCCGAGTTTTCGTCAATCCGCAGGCTGGCCGAGGGCGCGTTCGGCGCGCCCAAGCCCGGCGGATCGCGGCGCGATGTGGGTCCGGAGGCGCGGGCCGCCTATGTGGCATCGGTGCTGCGCTTTGTGGATGTGACCGCCCTGCGTCCGCTGAAAGTTCTGGTCAACGCGGGAAATGGTGCTGCCGGCCCGACTTTTGACGCGATTGCCGCCGGGTTGGCAAAACTGGGTGCGCCGCTGACGTTTATCCGCCTGAACCACCAACCCGATGCAACCTTTCCCAACGGCATCCCCAATCCATTGCTGGTGGAAAACCGCGCGCAAACCGGCGATGCGGTTGTGGCCGCAGGTGCCGATCTGGGCGTGGCCTGGGACGGCGATTTTGACCGCTGCTTTTTCTTTGATCACACCGGCGCGTTCATTGATGGCGAATATATCGTTGGCCTTCTGGCCGAGGTTTTCCTTGCCAAGGAGGCCGGGGCGCGGATTGTCCACGACCCGCGCGTGGTTTGGAATACCCGCGATCTGGTGGCTTCGGCGGGAGGTGTGGCGGTTCAGGCCCGCACCGGCCACGCCTTCATCAAGCAGGCGATGCGCGACAACGGCGCTGTATATGGGGGCGAGATGTCGGCGCACCACTACTTTCGAGATTTCGTCTGGTGCGACAGCGGCATGATCCCCTTTTTGTTGATCACCGAACTGGTCAGCCGCAAAGGCGCTTTGGCGGGGCTTGTGGCCGGTCGGAAGGCCGCGTTTCCGTCGTCCGGCGAGATCAATTACCACCTGAAAAACCCCGCCGCTGCGATGGCCCGGGTTCGTGCGGCGTTTGAACCCTTGGCCCGGACCGTCGACCAAACCGACGGGCTAAGTCTTGAGTTCGACGGTTGGCGGCTGAACCTGCGCGCCTCCAACACCGAACCGGTGGTACGGCTGAACGTCGAACAATGCGGTCATGCGCAGGATTTGCCCGGAAGAGTCGCGCAGGTGGAACGCCTTTTGCAGAAAGACTGACGTGCGTTTTCGGGGCTGCGCGCTGCGACTGGGCGCAATTCGTGGTCAAGTCCCTCAATCTTAGCCCAGCCCTAACCACGGCAACAGAATTTCGTTATTTTCCCAAACCAAGACCTCACCTAAACCGTCAGAATACCGTGAATACGCGCGAAGATAGGACACGACATGCCGGTGGAAATCGTCGATACGCTGATCATAGGTGGCGGGCAGGCTGGACTAGCGATGAGCGCGCATCTGGCCGAACACGGTGTGCCGCATCTTGTGCTGGAACGTCACCGGATCGCCGAACGCTGGCGATCGGAGCGTTGGGATTCGCTGGTGGCCAATGGCCCGGCGTGGCATGACCGCTTTCCGGCCTTGGGCTTTGACGACCTTGACCCCGACAGCTTTGCCCCGCGCGACCGGATCGTCAGCTATTTTGAAACCTTTGCAAAGCAGATTGCGGCTCCCATCCGCTGCGGCGTGACCGTGACCGCGCTTTCCAAAACAGCGGACGGGTTCACCGCTGAAACGTCGCAAGGTGTCGTGCGGGCGGCCAATGTCGTGGTGGCAACCGGCCCGTTCCAGCGTCCGCTGACCCCGACCATTGTGCCGCCAGAGGCTGGCATCCTGCAAATGCACTCCAACGCGTATCGCAATCCCGGCCAACTGCCCGACGGTGCGGTTCTGGTGGTTGGTGCGGGGTCATCGGGCGCGCAGATCGCTGACGAGCTTTTGCGGGCGGGCAAGCGGGTTTACCTGTCGGTCGGCCCGCATGATCGCCCGCCGCGTGCCTACCGGGGCAAGGATTTCGTCTGGTGGCTGGGCGCTCTGGGTCAATGGGACGCCAAAGCCCGCGCGCCGGGGATGGAGCATGTCACTATCGCGGTCAGCGGCGCATATGGCGGCCAAACCATTGATTTCCGCCGTCTGGCCAAGGCCGGAATGACGCTGCTGGGCCGGGTACAGACCTATGACGCCGGAGCCCTGAACGTTTCGCCGGACCTCGCTCAGAACATCGCAAATGGCGATGCCAACTACCTTGCGGTGCTGGATGCCGCCGACGCCTATGCCGCCAAAAACGGCCTCGACTTGCCGCTTGAGCCTGAAGCACGCAAGATTGACCCTGCGCCAGACTGCGTGACCAACCCGATCCTGTCGCTTGATCTGGCCAAGTTCGGCGTGACGTCGATCATCTGGGCGACTGGCTATGTCACTGATTTTGGCTGGCTTCAGGTTGACACTTTTGATGAAAAGGGAAGACCAAAGCATGATCGAGGCGTAGCCAGCCTCCCGGGCCTTTATTTCCTTGGCTTGTCCTGGCTGTCGCGCCGCGCCTCGCCCTTCATCTGGGGCGTCTGGCATGACGCGAGCCACCTTGCGAGCCATATCGTTGCGCGCAGGTGAGACGATCCTGTCGTGACGCAGCGGTGAGGCCCAAGCCGCCTTGGCCGGAACTGGCTGCCCAACGTTGGGCACGGTGACTTTGGCAAGAAACCCGCCCGTAGGCGTTGACGTCTGGGAGGGCCCCATTGCGGACCGCCGGGGGCATTTTTTTCCGCAAAACGCCAGCGGAACTCTCGCGTCGCTGTAACCTGCCTAAACGGATACCGACCACCGGCGCTGTGTGGACTGGACGCCCCGGCTTCGTTCTCGAATGTTCGGGCCGTGCAACGTCTCAAGCACTCCTTCGGGTGTTGATCTTGGGCGGGCCCTGCGGGTCTTCGCCGGTCTGATGGAACAGCGCCTGACCGCGCCCTGCGCGTTTGGAGGCGTACAGTGCTTCATCCGCGTCGTGTTGCATGCGCGCGATTTCGGGCACCGTATAGCTGATCGAGGTTGTAATCCCGATCGAGGCTGAAATCCGGCAGGTCCGGCCATCAAACGGGATCGGCAGCGTCAACGCATCAATGATACGACGGGCGACGGCTTCCAGCCTGCGGGGTTCGGTTATTTCAGGGAAAACGCCAACAAACTCATCGCCGCCAACCCGTGCGACCGTGTCTTCGGCACGGGTCTTTGCGCTCAGCACGCCAGCCACGCTGCGCAGAACGTGGTCACCGGCTGCATGACCTAGCGTGTCATTCACCGCCTTGAAGAAATCGAGGTCGATGTGCATCAATCCAAAGGCCACACTCTGCCGCGTCAACCGTTCCAGCGTTTGGGCAAGAGCGCGGCGGTTGGGCAATCCGGTCAGCGTGTCGGTCATCGCCTGAGTTTCCGCCATCTGCTTGTCGCCCTGCAAGCGCAGGGCAAAGCCGCGCAACGTCTCCATCGCGGCGGTTTTCGCTTCCACCAGATACATCATTTCAACGGCAAGATCGGTCGTGGCAAAATCACCCGCCGTCAGGGTAAAGCTGCGCACCGCATCCACCACGCCAATACCGAACGACAGGTTGAGGATCATTCCCGCGCCCGCCGCCAGTGGCATTGCCAGCCCCCGGAACTGCACCGGGCGCGGCGCCCGTCGCAGGATCAGCCGCAACCGCTCACCCGCATGGGCATGAAGATCGGACACCGATGCCAGACCCGAGGGCCGCCGCACATCAAACACCTCGAACAAAGACCGGCCCCGCAGCCCTTCACCCGCAGTGAGTTTGGCCAGCGTCGGGCCAAAACCGGTGATCCGCCCGGCGTGATCCAACCGCACATGCAACGGCATCAGGCGGTCAAACGCCTCCAGTGGAACGGGAAGCGCATCGGTTCCCACCAGTTCAACCATTCAGTTCACCGTCATCCCAAGGCTGAAGGGACGCGCCTCATACAGGGCCTGATCGGCAATCTGCACCTGAATAACCTCTGCCCCCCTGTCGCTGCCCAGATGATCCAGCAAAACCAGCGCGCCATAGTCATCCGCCATGGCGCGTAGCAATCCCATCACGATATGGCCCGCCCCCGCCAAGCCCGAGGTGCAGCGCAAGCGAAAATGACCGCCCCCAAGGTCCAGCAAGTCCAGATCGGGAAGCTCCAGATCAGGAAGAACCAACCGTCCGCGTTCGGGCAACTCCTCAATCGAGTTCAGAAAATCGCTAAAATTCACCCCGGAAAACCGCAAAAGCCGCCGCACGGTCAGCAGGCTTTCGTGGCTGACCAGATAGGTCCCCAAATCCTCCATCAACGATTCGCGGGGCCGGTTCAGCAGGGTGGAGGCGGCGTCGATCACCTGTTCGGTCAGCTTGTCATCGTATTTCAGCATGGATTCAAAGCCGGACATCCCGATTTCAGCCTCTGACGCCACGGAGTCCCACATGGCTGGGCCGTAGGTGTCACTTAGGAAAAACTGAAAGGATCGGTTGATCAGGCCTAGCATGTGCATCCTCATTTGCACGTCATGCTACCGGTTAGGCGTTAACAACCCTCAAAGACCTTAAGGTGCAAACAGCAAACCCGGCTGTCCCGGCACATCCAGTTGGTTCAGCGGCACCGCGTGAACCGGGCTTGGGCCTTTCTGCAACCCGTCGATCAGCAAAGCCCCTTGGGCAAAGTCCGGCAGGATGCCACCATAACTGGTGATCAGATGGCGTGACAGGACGCCATCGGTCAGCGCTAACCCCTCTGTCACCATCGAACCGTCCGGGTCGCGCGCCAAAAGCATCGCCTCATCGCCGGGCAACAGGGGCAAGAAATCTGCCACCACCAGCACGCAACCCGGCCCGCCCGCAGGCAGGTGAGCGTCACAGGCAGCCTGCCAGCGTTGCAGGTCATACTCCGCCACCTGCGCAAAAATCTTGGCGCGCAAATCCTGCGCTTGCGGCGTGTCGGGTTGGACCGGCATCACCGCTGCCAAGGCCTTTTGCAGCCCCGCCAGATCCGCCAGCGGGGCGGTCGCCGGTGCCCCGGCCGCGTCACCAGAGGCCAGCCGCGCGGCCAATGTCGCGTCGGTCTTGGCCAGTTCTTTCAGCCTGTCCAACGCAGATTGCCCTGCAAGCCCCCAATTCTGAAAGGCATAAAGATCAATATCCGCAACCTTGGTACGCCCGTCCGCGATCCGCGCCATCTGGCTGCTGGCAGAGATGGATTCGGGGTTCAAAACCGTCAGCCACAGCACCGAAACGCCCATCGAGGCCAGCGCCATCCAGATATTGGCCTGCCGAACCCGCTCCATCCAGCCAGCACCGCGCAGCACAGCCGCCAGATACAAAAGCCCATAGGCCAGCGCCAAAACCACCGCCGTTGCAGCCAGCAACCGGTCCGGCGTCCAACCATGCTGTGCCACCCGCAACCCCAATGCCCAAGCGGCAAGACCGGCCGGCACCACCTCGATCGCCGTCAACAGCCGCGCCGCCTGCACCATCAACCCCGAATGCGCCGCCATGGCATCCTCTTGATCCAGTGCGGCAGTGACCAGCGTGACCGCCACCGCCACCATGCCCAGAAGGACCGCCGTCGACGATACCGCGCCGAGGATTCCGCCAAACCCGCGCAACGGCAAAGCCACCAGAAAAATCACCATCACCACCAGAACCACGGGCACCAGCAACCGGAACAGCCGCAGCACCAGGCCGGGCGACAGCACATCCGCCATCTCGTTCACCACGGCCATCGCAAGGCCCAGCACGGTCCCGGTGATCAGCCACGGAGCGACGTCCTGCCGCAACAGCAGACCAATCACCCCGACGCCGACCAGATCCAAAAGAGCCTGCGACAGATAAATGACCAGCCAGACGATGCAGGTAAATATCGTGGCCACGGTGACACGGACCACAATTCCCCAGCTTTCAGAAAACAGCGTGGGATAGTCGCGCCAACCAAGCCCGTCCTGGGCGATCAGAAACGGCCACGGCAAGAACCCCAGTGCGGCAATCGAAAACATCGGCAGGACAGACCCTGCCACATCGTCCGAAGCCTGAAACCGGAGGGATGAGAGCGTGAGCAGCAGCGCCATCGTCAGCGCCACAGCAGCAGCGCCCAACGCCGCCCGTCGCACCGGCAAGGGTCCGGCTGTGATCAGCACTCCGGCAAAGAACACCACCGCAAAAACAGCCACCGCAACGGCGGGCCTTCCGGCCAGCCAGTTGGCCTCAATCGCGCGGCCCAGAAGGTAGATGCTACCCCCGGCCATTGCCCCGATCAAAGCCATGATCCCGCGTTGCCGTGTCATCTCCACCTCCATTTTGCGCAGCTTAGGTCGGACAGCGGGGAATGGGAATGCAGAGGTTGCAAGGCCGCCCGGTTCTGGGGGGCAAGGCACAAGCGCCACGCTCGCCCAAGACCACGCTCGCCCAAGACCGCTCTCACCCAAGACCGCTCTCACCCAAAACCGCGCTCACCCAAAACCGCGCTCACCCAAAACCGCGCTCACCCAAAACCGCGCTCACCCAAAACCGCGCTCACCCAAAACCGCGCTCACCCAAGACCGCGCTCACTCAAGACCGCGCTCACCTAAGTCCGGAGTGCCGGTTTTGTGATGTCGCAACGGAACATCGCGCAGGGCGCGCGTAACAGAAGTACACGGCAGCTCTGCGGCGTCCGATTTTTTCAGCGAAAGGCGCCGACGCCAGAGAAACCGGTCATCGGCGCGATTGATTTCTTGATTTCTTAAGGTTACCCGAAGACCTCCGTCAGAAGTCTGTCGGCGCTCCGCCCTCTTGCTTGCGTCTGGCCACGAAACGGCGAAGCTCCTCTTGATGGTTGCCGTCCATATCGGGCGGCACAAACTCGGCCAGGATCGCTTTGTACATCTTGTGCGCCCGCTCTGCCGTCCATTCGGCACCATCAATCTGCCACGCCTCATAGTTGCGCCAATCCGCAAGGAAAGGGGCGTAAAATGCTGTGGTATAGCGCGACTGGGTGTGCGGCGTTCCGAAATAATGGCCACCGGGGCCGACCGCCCGGATGGCATCAATGGCGATGTCCTCCTCGGTGGTGGCAAAGGTCGCCTCCTCGAAATAGCGCTGGATCATCTGCAGGACTTCGCAATCCATGATGAACTTTTCGGGGGAGGCGATCAGCCCGCCCTCCAGCCAACCCGCCGCATGATACACCATATTTGTACGGCTTTGCACGGCGGCCCACAAGCTGTTGGAGGTTTCCCACATCGACTGCCCGTCCGGCACATTGGCCGCACAAACACCCGACGACCGCAGCGGCACCTTGTAATGACGCACCAGCTGCCCGGTCATCTGCGTCGCGCGCATATATTCCGGCGTGCCAAAGGCGGGCGCGCCCGACTTCATATCGACATTGGAGGTGAAGGTGCCGATGGCAACCGGACAGCCGGGTTCAATGTATTGCAGCAGCGCCACGGCGGCCAAAGCTTCGGCGAGGCTCAGCGTCACCGCACCCGCCATCGTCACCGGCGCCATCGCCCCGGCCAGAGTGAACGGTGTGATCACAACCGGTTGCCTGCGCTTGGCCAGACGCATTGCACCATCCAGCATCGGATAGTCGTGCTTCAAAGGCGAAACCGAGTTGATGTTGGTGTACATCCTTGGTTTCGCTTGAAACTCCGCCTCCGACAGACCGCCCGCGATGCGGACCATCTCCATCACATCCTCGACCCGCTCGGCCCCCAAAGAATAAGCATGAACCACCTTGTCGGTGATCGTCAGCTTCTCATAAAGGCAGTCAAGGTGGCGCACCGCAGGGTGGATGTCGATCGGTTCGACCGGATAGCCGCCTGCAATATGGATACAGTTGAAATACTGGGTCAACCGCATGAAATTCTTGAAGGTTTCAAAATCGCCGGAGCGTTTGCCGCGTTCAAGATCCCATGAATTCGGCGGCGAAGAGACGTTGACGAACAGCATGTGCTTGCCGCCCATGATGACTTCGCGGTCGGGATTGCGCGGCGTGATCGTGAAGGTTTCCGGCGCGCGGGCCAGCATTTCCATCACGAAATCCTCGTCCATGCGCACGTTGGTGCCGTTGACGATGCAACCCGCGGCTTTCAGATAAGCGACGGCTTCGGGATTAAGGAATTCGATACCAATGTCGCGTAGAATCTTCATTGTGCCGCGATGGATGGCTTGCACGCCGTCCTGATCCAGCGGCTCAGTGGGGCGATCGGGGTTGACAGGAATGCGCCATGGCATCTGGTCGATGACGGAAGAACCGGCGCGTTCCTTGTTGCCGGCCCTGCCCCCGGCCCTGCGGCGCTTGGTGGCCTCTTCGGTCATGCGCATATCCTCCTGTCGCGGGTTTTTCGCCCCGTTGATCGCTTTTCTCAGGATGACGGAAAGCTGGCGGCGGCGCGCACTCCGTTCCCGACAGCAAAGCGTCGTTTTTACGTCAGGCGAGGGTCATGGCGCGGCCAAACCGTCGATCCACGCCCCCAATTCCGCGATCGTCGCCAAAACAACGTCGGCATGCGGGGTCAAAGTGGCGCGTTGTGCCGGCCCGGTCAAAACGCCCACCGCTTTCATTCCGGCACGGCGCGCGGCGTCAAGGTCATGCAGGCTGTCCCCCACCATGGCGATTTCGCTGGCGGGCAGACCCACTTTTGCCGCAAAGGCCAAAAGCTGCCCGGGCGCAGGCTTGCCGCCATAGCCGGAATCGCAACCTGCCACAAAATCAAAAAGGTCGATGACCCCGGCGCGGGTCAAATGGGCGCGGGCCGGCCCTTCGGTGTCATTGGTGGCCAGACCAAGCGTCAAACCGCGCGCTTTGAGGCCCGAAAGCACCTCGCGCAGCGGCACGGCTGGTGCCATAGGTGCGTCAGCCGCAAGTCTGTTCATCTTGGCCGTCAAATCGGCAAGACTGATCCCCGACAGATGAGGATGAATCAGATCCGCAATTTCGAATGTCGTCTGGGCAATTATGGCGGAGGTGGGCGCAAAGGTCGTCGTGGCTGGGTCAAAACCCAGAACCGCCGCGAGATCGCCTTTTGTCAGGGGCGCAAGTTCCTTCAACAAGGCATTGGTCCAGCCACCCCAACTGAGCCGAAAGTCGAACAGCGTGCCGTCCTTGTCGAAGATGACCGCCTTGATCATGTCAGGTCCAATGCCAGATTTCGCCGCCCGGCAGCGCAGCCCTCGCCGTCTGCGGCACCGTATAGGCCAAACCGGCCGCATCACAAAAGGCCATGACCAACTTGTCTTCCGTCAGGATATAGTCCAGCACGGCACCAAGTACCCGAGGATCGGCCGCCTGCGCCATCAATTCCTGCGGCGAAAACCCACTGAGATTGAGAAAGCCGTTAAGTCTTTCCGCGTCGCCCGCCACCCATTCCAAGGCTTTCGCACCGACGGTTTCGGCAACTTCTTGCCCAATTTTGCCGTTATACTGTGCCATATCGACAGATATCCCTCAAAGTTTCACGAATTGATTATGCAGTCAGAAAGGAATCCTTAACCACTTGGGACCAGACTGATCGACATGAAGTGCAGCAATCAGGCCAGGGTCGTATGATCGGTAAGATCCTCATAGTAGATGATGTGTCGACAAACCGCATTGTCTTCAAGGTCAAATTGACCGCAGCCGGCTATCACACCGTGATGGCAGCTGACGGGGCAGCGTGCCTTCGTCTTGCGCTGGCTGAGATGCCGGATATCATTCTTCTTGACCTGTTTCTGCCGGATCGTTCCGGCATCGACGTGTTGCAATCACTGAAATCCCATCCGCAGACCCGGCGCATTCCCGTCGTCATGTTCTCGTCCGAGGCGGATGCCGCCCTGCGCCTGGCGGCTTTGCGCGGTGGGGCCGAAGATTTCATGGCGCGGCCGATTGATGACCAAACCCTGCTGGCCCGTCTTCGTGGACTGTTGCGCGCCCGCGAACATTTGGCCGGAATTGAGACGCCAGATGACGAACTTCAGGTGATAGGCCTCGCTGAACCCGCTCAGCACTTTGAAATGCCCGGTCAAGTCGCACTGGTGATGCCAAAGGGCGAACGCGCCATGCTCCTCAAACGCGAACTATCGGCTGGCGGGCTTGACCGTTTTCAGCTTCTTGCCCCGGATGAGGTTCACGCCGACCATGGGACCGCCGTTCCCGATGTCTATCTGATCCATGCCGATTTGGGCGGCCCGGGCGGCGGCCTGCGGATGATGTCGGAACTTTTGTCGCGGGCCACCACGCGGCACGCGGCCTTCTGCATTTTCAACGCCGAGGCGCCGCAAGTTCTGGCCGCCACCGCCTTTGATCTTGGCGCGAATGACGTGGTGGATGGGGCCACGCCGCCCGCCGAACTCGCCTTGCGCCTTCACGCGCTCGTCACCCGCAAGCGGGAGGGCGACCGGATGCGCGCCTCGGTGCAGGATGGCTTGCGGATGGCGGTGTTCGATCCGCTGACCGGGCTGCACAACCGCCGTTTCGCTACGGCACAACTGAAAGCAATCGCCGACCGCGCTCGTGCTGCATGCAGCGAATTTGCCGTGATGGTTGTGGACATCGACCGTTTCAAATCGGTGAACGACCGCTGGGGCCACGCCGCCGGGGATGCAGTGCTGATCGAGGTGGCCGCCCGTCTCGCCTCCAACCTGCGCGCGAGCGACCTTTTGGCGCGCGTCGGAGGAGAGGAGTTTCTGGTTGCCCTGCCCGCCACTCTTCTTGGCGATGCTCAGGTCGTCGCCGAACGTTTGTGCCGCAGCATTGAAAGTGAGCCTATCGTTTTGCCCGATGGCCTGCGGGTGTCGATCACCATCTCGATCGGGATGACGACGGGGGGAACCGCGCCGACAGATCCGACTTCGGTCAACGATCTTGTGGCGCAGGCGGATCGCGCGCTGATGCACTCCAAAACCCACGGACGCAATCAGGTCACCATCGTCCGGCAGGCGGCATAATAGACTGATATAGCTATAAAAAAATATTCAGGCGGCGGTTCTTGCCGCTCATTTTTCGGGTGATGCGGCAGCAGGTTCTTTCCCGTGACGCAGGTGATGCTCCAGCCTGTCAGCAAATTCCAGACGGTCTTTCTCGGTCAAAGCTGCCAGATAATCGCCAATCGTGTCGGTTCCCAGTTTCAGCCGGGCGTTGAGGTGGTCTTCTTGGCTCGCCAAAGCGGTTCGCAGTGCGGTGGCGTCAAACGGATTGGTCCGCAGTGCAGCAAGCACGGCCACGGAATCGGCCACCATCGCGGCCCGCGCCGCCGAAAGGGCGCCGGACTTGGCACGCATCGCCGCCTTGACGGCGTCGCGGTCTTCGGGTCGCAGTGAATTGTCGAAGGGGCCAAAGCCGAGGTCAAGCATGTCGCCCGCTCTGCCAGGGCCGCCGTGGATGAAGGCCCCAAGCCCAAGCCCGGCCACCACAAGGTTCAAACCCAAAGACGCAATCAAGACCCAGCGGGTCCACTTGGATTGTGGGATTTTCGCAATATCGCTCATCTCAGTCCTCTGTCCACAAGGTGCCCGTGGCTGGCAAAAGGTCCATTTGTGCCACCGTCGCGCCGCTGCCCGACAAAAGCATATTCAACGATTGCACCGCTGCGGGTTGCGCCACCCCCAGATAAAGCCCGGTCAGCCCCGCCAGCGACAATCCAACGATCGACCGGACGCCCAGCACGTCGCCCAGACCGCTGAACCAGCCGACGCTTGGCCGCTTGACGTATATCACAGGTTTTGCAAAGGCTTGCGGACTCGGCTGTGCTTTGGCGGCATCTGACAGGATACGCACCGTCAGGTCATCCGCTAGCGGTGTTCGTATCTGTGCCGCTTCGGAAAACAATGCGTCCAGATCAAAACCATTGTCAGAGCCGTTGTCAGAACCCTTGGCCATCACACGTCCTCCACGTCCTCGTCCTCATAGCCCAACGTGGCCTTGCGACCCGTCAAAACCGCCGCCAGCGCCCGTTTTCCGCGCGCGGTCAGGCTTTCCACCGCTTCCACGCCCAAACCCATGATCATCCCGATTTCAGGGTTGGACAATCCTTCGATATGACGCAACACCACTGCCTGCCGCTGCCGGTCTGGCAACTGGCCAAGGGCTGCGGACAAAGCCGCCATCCGGTCCGCCTCGATCATCGTGGCCACCGCACTTTGCCCGCCCGCGGCCACCTCCGGCGCATCATCCAGACCCACGCCGGGTCGCCGCCCCCTTGCCCGCCGCAAATCGGTGCAAAGATTGGTCACCACCCGGTAAAGCCAGGTCGAAACCTGCGCCTCTCCGCTGCGCCACTCCGGTGCAATCCGCCAAAGCCGCAACATCGCCTCTTGCGTCACATCTTCCGCCTCCGCCCTGTCAGCCAAAAGCCGTGTCGCATAGCCCAAAGCCCGGGGTGCCAGACGCCGCGTCAACATCCGGGCAGCCTCCGGGTCTCCATTTGCATAGAGAACCAGCAGCGTGTCGTCCGAGACGTCGTCCAAACTGTCGCGCGGCATATCCATTCCGATGGGGATAAGGGCAAGATCGTGGTCAAGCAATCGGTTCCGCGCGCCAGACGCAGAGAGAGGCCTCTGGCGCACGGTGGCATCCCGGAAAGCTCAGTTCCCGCCGGTGCCAGTCTTGTCGCCAGCCGGGTCGCCACCGTTGTCGCCCCCCTGATTGTCGCCCCCCTGATTGTCAGAGCCCTTATTGTCGGGGCCCTTATTGTCGGGACCCTTGTGGTGCTTGTGACCGCCCATCATATCGCCGGGGCCATGCTGCATCGCCTTGGCTGCAGCGTCCGCTTCGGCCTGATCCACGGCACCGTCATGGTTGGTGTCCATCATCGCAAAAGCATCCGGAGGCAGTGGCCCGGCCACAAGTTCGGCTGCCGAAAGCTTGCTGTCGCCGTCGGTATCCAGCATCTTTATCATATGGTCGGCGCGCGTTTTTGCCATGGATTCCATAGCCTTGAGGTTCATCGCGGCCAGTTCGTCTGCTGAAAGCTTGCCGTCTTTGTCGGTGTCAATCGCGGCCACGGTTGCGGCGCGGAAGGCCGCAAACTCCTCTGGCGTCACCTTGCCATCCTTGTTGGCGTCGGCAGCAGCAAAGTCAAATTGCGGCTGCATCATGCCCATATGACCAGGGCCTCCGGGGCCGGGGGGAGGCCCGGCATTATCGGCAATCGCGGCTGATCCGATTAGTGCCACTGCCAAGGCCACGATGCTCAGGCCGAGTTTCTTGTGCGAAACGTTCATCTTCTGCTCCTATCCTCGACCGGCATGTTGCCCGGTCTTGATGCAGGTGATACGGGCGGTGTCTGGCTTTCCGTCGCGGGCGAAATCACTTTGCCCCGTCACGAAAACGCGACAAATTGGCGCTGCCTTAGCCAAGGCCTCAACTTCGCGGCCAAGTTGAGGTAAACCTGTGTAGCAAACCGGGTTGCTGGAGCCGGGGCAAAGAAGGAATCCGCAATGACTGAAGCACGCGCCCCGAAAGAACTGGCCCCGTCAAAACTGGCCTCCTCAGCAGTAACATTGCTTGCTGAGGATGAGCAAACGGGTGAGCGGCCTTTGTGGCCTGCGTTGCGGCGTGGATTTGCCTGCCGCTGCCCGAAGTGCGGCGCTGGCCCGTTGCTTTACAACTACCTGAAGGTACGCGACCGTTGTGCGGTTTGTGGTGAGGCTTTCAGCCACCACCGCGCCGACGATGGCCCGGCCTACCTGACGATTTTGATCGTGGGTCACCTTATGGCGCCAATGATTTACTGGGTTTTTGTGACCTGGCGGCCCGAGCCTGTGGTGATGGCGACCATGTTCACGCTTGGCACCGCAACGCTGGCGTTGTTCCTGTTGCCCCGACTGAAAGGTGCCATTGTGGCCTTGCAATGGGCCAAACGGATGCACGGCTTTTCTGCCGATCCAACCACGGACCCATCGCTGCCCGACCATGTCTGACGTGCCGATCCACGCTGCCGCCAGCATGATCCTCGTGCGCGGTGGCGATCACGTTCTGATGGGCCAACGCGGTCACGCGGCCATTTTCATGCCTTCGAAATATGTGTTTCCGGGTGGTCGGGTCGATCCGGGTGATCATGCTGATATCACAGGGCTTTCCGGTCAATGCCTGGCCCGGCTTGAACAGAATACGCCCGCCGATCCTTCAGCCCTTCTGGGCTGTGCCATCCGCGAACTGCATGAGGAAACCGGTCTGTCCTTGTCTGCGACGGCCCACCTGCGCTTCATCTTTCGTGCTATCACCCCGCCGGGAAGCCCGCGCCGCTTTGACGCCCGCTTCTTTCTGGCCGATGCAGCCGATGTCGTGGGCGCGCTGGATGATTTCGCCCAAGCCGAGGATGAGCTTTCGCATCTGCATTGGGTCAAGCTGTCGGACACCCGTGCCCTCGACCTGCCCTTCATCACCGAGATCGTTCTGGCCGAACTTCGCGCCCATTTGCAGGGACATGATCAACCCGGCGTCCCGTTTTTCGACAACTCCGGCGCGGTGCCGACCTTTCGCCGCCTTCTTTGATCAGGCCGACAGCACGATCCCCACGATCGACACCGCCAGAAGGCCTATCCCCACCAATTCGCGCCGCGTCGGGCGTTCGTGGAACACCAAAGCTGATACGCCGAGGGTGAACAGCAACTCCACTTGCCCCACCGTCCGGACATAGGCCGCGTTCATCAACGCAAAGGCCCAGAACCAGCCGAGCGAGGCGAGCATTCCCGTCACTCCCGCCCAAAATGCCGGGCGCCTTGCAGCCGCGATCCGCGCCACCTCGTCCTTGCGCCGGAAAAGCCATGGCACCAGCATCAAGGTTTGCAATGTCGTCACCGCCGCGAGCGAAAATGTTGCGCGGAAAAACGCGTCATCGTTTCCCACGGCCAAAGTTGCCGCCCGATACGCGACAGAGGCTGTGCCGAACAACCCGCCAGCCGTCAAACCCAACATGGTGGCTTTGTTGAGGAAATCACCCTGCCATCCCCCCGGCGGACGGGTCAGGATCAAGACGCCCAAAACCCCGGTCAAGATCGCAACCAAACCGGCGGCCGAGACCGCCTCTCCCAAAAACACCGCCGAAAACAGGGCAACCTGCAAGACCTCGGTCTTTGTAAAGGCGATCCCCACCGCAAAACTGCGCTGCGAAAACAGTGAGACGGTGCAAAACGTGGCCGCGATCTGCGCAATGCCGCCGATCAAAGCCACGAGCCAGAAGTTGGGCGCGAGGGCTGGCCAGCCATATCCGTGCCAGATCATCAGAAAAACCGTCAGGCTCACCGCCAACGGAGAGGCCGTCACAAACCGTGCGGCCGTGGCGGAAAGGGTCGAAAGCCCCAACACTTTCAACTGCTTTTGCAGCGAAAATCGTGCGGTTTGCAGGGCAGCGGCGACAAGTGTGATGGGCAAGAACAACGACATCACCAAGCGGTGCCACGTGACTGGGCCGGAGTAAACCCTAACCCCGCCCATTTTTGCGAACGGGCCAGCATGGATGCGACACAGGGTCTTTGGGTTTGACCAGATAGCGGCGGAACACCTCAGCGTAGCTGGAAAAGACGTAACTTTGGTTGCGCCGCAGGTAGTGATCCTTTTTCGCGGCATAAAGCGCAGGGATTTTATACCAGGCTGCTTGCGGATGCATATGGTGGACGACGTGGAAATTATTGTTCAGAAACAACACGGAAAGCGGGCCGCGGTCCTCGATGATGACGGTGCGGGCGGCAAAGGCGTCATGGGCACGATGCTCCAGAAAGGTGCGGATTTTCAGAACGGCAAGACCAAGGTAGACGGCACCCAGATAAGCCAGAACCGGCATGCCCACCCAATGCAGCCAGATCAGGACCGGCACCAGTCCAACAGCGTTCAGCAGCCACGCCTCGATCACAGCCCGATCGCCGTGCCGGGCCAAGGCGACATCCTTGGCCACAAAATCCCAGGTTCCAAGGATCGGCCCCAGAATCATCCGCCCCAGCAACGTGTTGTTCAGCGTCAGCAGAATTTGCATCGGTTTTGCCAACCCCGCCCAAACCTGCGGGTCAGAAAAGTTCGATTCCGGGTCGTCATAGGGGTCGGTCAGGGCCGGATCGAAGTGGTGCTGCAAGTGGATGTCGCGGAAACGCCGGTAGGGCATGAACAGGATCAGCGCCGGAAAAACCAGCGCCTCATTCAGCGCGGTATTGCGGAAGGGATGTCCGTGCAGCGCCTCGTGTTGCAGGGACGAATACTGCGCAATCGCGAGGCCGGTCGAAATAAGCGCCAGAACGGCACTGTGGCTCCACATCTCGGTGCCCATCGCCCAGACCAGATAGGTCACGGCCAGAAGCGCTAGGGTTGGCCACTCAATTTCCTCAGCCTTTGCAATCATTTGCGTCTCCCCGCTTATGATGGAGATAGCACTTGCCCCCAAACGCCGGAATTCGGAAGATACGCAAACAATCATCACCAAAGTTGCAGAAAATCACCAGATGCCGGATATGATCGACAAACGTGACCGCGCAACGGTCTTCCGCGACAGAATGGCGCAGGCGATGCTTCAGGCGGGGGCGACGCAAGCCAGTCTGGCGCGGTCGGCGGGACTGGATCGCTCGACGATCTCGGCGCTGCTGGCCCCTGGCACGCGTTTGCCCAACGCTCAGGCCGCAGCCGATTGCGCGATGTCTTTGGGGGTTTCGACCGATTGGCTTTTGGGCCTGACCAACCGCCCGACCCCACCTGACCGCATCGCGGATGAGGCGGTGACATTGGTCCACGCCCCGCGCGCCCTGTTTGACGACACGGTTTTTGGTTGGCATCGCGCAGCGGCTGGAACGAAAATTCGTCACGTTCCTGCGACCTTACCGGATATTCTGAAGACCAAAGCGGTGGTGGAATGGGAATATGGTGCCACTTTGGGCCGTGATGCTCCGCAAGCCATCGCGACGTTTGAGGCGCAACGGGCTTGGGTTGCTGCCGCCCATTCGGATTTCGAAATTGCCATGCCGCGCCACGAGTTGGACAGTTTCGCCACAGGGACTGGCTATTGGGCGGGCCTTCCTGCCGCCCTGCGCCGGGCCCAGATTGATGAGTTGTCACGCCTGACCGAGACGCTTTACCCGGCCCTTCGGCTTTATCTGTTTGACGCCCGTCGGGTGTTTTCGGCGCCTGTTACGGTGTTCGGGTCCAATCGGGCGGTGGTCTATCTCGGGCGGCAGTATTTTGTATTCTCCGACCCCGCCAAAGTGGCCGAGGTGTCGCGGCACTTCGACTGGCTCTTGCGCGAAACCAGCCATTCCGCCCGGGGTACCGCCGCGTTTTTGCGAGAGCTTGCAATCTAACCTTCAGTAAATGTTCAATTTTGTTACATCGTAACCGTTGAATTTCAAAATGTCCCGTGCAGCCGTCAAACGGTCGGGCGGCAGTTTGGCATCGCGGTTCAGGATCATGCCAATATGGCCGGACGGCGCGCCGATCACCATCGTCCGGTTGTCCACGTCGGCCCAAAGCACCCAGAACGGCCCTATTCCGGCAAGATCAAACCGCCCGGGAATTGCCGCCACCATCGGCCCCGCGCCCCTTTTAGGCCCACCGGGAAGGCACAAGGCATACTGCGTGGCGGCCCCGATTTGCATCGTACCGCCGTGGCACGCCGCCCCAAAGCCAGCAACCTCCACCCAAGCGCCATTGATGCGCGCCGAGTCAAACCCGGCAATCGAGTAAACCTGGCGCGAGGTGTCGCGGTACGACACCTCCACCACCGGTTTCGGCGCGCAGGCGGCCAGTGCGAGGGCGGCCAGTGCGAGGGCAGCCAGAAGGGCGCGGTCTATTGCAGGCAAAGCGTCATCCTTACTCCGTTGGCCTGCAAGATGTCGTTGCATCCCATCAGCGGTGTGATTGGGGCGCAAGTTCCTGACGTCGCAAGGCATTCTCCCTGGCAATCGGTTTTGCGGTGGCAGGCTTTGGCGGAATCCCGGGTGCGATGAACGCAGACATGACCCGAGGTTGCGTCCACCGATGACCACTGGCCACCGGATTTCTCGCACAGCGCCTGTTCCGGTGGAACTGGTGGTGGCGGCGGGGTCACGGGTACGGATGTTTCCGTCGCCGGTGTTTTAGGTGCCGGTGTTTTAGGTGCGGGCGTTTTGAGCGCGGGTGTTTTGGGCGCGTCAGGCGTCAGTCTGGCAGGGCGAGGCATCGGGCGCGGCGTGGTTTTGGTGGGCACCTGTACCACAACCGCCGGCACCGCAAGCGCACCCGCCGCTGCGGGTTTGAGGGCAAGCAATGGGGTTGGATTGAGCGCCGCCGCAGGCGTGCTGCCAAGCGTGGTCACCGTGATCGCCTCTGGCGTCAGCGGCGTCACATCGCCACGCTGCAAGTCCCTTGCAGCCACCGGCGGCGCATCGGTTTTGGGCGCCTGCATCTGGCAAGCTGCCAGCAGGATCACTGCCACAATTGCAAAATGGCAGGCAATCGGACGCATCATTCCCCTCGCATTACGCAGCGCCACAGGATGCCAAGCGCCCTCGGGTTGCAAGGGAATTGGTCAATAGGGCTGCGGATGCGCACGATGCGCCGCCGCAATTTCCGCCAGAACCTGCTCTGACAGAGTGATCACCTGCAAACTGTTGGCCAGTTGCGCGGTGCTGGTGGCACCGACAATCGGAATCGTCGGGAACGGCCTGCTGCGGGTGAAGGCCAGCGCCATCTGGCACGGGTCCAGCCCATGGCGGGCGGCAATCTGCAAATAAGCGTCTGTGGCCGCAAAAATGCGCGGGCTGATCCGCCCGCTCAGGATGGGGTTCAGGCTGCGACGCGAGCCTGCAGGTGTCACGTCGCCCTGATACTTGCCCGACAGCACGCCGCAGGCCAGCGGCGAGAAGGCCAGCAAGGGCATGTCCTCCAGCACCGAAAGCTCTGCCCAATCGGTGTCAAACTGCCGGCAAAGCAGCGAATATTCGTTCTGGACACTGGCCACACGCGGCAAACCGTGCGTTTCGGCCAAGGACAACCATTTTGCCGTGCCCCAGACCGTTTCATTGGAAAGTGCAAGGGCGCGGATCTTTCCCTCAGCAATCAGTTTCGCCGATTCCTGAAGGATTTCAAGCATCAGCACCTCGACCTTCATGCGATCTGTGCCGCGCGGATCATAGGCCCAATTGTCGCGAAAGTGATAGTGTTTGCGGGCTGGCCAGTGGATTTGGTACAGGTCAATCCACTCTGTCTGCAAGCGTTTCAGGCTGCCCTCAACCGCTTCACGCAGGGTGACGGCCGATGGCAGTGCGCCGTCGCGTATGGCTGGCATCCCGCCTCCGGCGATCTTGGTGGCCAGCACGACCCGGTCACGACCACCGCGCGCTGCGAACCATGTGCCGATGATCTCTTCGGTCCGGCCTGCGGTTTCTTTGGACACCGGGTTGACGGGATACATTTCTGCGCTGTCCCAGAAGTTTACCCCCCGCTCCATCGCGAGGTCCATCTGGGCGTGGCCCTCGGCTTGCGAGTTTTGGGTGCCCCATGTCATCGTGCCAAGGCAAATCTCTGAAACCTTGATCCCGGTCCGCCCCAAGTCGATCCGCTGCATCGCATCCTCCATGTTTGGCGGCACGCTAACGCAAATCAAAGGCAAGGGGGAACCGGTTTTCGCGCCCGCGTCGCGAAAAATCCAAGGCCCGCCCTGCGGTAAACGGAAGTCATCGGGATTGAGAACGTTACGGGAACATACTAGACTTTGCCGATGGCCTTGCCGATTCTCCATATCCAGGACGGGCGCAGGCCCTGGCCCGCGCAGGCCTTGCCCGGCGGGCTTGGCCTTGGGCTGGCGCGCGGCAGGGTGCATGAGGTCTGCGGCCCGGCCCGGACGACGTTGGCGGCGCTGATCCTGGGCGAAAGTCAGGGGCCGGTGGTCTGGATCAGCCCCGGCTGGCTGCCGGAACGGCTTTATCCCGCCGGACTGGCCGAAATGGCCGATCCCGGGCGGATCGTCTTTGCAAGGCCGCGCCGGCCGGAAGATGTGCTTTGGGCGATGGAGGAGGCGCTGCGGTCAGGGGCCGCTGGCCTTGTGCTGGCCGATTTGCCCGCCCCGCCAGCGCTTACCCCGGTGCGAAGGTTGCATCTGGCGGCGGAAACCGGGGCGGAGGCTGCGCGCCATGCGGGCCGTTTGCCTCCCCTTGGGCTTTTGCTGACGCCCGAACAGGGGGGCGCGCAGGGTGTGGAAAGCCACTGGCACATCGCCGCCACGCCAAGCGGATCAACCCTGATCGCGCGGCGCAGCGCCTGGATTTTGCGCCGTTTGCGTGCCCGTTTGGCCCCTGAAGCGGCTTTTCACCTGCATCAGGAGGCCGCCGGTCCCGATGGCCCCGCCCGTCTGATCGGCAAGGTCTGGCCCGGTTGAATGAGGCCCGGCCCAGTTGGGCACACCCCCAAAGCCCGCCTACAGACGGCAACACCGCAACGTGAGCTTTGCAAATCCGGCCTTTGTGCTAAATCCAAAGGAAGGAGGCACCATGAACCTGACACCGCTTTTCGCCCTGATGCTGATGGCGCAGGCAGCCATGGCCGCGCCGCAGACCTACAAGCTGCAGCCAGACCTGTCCTCGGTCGGGTTTGAAACCGACTTTGGCCCCGACAAGATCACCGGAACCATGCCGATCACCAAGGCCGATCTGACGCTGGATTTCGCGCAAGTGGCGGCCTCAAAAGTCGCGGTGACGCTGAATGCTGCGGGGTCAAAGGCGAGCTTTCCCTTTGCAGCCCAGGCGCTGAAAGGGCCGAAAGTCCTTGATACGGCAGAGTTTCCCGAGATTTCCTTTGTCTCCACTGGGGTTAAGGCCGATGCTCAGGGGGCGACGGTCGCTGGCAACATCACCATTCGCGGCGTCACACGGCCCGCCAGTTTTCACGCCGAAATCTACCGCCAGCAAGGGAGTGTGGAAGGCGACCAGAGCCATCTGACCATCCGCCTGACCGGCCGCATCCTGCGCAGCGATTTTGGCGCTGTGGGCTGGCACGATCTGGTGGGGGATGAGGTGCGGCTGAACATCCTCGCCGGGATTGAAAGGACCAAATAGGTGCTGAACAGCGCGACCCGGTTTGGCCTGATCAGCCGGCTGATCCACTGGACGATGGCAGCGCTGATCATCGGCCTGCTGATCCTTGGCACCACGCTCGCCCATGTCCAGCCCGGTCTGGCCAACCTTTGGCTGTACGGCCTGCACAAAACCATGGGGTTGACGGCGCTCGCATTAGTGCTGATCCGGCTCATCTGGCACCGTATCAGCCCGCCGCCTGCCCCCTTGGGACCGCCCAACGCCTGGGAAACCACGGCTGCCAAAGCCGTCCACCGCCTGACTTACGCACTGTTGGTGCTGATCCCGCTGGCAGGTTGGGTCTATGCCTCCGCCACCGGGCTTGACATCGTTTTTGCCGACCGTTGGGTGATCCCGCCCATAGCACCGGTCTCCGAGGCGTGGGAGAATGCCGCCCATCTGGCCCATCAGATCCTGACCAAAGCCCTGATGCCCGTGCTGGCCCTGCATATTCTGGGCGCTTTGCGGCGCGCGTTTTTGGGCGATGGCACGATGCGCCGCATGCTGAAAGGCTAGGCTCTGGCCCTTCAGCGATGCTTGCGCTAAACGAGGGCCGAACCCTTTCAAAAGGCGCGCCATGGCCCGGATTCTGATCACCTCCGCCATTCCCTATATCAATGGGATCAAGCATTTGGGCAATCTGGTGGGCAGCCAACTGCCTGCCGACCTGTTTGCGCGCTACTGCCGTGCCCGTGGCCACGAGGTCATGTTCATCTGCGCCACCGACGAACACGGCACCCCCGCCGAACTTGCCGCAGCCAAGGTTCAAAAGCCGGTGGCGGAGTATTGCGCCGAAATGCACGAGGTTCAGGCGGAAATTGCGCGCGGTTTCCGGCTGTCGTTTGACCACTTTGGCCGCAGCTCCAGTCCGCGCAACCACAGGCTGACCCAGCATTTTGCCGGGGTTCTGGATGACAACGGGCTGATCGAGGAAGTCTCGGAGCGGCAGGTCTTCTCCATCGACGACAACCGTTTTCTGCCCGACCGCTATATCACCGGCACCTGCCCGAATTGCGGCTACACGATGGCGCGTGGCGACCAGTGCGAGAATTGCACCAAGCAGCTTGATCCGACCGACCTGATCAACCCGCGCTCTTCCATCTCGGGCTCCACCAACCTTGAAGTGCGGCAAACCAAACACCTTTACCTGCGCCAACGCTCGCTTCGCGACAAGCTGGAAGCATGGATTGACAGCAAGACCGATTGGCCGATCCTGACCACCTCGATTGCCAAGAAATGGCTGAATGACGGTGATGGCTTGCAGGATCGCGGCATCACCCGTGACCTTTACTGGGGCATTCCGGTCAAGCATGGCGACCAGCCTTGGCCGGGGATGGAGGGCAAGGTGTTTTACGTCTGGTTCGACGCCCCCATCGAATACATCGCCTGCACCGCCGAATGGGCCGACGCGCATGGGCTGGACGATGCGGCGTGGGAGCGGTGGTGGCGCACCGACAAGGGTGCCGCAGACGTCGCCTATTACCAGTTCATGGGCAAGGACAACGTGCCCTTCCACACCCTCAGTTTTCCCGCCACCATCTTGGGTTCGGGGGAGCCCTGGAAGCTGGTCGACTACCTCAAGTCCTTCAATTACCTCAATTATGATGGCGGCCAATTCTCCACCAGCCAAGGTCGCGGCGTGTTCATGGATCAGGCGCTGTCGATCTTGCCCGCCGATTACTGGCGCTGGTGGCTTTTGTCGCACGCGCCGGAATCCTCGGACAGCGAATTCACATGGGAGAATTTCCAAACCTCGGTCAACAAGGATTTGGCGGATGTTCTGGGCAATCTCGTCTCCCGCGTCACCAAATTCGCCAAGGCGAAATTCGGTGAGGTGATCCCGGAGGGCGGTCATTTCGGGGCGCACGAAACCGCTTTGATCGCCGATCTGGGCACCCGTATCCGCGCATACGAGGCCCATATGGAGGCGATGGAGATCCGCAAAGCCGCCGCCGAATTGAGGGGCATCTGGGTTGTGGGCAACGAATACCTGCAATCGGCGGCGCCTTGGACCGTGGTGAAATCCGACCCGGAGCGGGCGCAAGCCATGGTGCGGCTGGCGCTGAACCTGATCCGCATCTATGCGATCCTGTCACAACCCTTCATCCCGGACGCCTCGGCCACCATGATGTCGGCGCTTAACTCCACCGACTGGACCTGGCCGTCCGATGTCTCTGCCGCGATCCGCACCTTGGCCGCGGGCCACGCCTTTGCCGTGCCGGAAAACCTGTTCCGCAAGATCACTGATGAGGAACGCGCCGACTGGCAGGTCAAGTTCTCTGGCGTCCGGACCTAGAACAAGGGCCGCATCGACCTGCGGCCGTTTTGCCTCGCAATTTCGGAACCGAAAAACTCTAGAAAACACCCAACAGCTTCAGGCTGACGATGATCAGAATGACCGCCAGCGCTACCCGCAGCACCGCATCAGGCAGGCGTGAGGCAAGAAGGCTGCCGATGATGATCCCCGGAATCGACCCGATCAGCAACGATGCCAGCAGCCACCAGTCGACATCGTTCAGGAACAGCCAGTGCCCAAGGCCCGCGATCAGGGTCAGCGGTACCGCATGTGCAATGTCGGAGCCGACAATCCGCAGCGTCGACAAGCGCGGATACAGGATCAGCAGCGCCGTCACACCAATCGCCCCGGCCCCGACCGAGGTCAGCGTGACCAGCACACCCAGCACAACCCCGGTGGCCACGGTCAGGTTGGCGATCAGACCCTCGCCAGCTTTGTCCATGAACCTGACCATATACTCCACGATCTGCTTGCGAAACAGCAACGTCATCGAGGTCATCAGCAGCACGCAGCCCAATGCGGTGACCAGCAGGCCGCCCTTGCTTGCAGCCGCGCCGCTTTGCACCATCACAAAGAAAGTCACCAGCGTTGCCGGCACAGAACCGCTCGCCAAACGCCGCACGATCTGCCAATCCACCGCTTTGGACCGGCCATGAATCGCTGTGCCGAAGGTTTTGGTGACCGCCGCATACAAAAGATCAGAGCCGACCGCCGTTGCCGGATGCACGGCAAACAGCCAGATCAGCAACGGCGTCATCAAGGAACCGCCGCCAACTCCGGTCAGACCAACGATAATTCCGACGCCCATGCCCGATAGGGAAAACAGGTAGTTGATGCCACTGGGTCCCATGTTACGCGAATCCTTCTTGTGTCAAAGGGCAGATTCCCGACCGGGTCCCGTCTTGTCAACGTAAAACAGGTAATCTCGATAGAATAAGCCGGGATTAAGTGGTTTTTTGCCCACTCCCTTTGTCAAAGGCTTTCGGCAGGAAAAAACGGCGCTTTTGCACAGAGATGTCGTGTCTGGTTTTGCTTAGCTGCCCGAAAGCTGCCGCTCTGAACCCTGCCTTGCCGTTCGCGTCCCTAGGTGTCCATCGGAACCCGACACACAATCAAGTTCAATACACGGCTCTGGAGACCGCTCCGGAGACGGCTCTGGGCGACTTCGCTTTGCCAGGTGCAATTCCGGGCTTCGCCTTGCAGGGCCGGATCGTCGGCGCTAAGAAAAAGGCAATCGAAAGGGTCCGCCATGCCTCAGTTCCTGTCCACCGTAAACGCCGATTTTGAGGCGAGTTTTGCAGCCCTTCTGGGTGCCAAACGCGAAGAGGCGGAGGATGTCGATCAGACGGTCGCCGAGATTATCGCGGATGTGCGGGCGCGCGGCGATGCGGCGGTGATCGAACTGACCTCTCGCTTCGACAGGCTGGACCTGACTCCGGCCACCATGGCGTTTTCGGCATCCGAGATTGCCGCCGAATGTGCCAAAGTCTCGGCAGAGGATCGGGCGGCCCTGACGCTGGCCGCTGACCGCATCCGGGCCTATCATGAACGGCAAATGCCGCAGGATGCGCAATGGGTTGACGCGGCGGGCGCGCAACTGGGCTGGCGCTGGACGGCGGTTTCTGCGGCAGGGCTTTACGTGCCGGGCGGCCTCGCCTCCTATCCATCCTCGGTTCTGATGAACGCCATTCCGGCCAAAGTGGCAGGCGTTGCGCGGCTGGTCATCGCCTGCCCGACACCCGGCGGTGTGGTCAACCCCTTGGTTTTGCTGGCAGCCCGGATTGCAGGGGTCGATACCATCTACCGGATCGGCGGCGCGCAGGCGATTGCCGCACTGGCCTACGGAACCCAGACGATTGCGGCGGTCGACAAGATCACCGGGCCCGGCAACGCCTATGTCGCAGCGGCCAAACGCCGGGTTTTCGGGCGCGTCGGCATTGACATGATCGCCGGGCCATCGGAAATTCTGGTGATTGCCGACAAAGATAACACGCCCGATTGGGTGGCGCTGGACCTGCTGAGCCAGGCCGAGCATGACGAAAGTGCGCAAGCCATCCTGATCACCGATGACGCGGGATTTGGCCGGGCTGTGGCTACGGCCGTCGAAAAGCGGCTGGAAACGCTGGAGCGGCGGGCGATTGCCGGGGCCTCCTGGTCGCGCAACGGGGCTGTGATCACAGTGCGCAATCTGGCGGAGGCAGCCGCCCTGTCGAACCGCATCGCGCCCGAGCATCTGGAGCTTTGCGTGGCCGACCCGGACGCGCTGTCGCTTCAGATCACCCATGCCGGGGCGATTTTCCTTGGGGCATGGACTCCCGAGGCTATCGGCGACTACGTTGGCGGGCCGAACCACGTGCTGCCCACCGCACGCTCGGCGCGGTTCTCCAGCGGGTTGTCGGTGATGGATTTCGTCAAACGCACCACGATTGCGAAGATGACGCCCGCAGCTTTGGCTGCCATCGGGCCTGCGGCAGAGCGGCTTGCCATCTCCGAAGGCCTTGAAGCGCATGGACTTTCGGTGCGCGCAAGGCTGGATACGTTGAACGGCGGGCAAAAGTGACCAACCGCATCTGCGCCATTGATATCGACGACAAGGGCCTTGCCGCCCCCACGCCCGAGGTGGATCAGGAACGCCGGGTCGCGATTTATGATCTGCTAGAGGAAAACAGCTTTTCCATTCCGCGCGCCGCCGAATTCCCCGGCCCCTACCGGCTGGCCTTGGCAATCCGGGAGGGCAGGCTGGTGATGGGCATCGGCGATCAGGCCGGGCAAAAGGTGGCGGAGTTTCACCTGTCGATGGGCCCGTTCCGCCAGATTGTGAAGGACTACTTCATGATTTGTGAAAGCTATTTCGAGGCGGTCAAGCGCCTGCCGCCGAGCCAGATCGAGGCGATCGACATGGCCCGCCGTGGCATCCACAACGAGGGCGCACAGGTGTTGCAGGACCGGTTGGCGGGCAAGGCGGTGGTTGACAGCGCCACAGCGCGCCGGCTGTTCACGCTGATCTGCGTCATGCATTGGGGTTGAGATGGCCACCCTTCCCACATCGGTCCTGTTTTGTTGTGATCACAACGCCGTGCGGTCGCCGATGGCCGAGGGGATCATGAAAAAATACTACGGGCAAAGGGTTTACGTACAATCGGCGGGCGTCCGGAACGATATGGAGATTGATGGATTCTCCATTGCCGTCTGTCAGGAAGTGGGCGTCGAACTGGCGCGCCACCGCTCACGCAGCTTTGAAGAGATGGAGCAATGGGGCGACGATCTGGGGCAATATGACCTGATCATCGCGCTTTCGCCTGCCAGTCAGCGCATGGCTCTGGACCTGACGCCGCACTATCATATCAGCGTGGAATACTGGCCGATCCTTGATCCGACTGGTCTGGGTGAGACGCGGGATGCCAAGCTGTCGGCCTATCGCCAGGCCCGTGACCAGATCCGCGAGCGGATGGTGGCGCGGTTCGGCCCGCCAGATCAGCCAGTGTAAGACTGGGTCATGGCCCTGAAAAGTCGCAGCCGGCGTTTGCCATGCCGACTGCCCGCTGCATTGCCTCAACGCGTGATGCGCAAAGGTGTTACCCGGTTTTCTTCAGCACGCTTGCCGACACGAGCGCACAGGGATGGGTCCCTCAAACAACTGTGCCTCAGGCCGCCTTTGACTTGATATAGGTCACCATGCCGATGACGTCCGCCGCAGAAAGACGCCCAACCGCCCCCGAATAATAGTTCGAAAGCAGGACCGTTCCATCCGGTCCGAGGACGAAGTTTGTCGGTTGCAGGAAATGGGGCGCGGGGTTCACATAGGAGCCGAGCAACGCCGAAACCTGATCGGCATCCGCGCTGTGCCCCACTGGAAAAGCAAGCCCGTGCTTGGCCACAAACGCCGTACTTGCCGCCTCGTCGTCCACCGACAACGCCGCCACTTTCACGCCCAAGGCCGTCAAAGCCGCATTTGACGCCGCGAAGTCTGCCATTTGCCGGTCGCAAATCGGGCACCACGCGCCGCGATAGACCAACACCACCCCGAATGACCCCGCCAGATCGGCAGGCAAACTCAGGGTACCGCCACCCACTTTGGCGACGCTCATCGTCGGAAACGTTTGACCGTTGTTCAGTTTGGACATCTCATTCTCCTTTTCTGGACCGATTAGTCCATTTGGAGAATTATTTCTGGACTGTCAAGTCCATTATCGGTAGTTTGCCGCATGAGCCCACGCGACACCGAGACCACGCTGACCGCCCGGGGCATTGCGATGCGCGCCCGGATTGTCGATGTGGCGGCCGGTCTGATCTATTCATCTGGGGTCGAGGCAACCAGTCTTGACGACGTGATGGCCGCAAGCCACACCAGCAAATCCCAATTATATCATTACTTTACCAACAAGGATGATCTGGTCCGCTCCGTGATTTCGTTGCAGGCCCAGCGAACGTTCGATGTGCACAACGATCACCTTGCCGCTGTTGTCACGATGGCCGACCTGCACCTTTGGCGCGACGCGATCCTGACCATGTATAGTGGAGCCGGCGGGAGTGGCGGCTGCCCGTTGGGGTCGCTTGCGAACGAAATTTCCGGACAATCCGAAACCGCCCGCGTCCAGATTGTCGCGGGTTTTGAGGCCTGGCAAAGCCAGATCGTCAGGGCCATGCGCGCACTTCAGGCCAACGGAACGCTTGACCCGACCATTGATGCGTCGGAATTGGCCGCAGCGGTACTTGTGGCCCTTCAGGGTGGGCTTTTGATGTCAAAAACCACAAAATCGGTCAAACCACTTGAATTGGCTTTCGAAATGGCCATCGCCCACATCGGACGCTATGCGCTGACCTGAACGTCGTCCCGCAACAACCGCCCCAGATTATTCTCGATCCAACCTGCCAGGTTCAGAACGCGGGTGGCGACTTCGGCCCCCAGCGGCGTCAGGGTATATTCGACATGCGGCGGCACGACGTCATGCGCCAGCCGGGTCAACAGGCGATCGGATTCAAGCACTTGCAAGGTCTGGGCCAGCATCCGTTCGCTGACGCCGTCTATCCGCCGCCTGATCTGGGCAAACCGCAGGGTGCCATCGGCCAGACTGATCAGCACCAAGGTGCCCCAGCGGCTGGTCACATGTTGCAGAATTTGCCGGGACGGACAGTCCGCCGCCAAAACATTGCCCCTTTGGGCGATCCGTGCAACCACGGACAGATCATTGTGCGCCATTGCGATATACTTACCTGAATGTGGGTACTTCCTTTTCGTAAGTAAACGGGTAAATTCATCTCGTCAACCTATGGAGTTACACATGACCAACGCCATCACCGGCGCGACCGGCCAGCTTGGCCGCCTTGCCCTTGCCGCCCTGAAAGCCCGTGGCGGAGAGGCGATTGCCCTTGTCCGAGACCCGGCCAAAGCCAAAGATCTGGGCGCTTCAGCCCGCGCCTTCGACTATAAAAACTCCGCTGGCATGACCGAGGCGCTGAAAGGCGTCACCACACTGGTTCTGATTTCCTCCAACGATTTCAACGATCGCTTGGGCCAACATCAGGCCGTCATTGACGCGGCCAAAGCGTCGGGCGTCAAACACATCGTCTATACCTCGATCCTGAAGGGTCATGCGTCGCCCTTGGCTTTGGCCGCCGATCACAAGGGGACCGAGACATATCTGGCCGCCTCTGGCATCCCTCACACCATTCTGCGCAACGGCTGGTACACGGAAAACTACACCGGTTCGTTGGCGGGATCTGTGGCGCAGGGGGCGATGATGGGCGCGATGGGCACCGGCAAAATCGCCACCGCGGCGCGCAAGGACTACGCTGAGGCGATTGCCGCCGTGGTTCTGGACCCAGCCAAACAGGGCAAGGTCTATGAGCTGGCCGGCGATACCGCCTATTCCATGCACGACATGGCGGCGGTGGTCTCGACCAAAGCGGGCAAGACCATCGCCTATCATTCGCTGCCGCCCGCCGACTACAGCAAGGCACTGGAGGGGTTTGGGCTGCCTGCAGAGCTTGCCTTTGTGCTCGCTGACAGCGACGACCATGCCTCTCGCGGGGCGCTGAGTGACGATAGCAAGACATTGAGCAAGCTGATTGGTCGCCCGACGACCCCGATGGAAGCCACGGTCGCCGAGGCTTTCTAACGCCCGTGACTGCGGTCATAGGCATTACCCCCGGGCGGCAGCCAGCCGGCAGGGGCTTTTGCCGGGCGGAACACCTCTACCAACAGCGGATGGCAGGCCGCTTGGTCCGAGGAATGCTCTGACGAGCAATCGCCGCCCGGACAGGCCGACAACCCGCCGATCAGATCAATTTCGGCAAAGAATTCAAGGTAGTCGCCGGGCCGCACCGGGCTGGCCTTCATGAAATACTGGCCGGTGTCGCGGGTAAATCCGGTGCACATAAAGACGTTCAGCACGTCGTGCACCGCCAATTCTGCCACCTGCAAAGACAACCCCATCCGGTCGGCAAAGGCGCGGGTCAGGTTGGAATGGCAGCAGTGGTGGTATTGGCCGCCGCTGAGAAGGGCATGGGTGTAAGGGTCGCAGCGCGTGCCGATCACATCGTGAACCGAAGCGCCGAAGGCGTCAAAACCATACCAATCCAGGGTGTCATCGGTGATCAAAGCCATCGCGCGCAGATAGGGCAGACACGACCACAAGCGATCGCCCGCCGACAGATGCGTGCCATGAAGCGCCCGCGTTTTGCCCGAAAAGAACCGCTCTGACACGTTAGCGGCAGACCAAAGGTTCAAATCGCCAACCTGCGGACCCTCAACGCTGGTGATCCGAAAGAAATGCCCGGCGGGCACGTCAAAACACCGAGCCTCACGCGCAGGCACCACGATTTCGGCAACCCGGGTCCAACTGCCACGCCGCGCAAGATAGGGCGCAAGGTCGATCGTTGGCAGTTCGGCTACCGGATAGCAGATGACCGGCGCCACCGCTTTGCGGGCGGCAGCGTCAGGCGGGGCGGCGTGGCTTGCGGTTTCAGGCTTCATCTTGCGTCCATCCAAAGGTCTGGCCCGCAAGATGCACCGCTTGACGCCAAGTCCGCAAGCCACCTGCCCCGGACGAAGGGCCGCACCCAAGCGGCCTTAAACCGAGGCTTCCAGCTCCGCCATGGCAGCAGCCGGCACGAAGTCGATCTTTAGTCGGATGTCAGACATCTGATGATCCGAGACATCGGCCAACGCCAGCATCTTGCGCGCATGGGAATATTCCGTGGGCATCCGCAACACGCCGTAGGTGCGGCCATCCTCACCGTTCTGATAGGTCTCACCCAGTCGGTCGACCTTGTAGCCCATCTGCCGCAAGGCCCGCATCAGATGCAGCGACGACAGGCAGATCATCTCCTCCGCGCCATGGTGGGAGACCGTTTCCACCAGCCCGTCGACGATCAGCCGCAGACATTCGGACCTTTCAGCCTGAGTGGCGATGTTGCTGGCAATCACCAGACGCGTGCATTCCCACACTTTGGGCGAGGCAATGTCGACCGACATGATATGGGGCGGAATATGCTTCAGCTTGCCCGAATAGGCGTCGCGCAACATATAGGTATGCTCTCCCCAAGTTGCGGTTGTGGCCATGGCCCTTGCCCCGCCGATCACGCGGCCGTTGTGCAGGACAACGGAATAATGCGCCATCGGCGTATCGTACTGGTCCATTTCGACCATGTCGTTGTGCGGGACATCCCACTTCAACTCGTCAACGAAGACCTGCTTGCGCAAGGCCAGAAACTCGTAAAAAGCCCGACCGTGACGATGCAGGTCAGAGAAATCGAACCGAACGTTCTTCATGTATGTCCCCCAAGACAGATGCTGGCAGTACCGCCAGTTTTAGACTGCCTGAGGTTGTGCGTGATAGGCAAATATACGCTTGTAGTGGAAATTAGCGGCGTGTTGCCAAAGCAAATGACGATTGTGTCAAATGATGCGACGTGCAGACGCGATGGAAGAAGCCTGCGTCAGGGTTTTGGCCCCAAGCTTCCTCTTGGCGTTGTTGAGACGCGCTTTCACAGCGCTTTCGGAAATGCCCAACTGCCCGGCAATCTGCTTGAGTCGCAGCCCGCCCGCCTGCATCTGCAACGCCTCAATCTCGGCCGCAGTCAGCGCAGGTTCATCGGTATTTCCGCTGTGCAGCCGCTTGACGATGTCATGCAGCACGGTCAGGTCGCGGTCGGCAAAGTCGCTCTCTTCGCGAAAAAACATACCATAGCTGCGGCGGCCGCGATCCGAGGGTGTCATTACCGAAATCACCACGCCATGTGACAGGCCGAACACTGCAGCCCGCGCCCGCACCTGATGCGGGTCAGGCAAGCCGATCTCTTCCATCCGCGCGATCCCGATGTTGCCGTAAACCCACTTCATCGCAGGGTCGTGGACAACAAGCCCATTCGTGGTATAAAACTCAACCCAGTTTTCCGGCAACTCGTTCAACTCCTCCTCCGGAAATGAGAAACCGACCCGCAGTGCCACATAGAAGCCGGCTGGGGCTATCTGTTCGATCTGATCTCGCATGGTCTGTAGGATTACCATCTACTTTTGAACAGGTTGCCGATCCTTGAAAGTCGTCATAGCGTTTCGTGGTTATCCAATGCACGGTCTAAGTGTTTCGCGCAACAGCTAGCATCCTAGAGGTGAAAACTTGGCAAATATCCGTGGCAAATCAGATGAGGTTGCAGCCCGTTTGACAAGATTGGGTGACCTTTGTGACACCGGATACGCCTTAGCGATCCACATTCGCCTGACCGCGCCGACCCTGCTGTACCAGACTTACTCGCAAGCCTGGGCGGAACATTATTCGATCAAGGGCTATATGTTGTCCGATCCGGTCGTGCGTTGGGGTCTGACCCATACCGGCCAAGTGACCTGGGCAAGCCTGACCGGCGAAGACCCCGAGGGGGTGATTGCCTCTGCCAGCTCGTTTGGTCTGACCCATGGCTGGACCTATGCCACAGGTGCCGCCAACACCCGCACTATTGCGGGGATGACACGGTCAGCGCGTGCGCATACCGATGCGGAAGTCATTGAAATCAAAGAGATTGTGGATGACTTGCACAACCTGACCGATGGCTTTGACGACTTCCCGAAGGATCTGCAGGACAAGCTGCGCACGCTTTAGGCAGGTGGCAAGGGGATTGATCCCTCGGCCCGCCGCGAGTGGTGTGACATACCCACGCCAAGCGACCAAAGCCCGCTCAAATCAAGAACACGCCAAATAACCCAAGCTGGGTCAGCGGCAACAGGGCCGCGATCAGCGCCACAAACATCGGTCACACCACCCGGTCAACCATCATGCTCTTGATCTCGGCAATCGCTTTGGCCGGGTTCAGACCCTTTGGGCAGGTCTTGGTGCAATTCATGATCGTATGGCAGCGGTACAGTTTGAACGGATCCTCCAGCGCATCCAGACGCTCACCTGTCGCCTCGTCCCGGCTGTCGATGATCCAGCGATAAGCGTGCAGCAGCGCCGCTGGCCCAAGGTATTTGTCGCCATTCCACCAATAACTGGGGCAAGAGGTCGAACAACAGGCGCACATGACGCATTCATAAAGCCCGTCCAGCTTGGAGCGATCCTCGATCGACTGGCGCCATTCCTTTTGCGGCTGGTTGGTCTTAGTCTCCAGCCATGGCATGATCGAGGCGTGCTGCGCGTAAAAATGCGTCAAATCCGGGATCAGGTCTTTGATGACGGGCATATGCGGCAAGGGGTAGATTTTGACATCACCCTTCACCTCATCCAGGCCATAAATGCAGGCCAAGGTGTTGATTCCGCCGATATTCATCGCGCAAGATCCGCAAATGCCCTCCCGACAGCTGCGCCGGAAAGTCAGGGTCGGATCCACCTCGTTCTTGATCTTGACCAGCGCGTCCAGAACCATCGGGCCGCATTTGTCCAGATCAAGGAAATAGGTGTCCACCCGCGGGTTTTCGCCGTCATCCGGGTTCCAACGGTAAATCTGGAACTTGCGAACATTTTTGCCCTCTGGCCGCGGCCAGGTCTTGCCGGTGCGGACCTTGGAGTTTTTGGGCAGGGTGAACTGAACCATGTGGCAGCCTTTCAGGGGCAAAGTCGCAGAAAAGAGGGTCGCAGAGTAGATTACTGTCGGGATTCGGGCAGCGAAGAGAAAGGTCGCGAAGGCGGCTGCCCCGCCCGCCGTTGAACGCAGGCCGCATAAACCTGATCGGGGTCATGGCCCAGAAGGTAGTCAGATGTGATGCCAAGCTGAACCGAGGCGCCGGTTCTGCCGTCCGCTCCAACGCCGAACGACACCGCACCGCGCGGATGTTGCGAAAGTTGCGCGTCAGAAATGCAGATCTGCTCTGCCTGTTGCAACGGCAGCGGTCCACAAGCAGACAGCAGCGCCAGAAGCGACAGGGCGTACCAAAGGCGGATCATTGCAGAACCGGACTGGCCAGACCCGCCTTTTTCAGGCAGGTTTGCGTATCGGGGCGATCAAGGATGCCCTTGATGATCGCTTTGGTGCGGGTGCCCGCCAGAACGCCCACATCGCGGGCCAAAATTTCCAGTTCCACCGGTTGGGCATGATCGACCACGCAATTGGCCACGTCCGCCCCGGTCACGGGCGCTACAACACTTTCGGCGGTGCGGGCGATGGCGCTGTCAACCACCTGCTTGGGATCACACCCGGCGAGTGTCAGTAGCAGTAAAATCAATGCGATAGGCTTCATGCCGTCACCCCTGCGTTTGCGTGCGAAGCGCGCGCCTCGACCCGCACCACCAGTTTCAGTCCCGACCAGACCGCATCGACCGCGCAGACCTTCACGTCCACCAATACATCACTTAAAGCAAGGTTGCGGATCACATCTTCGGTCACGTCGGTTGGCACCTTGCTGGCTTTCTTGGGCCACGACACCCAGATCATCCCGGCCGGCGCAATCAGATCGCGCAGGATGGGCAGCGCCGCCCGCAGGTCTTCGGCAGACGTGGTGAAAAGCTGGATCAGATCCCGCGCGCCTTCCGGCAAAGCACGCCAGTCGGGTGCCAACTCGATCCGGCGAAAGGCGGCCGCGTCATGCAGAAAGGCCAAACTGTCGGGCAGGCCCACGAAAGCCACCGCCTGCCCTGACTTAAGGCCAAGCTTGCGCGCCAGGGCCGTCCCGGAATAGCCCGCCTCTGCCATCAATACACCCGCGCTTTCGGTGCGATCTTCTTCAGGCTGATACCGCCCTCATCCTCAGATGTCAGGGGGTTCAGGTGCACCGGACGGTACTCCAGCGTCACCTTCGGCCCGTCAACCCACGCCAGCGAGTGTTTGCGCCAGACCACGTCGTCACGCGTGGGATAATCCTCATGCGCATGGGCACCGCGCGATTCCTTGCGCGCCTCTGCCGCCACGATGGTGGCCATGGCGTTCGGCATCAGATTGGTCAGTTCCAGCGTCTCCATCAGGTCAGAGTTCCAGACAAGGCTGCGATCAGTAACCTTGATGTCCGCCATTTTGGCCGCAATGCCGGTCATCTTGGCCACCCCTTCGGCGAGGGTCTTGTCAGTCCGGAACACGGCGGCATCCGCTTGCATCGTCCGTTGCATGTCATCACGCAAGGTAGCCGTTGAAATCGCACCGGAAGCAAAACGCAAGGTGTCAAAGCGCGACAAGGCCTTGTCAACCTCGGCCACATTGACCGGGGCAACCGCTGATTTGGGATTGACGATTTCGCCTGCCCGGATCGCGGCAGCCCGGCCAAACACCACAAGGTCGATCAAACTGTTCGACCCCAGCCGGTTGGCCCCATGGACCGAGGCGCAGCCCGCCTCACCCACAGCCATCAGGCCGGGGAAGATGGCGTCCGGGTTGTCATGGGTGGGGTTCAGCACCTCGCCCCAATAGTTGGTCGGAACGCCGCCCATGTTGTAATGCACGGTCGGCAGGACCGGGATCGGCTCTTTGGTCAGATCGACACCGGCAAATATCCGCGCGGACTCGGTAATCCCAGGCAGCCGCAAATCCAGTGTCGCCTTGGGCAAGTGGTTCAGGTTCAGGCTGATGTGGTCCTTGTTCGGGCCAACCCCCCTGCCCTCGCGGATTTCAATCGTCATGCAGCGCGAAACCACATCGCGGCTGGCCAAATCCTTGTAGGTCGGCGCGTAGCGTTCCATGAACCGCTCGCCTTCCGAGTTGGTCAGGTAGCCGCCTTCGCCCCGCGCGCCCTCGGTGATCAGACAGCCGGAGCCATAGATGCCAGTCGGGTGAAACTGCACAAACTCCATATCCTGCAAGGGCAGACCGGCCCGCGCCACCATGCCGCCGCCATCGCCCGTGCAGGTATGGGCCGATGTGGCGCTGAAATAAGCCCGGCCATAGCCACCGGTCGCCAGAACCGTCATCTTGGCGTTGAACACATGGATCGTACCGTCATCCAGCTTCCACGCGATAACGCCCGTGCAGCGGCCATCGGTCATAATCAGATCAATGGCAAAGTATTCGATGAAAAACTCCGCATTGTTCTTCAGGCTTTGCCCATAAAGCGTGTGCAAAATCGCGTGTCCTGTACGGTCAGCGGCGGCACAGGTGCGTTGAACGGGCGGACCCTCGCCATATTCGGTCGTATGGCCACCGAACGGGCGCTGGTAGATCTTGCCCTCCTCGGTGCGCGAAAACGGCACGCCGTAATGCTCCAGCTCGTACACAGCCTTAGGCGCTTCACGCGCCAGATACTCCATCGCATCACTGTCGCCCAGCCAGTCGGAGCCTTTGACCGTGTCATACATATGCCACTGCCAGCTGTCCGGTCCCATATTCCCCAAGGAGGCGGCAATGCCGCCCTGAGCGGCCACAGTATGGCTGCGGGTCGGGAAAACCTTGGTCACGCAGGCGGTGCGCAGCCCCTGCTCTGCCATGCCCAAAGTGGCGCGCAGACCAGCGCCACCTGCCCCCACCACCACCACGTCATAGTCATGCACTTCGTAAGGATAAGCGTTCATCATAACCTCATAGCGCGATGCGGATCAGGGCAAACAGCCCCACAGCCGCGATCACGGCAGACAGCGAATAGGCGAAAACGATGGCGGATTTCAGGGTCGTACCCTTGGTATAGTCCTGCAGCATCGTCGTGGTGCCCTTGGCGAAGTGGCGCATCGCCACCACCAGAACAAGGGCCGTCAGAATGGCCGGAAAGGGCCGGGCAAAGGTCGCAAGCACCGTCACCCGGTTGGCCCCCAGCACGTGGCCGAAGATGTAAAGCCAGGTCGGCACCATGAAAGCCAAAGCCACCGAGGATACGGTCATCGCCCAATGATGCTCGGTCCCGGAATGGGCCGGCCCCTTGCCCACGGCGCGTTTGCGGTCGGTCAGATAGCGCATTGGTTCCCTCACACGATCACGATGGTCAGCAGTGTCAGCAGAACCGAGCCTGCGATACAGGCCCAGCCCAGACGTTCCGCCGTCTCGATGTCCAGCCCGTGGCCCGCGTCGAAATACAGGTGCCGCAGGCCCGCAAGATAGTGATACCAGACAGCCCAAAGAGAGCCTGCAAACACCAGCTTGCCAAACCAGCTTGTCACCACGGCATTGGCCACCGCGAAATAGCTGTCCGAAACCGCTGCCGCGAAAAGCCACCAGACTCCCAGAACAACTCCGGCCATCAGAGCGTGTCTGGTGATCCGCGTCAGGATTGACGAGACGGAGGTGATCTGAATCCGGTAGATTTGCAGATGCGGCGACAAAGGTCGTTCGATCTTGGGCCGCTCCACCTTCGGCCGCTCCACCTTTGGCCGATCAATTTTCGGCCCCTCAACCCGCCCCTCTAACTGCCCCTGACTTTGCGTGGTCGACCCGGTTGCTTCGGCCATGTGCTGCTCTTCCCCGTTTTCGGTGACGCATCGCAGCATTTGCTGCGGCGCAGAGTATTCCCACTTTTAATAGCGCACAAATTTGCACTGTCACGCCCCCAAGCGTGCCTGAAAGCGGTCTGCCTGCGGTATCATCGCAAGACTTTTCAATTTGTGATCACTGCCGGAAATTTTGTGATCACACCTTGCCGCTTCACCCGCCGAAAATCGTCGTGTCCCAGTTCAGGTTCAGACCGAAGTACCCGTCATAGTCGTTGCCCTTGTAGTAGTGCAGCTTTACGGAGGTTTCGTTACCAATTGCATAAGCTGCGGCCACTTCCCATTCGTTGGTGTTGGGAGCACCGTCATTGCGCACGGTGCCGACCCGGGCCGTCAGGGTGATCTTGTCGTTCATGTCATAGATGACCGAAAGATGGGCCTCGGAAAGCTTGGATTCCGGGTAGTAATCTCCCTCAAACTTGCCCGTCAGGGTCGGGGTCAGCGGATAGGTCAGTTTCAGATAAATGTCGCCGCAGCAGTCTCCGCCGTCATTGGGATAAAGGTAGCGCGTGTAGGACACGTCGTAGGTCAGGCCGATCGGGGTATTGCTGCGATAGCCCAGCGACAGGTCAACTTCGTTCAAGACGCTCTCGTTGTAAGCATCGGTCGAGAAGCCAAGGTAGAAATTATCAAGATCGCCTTCCAGGTACAGGTTCAGATCGTCATGCGGAGTGCTGTTTCCGGTGGAAAAAGTCAGGCCGACCCCGCCAAACAAGGAGAAGTCGCCCGCAAAAGCCGGCAAAGCCGGTAAGGTTGCAAGAACCAAAGCAAAAATACGAGTCCCACGCATGTTAAGCCTTTCTGGCATGAGTTTTTCGGAGAGTGTCGCGGTTTGGCAAGTGGAGCGATGCGCTATGACTACCCATGGTACCACCAGTGCCAAAAATCTCAAGCACTGTAAAAATGCCCGCCGCGGAGTGTGATCACAAAGCATCCCCCGAATACTATTGACCCCCGTCAGGGCGCAAAAACCAGAGTCAAAAAGCCTGGAACCGCCCCGGATCGGATTTCAGCCGAACTTTTACAGGGGTAGGATGGGCCGTCGGCCCATCTATTGCTCACTCAGCTTCAGATCCGGCGCATACGCACCCGGCACCTCTTTGACCACCGCCTGCCCACAGCGCATCACCCCGCGCGCAGCGTCAAATCCATAGGTCGGGGCGCCGTAAAGCTCCCACCCTTTGCTCAACGCGTTCGACACCTTGTGACAAAACGCCTGCGTGTCATCCTCTGACAAAAACCGATAGAGTTTCATCGCCTTACCCCAATGGCGGATAGCCCAACCACGTATGCAGCCAGACAATCGCGCCAAATGCCACGAGGCAGACCGCCACATAAATCACGTCGTTGATCACCGGTCCCTTGGCAGGCCGCACCCATGCAGGCTCCATCCGGTTGATGAATATCACGTCCACCACCGCCCAGGCCAGCATCCCGCCAAACAGGATGATCGAGGCGAGGTCGCCATTCACCAGCAAATGCGCCAGCGCCCAGGTCTTGACCGCCGTCAGCATCGGATGCCGCAAAAGCGTCCGCAGGCTGCCCCGGTTGGCTTGCATGAACACCAAGATCACCGCGATCAGCATCAGCAAATTGTTGATATGCCGCATGAAGGCGGGCGGCGACCAGATCACGACCACGTCCGCCGACCGATAGCCCGTGATGATCAGCGCCAGTGCTGCGAGGCTGAGAACAGCGGCCACGCCTTTGCCCGTACCGTCCCCCAGACTGGCGCGAAATCCCGGCGTCACGCGTTTCATCAAGTGCGAATAGGCCCAAAGCAGAACCCCGATCGTCAATAACAGCATGATCACCCCTGCGTGCCTCGCTTCGCGGTCGCTTTGCCGATCAAAGCCCGCGTTTGGAGAATAGGCAGGTTCCACGCGATCTTTCCATCCACAAAACCATCCGCCAGCCCATTTCCGCCCGCGTCATGGGCCAGCACTTTCTGCAAGAATTTTTCGGTTGTCGCCCAATTTTCCAACCGGAACTCTGACCAATAAAATTCTGAGCGCGCCGTTAACCCAAAATTGGCACTCTGGGCGCAGCCTCACTCTGCAGCCAAGCCCGGCGGCAAACCCGGAACCTCAGCGCCTTCGCCCAAACCAGCGCATTTGCCCAGAAAGGCTTAAAATGGATCGGAATGTCTTCGCCCTCTCGCTCGGCCTCGCCGGGCTTCTTATACTTCCCTTCGCAGCCCGCGCATCGCCCGCGCAATGTGGCCCGCATGAAGCGGTATCGGGCCAACTGGCCAAACAATTCGGCGAGCAGACCCGCGCGATGGGTCTGGCCGAGGATAACACGGTGATGGAGCTTTATGGGTCGGAAAAAACCGGAACATGGACGCTGACGGTGACCCTGCCCAACGGGGCCACCTGCCTTGTGGCCGCAGGCAACAATTTTGAAACAGTGACGCCCACGACGCAAGCCAAGGGCAACCCGACCTGAACCGAAAAGCCCGCCGGGTTTCCCCGACGGGCCATGTGACCGATTACTTCGTCTTTTCGCCTTCGATATTGATCGTGACAAGGATATCCGGCCCAAGGCCATCCTCGACCACTTTGGTCATGCCGAAGTCCGCCGAATGCACCACACCGGTCGCAGTGAATCCGGTGCGGATGACGTCAGGGGCCCAGGGATACGCCGCCTCAACCCCGCTCCACGTGGCATCCAGCGTGACCGGAACCGTCTTGCCGATCATGACCAGATTGCCGGTGATCTTGCCGGACTTGTCTCCGGTTTTCTCGACGGCGGTGCTGTCGAAGGTAATCGCCGGGAACTCTGCCACGTTCAGGAAATCCGGACTTTGCAGGTCGCTGTTGCGTTGGGCAAAGTTGGTGTCGATTGAGGTCGCGTCGATTTTGACCGAGACTTTCGACTTGGTCACATCGTCCTTGTCCAGGGTGATCGAACCGCTGACGTTGTGGAACAGCCCCTGCGCCATGTCCCAGCCAGAATGATTGACCGCGAAGGTCACCCACACATGGGCCGGATCCACAGTATAGGTATCGGCAGCAATGGCTGCACTGGACAAGGCCGCCAGTGCCACGCCGGTCAGCACACCAAGATGGGTGGTCTTCATGGAAATCTCCTCAGGGTTGATGGATCATCAGCGCCAAGGGCACAGCACCAATGGTGGGAAGGGCCAGGATCAGCCCCTGTAAGACCGGAACCAGCGCGCGAGGCTGGCTGGCAAAATCAGGCACGAAAACCGGCAGAATCAGCGTCAGCGACACTACGACGACCCCGGCCTGACTGATCGTCGGCGCGAAAAGGGCGATGAGGATCACGACGCTGGTGACGCTTACCGTCAGAAAGGTCGTGGCAGTGGTTGACAGAATAGCAAATCCAGCTTCGCGCCCGGCAAGCAGCAGGATATAGCGCACCAAAGCATAGGCCCCGATCAGCGCCGCGCAGGCCCCCGCCACTTGGGCAAATCCTACGAAAGCGCCAAAAGCAGACAGCAGGGCCGCCCCGATGGCCAGACACACCAGCGCCAGAGGCCACAGCAGCGGCTGGCGTGCGCTTCGGTGAAGCCCAGTGCTGCCGAAGGCTCCGGCTACAATCGGCGCCAGGACGAAAGCGCTTGCCATGACACCGCCCGATGCAAATTTGTTGATACCAAGCCAGACTGCCGCGCCCAGCAGAAAGCCCCCGGTCAGCGCAACCAACAGCACTTTGGCGCGGGGCGGTATGAAGCGGGACACCAGCGCCACACCTGCCGCCAGCGCGAAAAGGTAAAGCACCTTCTGCTTTGATGCGACCGGCGGAAAGCCGGGCAAACCCTCCAGCAGCACATAGGCCGCGCTTAACACTAAGACGGCGGCACCCAGCATTCCCTTGCTGCCAAACCTGCCCGCAAGTGCAAGTGCCAGCCCAAAGGCAAAGGGCAGCACAACCGTGTTCAGTGCCAGACTGGTGAACATCATCGCCCTATTACCGACCTCGCGTGAACCTGAACATGGTCAGGACACCGTGCAACCCTTGACTTGGTGCAGGACCGCAGGGCCTTTGTGCGTGATTTGAGCGATTTAGCAGAGCAACAGTTCGTGATGAGTCAGATCACTGCGAAAAGCGCCACCAGCGGCTCAACACCGCTCAACCCCTTAGCGATCAGGTCTGCCCCAATCACCAGAAGCGACCAGGTGACGAAGGTGAAGAACAGCTTCTCCGGCAGACGCCTGACCGCCCAGACGCCAAAGAACACCGCCGCCGCCGCAATCGGCATCAGGACCAGCGCCGTTTCAAGACTGTTGAGGGTGATTTGACCCAAAAGATAATACGGCACCAGTTTAACCGCATTGATATAGGCAAACGCAATCGTCGAGGTTCCGGCGAAAACCGCCTTTTTCATGCCCAACGGCAGGGTCCAGACCTGATACGGGGGGCCGCCGGTGTGGCTGACAAAGCTGGTGAACCCGGCAATCGCGCACCAGAACAGCCCCGGTGCCACTTCCGCCCGCTTCGGCACGGCGATCACCGGTTTGCGCAGCAACTGGTTCAGCGAGAATGCCACCGCAATTGTACCCACCAGCACCGTGACCCAATCCTCGGGGATAAAGCGCGCAATAGCCCAGCCGATCCCGACACCGATGGTCAACCCCATCGCCGCAATCACCAGAACCCGTTTGTCGAATTCCTTTCGATACGCATAAAGCCCGAACCAGTCGGAGACGACATAGACCGGCAGCATCAGACCCGCCGCAGCAACCGGTGAAATCACCAGCGACATCACCGGCACCACCAGCGCACCGACGATCGGGATGCCGCCCTTGCCTACTCCGGTCAGCACCGCGCCAATCACCGCGACAACCCAGAACTCCCAGCCGCTCATCCCGCCCGCCCCTTAGCACCCGGCCAGCAAAGACGCTTCCTGCGGATTTCAGGCTATTTGCGCCCACAACCGACACCGAAGACCACTTGCAGAAGACCCCGTCACACTTTCTTCACGTGCTAGCGCAATCATGCGCGCTCCACCATACCGCACCGCTGTGCCGCAGCGCGGCGGGCTTGTGCTACCAAGGCTTTTGGGCTTAAGCCACGCCATCCATGTTTGTTTGCAACCCAAAAGGGGGGATTCCCATATGGCCAGACCGAAGATTGCGCTGATCGGCGCCGGGCAGATCGGTGGCACGCTTGCCCACCTTGCTGCCCTCAAAGAACTGGGCGACGTCATCCTGTTTGACATTGCCGAGGGCACCCCGCAGGGCAAATCTCTTGATATCTCGCAATCCGGCCCGATCGAGGGGTTTGATGCCACGATCACGGGCGCCAACTCTTACGCCGATATCGCTGGGGCCGATGTGTGCATCGTCACCGCCGGTGTGCCGCGCAAACCGGGGATGAGCCGGGATGACCTGTTGGGGATCAACCTCAAGGTGATGAAAGCGGTGGGTGAGGGTCTGAAAGCCCATGCGCCCAAAGCTTTCGTGATCTGCATCACCAACCCGTTGGATGCCATGGTCTGGGCACTGCGCGAATTCTCCGGCCTGCCGCACCACATGGTGGTCGGCATGGCGGGCGTTCTGGACGCGGGCCGCTTCCGCCACTTCCTGTCGCTGGAGTTCGGCGTTTCGATGCGCGACGTCACCGCCTTCGTGCTGGGTGGTCATGGCGACACGATGGTGCCCCTGTCGCGCTATTCCACGGTTGCGGGCATCCCGTTGCCCGATCTGGTCAAGATGGGCTGGACCACGCAGGAAAAGCTGGACGCCATCATCCAGCGCACCCGTGACGGCGGCGCAGAAATTGTGGGTCTGTTGAAAACCGGCTCCGCCTTCTACGCCCCGGCTGCTTCGGCGATTGAGATGGCAGAGGCTTACCTCAAAGACCAGAAGCGCCTGCTGCCCTGCGCCGCTTATGTCGAAGGCGCCTTTGGCCTAGACGGCATGTACGTGGGCGTCCCGATCATTCTGGGCGCAGGAGGGGTTGAACGGCTGGTCAAGATTGAAATGACCGCTGACGAGAACGCAATGTTCCAAAAGTCTGTCGACTCGGTCAAAGGTCTGGTTGCAGCCTGCAAGGCCATCGACCCGTCTTTGGCCTGAGGCTTTCGCTATACACTGACGGCGCGCCCACGTGGGCGCGCATTTTCATTTGCTGGTCCAATATCCCGGCGGTCACTTGTGCAGTTCGGCGTCCTGCGCAGCAAGACCTGCCCTTTGCCCGCAAAAAAAGGCGGCAGATTGCTCTGCCGCCTGAACTTCGTTCGGTCGTGCCGCTCAGACCATAGGTTTGGCGCGGCGCTTGGCACCATAGACCAGCAAGCCAAGAGCGCCCAGCAGCAAGGACGCGCCAGCAGGCAGCGGCACCGCAGCGACGTTGGCCGCACCAACGTAAAACTGGTTGGCACGTTCCCCACCGTAGGCAAAGCTGACGGAACTGACGTTGCCAAACGACAACGACATCAGATTGCCGAAGGTATAACTGGCCAGCGCCCCGCCATTGATCGCGAACAGCAGCGTGTCATTCAAAGCGGTGCCCGAAAAGGCATAGTGTCCGTCCTGGTTGAACAGCAACCCCGACAGATTTTGCGCCGTAAGGAACGACAGCTTCACATACTCACCCAATTGGATGTTGTCATCGTTAGAAGGCGCACATTGATTGCGCGGGCGGGTGGTTGTGAGTGACTTGCAAACCCCCAGACCCGCGCCTCCTGACATAACCTCAAGCTTCGTGGAATGGTCAAAATAGGGGTAGTTGCCCCCAGCGTTGAACGTCACGTTCACTCCACTGATCGTCAGCGAAGAGCCATCAGTAATGCCGCGTTCGCCATTGTTATTGGCTTCCGCGACGAAATCCACGGTGACAGCCCCGGCCGTCGATGCGGTCAGTCCTGCCGCCATCACAAGTGCAAGCAAAAAAGTCTTCAAGTTACATACTCCCCAAAGAAGTGTGGCCTCACCGATTCGCAGTCCTCGGTTGGCCAGGTTTCCATTTCAGACACAATGCGGCCGCAATTGAGGCACAATTACGCAAACGCATCTTACAAATAACACAAACAGCTCCGTATTACAAAGCTTTAGTCAGAGCGGAGTCGAAAAATGCCGTCGTATCGAATGTGGCAATATCAAGGCAAGACCGCCGACGCCAGCCAAATCCCCGTTTGATCTTACCCAAAGGCCAGCTGCGCTCGACGCCCGCAGCCCCGGACCGGGCAACCGAAACCTCGCTGTCCTTTGCGTTGACTTCCCTCGGCCCGCCCGCCAGATTCCCGCCAGAACTGGAGGCGCAATGACCCAATTTGATGACGAACTCGAAGACCGCCTGATGCGCTATGCTGCCATTGACAGCCAAAGCGATCAGGACAGCGCCACCTCGCCCTCCTCGTCCAGCCAGTTTGCCATGCTGACCCTGCTGCAAGCCGAACTTGCCGCCATCGGCGCGCAGGATGTGCAGTTGACCGACTACGGCACGGTTCTGGCCACCCTGCCTGCCACTGGCGACGGCCCGGCCATCGCCTTTCTCGCCCATGTCGACACCGCCCCCGCCTACAACGCCACGGGGGTCAAACCGCGCAGCCATCGGGGCTACAACGGCAACGCCATCACCTACCCCGATGCCCCGCTGATCCTGTCGCCCGAAACCTCGCCCGAACTGGCGCGCAAACATGGTCACACCATCATCACCGCCTCCGGCACCACGCTCTTGGGGGCCGATGACAAGGCGGGCGTCGCCATCCTGATGACCGCCGCCCGTCACCTGCTGGCCAACCCCGACCTCAAACACGGCAAAATCCGCCTCGCCTTTACCCCTGATGAGGAAATCGGTCGCGGCGTCAACAAACGCCTGCCTGCCGACATCGGCGCCGATTTCGCCTTCACCTTCGACGGCTCAACCGTGGGTGAGATCGAGTATGAAAGCTTTTCCGCCGACGGTGCCACCGTGACCATCACCGGCGTCTCTGCCCATCCCGGCTGGGCCAAGGGAAAGCTGGTCAACGCGCTAACCCTCGCAGCCCGGCTGATCACCTTGCTGCCGCAGATCATGACGCCTGAAACCACCGCTGGCCGCGAAGGGTTCCTCCACCTCAGCGATATGACCGGCAACGCAGCCAAGGTCTCGCTGCGCTTCATCCTGCGCGATTTCGAACGTCAGGGCCTGGCCGAGAAAGGCGCGCTCTTGCGTCAGGTCTGTGCCGAGGTCGCCGCAACCGAACCGCGGGCCACGGTCGCCGTCACCATCACCCCGCAATACCGCAACATGCGCTACTGGCTGGAACATGACATGCGGCCCGTCACCCTCGCCCAGACCGCCTGCCGTGCGCTTGGAATAGAGCCGGTCTCCAAACCGATCCGGGGCGGCACCGACGGCTCGCGCCTGACAGAAATGGGCCTGCCCACCCCCAACCTGTTCACCGGCATGCAGGAAATTCATGGCCCGTTGGAGTGGGTCTCGGTGCAGGACATGGCCGTGGCCACCCGTCTCATGCTGAAAATCATCGAAACTTCCGCCGCCAGTCCACCACCGTAAAAAAACGGCAAAATTCGGGCCTAAGACGGCAAAATGCGGGCCTAATTCGGAAAAATGTGGGATTGACAGGTCGTCGAAGTTTCCAGCAAGTTATCGAACAATTTTGGAGTTAGGATATTGGCATCTCCGCTGGCCATTGTGCTGCGCCCCTTCATGGTGGCGGCGGACCTGATCGAGGCAGGCATGCTGCGGGTGATCAGACCGCCGCAGCGCCCTCAGGATTGCGGGTTTATCTTCGCCACGACCGGCGAGCTTTATACCATTCTCGCCCGCCGCGCCGCACGCACCCTGCGTCAGGTGATGCCCGATGCGCAGATTGACCTGTTCACCGATCAAGACCTGACCGACCCTGTTTTTACCCGGATCCACCGCCTCAACCATTCTACCTCCCGCCCAAAGATGGAGGCGTTGCGCCGCTCGCGCTTTCGCAAAACCGTCTATCTGGACGCCGATATCGTGGTTCTGGCCGATGTGTCCGAACTTTTCGCTCTGCTGGACAGGGTCGAACTGGCCGCCTGTCAGGGGTGGGCGCGGGGCAGGGTCTATATGGGCGATGGCACGGTCCCGCGCGCCTTCCCGATGTTGAATTCCGGTGTGCTCGCCGTTCGCATTTGCCGCCGCACCCGCACCTTCATGATGGAGTGGGAGCGGCGGATGGTGTCCAATCAGGAAAAGCTCGATCAGGGCAGCCTGCGCAATGCCGTTTACGACAGCAACCTTGTCTATACGGTTTTACCGCCCGAATATAACATGATCCATGTCCCATTGCTGGACATTTGGGAGGAAAAAATGGGCGCGCCGCGCATCCTGCATCTGACCAAGCTGCATAAAGGGGATCCCGGCAACCCCGAAGAGCCTTTGGATCCGCTCGAGATTTTGAACTTCAAACGGGCGGCGCTTCTGCCCGACCTGATGAAAAATGACGACTTTCTGATGGCCGGTCCCGGCTCGATGTGGGCCCCTGCAACCGCTTCCGGCAGCTCGGTCTGGGAGCGTACGATCCGGCGCTGGATCGGTCGCTGGGACCCGATGCGGTGACCCAGCCTGCCATCTCCCCGTACCACAAACCCGGTTTTTATGAGGATGCGCTCGCCGCAGGCCGTCACCGCGACATCGTTGGCGGACGGTGGGAGGAGACGGGTCTGGTCCAGATGCAACTTCTGCTTGCAGCGGGACTGGACCCCCACCACCGCCTGCTGGACATCGGCGCAGGTGCCTTGCGCCTTGGCTGCCGTGCCGTGCCCTATCTGAACCCCGGCAACTACTGGGCCACCGACCTCTCCGCAGCGCTCCTGCGTCGGGGCTATGACCTTGAACTGCAAGATAAATCCCGCCTGCCGCCCGATCATCTGATCGAGGATGCCACCTTCGGCTTTCCCACCATCCCCGCCACCATCGACTTCGCCATCGCTTTCGCCGTCTTCACCCACCTGCCGTTGTCCTTCCTGCAGGACGCCCTCCCCACCATCCGCACCCGCTTTCCCCAGTTGCAAAAGCTGCTGTTCACGGTGTTTCTTGTCCCCGACGACGATGCAGATAGCGCCTTTCGCCAGCCCGACGGCGTCGTCACCCATCCCGACCGCGCGCCTTACCACCACCGCGCCGCCGAAATCCTCCACGCCACCACCGCCGCAGGATTTGACGCCACCCTGTCGGACCCATACCTTCCCCGCGGACAACGCCTGTGCATCGCCCTACCAAGCTTGCCTTTTTGCCCCGATAGCCCGATCATGCCCCAAAATTAAGCTATTTTAAGGAGGCCCCATGCGCCGTATTCTCGCCGCCACCATCGCCCTGCTGACCTTTCCGGCCTGTGCCGACACCATATCCGCCCAGATCGCCAAAGACGGTCTCGCCAAGGTCGAGGCGCAGCTTGCGGCCCTGCCAACCCCCACTGACGCCGACACCTTTGCCCTCGGCGGTGTGCAGTTCCTGCGCGCGGTTGAGATCAGCTTTCAGGACCGCTGGCGCATCGGCATGACCGACCGTACCGGCCTGCTGCCCTTCTTGCGTCTGCCGATTCCCGACAACCCGCAGCCCGCCAAATTCGACCCCGCCGCTATCACCACTCTGTTCACCCGTGCCGGAGACGAACTGTCAAAGGCCAAGGTCAGCCTCGCCAAAATCCCGGAGAACTCTGACTTCGGTCTGGACATCGCCCTCGATGACCTGTGGTTTGACATCAACACCAATGGCACTCGCGACGCGGGAGAGGGGCTTTCCGACATCGTTGGCGTCAATGTCCTTGGTGGCGAGACAGACGGCGGCACCGCCCCGCGCGCCTTGACGACCGTCCGCTTTGACGTGGCCGACGCCGCCTGGCTCTCGGCCTATTCTGACCTGTTGAATGCCCTGTGCGACATGGTGCGCGCCTATGACCCGACAGAGCCTTTGACCCGGATCACCACCGCACATGACGCCATAGCAGCGCTTGGCCCGATGACGCCCGACCCGTTTTTTGAAGGCTCAGAACCCTATAACCCGGCAAAACTGGAAAGTTTTGACCTTTTTGCCGTGGTCTTGGCCACTCTGAACCAACAGCCCGACAAGGCCCGCATGGCCTCGGCCCACGATCACCTGCTGGCCATGGTGGCAGAGAACCGCAGCTTCTGGGCGCGCGTGGCGCTGGAATCCGACGACATGGCCGAATGGCTGCCCAATGACCACCAACACTCCGCCATCGGGATTGAGGTTCCTCAAGGCACCGCTGCCAGCTGGCTGGCACTTTTGGCGGATATCGACGCTGTGCTGAAGGGCGAAAAACTGCTGCCGTTCTGGCGCGCCGGTCCGCCCGCTGGCTTTAACCTCGCCAAGTTTTTCGCCGATCCGCGCCCGATTGACTTTGCCGGTTGGGTGCAAGGTTGGGCGGTTCTGCCCTATCTGGACAAGGGCTCGGTCGTGTCCTCGGCAAACTCTGACGCCTTTGACACATTGATCGGCGGCCAATCCATGCTGTTTGCGCTTTACCTTAACTAAGATTTAATCCTTCGGATCAACGGATTCCCCGACTTGAACGGCCCGTTGACAGGCGCGTTGACAGGCGAATCCGCCGTTCAAACCTTGCCTAATTCTTAAGCGTGATCACAAAAATTTTTGCTGTGATCACAAATGTCGCTTTTCCGAGCCGCTTGATCTTTTCCCGTTTTGCCCTTGCAGCAATCTGTGTCATCACCCGGCCAAATCCAACTTTCGGGGTGCCAGAATGAACATTCACGAATATCAGGCCAAGGCTTTGTTGCGCAGCTATGGCATCCCGGTTTCCGACGGCCGCGCCATCACCCGTGCCGAAGAAGCCAAGACCGCCGCTGGCGAGCTGGATGGCCCGCTTTGGGTGGTCAAGGCGCAGATCCACGCGGGCGGTCGCGGCAAAGGCCACTTTGTGGAGGCTGAGGCCGGTGAAAAAGGCGGCGTTCGTCTGGCCCGCTCGGTCGAGGAAGCTGCCGAGTTTTCCCGCCAGATGCTGGGCCGCACCCTTGTCACCATGCAAACCGGCCCGCACGGAAAGCAGGTCAACCGCATCTACATTGAAGACGGCAGCGACATTGCCAAGGAATTCTACCTTGCCTTGCTGATCGACCGGCAGACTTCGCGCATCTCCATCGTCTGCTCGACCGAAGGGGGCGTCAGCATCGAAGACGTCGCCCATGACACGCCCGAGAAAATTCTGTCTTTCCCGGTCGATCCCGCCACTGGTTTTTCCGATTTCCACGGTCGCCGCGTGGCTTACGCGCTTGGCCTCACCGGCAATCAGGTCAAGCAATGCGTCGGCATCGTGAAAAACCTCTACCGTCTGTTCGTCGACAAAGACATGGACATGCTGGAGATCAACCCGCTTTGCGTTCTGAAAGACGGCTCGCTGAAGCTGCTTGATGCCAAGATGGGATTTGACGGCAACGCCATGTACCGCCACCCCGACATCGCCGCCCTGCGGGATGAGTCCGAGGAAGACCCCAAGGAACTCGCGGCGTCCAAATTCGACCTGAACTATATAGCCCTTGATGGCGAAATCGGTTGCATGGTCAACGGCGCGGGCCTGGCGATGGCCACGATGGACATCATCAAGCTGTACGGCGCGCAACCGGCCAACTTTCTGGACGTCGGCGGCGGTGCCACCAAAGAAAAGGTGACGGAGGCGTTCAAGATCATCACCTCTGACCCGCAGGTCAAAGGCATCCTTGTCAACATTTTCGGCGGCATCATGCGCTGCGACATCATCGCTGAGGGTGTGCTGGCGGCGGTCAAGGAAGTCGGCCTGAAAGTCCCCCTCGTCGTCCGTCTCGAAGGCACCAACGTGGAGCTTGGCAAAGACATCATCCGCAACTCCGGCCTGAACGTCATCGCCGCCGACAACCTGTCGGATGCCGCACAAAAGATCGTCAAAGCGGTGAAGGGGTGAAGCGTATCGTCGCACTTCTTATGCTGCTGGCCGGTGCTGCCGCTGCGCAGGACGACCGCGTTCTGTCTGCCGCCCAGATGGCGGAAGGCATCGCGGCCTGTCTGGGGTCCAAGGCCGACCCAACCGCCCTGACCGCAGCGCTTGCCAAAACCGGCTGGACCAGTGCCCCCGATGCCAACGGCACGCTTATCTTCACGCCGCCTAATGGCGACAACACTTTGGTGATGCGCCCGAATGACGCCACCCTGTGCCGCGTCGAAAGCATGGATCTGAACACCGACAAAGCGGCCGGAATTCTCGCGCAGGCCCTGACCAGCGCTGGTGTCGCCGACGCAAAACAAGGCGCAGACGACAACGGTTGCCCGAGGGTGGAGGTTGCCACAGGTTCGACCGCCACCCTGATCAGCGGCGACGACGACACCTCCTGCACCTCCAAAGATACCAGCGCCATCCGCTTTGATTTCGGTGCGGCCCAATGACCGGTGCGCCCGCCACCCCGCGCCACGCCAACCTAGTTAACCCAATCCGTATCACCGCCTGATACAGCGAAAGGCCAGCATGTCCATTCTCGTCAACTCCTCCACCCGCGTCATTTGCCAGGGTTTCACCGGCAGCCAGGGCACCTTCCACTCTGAACAGGCGGTGGCTTACGGCACCAAAATGGTCGGCGGTGTGACACCCGGCAAAGGTGGCTCGGTGCACATCGGGCTGCCGGTGTTCGATTCGGTGCACGAGGCGAAGGCCGCCACTCAAGCCAACGCCTCCGTCATCTACGTGCCGCCGCCCTTCGCCGCCGACAGCATCCTTGAGGCGATTGACGCCGAGATGGAACTGATCGTCTGCATCACCGAAGGCATCCCAGTCTTGGACATGATGAAGGTCAAGCGCGCCCTGACCAACTCCAAATCCCGCCTGATCGGGCCGAACTGCCCCGGTGTGATGACCCCGGGTGAGTGCAAGATCGGCATCATGCCGGGCTCCATCTTCTCCAAAGGCTCGGTCGGCGTCGTCAGCCGCTCCGGCACCCTGACCTACGAGGCGGTCAAGCAGACGACCGACGTGGGCCTTGGCCAATCTTCCGCCATAGGCATCGGCGGCGACCCGATCAAAGGGTCAGAACACATTGATATTCTGGAGATGTTTCTGGCCGATCCTGAAACTCAGTCGATCATCATGATCGGCGAAATCGGTGGGGCCGCCGAAGAAGACGCCGCCCAATTCCTGATGGATGAGAAACGCAAAGGCCGCTGGAAGCCCACCGCCGGTTTCATCGCCGGCCGCACCGCCCCCCCCGGCCGTCGCATGGGCCATGCCGGAGCCATCGTGGCCGGCGGCAAGGGCGACGCGGAGTCCAAGATCGAAGCCATGAAGCGCGCCGGCATCATCGTCGCCGACAGCCCAGCCACCCTTGGCGAAGCTGTTCTGAAGGCTTTGGGCCGGTAATGCGTGCAGCCCTCGCCCTGATGATGCTGTCAGCCTGTGTGACCCCATCGACTCCGGAGCGTCCCGCAGATTGCAACTGTGTCGAATTGCCTGATGACGCAAAATCGGTTGCCGAAACTGGTTTTCCCAACGGCCTGCTTTACGTTCATGGCAGCGATTCAGCGCGCCACGATAATGGCCTGACCTACCTTGCCGTACAGTTTGACGCGGCCAAGGCGACGCCAGATATGATCAAAGCCAGCCCCGCTGCTCAGTGTAGGGCTGCAGGTATGACGCTCGTTTCGTCAAAAGTCGTGCCACCCGGGCCCGACGATCTAAAGATCGAAGGTTCGATGATTGTCAGGGCTATTTGCAAATAGTGGCCCTCGCCCCATTTCAGGATATTATCATGACCGAACAGACCCCCAACGCCGCCTTCCAAGCCTCCAGCTTCCTGCAAGGCGCCAATGCCGACTATGTCGACAACCTCGCCGCCCGCTATGCCGAAGACCCGCAAGCGGTGGATGCGCAGTGGGCGGAGTTTTTCCGGCTTCTGGGCGATGACGGGATCGAGCAAAAGCGGCAGGCGGCTGGCCCGTCGTGGGCGCGCGCCGATTGGCCGCCGCAACCCACCGATGACCTGACCGCCGCGATGACCGGTGAATGGCCCGCCGAAGCCAAGGCCATCCCGAAGAAAATCGCCGACAAAGCCGCCGCTGTCAGCGTTCCGGTCAGCGATGCGCAGATCAAGCGCGCGGTTCTGGACTCGGTCCGGGCCATCATGCTGATCCGCGCCTACCGGATCCGCGGCCACCTTGCCGCCGACCTTGACCCCTTGGGCATCGTCGAACGCGGCAACCACCCCGAACTTGACCCGGCTTCTTACGGCTTTGCCGAGGCCGACATGGACCGCCCGATCTTCATCGACATGGTGCTTGGCCTTGAAATGGCCTCGATGCGCCAGATCGTCGAGATTGTGAAACGCACCTATTGCGGCACCTTCGCCCTGCAATACATGCACATTTCTGACCCTGAACAGGCGGGCTGGCTCAAAGAGCGCATCGAAGGCTACGGCAAGGAAATCGCCTTCACCCGTGAGGGGCGCAAAGCCATCCTGAAAAAGCTGGTTGAGGCGGAGGGCTATGAAAAGTTCCTTCATGTCAAATACATGGGCACCAAGCGCTTCGGCCTTGACGGTGCCGAAGCCCTGATCCCCGCGATGGAGCAGATCATCAAGCGCGGCGGCAATCTGGGTGTCAAAGAGATCAACTTCGGCATGCCGCACCGGGGCCGTCTGAACGTTCTGGCCAATGTGCTGATGAAACCCTACAAGGCGATCTTCAACGAATTTCAGGGCGGCAGTTACAAGCCAGAGGATGTTGACGGCTCCGGCGACGTGAAATACCACCTTGGCGCCTCGTCTGACCGCAACTTTGACGGCAACATCGTCCACCTGTCGCTGACCGCCAACCCCAGCCACCTTGAGGCGGTAAACCCCGTCGTCCTTGGCAAAGTGCGCGCCAAACAGGACCAGTTCGGCGACACCGACCGCCATCAGGTCCTGCCGATCCTGCTGCACGGCGATGCGGCTTTTGCAGGTCAGGGCGTTGTGGCCGAATGTTTCGGCCTGTCCGGCCTGAAAGGTCACCGCACCGGCGGCACCATCCATATCGTGGTCAACAATCAGATCGGCTTCACCACCGCGCCCAGCTATTCGCGCTCCTCGCCCTACCCCACCGACATCGCCTTGATGGTGGAAGCGCCGATTTTCCATGTCAACGGCGATGACCCGGAAGCCGTTGTTCATGCAGCAAAAGTGGCCACCGAGTTCCGTCAGAAGTTCCACAAGGACGTCGTGCTGGACATCTTCTGCTACCGGCGCTTTGGCCATAACGAGGGCGATGAACCGATGTTCACCAACCCCGCCATGTACACCCGCATCCGCAAGCAAAAGACCACCTTGCAACTTTATGCGGAGCGTCTGGTCAAGGACGGCCTGATCCCCGAGGGCGAGATTGAGGATATGAAGGCCACGTTCCAGGCCACGCTCAACGAGGAGTACGAGGCGGGCAAGACCTACAAGCCCAACAAGGCTGACTGGCTGGATGGCCGCTGGAAAAACATGCTGCCCAACACGCTGGACCAATATCAGCGCGGCGAAACCTGGATCAAGCCAGAGACGATGGCAGAGGTCGGGGCCGCCTTGACCCGCGTGCCGGAAGGGTTCGCCCTGCACAAAACCGTCGCCCGCCAGTTGGAGGCGAAGGCGCAGATGTTCGCCACCGGCGTCGGATTTGACTGGGCCACGGCAGAGGCGCTGGCCTTTGGCTCGCTCGCCACCGAAGGTTTCCCGGTCCGCCTGTCAGGTCAGGATTGCACGCGCGGCACCTTTTCGCAGCGCCACTCCGCCTTCATTGATCAGGTCACCGAGGAACGCCACTACCCGCTGAACCACATCCGCGCCGGTCAGGCCCGCTATGAGGTCATCGATTCCATGCTGTCGGAATACGCGGTTCTGGGCTTTGAATACGGCTATTCCCTGTCAGAACCCAACGCTTTGACCATGTGGGAGGCGCAGTTTGGTGACTTTGCCAACGGCGCGCAGATCATGTTCGACCAGTTCATCTGTTCGGGAGAGACGAAATGGCTGCGGATGTCCGGCCTTGTCTGCCTGCTGCCGCACGGCTTTGAGGGTCAGGGGCCGGAGCATTCTTCCGCCCGTATGGAACGCTTTCTGCAAAACTCCGCGCATGACAACTGGATCGTGGCAAACTGCACGACACCCTCCAACTACTTCCACATCCTGCGCCGTCAATTGCACCGCGACTTCCGTAAGCCCTTGATTCTGATGACGCCGAAAAGCCTGTTGCGGCACCCGATGTGCATTTCGGACGCCGCCGATTTCACCGACGGCTCCACCTTCCACCGCTGTCTTTGGGATGATGCGCAGCAGGGCCATTCGGCCACCAAACTCAACCCCGATGACCAGATCAAACGCGTCGTGATGTGCTCCGGCAAGGTCTATTACGACCTTCTGGCCGAACGTGACGCGCGCGGGCTGACGGATACCTATATTCTGCGCGTCGAACAGCTTTATCCGATGCCGGTCGTCTCTTTGAACACCGAACTCAGCCGCTTCAAGGGGGCAGAGATCGTCTGGTGTCAGGAAGAGCCGCGCAATCAGGGCGCCTGGTCCTATATCGAGCCGGAGCTGGAAACCTTGCTGGTGAAAATCGGCGCCACCCACAGCCGGCCGCGCTATGCGGGCCGCACAGCCTCGGCCTCGCCCGCCACGGGTCTTGCCAGCAAACACAAAGCCGAACAAACAGCCCTCGTGAACGACGCGCTGGCCTGAGGAGAAGAACATGACCGACGTTATGGTGCCCACTCTGGGCGAAAGTGTCACCGAAGCCACCGTTTCGACCTGGTTCAAAAAGCCCGGCGATGCGGTCAAACAGGACGAGATGCTGTGTGAGCTGGAAACCGACAAGGTCTCGGTTGAGGTGCCCAGCCCGGTGACCGGGGTTCTGGCCGAAATTCTGGCGCCAGAAGGTGCCACGGTCGCGGCCAACGCAAGGCTGGCCATCGTGACAGAGGGGGCAACCGCCGCCAAAGCGGCCACGCCCGCCCCTGCCGCCCCTGTAGCCGCTCCCACTCCCGCAGCCAAAGACGTCGAAGATGCCCCGGCCGCCAAAAAAGCCATGGCAGAGGTTGGACTTAGCCCCGATCAGGTCACCGGCACCGGACGCGATGGCCGCATCATGAAAGAGGATGTCGCCAGAACCGCGGCATCCCCCGCTCCTGCTCCGGCCATCGTCACCCAAGCCGCGGTTGCCATCCCACGCGCCCCCATCCCCGCCGACGACGCCGCCCGCGAGGAGCGCGTCAAGATGACCCGCCTGCGCGCCACCATCGCCAAACGCCTCAAGGACGCGCAAAACACCGCCGCCATGCTGACCACCTATAACGAGGTCGACATGTCCGCCGTGATGGACCTGCGCACCCTTTACAAGGACACGTTTGAGAAAAAGCACGGCGTCAAACTGGGCTTCATGTCGTTTTTCGTCAAAGCCTGCATCCATGCGCTGAAAGAAATCCCCGAGGTTAACGCCGAAATCGACGGTCAGGATGTGGTCTACAAAAACTACGTCCACATGGGCGTCGCCGTCGGCACCCCTTCGGGCCTTGTGGTCCCGGTTCTGCGCGACGCCGACCAGATTTCCTTCGCGGGCATCGAAAAGAAAATCGCCGAGATGGGCACCCGCGCCCGCGACAACAAGCTGACGATGGCCGACATGCAGGGCGGCTCGTTCACCATCTCCAACGGCGGCGTTTACGGCTCGCTGATGTCGTCGCCCATCCTCAACCCCCCGCAGTCCGGGATTCTGGGGATGCACAAAATCCAGGACCGCCCCGTCGTCGTCGCAGGCCAGATCGTCATTCGCCCAATGATGTACCTGGCCCTCAGCTACGATCACCGCGTGGTCGACGGCAAAGGTGCCGTCACCTTCCTCGTGCGGGTCAAGGAAGCGCTGGAGGACCCGCGACGTTTGTTGATGGATTTGTAAATTATTATTTTGTCCCACTCGTGCTACAAACGGGTGGGACATAGATCTGAATTTGGACACACCGTCGCGAGGACGCAGCTATGGACCTGAAGGATTTCATCAAGGAAACTATCTCAGCAATTGTAGAATCCACCAGAGAACTTCAAATGCAGTTCGAACACGCGGGGGTCATAGTAAATCCGCCGGTTTCGATGAAGGAACCCAACCTTTACGAACATGAAAACACAGCTCACCGCTTCCGCCGGGTCGAAATAATCGAATTCGACGTGGCCGTTACAGCGGCAACTGAAAGTTCGGGAGGCGCGAAAGCGGGACTAAAGATATTCTCCGCAGAGGTAGGCGCAGACGGCAAACACTCTCGAAATCACGAGGAAGTAAGCCGGGTAAAATTCTCAATACCGATCGTCCTCTCACCAGCAAATGTTGAGATAACGAACAAAATCTTAGCCGAAGATGCATTAAAGAAGGATGCTGCGAAAGCTCGTGAAGAGCCACCGCAGCGTGGTGGCACAAATAGTTGGATGGGTCGTTAAGGTGACCCCCGAGCTCACCGCACTCACCCTCGCGGCCCTGTTGCAAGGGATCCAATTCGCCATCTTTGCCATCCCGGCGAACCTGGAACTGACGCCCGCTTACACCTCCAGCCCGCGCGATCAGGCCCCGGTCCGCAAGCTGTCCGTCAGGACCGCCCGCCTGCAACGCGCGCTCAACAACCATTTTGAGGCGCTGATCCTGTTCACCATCGCCGTCGTGGTAGTGACCCTGTCGCACGCTTCAAGCCCCGTCACCGCGACCTGCGCCTGGATCTACCTTGCCGCCCGCGTCCTTTACGTCCCCGCCTACGCCTTCGGCCTTAGTCCGTGGCGTTCGGCGATCTGGTTTGTCGGATTTTTTTCAACCATACTGATGTTGCTGGCAACCCTAATCTAACCTTACCGCCCCGGACTCCCTGTATGTCAAAAAACATACTGGAAAAATACGGGATAAATACGCGAAAACCCAAAGGAAATGACCATGGCAGAGTTTGATGTGATCGTGATCGGTGCCGGACCCGGCGGTTATGTCTGCGCCATCCGCTGCGCGCAACTGGGGCTGAAAGTCGCCGTGGTCGAGGGGCGCGAGACGTTGGGCGGCACCTGCCTGAACGTCGGTTGCATCCCGTCAAAGGCGCTGCTCAACGCGACCCACAATCTGCACGAAGTCCATGAAAACTTTGAGAAAATGGGCCTGATGGGTGCTAAGCCGACCGTCGATTGGGCCAAAATGCAGGCCTACAAACAAGACGTGGTGAACGGCAACACCAAGGGGATTGAGTTTCTGTTCAAGAAAAACAAGATCACGTGGCTGAAAGGCTGGGGCAGCATTCCCGCCGCTGGTCAGGTCAAGGTCGGTACTGACGTTCACGCGGCCAAAAACATAATCATTGCAACGGGTTCCGAGCCGTCCAGCCTCCCCGGCGTCACGGTGGACGAGGTCAAAGTCGTGACCTCCACCGGCGCGTTGACTCTGCCCTCAATCCCCAAAACCATGACCGTGATCGGTGCTGGCGTGATCGGGCTTGAACTCGGCTCCGCCTACGCCCGCCTCGGCACGCAAGTCACCGTGGTGGAATATCTCGACGCCATAACGCCCGGCATGGATGCCGAAGTGCAAAAAGCATTCCAGAAAATCCTGACCAAACAAGGTCTTAAGTTCATCCTTGGCGCCGCCGTTCAAAGTGTTACCGGCACCACAACCAGTTACAAACTCCGCAAGGATGGGACCGAGGCCAACCTGAGCTCCGACGTGGTTCTGGTCGCTACCGGCCGCAAACCCTACACCGGCGGTTTGGGGCTGGAAGCTTTGGGCGTAGAGATGGGCCCACGCGGCACCATCAAGACGGATGCCCATTTCGCCACCAATATCAAAGGCTTGTACGCCATCGGCGACGCGATCGCCGGCCCGATGCTGGCCCATAAGGCCGAAGATGAGGGCATGGCCGTTGCCGAAAATCTCGCGGGCAAGCATGGCCACGTTAACTATGGGGTAATTCCCGGCGTGATATACACCTCGCCGGAAGTGGCCAACGTCGGCGCAACGGAAGAGCAGTTGAAAGAGCAGGGCCGCGCCTACAAAGTTGGAAAATTTCCTTTCCTCGGCAACGCGCGGGCCAAAACGGTATTCCAAAGTGAGGGTTTTGTAAAAATCCTCGCCGACGCTGCAACTGACCGTATCCTCGGTGCCCATATCATCGGACCGTCGGCAGGAGACCTCATTCACGAGGTGTGCGTGGCGATGGAATTTGGCGCGTCCGCACAAGATTTAGCACTCACTTGCCACGCTCACCCCACCTATAGTGAAGCTGTGCGCGAAGCAGCGCTCGCTTGCGGCGATGGTGCCATTCACGCCTGGTAATCCCCCCATTTTTAACGGGGTGCATTCGTAGAATTCACGCGGCCATTTTCAGTTTCATTGCGGGTGTCATCCCGCCGATGCCCATGTTCGGGCGGTCGTTGTTGTAAGTCCAGAGCCATTGTGTGGCGAAGTCC
>JBBRLL010000020.1:0-72254 GCA_038231395.1 Rhodobacterales bacterium
TCACGCGCAAATTTGGCGCGCTGGATCACTGCCCCCTCACGGTCAACAGCCACGACATGGAAAACCTTCTTCCCGATGTCGATGCCATAGGCGAAGGCTTCAGATGTTGGTTTGGTTCGCATCCTTTCTCTCCTTTTCTTTGAAGATCCCACAAGAGCATACGCTGGGGCGCGGGGCGGACCATCCCATTAGGGACGCGGTCTTCTCAACGCCAAGAGACGGTCGAGAAAGCGGTGGCAAAGCATGAGGTTAGTGTTGCACTGGCTTACCGGACCTTTGGGGTCAGTGCGATTGGTTGTCGCTAAAGCCCGCCGCTGAGCGATGCGAACGAAAAGATCGCTGACCTGCTTTTGGGCTGACCAATGCCAAGAAGACCTGGGGTGTGGACTATGTTTTTTGCATCTGCGCAATCTCCATGGCCAGATTTGGAACCACAAAGGGGTTTATCGGAGCTATTGTGATCGGGCGCGGGCCACCGAAGGCTTGGGCCATGTAAGAATGCTGGACGCCGCGACCGTTTGCCGAAAATTGGTGCCGGAGAAAAGTGTCATTATCGAAAAGCACGATCAGATTTGCGGAACGACAGCGCAGATTGCTTGCAACCCGCGCTGCGTCACTGCGTGATTTCTGGTTGATCGCTGAAGCAGGACCCGTGTGCTGACAGTCAGAACTGCCAGACCCGGGCCCCGTTCACAAGTCACCTCAGGCGAAAACCGATTCTTTGCCGAAGTGCTTGGTCAACATGTAATAGATGACGGCGCGGAACTTTTGACGCTCGCCACGGCCATAGGTGTCGATGACCGCTGAAATCGCCGCATCCAATGCGGGGCCATCGGCGAGGCCAAGTTTCTTGATCAGGAAGTTCTTTTTAACGGTTTCCAGCTCTGCCTTGTCGCTGCCCGCAACTGTAGAGGCGTCAGCATCATAGATCGCCGGGCCGCAGCCGATGGTGACTTTGGTCAGCAAAGCCAGATCGGGAGTCATTTTGCACTTGGACTTCAGGTCCTCGGCATACTTAGCAATCAGATCGTCTCTCTTACCCATCTCGCGTCCCCTCTTATGGTAACATTCGGCCCAAGCGATGGCTTGGGCTGCGGGGGGACAATATGACGGCTGGCTGCGGCCACAAAGGGAATATTTGTCATGGCTTCCCCCTCGGCGGAAGGAGGGCGTGGTCAAGCCCACCAAGGTGTGGCGGCTTGACCACATCGGGCCGGAACAAATCGGTGATCAGTAGCGGTAGTGTTCGCTTTTGAACGGGCCATCGACCTTGACGCCGATGTAGGCAGCCTGTTCCGGCTTAAGCTGGGTCAGCTTGACGCCGATTTTCTTCAGATGCAGGCGGGCAACTTTTTCGTCCAGCTCTTTTGGAAGAATGTAGACGCCGGGGGCGTAGTCTTTGCCCTTGGTGAAAAGTTCCAGCTGCGCGAGAACCTGATTGGTGAACGACGCTGACATCACAAACGACGGGTGGCCTGTGGCGTTGCCAAGGTTCAAGAGGCGGCCTTCAGACAGCAGAATGATGCGGTGCCCGTTGGGCATTTCGATCATGTCTACCTGCTCTTTGATGTTGGTCCACTTGTGGTTGCGCAGGGCTGCAACCTGAATTTCATTGTCAAAGTGGCCGATATTGCCGACAATCGCCATATCCTTCATCTCACGGATATGCTCGATCCGGATGACGTCTTTGTTGCCGGTGGTGGTGATGAAGATATCGGCATTGGCGACTTCATCCTCCAGCAGCGTCACTTCATAGCCGTCCATCGCAGCCTGCAGGGCGCAGATCGGGTCAACTTCGGTGACTTTCACGCGGGCACCAGCACCACGCAAGCTGGCAGCCGAGCCTTTGCCGACGTCGCCATAACCGCACACCACGGCAACTTTGCCAGCCATCATCGTGTCAGTGGCGCGGCGGATACCGTCTACCAGCGATTCCTTGCAGCCATACTTGTTGTCAAACTTCGACTTGGTGACCGAATCGTTCACGTTGATCGCCGGGAAGGGCAGTTGGCCCTTTTTGTGCAGGTCATACAGACGGTGCACGCCCGTGGTGGTTTCTTCCGATACACCCTTGATCGCGGCTTTGGTCTTGGCAAACCAGCCGGGGGTTTCCGCCATGCGCTTCTTGATCTGCAGCTTGATGACTTCTTCTTCTTCGGATTGCGGAACGGCCAGAATATCCTCGCCAGCTTCCATCCGTGCGCCGAACAGGACGTACAGCGTCGCATCGCCGCCGTCGTCCAAAATCATGTTCGCGCCTTCGGGGAACTGGAAAGAGCGGTCAAGGTAATCCCAATGTTCGGTCAGGCTTTGACCCTTGACCGCAAACACCGGCGTGCCACCGGCAGCGATGGCGGCGGCAGCGTGATCCTGGGTCGAGAAGATGTTGCACGAAGCCCAACGCACATCGGCGCCAAGGGCCGTCAGCGTTTCGATCAGTGCAGCGGTCTGGATGGTCATATGCAACGAGCCGACGATGCGTGCGCCTTTCAGCGGCTGGCTTGGGCCAAACTCCTCCCGGCACGCCATCAGGCCCGGCATTTCGGTTTCGGCGATGGTCAGCTCTTTACGGCCAAATTCTGCGAGGGCGATATCTTTGACGATGTAATCCGCAGCCATGTGGGGAACTCCTTGATCCTGAGGTTGCCGGGCAGATAGCATCTACAGGGCAATTCGACAACTCGTGGTAAAGAAATGAAACAAACGCGCGCGTGGCAAAGAATGTTGTCGGGTCGCAGGCTGGATCTGCTGGACCCGTCGGCGGTGGACATCGAGGTGGAGGATATTGCCCACGGTTTGGCCTTCGTCGCCCGCTGGAATGGCCAGACACGGGGCGACTGGCCCTATTCGGTCGCCGAGCATTCGTTGTTGGTGGAGCAGATTTACACAGCGCAGGGCGGGGATCAGCCGCGCTGGCAGCTGGCGGCCCTGCTGCACGATGCGCCGGAATATGTGATTGGCGACATGATCAGCCCGGTGAAAGCGGCTGTGGGGCCGGGATATGGTGAGCTGGATGCGCGGTTAACGGCGGCGGTTCACATTCGCTTTGGTCTGCCTGCTGCCCTTCCGGTCGCGGTGAAAAAGGCGATCAAGCTGGCAGACAAAGTATCAGCCTGGCTGGAGGCCGTGCAAATCGCGGGGTTTTCGGACGACGAGGCCGACAAATTCTTTGGTCGTCCGGCGGATGACGTTCTGCGAGGACTGGAAATCAGACTGCGTCCGCCCGCTGTGGTGCGGGCGGACTATATTGCGCGGCACGTCGTGCTGTTGGGTTTGCTTTGACCCTTAGCGACCACGTTTGTCGTCCTTGTGCTGCGGCATCGGAGCGATCCGCGTGGCGATCATCAGGGCGTCTGCAAGCAGGGCTAACATTTTCTTCTCCAGTTTCAGGTTTCGATGTTATGGATATAGGCCATATCGGCGAAAATACCGAGTCAAAGAAACTTCCAGACTGTTAGGCTGTCTATCATGTCAATCGACTGGCGCAGCTTTCCATCGCTGACCTCGCTGCGGGCTTTTGAGGCGGCGGCACGGTTGCAAAGCTTTTCTCTTGCAGCGCGGGAATTGAACGTTACCCACGCCGCCGTGGCGCAACAGGTGCGCGGGTTGGAGGATCATCTGGGTCGCGAACTGATCTTTCGCGCCGGTCGCGGCATGGCATTGACGGCAGAAGGCGCCAAGTTGGCGCAAGCCTTGGCAGAGGGGTTTCGCGGCATCGCGCAGGCTTTGGACGAGGTGAAGGGTGCCGGGCCGGGAGCGCCCCTCCGTGTCACTCTGACGCCCGCCTTTGCTGCGCAATGGCTGATGCCCCGGCTTGGGGCGTTCTGGAAGGCGCATCCGGACATTGAAATCTCGCTCAACCCGGAAAAGCGCGTTGTCGATTTGCGGCATGAAGGGATTGATATTGGCCTGCGCTTTGGCAACGGCAAATGGCCGGGTCTGGATGTGGAGTTTCTGACGGCGGCGCACTATGTGATCGTGGCGGCGCCGGCTTTGCTGGACGGCAAAACCAATCTTTCGCCGGCCGAGTTGTCAGCGATGCCTTGGGTCATCGAGCAGGATTGGCCAGAGGCGCTGACGTGGCTCAAAGGGTTTGGGCTAAAGCCGGATGCGATGAACATCGCCTATATTCCGACAGAGGAGTTGGCGCTGTCGGCGGCCCGGCAAGGTTACGGCCTGCATGTCGAGGCCGAGGCACTGGTGGAACATGACGTGGAAAGCGGCGCTTTGGTGGTTGTGGGACGTGTCGAGGATGACAGCTTTGCCTATTACATGGTCACAAGGCCGGGACCGAAACGCCCTGAGTTAAAGACCTTCGTAAAATGGCTAAAGGCCGCCCTGTAAGGCAGCCTTTGCATTTATCGCGCAATTGGGTGGCGTCAGATCAGATCATAAGGTCTTCCGGCTGTTTGCCCGAAGCCAGTGCTGCGATGAACCAGCGCGGCTTGCGGCCACGGCCAGACCACGTATCGGAGGCATCTGCCGGATTGGCATATTTGGCGCTTGCCGGCGAACGACGACGCATCACCTGTGTGCCCGTCAGTTCTTCAAGATCAAAGCCTTTTGCGCGTGCGAATTCCTGAAGCTCTGCAAGGGCTTCTTTCTTTTTGCGGTCTTCAAAATTCGCAATCGTTTTTGCCACTTGCGATTGAAGATCCCGCAACTCTTTAAGCGACATGCCGTTCAGGTTTTCCACAGAGATGATCCTTCTTTTTATCTCATAAAACCAATAAATTTAATGCCGCGGAAACGCAAGAGATCCAAAGTCACTTTGGGCTGCGTTTGGCCAAAATACGCTGAAGTGTTCTGCGGTGCATCGAAAGCCTGCGTGCGGTTTCCGAGACGTTGCGGTCACAGAGCTCATAAACGCGTTGAATATGTTCCCAACGAACCCGATCCGCCGACATCAGGCTTTCTGGCAAAACCGGATGCACCGCGTTCTGCGCCAAAAGTGCATTCGTCACATCATTGGCGTCAGCGGGCTTTGAAAGATAATCAATCGCTCCGATTTTCACAGCAGCGACCGCCGTTGCAATCGCCCCATATCCGGTCAGCACCACAACCCGGCAATCCGGTCGGTGGGCGTGCAACGTCTCAACCACGTCCAGCCCGTTTCCATCGCCCAACCGCAAATCCACCACGGCGTAGGCAGGCGGGCGGGCCATCGCAATTGCCTTGCCGCCCGCAACACTTTCAGCCGTTTCAGTTTGAAAGCCGCGCTTGTCCATCGCTTTGGCAAGGCGTTTCACAAAAACCTCGTCGTCATCCACCAAAAGCAGCGAACGATCCGGGCCGATTTCGGGTGCAATTTCATCGGCCACGCTGGTCCTCCGGTTCGCTGATTGACAAAAACTATCCTAGCGTGCCTTGAGGAAACAACCAGTCCTGTCGGCAATTTGCTGTGCCGTCGCATCTCTTTGGAAGAAATCGGCAAATCCGGATTTCGGCAGCATCAGGTAAGTCATGGTCGTATGATCGACGGTGTAGCCGGAATCGCGCTTGGCGGGCAACTGGTAGTAAACCTTGTAAGCCTTGGCGGCATCGGCCACCTGCGCCTCGGTTCCTGTCAGGGCCACCATCTGGTCGCTGAAATTGCTGACATAGTCGGCCAAAACCTGCGGCGTGTCGCGGGCGGGGTCAACCGAGATGAAGACCGGAGTCACATCCAGTCCCTGTTTGGCCAGCAAATCCGCCGCCTGCGCATTGCGCGCATTGTCGAGCGGGCAAACATCCGGGCACGAGGCATAGCCGAAATAAATCAGCGCCGGTTTTGCCAGAACCTGTGCGTCGGTGACCGCAGCACCTTTGGTATCGACCAGAGTGAATGGCCCGCCGATCTGGCCACCCGCGACCGCACCGCTCCGACAGGCCGCAAAAACATCGGCGTTTTGCAGTTGCAACACCCGATACCCCGACCAGCCCAGAAGTGCAGCCAAGGCGGCAGCCCCGACGGTGGCATAATATTTGGCCATTTTGTCCTCCTGAGCGGTAGTGGTCAGTGCGGTCGCGCATTGAACCGCACCTCGCTGGTCAATAAACATACAAGACAGGCGAGGGTAGGGGCAGATCACGATGACTCACACGGAAGTGTATCCTGGCTCTCGGTATGAGCACGGTGATTGGGTGCGGCTGCACACGCTGACCGTGCTGCGCTGGCTGGCAATCGCCGGACAAATCGCCGGGCTGATCGTGGCCGTCTGGTATTTCGACCTTGTGGTGCCATGGGGCCAATGCGTGATGGCGGTGGGCGCCTCAGTCGCGCTGAACATCTCTGTCATGCTGGTGTTTCCGGCGAACAAGCGGCTGGCCGATCACGAAGCCATGCTGATGCTGCTCTTTGACCTGACCCAGATGGTTTACATGGTCGGCGTGACGGGTGGCCTGAACAACCCGTTCGCTTTGCTTGTTCTGGTCCCGGTCACCATTTCCGCCTCGGCGTTGGAGCTTAGATCGACAGTCTTTCTGGGCGGTCTGGCGGTGCTTTTGGTCACCGCCATAGCGTTCGTCTACGCGCCCATACACTTCAGCAACGGCGCGGCGTTAAGCCTTCCGGTGCAGTTCGAGACGGGCTTTTGGCTGGCGATTGTCAGTGGCACCATCTTTGTCGCCATCTATTCGCGGCGGATTGCCGTGGAAATGCGGGCGATGTCGGACGCTTTGCTGGCCACTCAAATGGCTCTGGCGCGGGAACAGAAGCTGACCGACCTTGGTGGCGTTGTGGCCGCCGCAGCCCACGAATTGGGCACGCCTTTGGCCACGATCAAACTGGTGGCCGCCGAACTGATCGATGCACTGGCGGCAATGCCTGACCAGCAAGACGACGCCAGGTTGGTCTTGGCACAGGCGGATCGATGCCGTGACATTTTACGCTCGATGGGGCGGGCCGGGAAGGATGACCTTTTTCTGCGCCAGGCCCCGCTGATTGCCATGCTACGTGAAGCGGCAGAGCCGCATATGGACCGCGGCAAGACCGTCAGGTTCGTTGACCACATTGGTCCCGATGTTGCGACCACCGTCCTGCGCCGACCGGAGGTTATTCACGGCATCCGCAACCTCATTCAGAATGCGGTTGATTTTGCCGCCACGACGGTTTGGGTGGATGTTGAATGGGCTGCGGCAAAAATACGCGTTCGGGTTGTGGATGACGGCGCAGGCTTTCCAGCCAGCTTGATCGGCCGCATTGGCGATCCCTTTGTAAAGCAGCGTCGTGACCTGCCGCAAAACGGTCAGCGTCCGGAATATGAGGGGATGGGTCTGGGGCTTTTCATCGCCAAGACACTTCTGGAAAGATCTGGCGCAGAGATCACGTTCGCCAATGCCACCGACCCCTATCTGGCACCCGACGAACGGCCAGAAAGATGTGGTGCAGCGGTGGAGGTGATGTGGCCTGAAGCTGCCCTGCGCGCACCTTCCGAGGGCATCACAGGTGAAAACCAGCCGAACGTATTCTGAAAAGGCCGTTTGATGCAGATCGGCATCTGTCGCATTTTTTACCGAATGGTTTAACTGTTGATTAACCTTATCGGCTCTAGGTTGAGCGAATGACCTCGGGGGCGAAGACATGCAAATAAATTGGACGCTTGGACTTCAGCTCTTGTTCATCGCTTTTCTCGCCGCGTGTCTGGCTTTGACTGTGACAGTTCTGTTCGAACGCTACCAGAAACGTCGTCCCGTCTCGATCTTTTCAGAAGACACTTCAGCGACGGTTTTCCTGTTTGATGGCGAGGTGATGATTGACAGCACACCTGCTGCCCGTGCTCTTTTATCGACAAGTCAAATGCAGGGCACATCGTGGGCCAAGTTGATGTCTTATCTTGGACCGCATTTTGCCGACCTTGAGGTGAAGTTGCTGCGCCTGCCTTTTGAGGGCCAGCTTACGATGGCCTCGGCACCCCTGCGCGGAAACCCGTTGATGTTGCAAGCCGAACAGCGCGGTGGCCTGACACGTATGGTTCTGGCGGACCCCAGTCGGGATGATCGCATCGGCGGGCAAGATGTGCTGGCCCAACGTGCGGTGCAAGAAGAGCTGGACCTGCTCCGCAATGCGGTTGCCCGCACGCCGACCTTGATGTGGCGCGAGCGTGGAAATGGTGACGTCATCTGGGCCAATGCCGCTTACATGATGCGCGCCACGGAAATTCTGGAGAGTGGGCAAGACCTGACCTGGCCGCTGCCCCGCCTGTTTGAACGACAGGCCAGCGCGCAAGGCGTCTCTGGCCAGCGGCAAAAACTGGCGCCGCGTGACGGAAAGCCGCTGTGGTATGAGTTGAGTGGCTGTGCGGATGGCGATGACCGGCTGGTTTTCGCGACAGGCGCCGACGCCGCTGTGCATGCCGAAACGTCACTCCGCGACTTCATGCTGACGCTGACCAAGACGTTTGCCCACCTTCATGTTGGCCTGGCGATCTTTGACAACCAACGCCAGCTGGTTCTTTTCAACCCGGCGTTGACAGACCTGACAGATCTGCCCGCCGATTTCCTGTCGATGCGGCCATCCTTGCTTTCGGTGCTGGACGGGATGCGCGACCGCAATATGATTCCCGAACCGAAGGACTACCGCGATTGGCGTCGACAGTTGATGGAGATGGAGCGCGCCGCAGCCTCTGGTCTTTATCAAGAGACGTGGAGCCTGCCGGGCGGCCAGACCTATCGCGTCACCGGTCGTCCGCATCCGAATGGTGCCTTGGCTCTGATGATCGAGGATATATCGGGCGAAATGCTGCGCACGCGCCGTTTCCGCGCGGATCTTGAGCTGAGCCAATTGGTGATTGACGAGGTGGATGAAGCGATTGCCGTCTTCTCGCCCGCCGGTCAGTTGGTGATTTCAAACGCCGGCTATGCGCGGCTTTGGGGTGCGGATCCGGCAGATAGTCTTGCAGATGCAACCTTGCGTTCGCTTTCGGCGCGCTGGCGGCAAGATTGTTCGCCGTGTTCGGTTTGGGCCGACCTTGAAGATTTCGCCTCCAACCCCAGCGACCGCTCGCAATGGAAGGCAGAGGTGCGCCTTTTGGATGGCCGTCTGATCGATTGCCGGTTTGCGCCCTTGTCCGGTGGCGTTACGATGACCGCATTCCGCCTGCGCGACGCCGGGGCCGGGCCAATCGCCCTTCTGGCCAGCACGACGCTCAAACGGGCCTAACGGGCGATTCCCTCTGCGGGAAACCTCAGCTAGACTTGGCGGATGACAGCCGCCCTGACCCTTGACCTTCCCGATGAAGCCTGCACCGCCAGCCTTGGCCGTGCCCTTTCCGGCCTGCTGCGGGCTGGCGATTGCCTCTTGCTGGAAGGGTCGATCGGCGCCGGAAAGTCTCACCTCGCCCGCGCCTTTATCCGCGCCCGTCTGGGCGAGGCAGAGGATGTCCCCTCGCCCACCTTCACACTGGTGCAAACCTATCCGGGCCAACCAGAGATCTGGCATGCCGACCTTTACCGGCTGACCCATCCCGATGAGGTTTTGGAGCTTGGTCTGGACGACGCCTTTGCCACCGCAATATGCCTCATCGAATGGCCTGATCGTCTTGGTCGGGCCCTGCCAGAAAACCCGCTGCACTTGCGGCTGGTCGCACGGGGCGAAGGCCGCGTTGCCTACCTTGATTTCGGCAACCGCCCTAGGTTTGGTGACAGCCTGCTGCGCCATTTTGGGGCCGAGAACTTCTTGACGCGCCATGAATGGCAAACCGCCCGGCGCAAGCCGCTGGTGGTCGACGCCTCGACACGGCGCTACCAAAGGCTGTCGCTGGCGGGACAAAAGGCTGTTCGGATGGACGCACCGCCCGGTCAGGTCGACAAAGCGACCGATTTTGCCAAGGTTGGCCGCCATCTTCTGGCGCTTGGTCTGTCTGCCCCACAGATCCTGGCCGATGATGCCGCGCAGGGATATCTTTTGCTGGAGGATTTGGGCGACAACCTTTACCCCGCGCAAATCGCCGCCGTCCCTGCGCTGGAACTGCGGCTCTATACAGAAGCAACCGACGTCCTGCTGCATCTGCAAGCCCAGCCGCCCGCGCCGAACCTACCCGATCTTTCGGCCACTGAATGGGCAGAGGCCGCTGCATTGGCTATCGACTGGTACCGGCGTGGCCCCGTGGGCACGGCTGTTGATCGCGCTCAATTTGTCTCTATCCTTGCCAAAACCTTGCATCTTCATGCGGACGGCCCACGCGTGATGGCCTTACGCGACTACCACGCCGAAAACCTGCTTTGGTTGCCGGACCGTAAAGGCCTTGCACGCGTTGGCCTGTTGGATTTCCAACTCGCTCAGATGGGGCAGCCGGGCTACGACCTCGTCTCGCTTCTGCAGGACGCGCGCCGTCTGGTGCCCAAAGAGATCGAGGCCGCGATGATCCGGCGCTTTGCAAAGGCCACCGGCCACGATCTTGGCACGTTCCAAGCTGCCTATGCCGCCCTTGGTGCTCAACGTGCGCTGCGCATCCTCGGCATTTTTGCCAAACTTGCGGCAACTGAGGGCAAGACCCGCTACCTTTCGATGATCCCGCATGTCTGGCAGCAATTGAAACGCAATCTCACCAACCCGGCCCTGTCTGAGTTGCGAGAGGTTTGCGCCAAGCTTTTGCCGCCGCCTCAAACGGTGGTCACGTGATCTTCCCCGTCATGTTGTTCGCAGCAGGGTTTGGCACGCGGATGGGGGCCTTGACCCAAAACTGCCCCAAGCCGCTCCTCAAAGTGGCTGGCAAAACGCTGCTGGATCATGCGCTGGACCTTTGCAAGCCAGAGATTGTCGGGAAAAAGGTGGTGAACCTCCACTTTCTTGGCGACCAGATCGCCCAACATTTGCAAGGTCACGACAGCGCTGTGTCGTGGGAGGACACAATCCTTGAAACCGGCGGTGGTCTGCGCGCCGCCCTGCCGCTTTTGGGGGCAAGTCCGGTAGGCCCGGTGGTGACGCTGAACACTGACGCGGTCTGGACCGGCGCCAATCCTTTGGCCGAACTTTCTGCCGCTTGGGACGATAGCATGGACGCGCTTTTGCTGCTTTCGCCGATAGCGCAGGCCATCGGGCATCAGGGCAGCGGGGACTTTTTGACTGATGCGGCCGGCCACCTGCAACGGGCGAACGGTGCGCCGGGCTTGGTTTACCTTGGCGCCCAGATCATCCGCACCGATCGGCTGGCCGAGGTGGAGCAGGCTAAATTCTCTCTCAACCTGCTTTGGGACCAGATGATCGCCGACGGGCGCGCTTTTGGGGTTCTGCATCACGGCGGCTGGTGTGATGTGGGTCATCCTGCTGCAATTGGGCTGGCTGAAAGGATGCTGAATGGCTGAAAAGGTCTTCTACCTGCCGCCCGGCGTGGATTTTGCCGCTCAACTGGTGTTGGGCCTGAAGGAACGCATTGCAGGCGGGCCGGAAGCAATGGCGCGAGTGAACTTGTACCTCAACAGCCAAAGGATGCGTCGGCGGGTGACCGATGGCTTCGTGCAAAGCGGTGCCAGCTTTCTGCCCCGGATGTACGTGTTGTCAGAACTGGCGCAAAATCTGATCCTTGCAGACCTGCCAGCACCTGCTTCCGCGCTTCGGCGGCAACTGGACCTTGCACGCCTGATTGACGGACTTTTGCAGGCGCAGCCCGATCTCGCGCCGCGCGCCGCGTTGTTCGACCTTGCCCGCAGCCTTGGCCTGCTGCTGGATGAGATGCAGGATGAAGGCGTCGCGGCTGAGACGATCTCGGCTCTTGACGTCTCGAGCCATTCCGAACATTGGGCGCGAACTCAGGCGTTTTTGCGGATTGTTGCCCCCTTGATGGCTTCCAGCGACCTCCCGGCCCGCCACCGAATTGCGACAGAGCGGCTGGCCGAAGTCTGGAAAACCGCGCCACCGCAAGGGCCAGTCATTGTCGCAGGCTCCACCGGGTCGCGGGGGCACGTGGGCGTGTTGATGCGCGCTGTGGTGAAATTGCCGCAGGGAATGCTTGTGTTGCCGGGCTTTGATACTGACATGCCGGACACCGTTTGGGCGCAGATGGATGATGCGTTGAGCGCGGAAGATCATCCGCAATTCCGCTTCCGCCGCCTGATGGATGCACTGGACATGCCGCCCTCGGCGTTTCAGCCCTGGCGAAAGGTGAAGCCCTGCGACCCTGACCGCAACAGGTTGATATCCCTGTCCCTTCGACCTGCCCCGGTCACCGATCAATGGTTGGTGGAGGGGCAGGATCTGCCCGATCTGACGGCAGCCACTGCCAACATGACCCTGGTCAAGGCCACAAATCCCCGGCAAGAGGCGTTGACCCTTGCCTTGATCCTGCGCCGCGCTGTCTTTGATGGGCAAAAGGCAGCACTGGTCACGCCCGACCGCAATTTGGCGCGACGGGTGACCACGCAATTGGATCGTTGGGGCATCATGCCCGACGATTCCGCCGGAGAGCCGCTGGCGCTTTCGGCGACAGGACGATTGCTGCGCCACGTTGCCCGCGCCTTTGAGGCGCCTTTGACCGCCGATGCGTTGATGGTGCTGTTGAAACATCCGCTGGCTGGCAGCGGCGGTGACCGGGGATGGCATCTTTTGCTGACCCGCGATCTTGAACTGCAATTGCGCCGGAAGGGCCCGGCTTTCCCAAACCCGGAAGCGCTGATAGCTTGGGCATCAGCGCGAAACGATGCGCAGGCACTGCCGTGGGCACAGGCGCTGGTCAAGGTGTTGGATCTGATCGCCTCACCCCCTGCCGAAACGCTCGCCGCGCATGTTGCCCGCCACTTTGCCACGGTTGATGCCCTGGCGCGTGGTACTGCGGACGTCGGCGTGGGTGAGTTATGGGCGCGCGAATCCGGCATCGCCGCCGCCAAACTGATGGACATGCTGTTCCGCGAGTCCGACCATGAAAGCCTGCTATCAACTGCCGATTATCGCATGTTGTTCGATGGCCTGATCGGCAAGGAAGAGGTTCGCAGCCCGCTGACCGGCCACCCGTTGATCGCCTTTCACGGTCCGCGTGAGGCGCGGGAAATCGAGGCGGATCTGGTCATCATCGCCGGTTTGAACGAAGGGACCTGGCCTGCCGCCTCTGATCCTGACCCTTGGCTGAACCGCAAAATGCGCAAGGATGCGGGTCTGTTATTGCCCGAACGCCAGATCGGCCTTTCGGCACACGACTATCAGCAAGCGGTTGCCGCTCCGCAGGTCATTCTGTCGCGGGCCCTGCGCGATGCTGAAGCGGAGACGGTTCCCGCGCGATGGCTCAACCGGCTTTGCAACCTGATGGCGGGCCTGCCGACGCGTCGTGGCCCTGAGGCTTTGGCTGACATGGAGGCGCGCGGGCAAGCCTGGCTGACCCTCTCCGCAGCGTTGGAGCGGCCTGAAACACCCGTAAAACCCGCCGATCGCCCCAGACCACGGCCCCCAATTGCTGCGCGGCCCAAGGAACTATCGCTGACAAGGATCAGAACCCTGATCCGCGATCCCTATGCGATCTATGCGCAATATATTCTGAAGCTTCGACCGCTTGATCCATTGCGCCCACGGCCCGATCCGCGCGACAGGGGCACGGCCTTGCACCGTATCCTGGAGCGTTTTGTCCGCGAAAGACCCGAAACCGAAGACCACGACGCGGCCCATGCCCGCTTGTTGCAAATCGGCGCGGCGGTGTTGGCGGAGGAGACGCCCTTCCCTTCTGCCCGAACGCTGTGGCTGGCGCGGCTGGAACGGGCCGCAGATCATTTTCTGCATCAGGATCAGAAGCTTGGCGGCACCACTCTGCAAATCGAAAAGAAAGGTATGGTCAAAGTTGACGGCACCGATTTCACCCTTTCCGGTACGCCGGACCGCATAGACGCTTTGCCCGACGACCGCTTGCATCTGATCGATTACAAGACCGGCACCCCTCCCAGCAAGTTGCAACAGAAGAGGTTTGACCTGCAACTGCATCTGGCCGCTGCGATGGCGGAGCGGGGCGGCTTTACCCCGCATCCCATGGAGGTGGCGCAGATCAGCTATATCGGGCTTGGCACGTCCGAAAAGGTCGAGGAAACTTTGCTGACCCCGGCCGAGATCACCTCGGTTTGGGAGCGGTTTGTGACCCTGATCAAGGTATATGGCGACCCGAACACCGGCTACACCTCACGGCGAGCGGTGATCGAAATGCATAGCCCCGGTGACTATGACCACCTCGCCCGTTTTGGCGAATGGGATATGACTGACCGCCCCGTTTCCGTTCAGGTGGGCCAAGATGACCCCCTTTGAAGCCACAAGCGCGCAGGTCAAGGCCGCTGACCCTGCCTCCTCAACCTGGCTTTCCGCCAACGCCGGTTCTGGCAAGACCCGCGTCCTGACCGACCGGGTGGCAAGGCTGCTTTTGGCTGATGTAGAGCCACAACGCATCCTGTGTCTGACCTATACCAAAGCCGCCGCTACAGAGATGCAAAACCGCTTGTTTCAGCGTTTGGGGGAATGGGCGATGATGCCGGATGACCGGTTGACCGTCGCGCTGGCAGAACTGGGCGAGATTGTGGCGCTTGACCGTGCCCATCTTGGTCGCGCCCGCCGCCTGTTTGCCCGCGCGATTGAAACGCCGGGCGGTTTGCGCATCCAGACGATCCACAGCTTTTGCGCCAGCCTGCTGCGGCGTTTTCCGTTGGAGGCTGGTGTCTCTCCGAACTTCGTTGAACTGGATGACAGGGCCGCGAGGCTACTGCGGCAGGATATATTGGAGGAGATGGCCGATACCCGCGCGCCCGATGCCGTGCGGCAGGCAGCCCTGGTGTTTCGCGGCGAGGATTTCACCACATTGATGGAGGAGGTTGCGAGGCATCCCGACGGCTTTTCAGGCTCTGTTGCGGCGGCTTTTGACGTGTCTGTCGGAGAAAGCGCGCAGAACCTTTTGGCGGATGTGTTTTTGGGCGATGAGGCCGACATCATGGCTGCCCTGCTGCACGCTCTTGCAAGGGGTAGCGCAAATGACCAAAAAGCCCATGTTAGACTTGCAGCGTTGGACCTGTCTCGTCTTAACCTTGACATTCTGGAGCAGCTGGAAAGCGTTTTCCTGTTCGTGTCCGGCCCACGGGCTGGCATGGCCAAGATCGGAGAGTTTCCAACCAAACCGACACGGGCGAGGATTGCTGATTTGATGCCGGGTCTGGAAAACCTGATGACCCGCGTGGAAATTGCCCGCCCGCGTCGCCAGGTTTTGCAGGCGTTGGGAAAGACCGAAGCAATTTATGGGTTCGCCAGAGCCTTCCTGCCGGTTTACGCGCAACGAAAGGCGGCGCAGGGGTTGCTCGACTTTGACGACCTGATCGCCAGGGCGCGACAGTTGTTGTCAAACCCTTCCGTTGCCGCTTGGGTTTTGTTCCGGCTGGATGGCGGGATTGATCACGTTCTGGTCGACGAGGCGCAGGATACTTCGCCCGAACAGTGGCGGGTGATTGAACTGCTGACGGCCGAATTCACCGCTGGCGAAGGGTCACGGCCGGGTGGGCGAACCTTGTTTGTGGTGGGTGATAAAAAGCAGTCGATCTACTCGTTTCAGGGTGCCGATGTCGCCGCATTTGATAAAAAACAGGCTCTGTTTCAGGGGAATTTCCGTGCAGCCCGGCAAAATTTTCAGACCCTGCCGCTTGAATATTCCTTTCGCTCCTCTCCTGCCATCCTGAACGTTGTGGATGCCGCTTTGGGTTCACTTTCGGCGCGGGCGTTGGGTTCAGTTGTTAGCCACCGCGCTTGCTTTCCTGATCTGCCGGGCCGGGTTGACTTGTGGCCGCTGATTGAGGCGGAGGATGAAAAGGACGATATCCACTTTGAAGATCCGGTTGACCTGATCCGCGAAAGTCATCCGGTGGCCCAATTGGCTGACAAGATTTCCCGTGAAATAGAGACGCTTTTGGCCAAGGGCGCGCAGATCATGACCCGGCGCGGGGCGCGTCCGGTGCATGCCGGCGACTTCCTGATCCTTGTGCAAACGCGGGGGCCATTGTTCAACGAAATCATCCGGGCTTGCAAAGCGCGGGATCTGCCGATTGCCGGAGCCGACCGGTTGAAGCTGGGCGAGGAGATGGCCGTCAAGGATTTGGTGGCGTTGCTGAACTTTCTTGCCACGCCAGAGGATGATCTTTCATTGGCTGCGGTGCTGCGCTCTCCTCTCATCGGCATTACTGAGGCGGAGCTTTATGCGCTTGCCCATCCTCGTCCCGGCTATCTGTGGGAGGCGATGCGCAATCTGGACCTGCCAGCCGTTACTTTGCTGAAAGACCTGCGCAATCGGGTCGATTTCCTGCGCCCCTATGATCTGTTGGAGCGCGCACTTGTGCATCACGATGGCCGTCGCAAGTTGATCGCGCGGCTGGGGGCCGAGGCGGAGGACGCGATTGACGAGCTGCTCAATCAGGCCCTTGCCTACGAACGCACCGCGGTTCCCAGTCTGACAGGCTTTTTGTCCTGGCTGGAGGCTGATCAGGTGCAGGTCAAGCGGCAGGCCGATGGCGCGGGCGGGCGGATCCGGGTGATGACGGTGCATGGGTCGAAGGGGTTGGAGTCAGAGATCGTTATCCTGCCCGACACCGCCGACCGTCACCCGCAAGAGCGCAACACCCTGCTGACCGACGCCGACGGCCGCGTGCTGTGGAAAACCAACGTTGATGACAGTCCGCCGCTGATTGCCGCCTTGCGGGAGCAAAATCAGGCCCGCGATGGCGAGGAAAACCTGCGCCTGCTGTATGTTGCCATGACACGCGCGCGCTGCTGGCTGATGGTAGCGGGCGCGGGTAAATCGAAAAAGGACGGAACCTGGCACAATATTATCGCTGCGGGCATGGCCAAGCTGGCGGTCGAAGCGATCCCCAATGGGGTGCGCTATCAAACCGGGCTCTGGCCGCAGGATGCAAATACGGCTGATCTTGTGAAGCTTGGACCCGCCGTCAGCGCACCGTGGATGCTGGATCAGGCTGACAAGCCCGAAAAAACCCGCCTTGCACTGTCGCCATCAGACCTTGGCGGGGCCAAGGCGCTGCCGGGCATGGGGGATGATACCGAAGTGGCAAAGGCACGCGGTACGGCGCTGCACCTTTTGTTGCAACATCTTCCCGACCATCCACAAGCCGATTGGGACCGGATTGCCCGCCATTTGATTAAGGACTTGACGGCAGACGTATTGCCTCAGGCGATGCGCCTGCTCAATGACCTTACACTCTGCGCTGTGTTCGAAAGCGGTAGCCTGGCGGAAGTTGCCGTCACGGCGCCCTGGGGCGATCAGCGTTTTCATGGCGCAATCGATCGGCTGGTCGTATCCGATGACCGCATCCTTGCCGTGGACTTCAAAAGCAACCGCACGGTGCCCGCCACTTCAGACACGATTCCGGAAGGGATTTTGCGTCAGATGGGGGCCTATCTGCACATCTTGCAAAGCCTATACGCCGACCGCACGATTGACTTGTGCATCCTGTGGACGCAAACCGGCCAGCTTATGCCGCTAGACCCCGATATGGTGAGGGCGGCCCTTGGTCGTGCCACAATGGTTGGTGGCACGGGCCCTTGACGTAGCCGTGTACCAACCCTAGGTTCAATGTCTGAAATCCCTAGGAGAACACTTATGGGCGCTGCAACCGTTGCTGTGACCGATGCCACTTTCGACAAGGAAGTCCGCCAGTCCACCATCCCGGTGGTTGTGGATTTTTGGGCGGAGTGGTGCGGCCCCTGCCGTCAGATTGGCCCGGCTCTGGAAGAGCTGGCTGCCGAATTTGGCGGAAAGATCAAGATCGTGAAGATCAACGTAGACGAAAACCCCGATAGCCCTGCGGCTTTGGGGGTGCGCGGCATCCCGTCGCTGTTCCTGTTCAAGGACGGTCAGGTTGCCTCGAACAAGGTTGGCGCTGCCCCCAAAGCAGCTCTGGCCAGCTGGATCACTGCAAACATCTGAACCAATAGACCACACGTAGACATCGGTTCAGAGGGGCGCTTTCGGGTGCCCCTTTTTTTCTTGCCGCACCCTCATTTCTTCAGACCAAGGCGCACAATGTCAAAATTTCAACCCCGGTCTTTTCGGTGAACCGGTTCGCCGGGACTGTTTTGCTGATCGCCCTCGTTGCTTGCACGCCACGCGGTCAAATTACGCTGGACCCGACCGCCGCACAGGTTGGTCACATTGAGACGGTCTTTGTCGGCACCACCCGAAAGCGCGAAGCGGACCTGTCGTTTGGCGGCAACCGGTCTGAAACCGTCCAGTTTGCCCAATTTGACATTTCGATACCGCCAACCCACCAGGTCGGGCAGATCGACTGGGCAAAACGCGGCGCGACTGCCACCTCGCAGCGAAATTTCGTGGCGACAAGCGAGGAGGTCTTTTCTAATGACAGCTTGTTTCGCACCAAGCTGCGGCAACAGATTGCCGCGCAAGGCGGCGATGCGGTCATCTTCGTCCACGGTTACAACACCAACTTTGCTGAAGGCGTCTACCGGGTCGCACAGTTCGCCTATGATCTGAAGATACCCGGCGCGGTGGTGGAGTATTCATGGCCCTCGGCTGCGCAAGCTTTGGGCTATGCCTACGACCGCGATTCCGCCCTTTTCGCCCGAGATGGCTTGGAAGCGCTGCTTCAGGAAGTCGCGCATGCCGGCGCTCGTCGAATAACGTTGGTCGGCCATTCGATGGGTTGCGGCTTGATAATGGAATCGCTGCGCTCTGTCGCGCTGCGCCGTGATCGGCGAACGCTTGGGCTGTTGCACGGCGTCGTGCTGATCTCGCCCGATCTGGACGTTGACGTGTTCCGCGAAGAGGCTCTGTCGATCGGCACACTGCCGCAACCATTTGTAATCTTCGGATCGGGCCGCGACAAAGCGCTTCGGTTGTCAGCCGCGTTGAGCGGTAAATCGGCACGCCTTGGATCTTTGACCGATATTTCGCGAGTTTCTGACCTCAAGGTGACATTCCTGAATGTTACCGAGTTTTCAAAGGACACAAAGGGTCCGGGTCACTTCCTTGTCGGCGAATCGCCAGCGCTCATCGCGTTGTTAAGCAGCATCCGGGACGTTCAGGGCGCGTTTGAGGCTGACAGCCGTTCGCGGGTCGGGCTGGTGTCCGGCCTTGTGATGACGGTGCAGAACGCGACAGAGATTGTCCTCAGCCCGTTGGCCGCGATTGCGAACAGCACAAGCCGCTAGCAGCCCCGACTATCGGCCGCGACGCAGGTAGACGTAGTACGCGCCACCGCCGCCGTGCTTCAAATGGGCCTCGGTGACCTGCAATATCGCCGGGCCAAGCGGCGGCACGTGCAGCCACTGCGGGACCTGATGGCGCAGAACGCCCATGCGTTGCGGGATAGGTCCGTGATCCGCCCCTTGTTTGCCCTTGCCGGTGATAACCAGAACAAGCCGCAACCCGGCGGTTTGGGCGTTGAGGATAAACCGGATCAACTCTGGATGCGCTTCGGCGAGGGTCATGCCGTGCAGGTCGATCCGTGCTTCCGGGTCCAGCTTGCCGCGCGTCATCTTGGCGTGTTTGCGGGCGTCCATCTTCAACGGGGCCTGCGCCAAAGCCTCTGCCGGACTTGGCGCAATATGAGCGGCGGACCGCAAGGGGCGGACCTTTTCGCCAAGCCGAAAGGCGGCGAACTGCGGCTTTGGGTCAGGCAGCGGCGCGACCAACGGTTCTGCCATCGGGGCCGGCTTGCGCAACCGTGCCAAGGCCGTTTCCGACGTGGGGCGAATGGTGCGGGCAACCTCATGCCAAAGCTGTTCTTCCTCCGGCTTTAAGGTGCGACGGCGCATGTCTTAACCGTTCGGCAGCATGGCAAAGGCGCGGTCGATCGGCAGCAGCATGATCAGCCGGCCAGCGTCCTTGATCACGCCCGCAGCCAATCCAGCCGCCTGACCCGTGCCGTAAAATATGTCGGCCCGTTGCGCGCCCTTGATCGCCCCGCCGGTATCTTGGGCAACCATCAGCCGGTGCATCGGATCACTGCCCTCTTTTTCGATCCAGACCGGGGTGCCCAACGGAACATGCGCCGGATCCACGGCAACCGACCGCAAAGGGGTGATAGAGCGGCCCATGGCACCGATTGGCCCTTGATCTTCGGCCAGATTTGGTAATTTGCGGAAGAACACGTAAGACGGGTTCTGGTTCAACAAATTCGCCCCGGCTGTCGGGTTCGACCGGACCCAAGCCCGGATCGACTGCGCTGAAAGTTGGTCTTGCGTCAGGTAGCCTTGCTGCACCAATGCCGAGCCGATCGACCGGTAGGCATAGCCGTTGCTGCCGGCGTAACCGACGCGAAGCACCCTGCCATCGGTCATCCTGATACGGCCAGAGCCTTGGATATGCAGAAAAAAAACTTCAACCGGGTCGTCAAGCCAGGCGATCTCTAACCCGCGTCCGTTCAGGATGCCGCGCTCAATCGTGGCCCGGTCGTACCACTCTGTCCCATCGTGCAATTCGGGCGGACGGCGATAGATCGGCCAGGCAAAGTGAGAGGTGCGCACCGCAGAGCCATTCAGAACCGGCTCGTAATACCCGGTGAAAAGGGCCGGGGGCGAACCCACCAGAACCGGCCGGAACAGCACTTCAAAAAAGGCGCGCGCGGCGGCTTCGTTGGCGTCAATGGTCGCGGCCACTTTGCAAATCGGTTGCCAGTCCGGTTCATCCAGCAGATCGCAGGTCCGTTGGAAACTTTGCAACGCCGCCAGATGGTCGTCACTGGCCCAATCCGGCAGCGCCTCAAAATCCAGCACCTGAGCCTTGGCGGGCATCAGCGCAAGGCCGAAAAACAGGACAAGCAGAAGCGCACGCATCCCCCCGAGCCTAGTCGCTGGTCGCGGTCAACTGCCAGTTCGGATCGCCCGCCCCCATCAACCGGGAAAAGGTCCACGTCTCGCGCTGGCGCTGGATCGCAGTGGCATTGCCTTCGACGACGGTGCCGGACGCGTCACGCACAGCGCGGATCACCTCACCCACCAAACGCACCGAAATTTCGGCGCGCTTCGTGGCCGGGTTGAACTCTGCCGAAGCCAAGGTCAGTTCGCGCACGCCACTGAAGGTCGACGTAACCGTCAGACCGCGCTTGGCACGGTCAGCCACTGCGGCATCAAAGCTGTGTTCAACCTCGTCCCCAACAAAGGGGCGGATGCGGTCAATTTCGCCCTTGTCGAAGGCCATCAGGATCATCTCGTAAGCGCCCCGCGCGCCTTTCAGGAACTCTCCGACCGAAAAGCCGGGCTCAGCCCCCTTCATCGCGGCCAAAGCCGAACGAGAGGCGTCGTCTGTGGCATTGTCGATGATGTCGTGGTCCAGCGAGCCGTCAATTACGGCGCCCACCACAACGGGTTTCGACCCCGGCGCAGGCGTGGACTGTTCAAACCCGTCGCGGCTGCCCAAAACCGAGCGCAGCTTCAGGATCAGGAAAATCGCAATTCCGGCGAGGACAATTAGCTGGATCGGTGCGGAACTCATGCGAAACCTATGGGCTACCTTGGGACTGGTCGGAAAGGACGGTGCAGCTTATGTAAGGGCTGGGGCGGGCCAAGTCCACCTGCCGAGGCGGCAAGTTTGCGTGGAAGGGTCCAGAATGCGCTTTGCATGGCTATTTTTGGCTTGGGTGATGATTGAAATCGGACTTTTCGTCACTTTGGGCGGCTGGATTGGCTTACTTTGGACCTGGGCTGAGGTTTTGGGCAGCGGCGTTGGCGGCATTTTGCTGATCCGCCAGCAAAAGCGGACCGTGCTGGGCCAAGTGTTCCGCGATCTGCAAACTTTGCGGGACCCGCTGACCCCGGCCGCCCATTCGGCCCTGTGTGTGCTGGCCGGAGTTTTGTTGATCTTGCCGGGGTTTTTGACTGACTTTGCCGGGCTTATGTTGCTGATCCCCTGGGTCCGAAATCAGTTGATCGAGCATTTGCGGGCCAAGGCGCGGATGGCCGCGATAGACCTTTCGGTGGCTGCCATGCTGCGACCGCGGCGCGCCGATGCGGTGGATGGTAACGTTGAGGAAGACCGGCCCGAGACGCCGCAGCCTTCGGGATGGACCAAGCCTTAGCCGCCTGCTAGGAACGCGGTGACATACGGCGGAGGTGATTGTCATGGCCGAAGAAAATGAAAATGGCGCAGACGCGCCGCAAGTTAAGATGCAGGTACTGGCGCAGTTTATCCGCGACCTGTCGTTTGAAAATCTTGTGGCGCAAAAGGGTCTGAGCGGGACCGAAATGCAGCCCGAGATTGAGGTGGGCGTCAACCTTGATGCCCGTCAGCGTCCGCAGCCGAACACCTACGACGTTATAGCCAAGTTCAAGGTGTCGTCGATCAACAAGGCGACCGGCGATAAGCTGTTCCTGCTGGAGCTGGATTATGGTGGGGTGTTTCAGGTCGAAGGTGTACCGGGTGAGCAACTGCACCCGTTCCTGCTGATTGAATGCCCGCGCCTGCTGTTTCCGTTCATCCGCCGTATCATATCTGATGTCACCCATGACGGTGGCTTCCCGCCGCTGAACATCGACAATGTCGATTTCCTGATGCTGTACCGGCAGGAAATGGCGCGTCGGGCGCAGCTGGCAGCCGCGACGCCGGCGGCTTCCGCTTAAGTTCGTTTCAGCCAGACTGCCGCTTCGCCCATCAAACCCACAAAGGTTTGGTGGGCGTTTGCTTCTTCGTCAGTAAGCCGCGACGCCAAAGGCACAGGGCGAGGCCGCGCACGTCCGGCCTGCGTGTCGCGCTGTTTGGCAGCATTCTGCGCCGCTGCCGTGGCCAGCACAAAATCTGGCTGCCTGCCGCCGATCAGTTCCAGATAGACCTCTGCCAGCAGTTCCGAATCAAGCAGCGCGCCATGCTTTTCGCGGCTGGAATTGTCGACACCAAACCTGCGGCACAAAGCGTCCAGCGACGCAGGTGAGCCGGGGAATTTCTTGCGGGCCAAGGCAACGGTGTCCAAAGACTGGCTCATCGGCAAACCGGGATGGCCGAGAGTTTGCAGTTCGGCATTCAGGAATTTCATGTCGAAAGCGGCATTGTGGATGACGAGGACGGAGTCGCCGATGAACTCGATGAACTCACGCGCAATGGCCTTGAAGACCGGCTTGTCGCGCAGGAAGTCATCGCCCAGACCGTGCACCTCAAACGCCTCTTTTGGCATCATTCGCTGCGGGTTGATATATTGATGATAGGTGCGGCCCGTAGGCATGTGGTTCAAAAGCTCCAGCGCGCCAATTTCAACGATGCGGTGGCCCTCAGAGGGTTCGAATCCAGTGGTTTCGGTATCCAACACAATTTCGCGATGACCACTTTGGGTGTATTCCGCCATATCAGTGACCCTCACTATTGCTTTCTTCCAAAAGGTCGATCTGGATTTGCTGCAACTCCACCAGTTTTTGCCACTGCTGCGCAAGCTGGTGGTCGATCTTTTCGTGCAACTGGCGAATCTCCAGTTCGGCTTTCAGATTGACCTGATAGTCATTCTCGCCCCGGATGCGGTCTTTGGTTTCCTGCCGACGCTGGCTCATCATGATGATCGGCGCTTGCAAGGCTGCGATGCAAGACAGCACAAGGTTCAGCAGGATGAAAGGATAGGGGTCGAAGGGCTGATGCAACAGGCCAATGGCGTTGATGGTGATCCACGTCATCAGGATGGCGACGAACAGGATGATGAAGGTCCAGCTGCCGCCAAATACGGCTACGCCATCAGCCATCTTCTCGCCAAAAGTCACCTTATCGGACATCTGGCCTTCGACGTGACGCGAAACGAATTGCCCGGTGTCAAAACTGTCAAGCACCTCACGGTCAAGCGCGCTCAGTTCGCCGCCCTCTTCCGCCAACAGGTTTTCAACGTAGAGGCGGCGGAATTTACCAATGTCATCGTGGCAGATCAGCTTGGTTTCGTCCCATCCGGGTTTGTCCTTGGCGATCATGGCTGAAACGCCCGGACGGACGGCGCTGAACGGTATCAACTGCGCATGGGGAAGCTCTTTGCCACAGACATGGCAGACCGCCTGTGTGCGGCGTGGAGCAGATTTCGGTGCTGTCATTTGCCGGTTCCGATGCTTTGAAGGAAGTCGATCAGCGCTCTCACATAGGCACGTGTCGCGGCAAGGTCGAGGGTTTCCACGATATGGGTGGCCAATGCGCGCTTCTGAGCATCCGGCATCTGGCGTTGCAGGATCAGATCGAACTGCATCGGGGTCATTCCCGGGCGCGCCAGAACGCGCTGACGTTGCAGATGCGGTGGGGCGGTGACGAGCAGCGTCGCGTCAAGTTCAGCCTGTGCACCCTTCTCAAACAGCAAAGGAATATCAAAAAGCGCGATGTCAGAGACTGTTCGGGCAGCAAAATCAGCACGGTCGGCGGCAACCAGCGGATGAACGATGGCTTCCAGGTGCGCCAAAGCCATGGGGTCAGCGGCGATCCAATCCTTCAAGGCGACCCGGTCAATCGCATCGTTTTGCAGGGCCTGCGGGCAAAGGCCGGCCACAGGGGCAACAGCGGCCCCGCCGATGGAATACAGGCGATGGACCGCGGCATCAGCATCCCAGACCGGCACACCCTCTGCCGCGAACATGGCAGCGGTGGTGGATTTGCCCATGCCAATCGAGCCGGTAAGTCCCAATTTGAACAGACCGTTTTTGAACGGCGTATTCATGCTGACAGGACTGCGGCACGAGTTGCGTCATCCACCTCTGGCCGGTGGTTGAACCAACGCTCAAAGCCCGGAGCGGCCTGATGAAGCAACATCCCGAGTCCGTCGACAATATGGGCGCCGCGCTCCTGTGCCTCGATCAAGAACGGGGTCATCAGCGGGGTGTAGACGAGGTCGGTGGCCACGCAGCCCAGCTCCAACCCCGCCAAAGGCAAGCGAAGATCTGGTTTGCCGGTCATTCCAAGCGAGGTGGAGTTGATGACCAAAGCCGCCCCCGCCAACATTTCGCCCGCGTGCACCCAATCATAGACAACAAGTTTGGCGCCGAGGTCAGAACGCAGGGTTTCGGCGCGCAGGCGCGTGCGGTTGGCGATGCGGATTTCGTGCACGCCAACTTCAATCAGCGCGGCAATCACGGCACGGGCGGCACCACCTGCCCCAAAAACCGCCACCGGGCCGTTGTTCGGATGCCACATCGGGGCGTGTTGGCGCAAGTTGGCCATGAAGCCCGCGCCATCGGTGTTGTCGGCGTGGATTTTACCATCCTTGCGAAAAATCAGGGTGTTGGCCGCGCCGATCACGGCGGCCCGATCCGTCACCACGTCCGCCAGTTTCAGGATGGTTTCCTTGTGCGGGATCGTCACGTTGACACCAACAAAACCCAGTTTCGGCAGCAGTATCAACGCCGAAGCCAGGTCAGCGGCGGCAATGTCCATCGGGATATAATGACCTTTGATGCCGTAACGCGTCAGCCAGAAGCCATGCAGCGCCGGCGATCTGCTGTGGGCAATCGGGTGGCCGATCACTCCAGCGAGGGGGATGCGGGGCAGTTCGGTCACGATGGGATGAAACCTCGCAAGGACAGGTAATTGAGAAGGGGCAACAGGGGCAGGCCCAGAATGCTAAAGTAGTCGCCTTCGATGACAGAGAAAAGTCGGATCCCCTCGGCCTCAAGCTGGTAGCAGCCGACGGAATGAGCAATTTCGGTCCAGGTGCGGTCCAGGTAGGCGTCGAGGTAGTCGTCGGAGTTATCGCGCATCGTGAGCCGCGCGATGCCGAAGTGACGCCAGATGGGTTCGCCTTTATGGTAAAGGACGAGGGCGGACAGAAGCTGGTGCACTTGTCCATTGAGGTCGGCGAGGTGTTGGCGTGCCTCGGCCCTGGACTTCGGCTTGGCGAAGATACGCGGACCAAGGGCAAGAATCTGATCGCAGCCGAGGATAAGCGCCTGCGGATGCCGCTGCGCCAGCTTCAAAGCCTTTGCCTCCGCCAGGGCATCGGCAATGTCGCGCGGCGTAGCACCTTCTGCGGTTAGGGCGGCCCGCAGGGAATCCTCATCTATGCGTGCGGGGTGCGGCTCGACCGTTACACCCGCGTTGCGCAACAAGGTCAGGCGAATGGCGGATTGCGAGGCAAGCAGAAGCGGCGTCATGCGGTTTCCCTTTGGGGGTGGCCCTGTGGACAATGCGGGTTTGTTCCGGGGGTGGAAAGAGGGCGTAAGCAGTGACGACGAGGTTTCACGGACCACGGGGCATGAACGAAAGCAGTCTGTCCCCCTGTGGACGGTCGGAGACGCAATCTGGGGACGGGCGGTTCAAGCGGCATCTGGGGATGAAAGCCGGGCAGCGGGGCCATGAAGGTAGAACGTTGTATTTTAGGTATTTTTTAGCAGCTTGACGGGGTTTTGTGATGTGGACGGCGACGATTCCTCCACAAAGTTGCTCCTGTGGGGAAGATGCGGGACGAAAGACTGTATCCAGATATCCACGACCCCTATTACATCAACAATCCTTTCTTTATCTATCTTAATAAGAAGTAGGGGACAGCGATGACGGAGTTTTTGGCGACGTGGTATCTTTGGATCAAGGTCGGGCATGTGGTGAGTGTGGTGGCATGGATGGCGGGATTGTTCTATCTGCCACGGCTCTACGTTTACCACGTTGAACAGGTCGAAAAGGGGTCAACCACCGATCTGATGTTTCAAACAATGGAGCGGCGGTTGCTGCGGGGGATCATCGGACCAGCCTCGGTTGCGGCCTGGGGGTTCGGGTTGTGTCTGGTTTTCACGCCGGGGATTGTGGATTGGGGGATGGTCTGGCCCTGGGCCAAAGCGGCGTCGGTGCTGGTGATGACGGCGTTTCAGCATTGGCTTGGCTGGAAACGCAAGGATTTTGTGGCGGGCAGCAACACGGTGACCGGACGCCAGTATCGGTTGATGAACGAAGTGCCGACGGTTTTGTTGCTGGTGATCGTGGCCTCAGTGATTGTGAAGTTTTGAAAACTTGACTTTGAGGGGCAAGGCGCTTACCGGGAGGTTGGCGCGGCCGTCCGGCTATCACGCCTTCCATTTGCATTGCCGCTGACGGGTCCGGAATGGGCCCTCGCTTAGGATGATCTACTCATGACTGTTGAACATTTGAAACTTTCTGACCTGAAAGCCAAGACGCCTGCTGAATTGCTGGCGATGGCCGAGGAATGGGAGATTGAAAACGCGCCCTCCATGCGGAAGGGCGAGATGATGTTCTCTATCCTGAAAGAGCATGCCGAGGAAGGCTGGGAGATCGGCGGCGACGGCGTGCTGGAGGTGTTGCAGGACGGGTTTGGGTTCTTGCGCTCCACCTCCGCCAACTACCTGGCAGGGCCGGATGACATTTACGTCGGGCCAGAGATTCTTCGGCAGTTTTCGTTGCGGACCGGCGACACGATTGAGGGTGTAATGGCAGCTCCGCGCGATGGGGAACGCTATTTCAGCCTGACCAAAGCGACGCGGATCAACTTTGATGACCCGGAAAAGGCAAAGCACAAGGTGCTGTTCGACAACCTGACGCCGCTGTACCCGGATGAACGGCTGAAGATGGAAGTTGAAGACCCGACCATCAAGGATAAATCGGCGCGGATCATTGATCTGGTGTGCCCGATTGGCAAGGGGCAGCGCGCCCTGATCGTGGCACCGCCGCGGACCGGTAAGACTGTGCTGTTGCAGAATATTGCCAATTCCATCGCGGTGAACCACCCGGAATGCTACCTGATCGTATTGCTGATTGACGAGCGGCCAGAGGAAGTGACCGACATGCAACGGAGCGTGAAGGGCGAAGTTGTATCATCCACCTTCGACGAACCGGCGACGCGGCACGTGGCTGTGGCGGAAATGGTGATTGAAAAGGCCAAACGGCTGGTGGAGCATAAGCGAGATGTTGTGATCTTGCTGGACTCGATCACGCGACTGGGCCGGGCGTTTAACACGGTGGTGCCGTCTTCCGGTAAGGTTTTGACGGGCGGTGTGGATGCCAATGCATTGCAGCGGCCAAAGCGGTTCTTTGGTGCTGCGCGGAACATTGAAGAGGGCGGGTCGTTGACCATCATTGCCACCGCGCTGATTGATACCGGTAGCCGGATGGACGAGGTGATCTTTGAGGAGTTCAAGGGCACCGGCAACTCTGAGATCGTGCTGGACCGCAAGGTCGCGGACAAGCGGGTGTTCCCGGCGATTGACATCACCAAGAGTGGGACGCGGAAAGAAGAACTGTTGGTGGAAAAGGTCGATCTGGCGAAGACCTATGTGCTGCGGCGGATTTTGAACCCGATGGGGACGACGGACGCGATCGAATTCCTGCTGGGCAAGCTGAAGCAGACCAAGAGCAACGGCGAATTCTTCGAATCGATGAACACGTAAGAGGACGAAATGGGCGATACGATCTTTGCCCTGGCCTCGGCACGGGGCAAAGCGGGCGTTTTGGTTTTTCGTATCTCTGGACCAATGGCACATTCCGCAGTCGCGGCCTTTTGCGCTGTGCCGGTTGCGCGTCGGGCGGCATTGCGTCGACTGATCTGGCAGGGCGATGTGCTGGATGAAGCGTTGGTTCTGGTGTTTGACGAGGGGGCAAGTTTCACCGGGGAAGCGGCTGCGGAGCTTCAGATACATGGCAGCGCCGCCGTCGTGAAGGCGGTGGCCCGGGCTTTGGGCGAGATGGACGGACTTCGGCACGCAGAAGCTGGTGAATTCACAAGGCGAGCATTGGAAAATGGGCGGCTTGATCTGGCTGAGGTTGAGGGCTTGGCCGATCTGATCGAGTCGGAGACGGAAGCTCAACGACGGCAGGCCATGCGGGTGTTGTCGGGCGCTATTGGGCGTCGGGCTGAGGGTTGGCGCAAGCAATTGATCCGGGCTGGGGCGCTGATCGAAGCAACGATAGATTTCGCTGATGAGGATGTGCCAGTGGATGTCACCCCGGAGGTCATGGTGCTGGTGGATGGGCTTTTGGCGGACTTGCGGGGCGAGATTGCTGGAACCGCTGTGGCGGAGCGGGTACGCGATGGGTTTGAAGTGGCGATCCTGGGGGCGCCGAATGCCGGGAAGTCGACGCTGCTGAACGCCTTGGCTGGCCGCGAAGCTGCAATCACATCGGAAATTGCCGGAACGACTCGCGACGTGATCGAGGTTCGGATGGACCTGGGGGGATTGGCGGTGACGTTGCTTGACACTGCCGGCTTGCGCGAAACTTCGGATGAGGTGGAGAAAATCGGCGTGGCGCGGGCCTTGGAACGGGCCAAAGCAGCAGATCTGCGGGTGTTTCTGTTGGATCATCGGGGCGAGGTTTTGATATTGGAGGCGGGTGTCGGCGATATTGTCGTTTTGGGGAAAGGTGATCTGCATCCCCTTGCAATGGATGCAGTTTCCGGCAAAACGGGGCGCGGAATTGACGACTTGGTAGCGCGGATTTCGGCGGCCCTGGCAGGAAAAGCCGCATCTGCGGGTGTTATGACCCGGGAGCGACACAGGGTTGCAATGCGCAAGGCGGTTGAGGCTTTGGAATCGGCGAGAAGTCAGATACAGAGGCCGGGAAGTGCGGTCGAGGTGACCGCAGCGGAGTTGCGCAGCGCCTCCAGGGCTTTGGATGTCTTGGTGGGGCGGCTGGGCGTTGAGGACTTGCTGGATGAAATCTTCTCCAGCTTTTGTATAGGCAAGTGAGGATGTTTCACGTGAAACATTTCGACGTGGTGGTGATAGGCGGCGGGCATGCGGGCGCAGAGGCGGCTGCGGCTTCGGCACGGATGGGCGCAAGGACGGCGCTGGTGTCGATGCGTAAGGACCGCATCGGTGTGATGTCGTGCAACCCGGCCATCGGTGGGCTGGGCAAGGGTCATCTGGTACGCGAAGTCGATGCGCTGGACGGGATCATGGGGCTCGCAGCAGATGCATCGGGCATCCAGTTTCGCTTGTTGAACCGGCGCAAAGGCCCGGCCGTGCAGGGTCCGCGCACGCAAGCCGACCGAAAGCTGTACCGCAACGCCGTTCAGACTTTGCTGGCCGCGCAGGCAGGGCTTGAAATTGTCGAAGGCGAAGTCGTTGATTTGATTGAAGGGCCGGGTGGGCGTATCACCGGGATCGAACTGCTGGATGGCAACGTTTTGTCTGCGGGCGCGGTTGTCCTGACGGCAGGGACTTTCCTGAACGGGCTTATTCACATTGGCGACCAAAGACGTTCTGGCGGGCGCGAAGGCGACGTGGCGTCGATCAGGCTTGGTCAGCAGCTCGGCAGTTTCGGTTTGAAGCGTGGGCGGCTGAAGACAGGTACGCCGCCGCGGCTGGACGGGCGGACAATCGCTTGGGAAGGTCTTGATGTGCAGCCGGGTGACGATCACCCGGTGATGTTGTCGTTCCTGAACAAGGCTCCGGTGGTGCGGCAAGTTGCCTGCGGCATCACCCAGACAAACGAACGGACACATGACATTGTGCGCGCCAATCTGGGGCGATCTGCAATGTATGGTGGTTTCATCGAAGGGGTCGGTCCGCGCTATTGCCCCTCTATCGAGGACAAAGTCGTGCGATTTGCCGACAAGACCTCGCATCAGATTTTTCTGGAGCCTGAGGGCCTTGACGACGACACGGTCTATCCAAACGGCATCTCGACATCTCTGCCTGCTCAGGTTCAGGAGGAGTATGTTCGCAGCATCAAAGGCTTGGAAGATGTGACGATTCTTCAGCCCGGCTATGCGATTGAATACGACTACTTTGATCCGTCGGAGCTTCGGCCGACGCTTGAAAGTACGGTTCCCGGGCTGTATTTTGCCGGTCAGATCAATGGCACAACCGGCTATGAAGAGGCGGCTGCGCAGGGCTTGGTGGCCGGGGCGAATGCGGCGGCGGCTGTTTTAGGGGTGGCGCCGGTTCTGTTTTCCCGCACCGACAGTTATATTGGCGTGATGCTGGACGATCTGATTGCTCGCGGGGTGACAGAGCCCTACCGGATGTTCACATCGCGCGCAGAGTTTCGGCTGCATTTGCGCGCTGACAATGCCGACCAGCGGATGATGCCGGCAGGCAGGGCAGCGGGTCTTGTTGGGCCTCTGCGAACGCGGCAGTTTGACGAAAAGATGGAACGCCTCGATGCAGCCAATGCCGTCTTTTCAGCACGCAGCTGCACGCCGGTAGAGCTGATGGCTGCAGGGTTGGCGGTAAGTCAGAATGGCGCCCGGCGCAGTTTGTTGCAAGTGATCGCGTCTTACGACGTTGATTGGGGTTTGATTGCCCAGTTTGAACCTTTGAGTGATCAGTTCGACTTCGAAACACGCGATCAAGTGTGGCGCGACGCATTGTACGCGCAATACTTTGATCGGCAGCGTGCGGATGCAGAGACACTGCGCCGCAGCGAACAGGTTCAAATCCCCGTTGGGTTGGATTTCACGCAGCTTTCGGGGCTTTCGAACGAGTTGTCGGCAAAACTACAGCGCCGGCGCCCGGCGTCGTTGGCGGATGCGGAACGCATCGAGGGGATGACGCCGGCAGCATTGTTGCTGATCCTTGCGCATTGCCGCAAAGCCTCCGACGCCAGATCGGTCTCCCGATGAACAGCGTTCCGCGCGGGCAGGCGCCGCGCTGGCTTGATGTTTCACGTGAAACATTGTTAAGACTCGACGCTTTTTTGGCTCTCGTCGAAAAATGGAACCCTGCGATCAATCTCGTCGCCAAGGGTAGTCTGCCCGAAGCGTGGAATCGTCACGTTCTTGATTCCGCCCAAATTGTGTCGTTGTGCCCGGCGGACGCGCGAAGCTGGGTGGATTTCGGCAGTGGCGGCGGCTTTCCTGGCCTTGTCGTCGCCTGCATAGCGCAAGAAACCCAGCCGGGTCTGTCGATCACACTGGTTGAAGCCGACAAGCGCAAGGCCGCGTTTCTGATGCAAGCCGCCCGAGAATTGAAACTTGAGGTCGCAGTCATTGCAGAGCGTGCGGAAACCTTAACCCCATTTGGAGCTGACGTGATTTCGGCGCGCGCCTTTGCCCGGCTGGCGGTTGTCTGTGCGCTGGCAGAGCGTCATTTGGCACCTGCGGGCACTGCAATCTTCCCGAAAGGGGCGCAGGCCGAAAGCGAATTGATTGACGCCCAAAAGGTGTGGCGGTTCGACGCTTTGGTCACGTTGAGCCTTACAGACCTGTCGGGCCGTATTCTTTCGTTGAAGAATGTGCGCCATGTCTGACCTAAGTCGGGACCATGAGCCGCGTATCATTGCTATTGCCAACCAAAAAGGTGGCGTTGGCAAAACAACGACGGCGATCAATCTTGCTGCGGGGCTCGTTGGCCTCGGCGCGCGGGTGCTTCTCATCGACCTTGATCCGCAGGGTAACGCGTCAACGGGTCTGGGCATCGCGGCGGACGCGCGAATTGCGACGTCCTACGACCTGTTGATTGATGAAAAGCCGATCTCGGAAGTGGTTTTGCCAACCGCGATTGAAAATTTGCTGATCTGCCCTGCCAATGCCGACCTTGCGTCTGCCGACATTGACCTCGTGGCCAACGAAAAGCGGGTATACCTTCTGCACGACGCCTTGCATCAACCCGAAGTGGAGCGGTTGGGGCTGGACTTCATCCTGATTGACTGTCCGCCTTCGCTGAGCCTGCTGACCGTGAACGCGCTGGTCGCCGCGCAATCGGTTCTGGTCCCACTTCAAGCAGAGTTCTTCGCGCTGGAGGGTCTTTCGCAACTCATGCTGACGATTCGCAAGATCAGAAGCACGGCAAATCCCACATTGCGGATCGAAGGTGTGGTGATGACGATGTCTGACAGCCGAAACCGGCTCAGCCAGCAGGTTGAGACTGATGCCCGCGCGACGCTGGGCGATCTGGTGTTCAAGACCGTAATTCCGCGCAATGTCCGCTTGAGCGAAGCGCCGTCTTTCGCGATGCCAGTTTTGCAGTATGATAGCGCTTCAAAGGGCAGCGAAGCCTATCGCAGCTTGTCGAAGGAGGTGCTCACGCGGCATCCTTTGGCTAAGAAAAAGAGTTAGGGCTGACAGATGGAAAAGAAGATGGAACGTCGTGGCCTGGGGCGTGGCTTGTCAGCTCTCCTCGCTGATGTGAATTTCGCGGAACCCGCCGGCGGCAGCCCGGATCAGCCGCGACCGACGCTGTTCTTACCGGTGGAGCGGGTTCAACCGAATCCGGATCAGCCGCGCCGCGCCTTCCTTCTTGAGGCGTTGGAACAGTTGGCCCAGTCGATCCGCCAAAAAGGCATCGTCCAGCCGCTTATCGTGCGTCCTTTCGGCACCGACGGCCAGCATGAGATCGTGGCGGGCGAACGTCGCTGGCGTGCCGCCCAAATCGCCGGGCTCCATGAGGTCCCGGTCGTAGTCCGTGACTTCGACGATGTCGAAGTTCTGGAAATCGCGATCATCGAGAATATTCAACGCGAAGATCTGAACCCAATCGAAGAGGCAATGGCCTACCGTCAACTGATTGAACGCTTCGGTCACACGCAAGAAAAGCTCGCAGAGGCCCTGTCACGCAGCCGCAGCCACGTCGCAAACCTGCTGCGCCTTTTGACCTTGCCAGAGCCCGTGCAGGGTATGCTGCGCAATGGCGATCTGTCGGCGGGTCACGCACGCGCCTTGATCACCGCACCCGATCCAGCCGCGCTTGCGGCCCAAGTGGTGCGTCGGGGCCTGTCGGTGCGGGAGACTGAGAAGCTTGCAAAGACGGCCATCGCGCTTCCTACAACACGTGTGAGCCGCAAGGTCGAGAAGGATGCCGACACCCGGGCTATTGAGGCCGATCTGTCTGCAAATTTGCGCATGTCCGTGCGGATCGAGCACCGCGGCATGGACGAAGGCGGAATCCTCAGTATCAGTTATCGGACGCTGGAGGATTTGGACCTTCTGTGCGACGTCCTATCCAAGATCCCACGCGACATGATGCCGGACCGCACCTTTTAGGCTTCAGTCAACCAGCAGTTCGCGCAAAATGCCATTCAGCAGCAGACGTCCTCTCGACGTGGTTTTGATCCGGGACCTCTCGGAGATCAGCAGGCCCGCCTCAACGAGATCTGTAATCTTGGCATGGGGCAGATCCTTTCCCGACATCGCACGGAACCGTATTACGTCCGTGCCTTCCTCCAGCCGAAGCGACATCAGTAAATATTCAGTGGCCTGTTCGCCTAGTGAGACCAGACTCCGCGGAAGCTCACCAGCGCCACGCTTTTCAATGCAATCAAGCCATCCCCCCGGCTGTTTTCGCCCTTCGGTCGCCCAACGCTGCCCGCTCAGCGTCAACCGTCCATGTGCTCCCGGCCCAATGCCCACATAGTCTCCCATCCGCCAGTAGATCAGATTGTGCCGCGATTCTTGCCCCGGTTTCGCATGGTTAGACACCTCATAGGCCGGAAGGCCGGCCGCTGCACAGACGTCTTGCGTTTGCAAAAACATATCAGAGGAGACGTCCTCGTCCGGCAGCCCACGCAGCTGGCCTAAAGCGTGCCGCGCGCCAAAAACCGTTCCGTCTTCGACGGTCAGTTGGTAGAGCGACAAATGCTCCGGCTCCATCGCAAGGGCCTCGCGCAACTCTTTGCCCCAAGCAGACTCCGTCTGGTCCTGCCGCGCGTAGATAAGATCGAAACTGACGCGCCCAAAGGTTTTTCGGGCAATATCATAGGCCCGACGCGCTTCCGCCACGCTGTGCATGCGCCCCAGCCGCCGCAATTCGTCATCGTTGAGCGCTTGCATGCCTATCGAGACTCGGTTGACCCCCGCGTCGCGATAGCCCGCAAACCGTCCAGCTTCCACTGAACTTGGATTGGCCTCCATCGTCACTTCGATGTCATTGGCAAGCGTCCATGTCTGCGCAACCTTTGCCAATATGGCAGCAACCAACTCCGGATCCATCAAGGAGGGCGTGCCCCCGCCGAAGTAGATCGAATTCAGCACCCGCCCGCCCGTCTCCGCGCCAGCTCGCGTCAGTTCCGCCAAATAGGCGTTTCGCCAGCGGTTCTGATCGATGTGGGTGGCGACATGACTGTTGAAATCGCAGTAAGGACATTTTGACTGGCAGAACGGCCAATGCAAATACAGACCAAAGCCGCCGTTGCGCCAGTCTTCCATCATCATCCCTTGAAGGCCGTCACTTCGATCTCAACCAACATCTCAGGCCGGAGCAAGCCGGCGATCACCATAGTCGCCGCAGGTCGGATGCCTCCCAACGCTTCGCCCATCTCCGGAACCAAGACTTCCACCAACGCTCTGTCGGCGACCGTATACTGCACTCTGACGATATCGCCCATCTCAAACCCGCCTTGATCCAAGACCTGCGCGATCGTAGTAAAGCAATTCCGCGCCTGCGCCGCGATGCCGTCTGGCAATATCATCGTGGCGTAATCATATCCCGTTACGCCTGATACAAAACACCAGCCGCCCTTTACAATGGCTCGGCTGTAACCCATCGTCGCCTCAAACGGCGATCTAGTCGAGATTTGTTTCACGTGAAACATTCCTGTGTCAGTTTCGCAACCGCATCAGCACGATGGCTGATCCGGTTTTTCACCGTCTCATCCATTTCGCCAAAAGTCTGTTCGTAGCCATCCGGGACGAAGATCGGATCGTAGCCGTGGCCCAAAGGTCCGCGTGGGGGCCATACGATGTGCCCGCGCGCCCGCCCCTCAAAGACCCGCTCTGTTCCGTCTGGCGCGACCAGAGCCAGCGTACAACAAAACGCCGCCCCATGCGGCGCTTTCATCCCCGCAAGCATCCCCCACGTCTTCTCCATCGCGCGACCGAAATCCCGCCCGGCGGAACCTTCTGCCCAATCTGCCGTATAAACCCCGGGCGCGCCGCCCAAAGAGTCGACCATTAGACCGGAGTCATCGGCCAACGTCAGCAACCCAGAGAGCGCAGCGCCCGAGCGCGCTTTCAGCAAGGCATTCCCGGAAAAGCTATGCTCCGTCTCTTCCGGCTCCGACAATCCTAGATCCGGTAAGCTCACCAAAATGACTTGAAAGCGCGATAACAGAGCCGAAAACTCAGCCATTTTGCCCCGATTTCCAGTGGCCACCAGCAGCGTTGTCCCCGGCGCTATTCGCGTCATCCCACCGCCACCTTTTGCGCCGCAACCAGGCCCGCAATCCCAGCTTCGGCCAGGTCCAGCAGTTTGCCCATCTCGTCACGTGAAAAGGTTGCGCCCTCCGCCGACATCTGAACCTCAATCATCCGCCCGCGCCCGGTGATCACGAAATTTCCGTCGGTTCCGGCCACCGAATCCTCGGCGTAGTCAAGATCAAGCACCTCTTGGCCGGCGTAGACACCGCATGAAACCGCCGCAACGTGGTCTATCATCGGATCGCTGACAATCAGTCCCTTCTTCAAGAGTCCGTTCATTGCCAACCGCAACGCGACCCAGCCCCCGGTAATCGACGCACACCGCGTCCCGCCATCTGCTTGCAGGACGTCGCAATCAATCACAATCTGACGCTCCCCCAACGCTGACCGATCGACTCCGGCCCGCAACGCGCGTCCGATCAGGCGCTGAATCTCCTGCGTCCGCCCCGATTGCTTGCCCATCGCAGCCTCACGCTTGGTCCGGCTGTGGGTCGCCCTCGGCAGCATGCCATATTCCGCCGTCACCCAGCCCAGGCCGGTTCCTTTCAGGAAACTCGGTGGCTTGTCCTCGATCGAGGCAGAGCACAGCACATGCGTCTCCCCCATCTTGATCAGACAAGAGCCTTCCGCATGTTTCATCACGCCGGCTTCAATCGAAACCGCCCGCATTTCATCCAATTTTCGGCCAGAGGGACGCATTCTTGCACCTTTTGTTCAACGATAGCTCTGCCGCCAGATATGACGCAGCCTTAGTGCCATGCAACCCCGATTGACGACCGGGCCAAACCATCCCTACAAAAGGCCATGGCCGACACGTCTTCCATCCTTTCTGAAATGAACGATCGAACCCGGGAAGTTTTCCGCCGCGTGGTCGAAAGCTACCTGAACTCCGGCGATCCGGTCGGGTCCCGCACCTTGACGCGCTCGATGACGGAAAAGCTGTCCGCCGCCACAATCCGCAACACGATGCAGGACCTCGAATTTCTTGGCCTGCTGGACAGCCCGCACGTCTAGGCCGGTCGGATTCCGACCCAACTCGGCCTGCGGATGTTCGTCGATGGGCTGATGGAGGTGGGAACCATCGACTCCGCAGACCGTGCCAAAATCGAGTCGTCGGTCGAACGGGATGATACAGACGTCACCTCCCTCCTCGATCACGTTGGCGCTGCCCTTTCCGGCATCACCCGTTCGGCCTCTCTCGTCCTTGCGCCCAAGCAAGAAACTGCAATTCGTCACATCGAATTTGTGTCTCTCGCCCCCGACCGCGCCCTTGTTGTGCTCGTCTTCGTTGATGGCCATGTCGAAAACCGCGTCTTCAACCCGCCGCCCGGCCAAACCGCGTCGTCGATGCGTGAGGCAGCCAATTTTCTGAATGCCATCGCGGAAGGTCGCCGCCTTTCCGAGCTCCGTCCCTTGATTTCCGCCCAAATCGCCCTGAATCGCCAGGAGATTGACGCCCTCGCGCAAGCCCTCGTCGAAAGCGGCCTCGCTCTTTGGGAAAACGCGGGCGAAAGCGGCGAACGTCTTATCGTTCGTGGTCAGGCCAATCTGATCTCGCCCAGCACCGAATCCCTTAACCTCGACCGCATCCGCACCCTGTTTGACGACCTTGAACGCAAGCGTGACATCGCCGATTTCCTGGAAATGACCGAAACCGGCGAGGGTGTGCGCATTTTTATCGGCTCTGAGAACAAACTCTTCTCACTTTCGGGTTCCACTCTCGTCGTTTCTCCCTATATGAACACCGACCGTAAGATCATCGGGGCCATCGGCGTCATCGGCCCGACCCGGCTTAACTATGGCAGGATCGTTCCGATCGTGGATTATACGGCACAGTTGGTGGGCCGCATGATTTCCGGTCGGGGCAAAAGCTGACGAAGGCTAGGGCTGACTTTTGAAGGTGGGAACGACATGGCAGACGAAAAATCCGGTCCTGAAGAGATCGACCTGAAGGACCTTGAAGCCTTCATGGAAAGCGAAGAGCTTGCCGCTGCGAGGGCAGAGCGGGACGATATGCGCGACCGCTACATGCGCGCGCTCGCTGACGCGGAAAACTCGCGCAAACGGGCTGACCGCGACCGGCGGGAGGCAGAGCAATATGGCTCCACCCGCCTGGCCCGCGACCTGCTTCCCGTTTATGACAACCTCAAACGCGCCATCACTGCCGTGCCGGATGATTTGCGCCTTCAGGCCGATGCCTTGATGGAGGGGGTCGATCTGACTCTGCGAGAGTTGACCAACGTCATGACCAAACATGGCGTCAAGCCGATTTCGCCCCGAATCGGCGACCAGTTCGATGCTCATTCGATGGAGGCCATGTTCGAAGCCGCTCTACCTGGCACCAAGGTCGGCCAGATCATTCAGGTGGTCACCGAAGGCTTCATGCTCCACGACCGTCTTTTGCGCCCCGCACAGGTTGGCGTTTCGTCCAACACCCAAGGCTGAAACTCATCCCGCAAGGTGCGTGCAGGCCGCGCACCTTGTCGGGCGCTACTTCACCAAGCCCTTCAATTCATAAATCATCTGCAACGCTTCCCGGGGCGACAGGTCATCCGGCCTGATCTCGCGCAAGCGCGCCTCCACTGCAGAGGCTGGGGCGCGCACCGGTTCTGGCCTTGCTGCCCGAAACAACGGCAAATCGTCAATCAAGGCACGCGGCGTCGGCCGGTCCCGGTCGCCCTTCTCCAGCGCCTCCAGCACAACCTTGGCACGCTCCACCACCGCGTGTGGCAGGCCTGCCAGACGGGCGACCTGTACCCCGTAACTCCGGTCCGCAGCCCCTTCCCGCACCTCATGCAGGAAGATCACATCGCCCTCCCACTCCTTGACCGTCACTGTGGCATTGCTGACCCCGGCCAACTTCCCCGCCAAAGCCGTCATTTCATGGTAATGCGTTGCAAACAGCGCCCGGCAGCGATTCACGTCATGCAAATTCTCCAACGTCGCCCAGGCAATGCTTAACCCGTCATAGGTCGCGGTACCCCGCCCGATTTCGTCCAGAATAACCAATGCCCGGTCATCCGCCTGGTTGAGGATGGCCGCCGTCTCCACCATCTCCACCATGAAGGTCGAGCGTCCCCGCGCCAGATCGTCCGCTGCCCCCACCCTGCTGAACAACTGGCTCACCAGTCCGATGTTCGCCTTGCGCGCCGGCACGTAACTGCCCATCTGAGCCAGCAAGGCGATCACGGCATTCTGCCGCAAAAACGTGGACTTGCCCGCCATGTTCGGTCCGGTGATCAGCCAAATCGCTGCCGAATCCGCAGGCCCGTCGGTGTCGGTTAACCGGCAATCGTTCGGCACAAACGCCACCCCCTGCCGTTTTAACGCCCGCTCCACCACCGGATGCCGCCCGCCCTCAACCACAAAGGCCCGGCTGTCGTCTACCGTGGGCGCCACCCAATCCTCCGCCACCGCCAAATCCGCAAGCGCCGCCGCCAAATCCAACTCTGCCAACCCGCGCGCCGCCGCCGCAATCGCCGCCGCGCGCGCCAGAACTTCCGCCCGCAACGCTTCAAAATGCCCGCGCTCTTGTTCCAGCGCTGCATTCCCGGCGTTCAGAATCCGGGTTTCCATCTCGCCCAGTTCAACGGTTGAGAACCTTACAACATTCGCATTGGTCTGCCGGTGGATGAACCGCACTTGCGCCCGCATCTTTTCTTTATGCGCGGTGGTCGTTTCGATAAAATACCCCAACACATTGTTATGCTTGATCTTCAGGGATGAAATGCCGGTCTCGGCCACAAATCGCGCCTGCATGTCGCCAATAACCGCGCGCCCCTCATCACGCAGCCGACGGGTCGCGTCCAGCGCCGCGTCATGCCCCTCCGCTACGAACCCGCCGTCGCGCACCATCATGGGCGGCTCTGCTATCAGGGCGCGCTCCAGCAGTTCAACCAACGCTTCCTGCCCCCGCAACGCACCAACCGCATCGGAAAGTGCCGATGGCGCCCCGTTCAGCGTGATCCGCCCGGCCTGCGCCAGCCCGGCCCTGATGGCTGCCAAATCCCGTGGCCCGCCACGCTCCAACGCCAGCCGCGACAGGGCCCGGTCCATATCCGGCACCATACGTAGCGCGCCGCGCAACTCATGCCGCGCTGGCTCCTCCACCAACCAACGCACGGCTTCCAACCTCCGCGAGATAACACCCAAGTCCCGCGATGGACTGCTCAACCGCACTTCCAGCAAGCGCGCACCAGCAGCCGTCACGGTCCGATCCATCGCCGCCAGCAACGACCCGTCTTTTCCGCCTGATAGCGCTTGCGTCAGTTCCAAATTCCGCCGCGTGGCCGCATCAATCTGCATCGTCCCGCCCGACACTTCCCGCGTCGGAGGCCTTAGAAACGGCAACTTCCCGCGCTGCGTCAGGTCCAGATAATCGACCAGCGCCCCCATCGCCGAAACCTCAGCCCGCCCAAACGCCCCAAAGCTTTCCAATCCTGCAACGCCGAACAGGGTTGAAACCCGTGCCTGCGCACCTGCTGAATCAAAACTTCCGCGTGACAGTGCTGTGAGTGCGGCACCCGCCTCGCGCACCACCTCGGCCCAAACGCTTTCGCGCGTCTCCGATACCAGCACCTCTTTCGGTGCCAGTCGCGCCAGCTCTGCCGACAAACGCCCGCCCGGACACAGCATCACCCGAAATTCGCCGGTCGAAATGTCCGCCCAGGCCAAGGCCGCGTCGTCGCGTACCTCGGCAAACGCACACAAATAGTTCGACCGCCGGGCGTCCAGCAACGTGTCCTCGGTCAAGGTGCCCGGCGTCACCAGCCGTACCACATCCCGCTTCACAACCGATTTGTATCCGCGCTTTTTCGCCTCAGCCGGGTCTTCCATCTGTTCGGCAATCGCCACCCGGAACCCCTTGCGGATCAGCCCCAGCAAATACCCCTCCGAGGCGTGGACCGGCACACCGCACATCTGAATTGCCACGCCCTGATGGGTGCCGCGCTTGGTCAACGCTATATCCAAGGCTTCGGAGGCCTCTACCGCGTCCTGAAAGAACATCTCGTAGAAATCGCCCATCCGGTAGAACAGCAAAGCCCCCGGGTAGCGAGCCTTGATCTCCAGATACTGCACCATCATCGGTGTCGCTTCGTCTTGCAAATTGGCCCCCAGGGTTCCATGGACTCTATCCAAGCCTTCCCTTCCCCGAAAGCCCCCCTTAACCTATCTCCAGCAGGAGGCCCAAATGACCGACGTGTCCACCCACCAGGCCGAAGATGATATCCGCAACGAGTCGATCCTGATCTACGTCAACGGCCAGATCGTGCCCAAGGCGGCTGCCACCGTTTCCGTCTACGACGCAGGCTTCATGATGGGCGACGGCGTCTGGGAAGGCATTCGCCTTTACAATGGCAAATGGACCTTCCTTGACGAGCATATCGACCGCCTGTTTGAAGCTGCCAAAGCCATCGACCTCGACATCGTCCTGACCCGAGAAGCGGTGATTTCCGCGATATCAGAGACGCAAAAGGCCAACGGCTTCATCACCGACGCTCACGCCCGCCTGATGGTGACAAGGGGCCGCAAAACCCGCCCCTTTCAGCACCCCAAACTCAACCAGACCGGCCCAACCATGGTGATCATCATGGAACACAGCCGCCAGAAACTGCCGAGGCCCATCCGCCTTGCCACAGTACCTCACCTGCGCGGTCTACCGATGACGCAAGACCCCAAGCTGAACAGCCATTCCAAACTCAACTGCATCCTCGCCTGCATCGCCGCCGAAAAAGCCGGTGCGGATGAGGCGCTGATGCTCGACATCCATGGTTTCGTGAACACGACCAACGCCTGCAATTTCTTCATCGTCCGCAAAGGCCAGGTTTGGACCTCCACGGGCGACTACTGCATGAACGGCATCACCCGGCAAAAGGTCATCGACCTCTGCCACCTCAACGCCATCCCGGTCTATGAGCGCAATTTCTCTCTGGTGGACACCTACTCCGCCGACGAGGCTTTCCTGACCGGCACCTTTGGCGCGCAGACCCCGGTGGGCTCCATCGACGGGCGCACCATCGGCACCGGACAAATCGGCCCCATGACCGAACGCATCCGCAGCCTTTACAAAACCCTGGTGGGCGCATGACCCCCGATCCGCACAAAATCGCCATGTGGAGCGGCCCGCGCAACCTTTCGACGGCCATGATGTATGCCTTCGCCGCGCGCGGCGATTGCGCCGTGTGGGACGAGCCGTTTTACGCCGCCTACCTGCGCGCCACCGGCATCGACCACCCGATGCGGGAAGATGTCATTGCCGCCGGTCTGTCAGACCCCGAAGGCGTCGCCCACGCGTGCACCGGCCAAATTCCGCAAGGTCAGAGCCTGTTTTACCAAAAGCACATGACCCTCCATATGATCCCCGAGTTCGACCGAGGCTTCCTGCACGCCCTCACCACCATCTTCCTGATCCGCCACCCGGCCCGAGTGATAGCAAGCTACGCCAAAAAGCGCGAAAGCCCGACCCTCGCCGACATAGGCTACGTTCAACAGGCCGACCTCTTTGACGAGGTGGCCCAACACCTTGGTCACGCCCCCCTTGTCATCTCCGCCGAAACCATTCGCGCCAATCCCACGCAGTCGCTGCAATCCCTGTGCGCCGCCCTGAATATCCCCTTCACTAAAGGGATGCTGCGCTGGCCCGCTGGCCCCAAACCCTATGACGGCGCCTGGGCTCCGCATTGGTACAACGCCGTCCATAAATCCACCGGTTTTGATGCCGCTGAAGGCCCGTTACCGGAGCTTGCGCCAGAGTTCCAGCGGCTTGCAGATGACGCGCAGTCCTACTACGACCGCCTCGCCAGTTACGCGCTGAAATGAAAATGCCGGGGCGTTGATACCGGCAATGTTTCACATGAAACCAGAGACTTAGACCTTGGCGACCCGCGCATTCCGAGCGGCAATCAGCTTCAACCGCAACCCGTTCAACGTGATGAACCCTTGCGCGTCCTTCTGATCATAGGCCCCTGCATCCTCCTCAAACGTCACGTGCTTCTCGGAATAAAGCGAATGTTCCGACCACCGCGCCACCGTGCGCGCCGACCCTTTATAAAGTTTGACCCGCACCGTCCCCGTCACATGCTCCTGCGATTTGTCGATCAAAGCCTGCAACATCTCCCGTTCCGGCGAGAACCAGAAGCCGTTGTAAATCAATTCCGCATAGCGCGGCATGATCGAGTCTTTCAGATGCCCAGCCCCGGAATCCAGCGTGATCTGCTCAATCCCCCGATGCGCCTCCAACAGAATCGTGCCGCCCGGCGTTTCATAAACCCCGCGCGATTTCATGCCCACAAACCGGTTCTCGACCAGATCCAGCCGCCCAACCCCATGCTTGCCACCGATCTCGTTCAACCGCGTCAAGATCGTCGCAGGCGACATCGCCTCCCCATTGATCGCCACCGCATCGCCACGCAAAAACGCGATCTCGACCGTCTCGGCGAGGTCAGGCGCCTCCTCCGGGCTAACGGTGCGCTGATAGACGAATTCCGGCGCCTCTTCGGCGGGGTTCTCCAGCACTTTCCCCTCGGACGAGGTATGCAGCAAATTCGCATCCACGCTGAACGGGGCTTCCCCACGCTTGTCCCGCGCAATCGGAATCTGGTTTGCCTCGGCAAATTCCAACAGCCTGGTGCGCGAGGTCAAATCCCACAGCCTCCAAGGGGCTATCACCTTGATCGAGGGGTCCAAAGCCGCCGCTGACAGTTCGAATCGTACCTGATCGTTGCCCTTGCCTGTCGCCCCATGCGCCAAAGCATCCGCCCCGGTTTCATGGGCAATCCGCACCAGATGCTTGGAAATCAACGGCCGCGCAATCGAGGTGCCCAGCAGATACAGCCCCTCATAAAGTGCATTGGCGCGGAACATCGGGAACACGAAATCCCGCACGAACTCCTCCCGCACATCCACGATATGGATGTTTTCCGGCTTGATCCCCATCAGGATGGCCTTGGCCCGCGCTGGTTCCAGCTCTTCGCCCTGCCCCAGATCGGCGGTAAACGTCACCACCTCACAGCCATATTCGGTCTGCAACCATTTCAGGATGATCGAGGTGTCCAGACCACCGGAATAGGCAAGGACGACTTTCTTCGGGGCGAGTTTGGCGGACATCTGAGGCTCCCTGATGCGACTGGCCCGCGATTATCGGGAAACCGGACCAAGGGCAAGCGAGCGGCGGTGGCTGGAGGGCTGCGAGTTCACGCCCTTCAACAAACATCTTGCAAGACGACATTCCGGCGGCAGATTTTCCGGCACTAAGCGCTTACGAAAACGCCGAAGCCCTTTTCTCGGATCGTCGCCTCGCGGCCCAATCAGAATTTCCAAGGGTTCCATCGTCGGCAAGCTTTGCACCATCAATGTGAAACGGGTTCCCATTGTGGCCGGAATGGTCAGGATGATCGCCCTATACAGCTATCCGGCGCGAAACGCCCTGCCATCTAAGCCGCAAAGGCCTGCTTTGCCCCAGCTTCAAGGGCGGCGCGGCAGTCGGCATAGGCGGTGCGCACGGCATCAAGGTCGACCGATACATCCCCCGCCCCGGCGCGACGTTCGCCGTCCTGACATAGTGATGACAACGAACTGAACCCAAGGTTCAACGCGGCACCCTTCAGAAAGTGCAGGTCCGAGGCGAGCGTTCTGGCCCCGCCGTCCACTGAAAGCCGGGAAATCACGTCATCGGACTCTTCCAGAAACAGGCACACCACTTCGTCAAAATCATCCGGCCCAATCTCTGATCGCAACTCTTTGACCCTGTCCCAATCAATCATCGTCTGCCCTCGCGCATAGATCAGAGGGCCAGCATGGACTAGGCATATTAACAACCGGTATTCCCGAAAAATCCGAAAAATGAGAGTTTTAGGTTTCATCCCGTCTTAAACCCTGAAGCGCAAAACCAAAGGACAAAGCCAAAACTTCCGCCGTTTGTTCAAGGTTGCAATGTCGCTCGCCACGCCAATCTCTCGCGAACCTGCAGCACCGCCCGGCCTAAGGGGGCTGATGCGGGTGCTTGTGGTCGATGACAGCCGGGCGCAGCGCCGGATTCTGGCAGTTCAGCTGAAACGCTGGGGTTTTGAGGTGACGGAGGCTGACTCTGGCGAATCCGCGCTGGCACTGTGCCGGGATCAGGTCTTTGACATCATCCTGTCTGATTGGGTCATGCCGGGGATGACCGGGCTTGACCTGTGCCAAGCCTTCCGCGCCCTGCCGCGCGAAGGGTATGGCTATTTCATTCTTCTCACCTCCAAGTCCGAAAAGACCGAGATTGCGAATGGCCTTGAAAACGGTGCCGATGATTTTCTGACCAAACCGGTGAATTCTGACGAGCTGCGCGCCCGCCTCCGTGCCGGAGAGCGTATTGTGTCCATGCAGCAAGAACTGGTCGAAAAGAACCGGCTGGTAGGCAGCACGCTGGGTCAACTGCAAAAGCTATATGATTCGCTGGACCGCGACCTGATCGAGGCGAAAAAGCTTCAGCAGTCGCTGATTCGTGATCGACAACAGGATTTCGGGTTGGGCAAGGCCTATCTGATGCTGAAACCGTCAGGTCACGTCGGCGGCGATCTGGTCGGGTCTTTCATCATTGATGAACGTCGGATTGCGATTTTCTCGGTGGACGTGTCGGGCCACGGCGTCGCCTCGGCGATGATGACGGCACGGCTGGCGGGGCTGTTGTCTGGCGGCTCCCCTGATCAGAACATCGCGCTTTGCATCAATGCCGACGGGGCCCGCGACGCCTATCCGCCGGAAGAGGTCGCCTTCCGGCTCAACCGCATGATGATTGAGGATGTGCAGGTCGAACAGTATTTCACCCTCGCCTACGCCGAAATTGACATGATCAATGGCCAAGTGCAGTTGGTGCAGGCGGGCCACCCCTATCCGGTTCTGATGCGGGGCAATCGTCTGCGTCAGCTGGGGGATGGTGGCTTACCGATAGGCCTGATACCGGGCGCTACCTATCAGACTGTAAATGCAGTGCTTTTGCCGGGTGACAGGCTGTTTCTTGTGTCAGACGGTGTGACCGAATGCCCTGACCCGCATGGGGAGGAGCTTGGCAGCGATGGTCTTGAAACCCTGTTGCAACGCTCCCTCCACCTGTCCGGCGCCCCTCTGTTGGAGGCGTTGATCTGGGACCTGTCGGCCTACGCGGGCGGGCGGGATTTCCCGGATGACGTCTCTGGCATCTTGTTTGAATATTCCGGCCCGCTATAGGCTTTGCAAAGCCCGCGCCAACATCGCCCTGTCGCCGACATTGTCCAGCAAATCCACCGCGTCACGGGCATCGGCCCATATAGCATTGTGTCCAGCTTCAGACGGCGGCCCCATCCGCAATGTCGGGCGCGCGATGAAGATTGCGCAGACCTTCTCGGCCCAGAATCCATATTCCGGCATGTAGGTGAATCGCCGATACGTGCCCAGCCAGCGTGGCGGCCCGATATGCCAGCCGGTTTCCTCGAACACCTCACGATGCAGGGCGGCAATCGGGGCCTCGCCGCGATCAATCCCACCGCCCGGCAGTTGGCATTCCGGAACAGGCGCCGCCTGATACGTCAGCAAAATCTGACTGCCGCGCAACAGAACCCCGTACACGCCGGGCCGTCGCCGGTAGCTTTGTCCACGGGTCGCCGCCTCGCCATAGCGTCTGATCATGCCTTACCCCTTGGTCACCCGGTTGCCCTGCCTATATAGGCGCGGTATGCCATGCTTGGCTGTGCAAGGAAATCTCATGTCCATCGGAAACCAGATCACTTGGGACGATACCGTCCTGCCGTTTCAGCTTGACGCCAGCGACATTCGCGGCCGTGTCGTCCGTCTGGATGGCGCGCTGGACAAAGTTTTAAGCCAACACCACTACCCGGCCCAGATCGAATCTCTGGTGGCTGAGGCGGCTTTGCTGACCGCGCTGATCGGGCAATCCATCAAACTGCGCTGGAAATTGTCGCTGCAAATCCGTGGCAAGGGCCCGGCGCGGTTGATTGCTACCGACTATTACGGCCCGACCGACGACGGCCAGCCCGCCCGGATCCGCGCCTATGCCAGCTATGACGCTGACCGGCTTGACCCGAACGAAACCGCTTTCAGCCAGATCGGTGACGGTTATTTCGCCGTCATGCTGGATCAGGGCGAGGGGATGACCCCTTACCAAGGCTTCACCCCCATCGCCGGGAATTCGCTATCAGATTGCGCCCAGACCTACTTTGCCCAGTCCGAACAGCTTCCGACCCGATTTTCGCTGACCTTTGGCAAAAGCCAGATGCCCGGCCGTCCCTCGCAATGGCGCGGCGGCGGCGTGATGCTGCAACACATGCCGCCCGTGGGTGAGGGGGTGGCGGCTGATTTTGGCTCGGGTGAGGGTGGCTTGCTGTCGCACACCGATATTCTGGCGGGGGAGCCTGCTGAGAACTGGAACCGCGTCAACATCCTGCTGGATACGGTTGAGGAGATGGAGCTGGTTGGCCCGACCGTCGCCCCGACCGATCTGCTGATCCGCCTGTTTCACGAAGAAGGCCCCCGGGTGTTTGATGCCACCCCGGTGCATTTCGGCTGCTCTTGTTCTGCCGAAAAGGTCATTCAGACCATGTCGATCTATTCGCAGCGCGACATTGGCCATATGACGAACGACGCAGGCCAAGTCACCGCTGACTGCCAGTTCTGTGGCGCCCATTACGAGTTTGACCCGAAGACGCTGGGTTTCGAAGCGGCCAAGGCCGACGCCGCCAACCCCAATTTGACCGAAAACACCACCGAAAACACTGCCGATAGTGCCTGATCTCATAGCCCGCCTGACCGCAGCCCTTGCGCGGTCAGGCGGCGCCTCGTCTGATTTCGATCTGAACCCCGGCTTTATGCCTTCAGGCAGACCTCTGCGCCCGGCGGCCGTTCTGGTTGGCATCACCCGGAACAGTCATGTCATCCTGACCAAACGCGCCTCGCATCTCAAGCACCATCCCGGCCAGATCGCTTTTCCGGGCGGCAAGCAGGACGACACTGACCTGACGTTGGAGGCGACCGCTTTGCGCGAAGCGTCGGAGGAAATCGACCTGCCGCCGTCTTGTGTCCGCGTGATTGGCCGCCTGCCGCCGCACGAAACCGTCACCGGCTTTGAAATGACGCCCATCCTTGCCGAGGTCGCAGATTTCGCCGCCACTCCCGATCCGGACGAGGTTGAGGAAGTGTTTACCGTTCCACTCACCCACCTTTTGGACCTTAACTGCTATGCCATCCGGCGCAGGCTTTGGCGTGGCCAGTGGCGTGCCTATTACGCTGTGCCGTGGGGCCCCTATTACATCTGGGGTGCGACAGCCCGCGTCCTGCGCAGCCTTGCTGAAAGGGCAGCAGAATGATTGTAGGCGGCGCATGGCTTGACAATCACGGCACCCAAGCCCTTTGCGCCACGCTGGGACTGGAGGGGCACCGCATCCTGTTCGTTGGCGGTTGTGTGCGCAACGCCTTGCTTGGGGTGCCTGTCACCGACGTTGATCTGGCCACCAGCGCGTCACCGCTGGTCGTGATGGACCTTGTTCAACGCGCAGGTTTCAAAGCCATCCCAACGGGCATTGAACACGGCACTGTCACTGTTGTCGCAGATGGCATCCCGCACGAGGTGACCACCTTTCGCCGCGATGTAAAAACCGACGGGCGTCGCGCGGTTGTGGCCTTCTCCTCTGACCTGTCAGAAGACGCGGCCCGCCGTGACTTTACCATGAACGCCCTCTACGCCGAGCCTAGTGGCGATGTCATTGACCCGTTGAACGGCCTGCCCGATCTTGTTGGCCGCCGCGTTCGTTTCGTTGGCGACCCTGAACAGCGCATCGGCGAAGACTATCTCCGCATCCTGCGATTCTTTCGGTTTCATGCGGTCTATGGCGACCCGGCCCAAGGCATCGACTCCGAGGGCCTTGCCGCCTGCGCAGCGCTGGCCGATGGCATCCTTGGCCTAAGCGCAGAACGTGTCGGGGCAGAGATGCGCAAACTTCTGGCGGCCAGTGACCCCGCTCCAGCCTTGGGCAGCATGGCTGCAACCGGCATTCTTGCCCGAATTCTGCCCGGTACAGACCCGCGCGCGATGGCACCACTGATCCATCTGGAGGCTGAAATGCCGCCCCGTTGGCAACGTCGTCTGGTGGTTCTGGGTGGGCAGGATATCGGGCAGACTCTTCGCCTGTCACGGCAAGAACAGGCCGAAATCGGCAAGATCAGAGACGAAATAGGCTCCACCCTGACCCCCGCTGCCTTGGGCTGGCGGCTTGGTGCTGTCCCCGGCGCCGACGCCGTTCTGGCCCGTGCTGCCCTGCTGGAACTTCCGTTGCCTGCTGATTGGCAAGCCGATGTGGCGCGCGGTGCTGCGTGCCAGTTCCCGGTCGCTGCGGCCGATCTGATGCCGCATTACCTTGGGCCAGACCTTGGCGCAAAGCTGAAGCAACTTGAAGACCGCTGGATTTCCAGCGACCTTCGCCTGACCAGAGAAGCCTTGCTGGCGCCTGACGATTGAGGCGTGACACGGCGGCTTTTTTCGGCTAACCAACCCGCAAGCAAACACGGAGAGCAGCATGGATAACGGGATCACACTTCGACTCAACTGAGCCGACCGTCCCCGTTGTGGCGGTCCCTCAGACTCGCCTCACCCTTCCATGCGCACCTTTTTCCAGGTCTTTCCCATGTTCCGTTTCTTTGAAAACCTCGTCGACCCTTACGAAACCTATGTCCAGACCGATGCGCCGCCGCGCAAGCTGTGGCCTTTCCTTGCGGACTATATCCGCCCGTTCCGAAAGGTTTTTGCCGCAACGGCGCTGTTCTCGACCCTGAACGCCTGCGCCGAGGTGGGGCTGATCTGGTATATCGGCCATATGGTTGATTTTCTGGGGCAAGGTACTCCGGCATCAGTCTGGGCCGGGCACGGGACAGAGATTGTGCTGGTCGCTGCGGCCATCGTTATTATTCGCCCCCTGATCGGCGGAACGGGCGTTGCCCTGCTTCATAACACGATTCTGACCAACTTTGGCACGATGATGCGCTGGCGTGCCCACGCCCACATTATGCGGCAACCGGTCGGCTGGTTTGAAAGCGATTTCGCCGGCCGAATCGCCAATCGGATCATGCAGGCCCCGCCCGCTGCCGGTGACGCCGTGTTTCAGGTGTTTGACGCCGTGGCCTTTGCGTCGACCACACTGGTCGCTGCGGCCTTGATGCTGGCCAACGCGGATGTCCGTCTGCTGGTCCCGCTGGTTCTGTGGTTCGCTGGCTATGCCGCACTGATGCGGTGGACGATCCAGCGCGCTGGCCCGGCCTCAACTGCAAGTTCCGAGGCGCGCTCCGCCGTCACGGGGCGCGTCGTCGACAGCTATACCAACATCCATTCGGTCAAGCTTTTTGCCCATGACGACCGCGAGCTGACCTATGCCAAAGACGCGATAGAGGCTGCCCGCAAGGCATTTCAAAAGGAGATGCGCATCGTCACCGTGATGGACACCGTGCTGACTTTTCTGAACGGGTTGATGGTGGTCAGCGTGTCTGGGCTTGCGATTTACCTATGGTATCATGGCTTTGCATCGGTTGGTATCGTGGCGGCAGCTGTGGCTTTGGTGCTGCGTCTTCACTCGATGACCTATTGGATCATGTGGGCCACGACCAACCTCGTGCAGAACCTTGGCACCGTGCAAGAGGGGATGCAGACCATCACCCAACCCATCGGTCTGGTTGATGACAAGGCCGCCAGGCCTATCGCCTTCGCCAAGGGCTTGATCGAGATCAAGGGCGTCAGCCATCACTACGGCCGCGGCTCTGGCGGGCTGCAAGACCTGACCCTGACCGTAAAGCCGGGGGAGCGTATCGGGTTGATCGGTCGGTCAGGCGCGGGCAAATCCACGCTCGTCAAGCTGATCCTGCGGTTTTATGATACTGAAGCCGGGCAAATCCTGATTGACGGTCAGAACATCGCCCTCGTCACCCAAGCCAGCTTGCGCAGTCAAATCGGTATGGTGCAGCAGGACAGCAGCCTGATGCACCGGTCGGTTCGCGAAAACATTCTGTATGCCCATCCTGACGCGGGCGAAGAGGCGATGCTTGCTGCGGCCAAGAAGGCTGAGGCGCATGAATTCATCCTGACCTTGGAAGACCCGCAGGGTCGAAAAGGCTATGATGCCCATGTTGGCGAGCGCGGCGTCAAACTGTCGGGCGGCCAGAGGCAGAGGGTGGCTTTGGCGCGGGTGATCCTGAAAGACGCACCGATCCTGATTCTGGACGAGGCGACCAGTGCACTGGACTCCGAGGCCGAGGCGTTGATTCAAAAGGCGCTGTTTGGTGTGATGCAGGGTAAAACCGTCATCGCCATCGCGCACCGCCTTTCAACGATTGCTGCGATGGACCGGATTGTGGTGCTGGACGCCGGGCATATCGTGGAGGAGGGCACCCACGCCGTGCTTCTTGCCAAAGGCGGGCTATATTCGCAATTCTGGGCCCGCCAATCCGGTGGTTTCCTGCGCGATGTATCAGAGGAAGCCGCCGAATGATGCTTGGGCCGACCATCACCCCGTTCCGCCCCACAGATCTGCCACCGCCCGCCCGCCCGCTGAAGTTCTTCTTCTGGGCACTTGGCGGTGCGTGGGCGGGCGTCCTTTGGGCCACGTTCTGGTCCGCAATCGCAGGATCGCTTGAGGCGGTTTCGGCCACCATCCTTGGCCGCGTGATCGACGCCGCAAAAGGCCCGCCGTCGGAAGTGTTCGTGCAACACTGGCAACTGTTCAGCGCGTTCGCCGCCTTTTACCTTATCGTCAGGCCGCTGGTCTTTGGCATCAACACCTCGGCTTTGGCGCTGACCATCGAACCCAACCTGTTTCCCTTGATCTTGTCACGCCTGCACCGCTGGACTTTGGGCCAATCAGTGACGTTTTTTGACAACGACTTTGCCGGACGCATTGCGCAAAAGCAGATGCAGACGGCACGGGCCGCAACGGATGTGGTGTCTGGCACAATTGAGACGGCGGCCTTTGCCTTGGCTTCGGTGATCGGGTCGGTGGCGCTGATGGTGGCGATCAACGGCGCGGTGTCGCTGGTGCTTTTGGCGTGGGTTGTCGCCTACTGCCTGTTCATCCGCTACTACCTGCGCCGCGTGCGCGGAGCGTCCGCCATGCGCGCCTCTGCCCGCGCCAATGTCACCGGGCAGATCGTCGACACCGTCACCAACATGAAAACCGTGAAGCTGTTTGCCCATACCGAACATGAGGACCGCGTGGCCTTGGACGCTATGCAAAGCTTTCGCGATTCGGCGTTGGTTTACGGTGCTATCTCGTCCTGGTTCCGTTTTAACCTGATGGCCTTGGCCGGGATTTTGCCAGTGTTGATGGTGGCCGCAACTGTTTGGCTGTGGTCAAAAGGCGTGGCCTCAACTGGCGATATCGCCGCATCCGGTGCTGTCAGTTTCCGCTTGGCGCAAATGACCGGCTGGGTGTCGTTCAGCCTGATGGGCATCTTCGGCAATCTGGGCGAGGTGGAGGATGGCTTGCGCACATTGACCCCACCCTATTCCCTGACCGACGCCGCCAACGCCACCGAAATGCCGCGCGTTCTTGGCCGGATCACGATGGACCATGTCTCTTTCGCTTATGGCCGCAAAAAGGGTGGCTTGCAGGAGGTTTCTCTGGCCATAAGCCCGGGTGAGAAGATTGGCATTGTCGGCGCCTCTGGCGCAGGTAAATCGACCCTCGTTTCTCTGCTTTTGCGGCTCTATGACACCGAAAGCGGGCGGATTCTGATTGACAATATCGACGTGCGCGCGGTCACCCAGGAAAGCCTGCGGCGGCAGATCGGCATGGTCACCCAGGAAACCGCAATGTTCAACCGTTCGGCGCGAGAGAACATCCTGTACGGTCGTCCGGACGCCACGGAAGAGGACATGTTTGCTGCCGCCCGCGCCGCCGAAGCGCATGACTTCATCCTTGGCCTGAAGGACCATCAGGGCCGCACCGGCTATGGCGCTTTTCTGGGTGAACGCGGCGTCAAGCTTTCGGGCGGTCAGCGCCAACGCATTGCCCTCGCCCGCGCCTTCCTGAAAGACGCGCCCATTCTGGTGCTGGACGAAGCCACCTCGGCGCTCGATTCCGAAGTGGAGGCCAGCGTGCAGAATGCCCTCGCCCGCGTGATGCAGGGCAAGACCGTGCTGGCCATCGCGCACCGCTTGTCCACGATTGCCGAAATGGACCGGATTATCGTGCTGGATGAGGGGCGGATCGTCGAACAAGGCTCTCATACCGTACTTTTGGCGAATGGAGGGCTTTACGCGCGCTACTGGAACCGTCAAAGCGGCGGCTTCATCGGCGTTGACGCAAAGGAAGCGGCAGAGTGACCTTTACCATTGCACGGCTTGGCCATCTGGGTGACGGCGTCATCCAGGGGGCCGACGGGCCATTATTTGCGCCGCAAACCCTGCCGGGTGAGGAAATCGACGGCGCGGTCAAAGGCGATACCCTGACCGACATCCGCATCATCACCCCCTCGCCGTTCCGGGTGAAGCCGCCTTGCGTTCATGCCCGTACCTGTGGGGGCTGTCTGATGCAGCACGCCTCTGATGGCTTTGTGGCCGACTGGAAGACGGCGATTGTGCGCGGTGCTTTGGCCGGGCAGGGGCTGGAGGCCGAAATCAGGCCCATCATCACCTCGCCGCCGCGCTCCCGTCGCCGCGCCACTTTGGCGGCCCGTCGTACCAAAGGTGGCGTGCTGATGGGCTTTCACGCCCGCGCCTCTGATACGCTGGTAGAGGTTCCGAACTGCCAGCTTTTGCACCCCGACCTGATGGCAGCTTTTCCCGCGCTGGAAGAGATCGTCAAGCTTGGCGGATCGCGCACGACCGAACTTGACCTTGCAATCACGCGCACACCCTCTGGCCCTGATGTGGCGATTTCTGGTGGCAAGGATGCCGACGCAAACCTGCGGCTGGACCTCGCCCGCCTGACCGAGGCGCACGGATTGTCGCGTCTGACCTGGAACGGCGAAATTGTGGCCCTGCGCGCCCAACCGATGCTGCGGTTCGGCCGCGCCAATGTGCCTCTGCCGTTCGGGGCCTTCCTGCAAGCCACGGCCGAGGGCGAAGCGGCTTTGCTGGCTTGCGTCACCGAAACCGTAGGTCAGGCCCGACGCATCACCGACCTGTTCGCCGGGATTGGCACCTTTGCTCTGCCCTTGGCCGAGAAGGCAGAGGTTCATGCCGTTGAAGGTGTGGCCGCGATGTTGACGGCGCTGGACAAGGGCTTTCGCATGGCAGAGGGGCTTAGACGTGTCACCCACGAGGCACGTGACCTCTACCGCCGCCCGTTGGAACCTGACGAGTTCCGCCATGTCGAGGCGGTTGTCATTGACCCGCCGCGTGCCGGGGCAGAGGCGCAAAGCCACACCCTCGCCCGGTCTAAAGTTCCGGTGATCGCTGCCGTCTCCTGCAACCCGGCCACCTTTGCGCGCGATGCCAAGATCCTGATTGCGGGCGGCTATAAACTGAACTGGGTGCAGGTCATCGACCAATTCCGCTGGTCGCCCCACGTCGAGCTTGCCGCAAAGTTCACGCTATAAAGACTGGCCAGACCCAAAGCTTTCGGCTAAATCGGGAAAAAAAGAAGCAGGATCAAGGCAGGCACCTTTATGACCGGAATTCTTCGGACCATTTTCTTGATGCTGGGGCTGGTCGCCCTCGTTTCTTGCGGGCATTCCAAATTCCTGAGCTATAATGGCCCAGCGGTCACTTTGGTTGAGGTTCACAAGGCGGATCGCAAGATGTTTCTGCTGCATGACGCCACGGTGTTGAAGACCTATGCCATCGAGCTTGGCGGTACACCGGAGGGCGTGAAGCAGTTCGAAGGCGATGGCAAAACGCCGGAGGGCGCGTATTTCATCAGCCACCGCAACCCGAACTCTACCTACCATCTGTCTTTGGGAATCTCTTACCCCAACGACGCTGACCGTGCTTTCGCCAAGGCGCAGGACAAGCAACCCGGTGGCGATATCTTCATCCACGGGCACCCAAGCTGGGTCAAGGTCAACGGCGACTGGACGGTGGGCTGCATTGCAGTGCAGGACAAAGAGATCGAGCAGATCTACGCCATGGTCAATCCCGGCACCCCGATCAACATCTTTCCGTGATGGCGCCTCTTCAGTGACCCCGCTTTGGCTTTACCCGCCCACGCCCAGCACCATCGTCCACCACAGCTTGCCATTATCCTCTTGAAACCACGCGAATCCCATGTCGGTGGCGCGCTGGTCCAGCACAACGTCCCGAGTATCGCTTTGGTTCATCCAGTCCGACAGGGTGACAAGTTCGGTTTCGTAGGTTTCCGAGATCAACTCTCCCAAAAGCTTTCCGCTATATCCAGCCCGCTGCACCCGTACCAAAGGCGAGGAACCGTCAGAGCCGAAATGCCAAGGCCTGTTCTGCACGGCCATATCGCGTGAATGGGTGGCGCAGGCGGCGATCAGTTGGGCATTGAAAGCCACCTGGGGCGCACCCTTGCTTTGTCGCAAAGCGTTGACAGCATCCAGCATCCTGAAGGTGATCGCTGACTCGTCGCCCGGCTTGATGTGGTAAACCTGTGGCAGCGGGCGGCCATCCGACCCAAGTGGGGCAGGGGCCACTTTTGGGGCGCAAGCGGCAAGGGCCGTGGCTGCACCAATGAGAAGGGCAAAGCGTCGTTCCATGTTTTCACCTGTAGCGGACCCTGAACGGGCCTCTGAAACCTGATCTTGTGTCCATAGCCGAAGTCTGATCCCAGAAAAACCCTTGGCAAACCCCGGCCGACTGACATGCGTGTGAATTGCGACCACCCGCAGATGCCTGTAAGAACCAAGGCATCGAGAAGTCAAGGAGATCAGCGAATGTCTGACGAAAGCAAAGCCAAACTGGACCGCCGTGTGTTTTTAGGCGCTGCTGCGGCCAGCATCGTGGCCCTACCGGCCCGGGCTGCCGATTTCACCAACTCCACGGAGTTTGAAACGCCGACGACCGAGGCCACGCCGCGCGCCAACATCTCCAGCTTCCGGTTGCTGGACTGGCAGGATCACTTCGCCAACACCAAGAACGGAGCGATTCTGGTCGACATCACGTCGCGTGCGCTGCATTTTTGGTCTGAAGATCAGGCGACCTACAAGCTTTACCCCACATCAGTCCCTTTGACCGAAGAACTGACCCGTCGCGGCAATACCACTGTCATTCAAAAAGTCGTGAACCCGCGCTGGGTTGCGACCAAAGGCGAGTTGGAGCGTAACCCTGACTGGCCGCCTTTTGTCGAAGGTGGATCGACCGAAAATCCTTTGGGCGTTCGTGCGTTGTACCTGGGCTGGGCGTCCTATCGCATCCACGGCACCCATGACACGCGCAAGATCGGGCGGCGGTCGTCAAACGGCTGTATCGGCCTATATAACGAGCATATTCTGGAATTGTTTGACCTGGCCAAGGTCGGCACCCAGGTTTTGCTGATCTAGCCCGAGTCGGTCTGTTCAACGACTGAAAGTCACTCGGTGATGATGCCACAAATGTGGCGGGGCGATGGCAACAAGAGAAAACTGGCTTTTGGTCGTCCAAAGCACCCCGAGGTGTTGCTTAATTGACGAATAAGTGACCCGGCGCGCCCTTTGCGCCGTTCTGCCTGTTGCAAACCCCGGTTTGACCTGCTTTTTAGCCAGATACGAGGAATAGTCTTGGGCGCGCCCGCCGCCTCTGCAAAATCGGCTGGGTGCATTAACTGGAGTTTACTATGAAGAAGATCGCTCTCGCCGCTGCTTTGACGCTGGCTGCTTCCACCGCTTTCGCTGGCGGCACTGTCAAAGAAGTCATGGTCACCCCGGCTGCCGCCGTTGTCACCGCAACCACCACCTCCTCTTCGGGCAGCGGCATCGTTGTTCCGCTGCTGCTGCTGCTGGTTATCGCTGCCGTTGCAGCATCCAAGTAATTCCGGAATTCCGGTTTTGAGTGAAAGACGGTGGCTGGTCCGCCGTCTTTTTCTTTTGGGATCTGAGTGTAATCCGGCAACAGTTGGGCAAAGCCGCCTTGGAGCGGTTGCAAATCCGCCGCCAAAATGCTCTTATCTTGACACGAGCAACAATTCTGTCGCGTCCTTTGGATCAAGCGGCAAGATGAACCATAACGGAGATCAAGATGAAAAAATTCGCACTCGCCGCCGCCCTGATGCTGGCTGCTTCCACCGCTTTCGCCGGTGGCCTTGCCCAACCGATCGTTGAGCCTGCACCGGCAGTTGCCGTTGTCGCCACCAACAACTCCTCCTCGGGCAGTGGCATTGTCGTTCCGCTGCTGCTGATCCTGGTGATCGCGGCCGTCGCCGCTTCCAAGTAATCTGGCCTCGCCAGTATTTCGCTTCAGTATTTCAAAGGACGGCAGATTTCTGCCGTCCTTTTCTTTTGGCCACCGTTTGTGAGTTTCAGGTAATCCATCCGGCCAGATTGTCCCGGATCACGGCAGTCAACGCAGCAATATGCGCAGGTTGGTCGTTCAGGCAGGGGATATAGGTGAAACTCTCCCCACCCGCATGCACAAACGCCTCGTGGATTTCACCCTGAATCTCTTCCAGCGTCTCAACGCAATCGGCGGAGAAGGCCGGCGCCATCACAGCGATCCGCTTCTTTCCCGCCTTTGCCAGATCTGCCACATGGTTGACCGTATAGGGTTGCAGCCACTGCTCTCGCCCAAAAATCGACTGAAAGCTGATGTCGATGGCAGCCCGCTCCCAACCCAAAGCCTCACGCAGCAGTCTGGTCGTTTTCATGCATTGGCAGTGGTAGGGATCGCCCTCCATCAGATAGCGCAGCGGCATTCCGTGATAGCTGGTGACCAAAACGTCAGGCTTGTGGTCCAACTTGGCATAGGCCTCGGTCACGGAGCGGGCAAGCGCCTGAATATACAGCGGATGGTCGAAATACTCTGCCACGGTCCGCACCGCTGGCTGGCGTTTTTCGCGGCCCAAGGCCTTGAAAAACGCGTCGTTGGCGGTCGCAGACGTGGCACCGGCGTATTGCGGATAAAGCGGAAAGAACACGATCTTTTCGCAGCCCGAAGCAACCATCGCCTGAACCTTTGACGCGGTAGAGGGGTTGCCATACCGCATGCTGAAATCAACCATCACCTTGTCACCATAAAGCGCTTCAAGGCTGGTCCTGATCGCGGCGGTTTGTTGTTTGGTGATCGTCAGCAACGGGCTTTCATTGGCCTCATGATTCCAGATCGACTTGTAATTCGCCCCAGACAGCGAGGGACGAATTGTCAGAATAATCCCCTGCAGAATCGGTTGCCACTTCCAGTCGGGCAGATCCACCACACGTTTGTCGGACAGAAACTCGTTCAGATAGCGCCGCATCGACCAGTAATCATAGCCATCTGGAGTGCCAAGGTTGGCCAGAAGCACCCCGATCTTGGCCTGCTTGACGGAAGGATGGCTGGCGGGGGCATTGGCCAGACGGCCATTTCCCGGGGTGACGTCTGACATGAGGCGCTCCTGACTTTGGGCCACAGATAGCCGCAAACGCAGCGACGTCAAACCCCCGGTTCGCGCGGCAGTTTCAGTTCCGGCACCGCAAGCGCCGCTGACAACCGGGCGTTGGCCGAACCGGGGCGCAACGGCTTTGGCTGACTGTCATGCGGGGCCCATCCGGTCAGCACAATCGTCTCAAACGTCGCGGGAATCCGGCCATCTGCATCGCCGAACGTGTCTAGATAGATTTCTGCGGCGCGCAGCATCACGGACCGTCGCGTCGGCACCCGCAACCGCTGGGCCAAGGCATTGCCCTCCCCCATCGCGCGCAAGTCCCGCATCAGGTGCCAGGCGTCGCGGTAGCGCACCTGCGTTGAAAAGCTGTCGGCCACCGGCAAAGCAAACCCCGCGCGTTGCAACAGCCCGCCAAGGTCCCGAATCTCTGCCATCGGCAGCACGCGAGGCGACAGGCCGCCCGTGACCTCTGCCTCGGCCTGCGCCAGACAGGCCCGCAATTCGTGCAAGGTTTGTCCGCCAAACATCAACCCGATAAACCAGCCATCCGGCCTCAAAGCGCGACGGCATTGCACCAGCTGCCCGACAAGGTCATTCGCCCAATGCAGCGCGAGCGCATGGATCACCAGATCGTGCGCAGAAACCTCTGCCTTCAGCACCTCGTCGTCAGCAATCGCCGGCACATCGGGCCACACTTGCGGAAAACCAGTCACAACCAGCGGTGCCGTAAAGGTTCTGTTAACCTCGCTGAGTCTCTCCTGAACTTCGGTCACGGCGCGTTCTTGCAGGAACAAAGCCGTGGCGCGCTGGCGGTTGCGCAAAAGGGTGCTGCGGTCGGTCAACAACGGTTGCATGGCGCGGACCATAGGAGAGACGGATGGGATTGCAAGCCTTGCTGCACCTGATCTACCCGCCGCAATGCCTGACCTGTGGCGCGCGGGTAATCAGCGATTTCGGCCTGTGCGGCGATTGCTGGCGCGATACGCCGTTCATCAGCGGGCTGGTTTGCCAGCACTGCGGCGTGCCCTTGCCGGGTGAGGATGCGGCTAATGTCCTGTGCGACGACTGTCTGACCATGGCGCGGCCTTGGACGGCAGGACGTGCTGCGCTTTTGTACAAGGATAACGCGCGCAAACTGGTTTTGGCGCTGAAACATGGTGACCGGCTGGACCTTGCAAGACCGGCAGCGGAGTGGATGTTCAAAGCGGCAGAACCCCTGCTGGTGCCGGATATGCTTGTGGCCCCGGTACCCTTGCATTGGATGCGGCTGGTCAAGCGGCGCTACAATCAGGCGGCGCTTTTGTCGTCCCGTGTGGCCGCGATGGGTGGGTTGCAGCATTGCCCTGACCTTTTGCAGCGCCGCCGGAACACCGGCTCGCAGGATGGTCTTACACGGGACGGGCGTTTTGCCAACATGTCGTCCGCGCTGACCCTGCATCCGCGCCGCGCCAGCCTTGTCAGCGGTCGCCATGTGCTGCTGGTTGACGATGTGATGACCTCTGGTGCCACATTGGCTGCGGGGGCAGAGGCTTGCGTTGCAGCAGGTGCAATCGGGGTTTCCATTCTTGTGATGGCACGCGTTGCGAAGGATGCCTAAGTCGCTATAGTTGATGCAGGCTCAAGGATCCCTCTCATGAAACCCGTTGAAATCTACACCACCCCTACCTGCCCCTATTGCAGCGCAGCCAAACGTCTGCTGGCCAAAAAGGGCGCTGCGTTCACTGAAATTGACGTCAGCCGCAGCCCGGCTTTGCGAGAGACGATGGCCCGTCGCGCCAATGGCGGCCGCACGGTTCCTCAGATTTTCATTGGCGGAAAGCACATCGGCGGCTGCGATGACATTCATGCGCTGGATCATGCGGGCGGTCTTGATCCGCTGCTTGCCTGACAGATGCGCGCCGCGCTGATCCAGTTGACTGTCACGGACGATCCGGCCCTGAACCTTGCCGTGACGCTTGGTTTTGTAAAAACGGCAGCGGCTGGCGGTGCGGAATTGGTTTTGACGCCCGAATGCACCAATGGGCTGTGGTCCAACCGCGCTGCGCAAAGGGCTGCTTTGTATCTTGAAAGCGCTGACCCGACCTTGGCCGCGCTGCGGGCAGAGGCTGCAAGGTTGAAGGTCTGGCTGCTGATCGGCTCGCTTGCCCTTTTGACCGACGACCCTGATGGCCGCTTTGCCAACCGCAGCTTCCTGATTGCGCCGGATGGGTCAATCGCCGCCCGCTACGACAAAATCCACATGTTTGATGTGAACGTGTCCGAGACGGAGGTTTACCGTGAGTCTTCAGGCTTTCGCCCCGGAAGGCAGGCGGTCATTGCCGACATGCCTGCCGCCAAAATCGGGCTGACTGTCTGTTATGACGTTCGCTTTCCGAAACTCTATCGGCGCCTCGCCAAGGGCGGAGCGCAAATTATTACGGTTCCGGCGGCGTTCAACCACCTCACCGGTGCTGCCCATTGGGAAACGTTGCTGCGTGCCCGCGCCATCGAAAACGGGTCCTTTGTCCTAGCCCCGGCGCAAACCGGCTTCCATGCGGAGGCCAATGGCAAAGGCCGCCGCACCCATGGCCACAGTCTGGCGGTAGGCCCCTGGGGCGAAATCCTGGCCGATGCGGGGACCGAACCCGGTGTGACCTTGGTTGATCTTGACCTGAACCAGGTTGCCGAAGCCCGCCGCCGCGTGCCCTCTCTGACCCACGACCGGGACTTTGAGGAGCCATGAATGACCGGGACGTGGCGGAGCGTACAGAGGACCTTGCCGTCTCGCTGTTTGGCGAGTTGCTGACCGCAAACCTTTTGGCCCGCCACCGAATCTCCAAAGCCCTGCCGAAGGGGATGGAGCTTTCGCACTTTTCAGTGCTGAACCATCTGGCCGGGGTGCAGGAAGAAAGGACGCCTGCCCAACTGGCCAAGGCCTTTCACGTGACACGGGGGGCGATGACCAACACCCTGTCCAAGCTGGAATGGGCCGGCCATGTCCACATCCGCCCTGATTGGGACGATGCGCGGCAAAAGTTCGTGGCCATCAGCCCCTCGGGCCGGTCTGCCCGCGATGCTGCGGTTCAATCCGTTGCACCCTTTATTGCCGACCTTGTGAAAGCTCTTGGTGCAGACCGCGTCCGCGCCGTTCTACCCGTGCTAAGAGAGCTGCGGATACGTCTTGAAGACGGCGAATAGCGCGGAGTAACCGGTCGAAGTGAGCGGGCTTTCGGCGCAACTGCCTTTTTTCCTTTGGCCATGCTGTGTGCGACGGCGTATCCCTTCGAAACGCTGCCGGTCGGCGTCAGGCGCTTGACAGGCTTATAGCCCACACCCCGAACAAAGCCTGTAAGACAACAGCGCCCCGGGCCAGACGGACGCTGGACTTTTACCGTCTGGTGGCCGAAGCGTGTGGTTTTGGAAGGCGGGTCAGTGGCAGCGGTCTCAAGAAAGAACATACTTCTGATAAGCTTTGACGATTGTGGCGCATATCACAGGTATTCGACCGCGTTTGGCGAACGGCTGCAGACGCCAAACCTTGACCGGATCGTGGCGCAGGGGGCGCAATTCAAGTCTGCCTATTGTCAGGTGCCGGTTTGCGGCCCCTCTCGCGCCAGCTTCATGTCGGCGCGCACACCGGATCAGCTGGGTATCTTCGACAACACTGTCGACGTGTTCGAGCGGATCAAGCCAAGGGACATCTGGTCCTACAAGTTGAAGGAGGCCGGCTATTTCTGCTCCTCTGGCGGCAAGGTTCACCACGGCTACAAACCGCTGCGCCGCAATATTCACAAAGTGATCTATTCGGACAACCAAAAGACCTTTACCGACGATAATTCCCTCCCGCCGGACGTCGAAAAACGCAAGTACAACGGTATTCGCGGTGGTTGGGGAACCACCAACGAAAAGGACGATTGCATCTACTACGATGCGCAGTCGTCCAGTTCCGCGATTAATTTCCTGCAGACCTTTGACCGTGAGGAGCCCTTTTACCGCGAGGTCGGTTTTTTCAGCCCTCATGGACCGCGCTACACCCCGGCCCGGTTCAAGGACATCTATGACCCGGCGCATTTCCAGATGCCCGCATCGTGGCAAAACGGGTTCGACGATCATGCCTATACCGACCAGATCATGCCGCAAACGCCCGATCTGGTGAACGGCGATCTGTCATTTTGGCGGTACAATGTCCGCAACTACTTTGCCGGGCTAAGCCATGGCGACTATCATCTGGGTCGGGTCTGGGACGCTTTGCAGGCCTCCAGATTCGCCGCGAACACAGTTGTGGTGATCCTGTCCGATCATGGATTTCTGCTTGGCGCGCGCAACCGGTTCTACAAAAGCACGCTCTGGGAACAGTCAGCCGGTGTGCCCCTGATCATCTATGACCCTGACCAGTCTGGTCCCAAGGTCATCGACGATCCGGTGGCTTTGCTGGACGTCGGACCCACCGTTCTGGATTTCGCTGCTTTGCCACCGCTGGACCATACACTGGGGCGGTCACTTAGGCCCCAAATTGAGGGGCTGTCAGATCCGGATCGTGTGATACCGACGTTCCGACATGACAACGTGTCTATCCGGAAGGGAAACTACCGGCTCGCCCGGTATGGCGACGGCAGCACCCAGCTTTTCGATTTGACGGAAGACCTGTGGAATTTGAACGATCTGGGCCAAGGTCATCCGGCCTTTGCGCCGATGCTTGCGGCGCTGAAGGCATGCTGCGTCGAATATGGGCACAATCTGGGCGCGGGAGCCTGAAGACACGCCCGCCGTCTTGTAGGCCAGCTTCGCGGTCCAGCGTTACAGACTATCCCGCCGCAAGGGGGTGGTGGAACAATGCAAACCACCACCGTTCTTGTGGTTGGCGGCATAGGGCACGGTGGTCCAGCTTACTCCCGCAGCGGCCAGACGGTCCAGCGTCCGGTTCGTGGTCCCTTCAGGCATCAGAACTTTGCCGGGAGCGATGGCAAGCGAGTTCACGATCCACGGGTCATCGCCGGGGTCGGTTTCAATATACCGAATGCCACGGGCAGTCAGGTCCTCCAGAAAGGAATAGGGCAGCCCCATCGGGTTGAGGAGGGCCAAATCCTTGTCGATCATCAGGAACGATACGTCGAGGTGGATGTCGTAGCCGGTCAGTGGAACGATCAGCAGGTCAACGCCCTGACGTTGCAAAACTTCTCCCACCTGTTCGGCACCCTCACGGTTCACCCGAACACCGACCCCGATGGCGCAGGTCTTGTCGTTCAGCCAGGCGAAGCTGCCGCCCTCCATGACACCTTTGCCGGAAATGGTGCGCAGGATCGGGATGCCGATCTTGGCCAGGGTGCGGGTGACGGCAAGTTCCTCGCCACGCCGGATGCGCGCGCCCATCCGGCAGACGATGGCGCCGCCTTTGACCATGATCACCGGGTCGCGGGTGTAGATCTGCTTCAGCCGAATACCGGCCTCACCCTCCATATAATGCACCTCCACCCCTTCAGCTTGCAGGGCGGCCACGAAACCGTCGTGCTGGCGCTGCATCAGGGGCAGGTCCGGAGGGGTGTCGGACTGAAAATACCAGCCGACGGCGGGATCGCCAAAGCTGCCTATTTCGGGCAGGCGCTTGGCGGGGTCGACGACGTTCAACTCCGGCCCGGGGCGGTGCATCAGGATCGACCGGATTTTGCCCACGTCGTTGTCGATGCCCCAGACAGCCCCCCACGAGGCCATCAGTTCCGACGCATCCTCAAACGGCGGTTCGGCCCCGGCGGCAAAGGTCTTGACGGTTTGGGTGTAAATCCAGTGAGCATTGGTCATGGCGGGCCTTTGGGTTGGGTCGTGACGCTATGGGGGCAGCCGGGGCAGAACTTTGAGGGCTAAGCGGCCGAAAAGCCGTTATCGACGAACAGTTGCGTGCCGTTGACGAAGTCGGACTCGTCGGATGCCAGGTATAAAGCGGCGCGGGCGATGTCTTCGGGTTTGCCCATCCGGCCTTGAGCGGCCTTCACAGCAGCGTCCGACACGTCAACGCCAAGGGCTGCCAGCGCCTCAACCTCGCGGTTGCCATGCGGGGTTTCGATGAACCCGGGGCAGACGGCGTTGCAGCGGATGCCACGGTCACGGAATTCAACGGCGATGGCGCGGGCGAACATGTGGCAAGCGCCTTTGGTGGCGTCGTAAAGCACTTCGTTGGGGGTGCCATAGACGGCGGAGATCGACGAGGTGCAGACGATGGTGCCCTTGCCCGCCGCCAGCATCATCGGCAGAACGGCGCGGGTCATCAGGTACATGGATTTGACGTTGACGGCGAACAGCATGTCCCAATCCTCCTCCTCCGTCTCCATGAAGGGCTTCACGACGATGGTGCCCGCATGGTTGAAAAGCACGCTGATCGGGCCAAGCGAGGCTGTGATATTGGCCACAGCCGCCACAACCTCTGCCGTTTTGCTGACGTCGGCGGCGGCAAACACCACACGTTTGCCTTGGCTGGCCAATTCGAAGGCCAAAGCCTGTCCCGCGGCAGAATTTCGGTCGATGATGCCGACGTCGGCCCCTTCGGCCACAAACAGGCGAACGGCGGCGGCACCGATGCCGGTGGCACCACCCGAGACGATGGCAATCTTGCCTTTGAGACGGTCTGGCATGGGGGCTCCTGTGGTTCAGTTCACCCTAACAGCCCGTTGGGCGTGGGCAACCTCCTTCACGACAACGTCGCAGGCGCGTGTTATGCTGATCTGCATCATGGGAGGAAATCATGGCTTATGTGGACGCTTACGTGATGCCGGTCTTGCAGGCGCGCGAAGGGGATTATCAAGCTTGGGCAAAGCTCGCGGCGACGGTCTGGCTTGAGCATGGCGCGCTGTCCTATGTCGAAAGCCGTGCCGAGGATGTGCGGGAGGGCAAGGTCACCTCGTTCCCGATGGCTGTAAAGCTGGAGCCGGGGGAGGTGCTGTATTTCGCCTATTCGACCTACCGGGACCGGGCGCACCGGGATTCTGTGATGGGCAAGGTGATGGCCGATCCGCGTCTGGCCGATATGATGAAGGACAGCCCGGCCAATATGCAGCGGATGATCTGGGGCGGGTTTGAAACGGTGGTTTCTGTTCCCTAGATTTTGGGCCGCAAGTCTGTAGTTGGCGTAAGGTGGGGTAATGGGCAAACCTTACGCCAGTAGGGTCAGACCAGCGCGGTTTCGACCTTCACATTGCCTGCGATCAGGTTGGAGTAGGGGCAGATGAAATGGCCGCGCTCAGCGATTTTGGCGGCAACGTCCGGGGCTACACCGGGCAGCGACACTTCCAGCTTGATCACAAGGCCAAATCCGCCGTCAGACCGCCCGCCGATGCCAACTTTGGCGGTGACGGTGGCGGCGTCAGGTACAGTGCCCAGCTTTTCCGACGAAGCGGCAAAGCGCATCGCCCCCAGATAGCAGGCGGCATAACCGGTGGCGAAAAGTTCTTCGGGGTTGTGGCCCAGACCATTGCCACCAAGCTCTTTGGGCGAGGCCATGGTGATCGTCAGCTTGCCGTCGGCGAGTTTCGCCACGCCATTGCGGCCACCGCCGGTGGCGGTCGCTTCGGTCCAGTATTTCGGGTCAACCGACATGGTGTTTCCTATCGTTTGGGCGTTGAGGGAGCGCGAGTGCTAGGAGGGCTGTGCGCCTGAGTCAAGCCGCTTGGGATTGGGCGGGGTGTTTGGTTCAGGTCAGGCGGGTGATGGCCCAACGGGCAGCATCCCGCACGGCGGGGTCGGGATCTGTGGTCAGGCTTTGGGCTGTCGGGATCAGGGCGGGGTTTTGGGAATTGCCGATGGCGTAAAGTACGTTCCTGACCATGCGGTCACGCCCGATGCGTTTGATGGGCGATCCTGCGAAGCGTTGGCGGAAGGCCGCGTCATCAAGGCTGGCGAGGTCAGCCAGTTCCGGGAGGCCGACTTTGGGCTGGTAGCCGATCTCTGTGGCGGCAACGGCGTATTTGTTCCACGGGCAGGCGGCGAGGCAATCGTCACAGCCATAGATACGGTTGCCGAGGAGGGGGCGCAGGTCTGCGTCAACGGGGCCTTTGTGCTCGATGGTCAGATAAGAAATACAGCGGCGCGCGTCCAGTTGATAGGGGGCCGGGAAGGCATTGGTCGGGCAGGCATCAAGGCAGGCAGTGCAGGTGCCGCAATGGCTGGTTTCGGGTTGGTCGCGAGGCAGGTCCAGCGTGGTGAAGATGGCACCAAGGAAGAACCAGTTGCCCAGATTGCGCGACAGAAGGTTGGTGTGCTTGCCTTGCCAGCCGAGGCCCGCAGCTTGGGCCAAGGGCTTTTCCATCACTGGCGCGGTATCGACAAAGACCTTGATCTGACAGTCTTCGCCAGCCTTCGCGGTCTGATCCAGCAGCCAGCGGCCAAGGCGCTTGAGGCGGCGTTTCACCAGATCATGGTAGTCTTTGCCTTGGGCATAGCTGGAGATGACGCCGTGCGAGTGTTGCGTCAGGCCGGAAAGGTCCGGAGGCGTGTAAACCTCTGCCAGCATGATGACTGATTTCGCCTCGGGCCACAGGGCTGCGGGGTTGGCGCGCCACGGCTCCCGGTCGGCCATCCACGCCATCTGGCCGTGATATCCCGCCTCGAGGAAGGTGCGCAGACGCGGCACGGCCAGCGGGATGGCATCGGGCGCGCAGATGCCAAGGGCAGAGAAACCCATTGCAAGGGCCTCTGCCCGCAGCTTGTCCTGATCCACGGCAGTCTCCTCTGTCGGGATCAGCCCTATCACAGACCCCAGCAAAATCCACGCTGCGACGTTGTGGCAATCTTGCATCGGGGGGTCTGGCGCCCCAAGTGTAGGGAGGGCTGCGGCGGACGTGCCATCATTGGGCGTTTGGGCGGTGCTGCAACGGGAGATGACCATGAACCTTGAGAAATTCACCGAACGGTCGCGCGGGTTTTTGCAAGCGGCACAGACCATAGCGATGCGGGAAAGCCATCAGCGGTTGGCCCCGGAGCATCTGTTGAAAGCGTTGATGGATGACGATCAGGGGCTGTCGGCCAATCTGATCCGGCGTGCAGGTGGCGAACCGGCGCGGGTGGTTGAGGCGTTGACATTGGCCTTGGCCAAGCTGCCGAAGGTAAGCGGCGATGCGCAACCGTTCATGGACCCTGCTTTGGCGCGGGTGCTGGACGAGGCGGAGAAGGTTGCCAAAAAGGCTTGCGACAGCTTTGTTCCGGTAGAACGGATTTTGATGGCTTTGTGCATGGTCGCCTCGAAAGCCAAAGAGGCATTGGATGCCGGTGCCATCACGGCACAAAAATTGAACGGGGCGATCAACGACATCCGCAAAGGGCGGACGGCGGACTCGGCGAGTGCCGAGGAAGGCTATGACGCGCTGAAGAAATACTCACGCGATCTGACCGAAGCTGCAGCAGAGGGCAAGATCGACCCGATCATTGGCCGGGACGATGAAATTCGCCGCACGATGCAGGTTTTGTCGCGGCGGACCAAGAACAACCCGGTGCTGATTGGCGAGCCGGGGGTGGGCAAGACGGCGATTGCTGAAGGGTTGGCCCTGCGCATTGTCAACGGCGACGTGCCGGAGAGTTTGCGGAATAAAAAGCTGATGGCTTTGGACATGGGCGCTTTGATCGCAGGCTCCAAATATCGCGGCGAGTTTGAAGAGCGGTTGAAGGCCGTGTTGAACGAGATCACCGCTGCCGACGGCGAGATCATCCTGTTCATTGACGAGATGCACACTTTGGTTGGCGCGGGCAAGTCAGATGGCGCGATGGATGCGGCAAATCTGATCAAACCGGCTTTGGCGCGGGGTGATCTGCATTGTGTGGGTGCCACCACGCTGGACGAATACCGCAAGTATGTTGAAAAGGATGCGGCCTTGGCCCGGCGTTTCCAGCCGGTGATGGTGTCTGAGCCGACGGTTGAGGATACCATCAGCATCCTGCGCGGCATCAAGGAAAAGTATGAGCTGCACCACGGGGTGCGGATTGCGGACTCGGCCCTGGTGGCTGCCGCGACGTTGAGCCATCGCTATATCACCGACCGTTTTTTGCCGGACAAGGCGATTGATCTGATGGACGAAGCGGCCTCGCGTCTGCGGATGGAGGTGGACAGCAAGCCCGAAGAACTGGACGCGCTGGACCGCCAGATCCTGCAATTGCAGATCGAAGCCGAGGCGTTGAAGAAGGAAGATGACGCCGCGTCCAAAGACCGGCTGGAGCGGTTGGAAAAAGAATTGGCCAACTTGCAAGAACAGTCCGCGTCAATGACGGCGACCTGGCAGAACGAGCGCGACAGTCTGGAAAAAGCGCGCGAGATCAAGGAGCAACTGGACCGTAGCCGTGCCGAGTTGGAAAGTGCCAAGCGCGACGGCGATTTTGCCAAGGCGGGCGAGTTGCAGTATGGCCGGATTCCGGCGCTGGAGAAGCAGTTGGCAGAGGCGGAGGCCCGCGAGGGTGAAGCTTTGGTCGCCGAGGCCGTGCGTCCCGAGCAGATTGCCGAGGTTGTCGAACGCTGGACCGGGATTCCAGTTTCCCGGATGCTAGAGGGTGAAAAGGAAAAGCTGCTGGCGATGGAGGATAAGCTGGGCGAGCGGGTTGTCGGCCAACGCGCTGCCGTGACGGCGGTGGCCAATGCGGTCCGGCGGGCACGGGCGGGCCTGAACGATGAAGGGCGGCCTTTGGGGTCATTCCTGTTCCTGGGGCCAACGGGTGTCGGCAAGACGGAACTGACCAAGGCGCTGGCCGAATATCTGTTTGACGATGACAGTGCCATGGTGCGGATCGACATGAGCGAGTTCATGGAAAAGCACGCGGTGTCGCGGCTGATCGGCGCGCCGCCCGGCTATGTCGGCTATGACGAAGGTGGCGTGCTGACCGAGGCGGTGCGGCGCAGGCCTTATCAGGTTGTGCTGTTTGACGAGGTGGAAAAAGCGCATCCGGACGTGTTCAACGTGCTGTTGCAGGTCTTGGACGATGGCGTTCTGACCGATGGTCAGGGGCGGACGGTGGACTTCAAGCAGACGCTGATTATCCTGACGTCAAACCTCGGGGCTTACTCCTTAAGCCAGTTGCCGGAAGGCGCTGATCCGACCCGGGCACGGGCGGAGGTTATGGAGGCGGTGCGGGCGCATTTCCGGCCGGAATTCCTCAACCGGCTGGACGAGACGATCATCTTTGAACGGTTGGCCCGGGCCGATATGGGCGCGATTGTCGAAATACAGTTGCGAAAGCTGGAGGCGCGGTTGGCGGGGCGCAAGATCGTGTTGGAACTGGACGCGGCCGCCAAGCAGTGGCTGGCGGATGAGGGCTACGATCCGGTTTACGGCGCACGGCCGTTGAAGCGCGTGATCCAGCGGAACTTGCAGGATCAACTGGCGCAAATGCTGCTGGCGGGCGATGTGCTGGATGGATCGACCGTGATGGTTACGGCGGGGATCGGCGGGTTGCTGATTGGCGACCGGCTGGTCCCATCAAGCCGCGAGCGAACGATGCCCCATGTGGTGCATTAAGGGAGGGGGGCTTCGGCCCCTCTTTTGTCGGGTTGGGGCAACATGAGCCGACAGCCCACGCTACCATTGACCAAAGCTGGCGCGCGTGAGTTGTCGGATAGATCTGCGCGCGCCTGATTTGGGCTGGCCATTTTTGGCTTTGCCGCAGCGGGTTCGGTTTCATGCTGATGCTGATGCTGGTGCTTTGCCGGGGCAGAAATGGTCCCGTGAACCATAGCCAGAACTTCGCGAGCGGTGACGTTCGTTGTGTTTTCCCCCGGAACTCGATCGGCTAAAAGACTTGCGTGATTTTGCTGTGTCGGTTCGGTCTGTATTTTTCCGTGCATCACGCTGCTCACAAACGGAGAGTTGGGGCACGTTGGCCGGTGGGCTGAGGGCTTGACATGACCTCAACCCATACCGGCGCTTGCCTGCTTGGTCGGTAGGCTTTTGCCGACCAAGTCATTGATCATACTAGTTACTTTTCTTTTGGCCGCGGTCAGGGCGCCACTGATCCCTCTGGCGGTGACTGATAGGTCAACCTCCATCACAAGTATGTGATCGAAAAGTGTGAAACGCTTCACTCCGTCCTGCGTATTGTATGCTGTGGTTGCTGCCGACCGAACCCTAGGACAGCTGCCAAATCATCCGCCTTATTGGCATGACAGGAGCTGCGCATGACGTTCAAGACCAATCTTCGGTGGTCCGATGTGACCCCGGAAGCCCGCTTTCTGACCCGCCGTCAGATCATTGCGGCGGGGGCTGCGTTGCTGGCCTCTCCGGCTTTGGCCAAAAGCAAGTATTCGACGGATGACAAACCGAATTCACTGCAAGAAATCTCTGGCTACAACAACTACTACGAATTCGGCACCGGCAAGGAAGACCCTGCCGCCAATGCCGGAACTTTGAAAACCACGCCGTGGAAGGTGAAGGTCGATGGCTTGGTGGACAAGCCGGGCGATTATGACCTTGGCGACCTGATTGCCGGTCTGCCGATAGAGGAACGCATCTACCGTTTCCGCTGTGTCGAGGCGTGGTCGATGATCATCCCGTGGCAGGGTTTCCAGCTTTCGGCGCTGCTGGGCAAGCTTGGGGTGCAACCCTCTGCCAAATATGTCGCGTTTGAAACTCTGGTTCGCCCGGAGGAGATGGTCGGGCAGAAGTCTGATACGCTGGAATGGCCCTATCGTGAAGGGCTGCGGCTGGACGAGGCGATGAACCCGCTGACGCTGATTGCGACCGGGATTTATGGCAAACCGCTGCCCAACCAGAACGGTGCGCCGATCCGTCTGGTGACGCCGTGGAAATATGGCTTCAAGGGTGTGAAGGCGATTGTGAAGATCACCCTGACCGACAAGATGCCGCAGACCACGTGGAGCATGCTGGCGGCCAACGAATACGGCTTTTATGCCAATGTGAACCCTCAGGTCGATCATCCGCGGTGGAGCCAGGCATCCGAACGTCGGATCGGTGCGGGCTTGTTGGCCGGACGTCAGGATACGCTGAAGTTCAACGGCTATGGGGATCAAGTCGCGAGCCTTTACGCTGGCATGGATCTGGCAAAGTTCTACTGATGCTGGACGAGATCAACCGCGCACTGAAGCGCGTGCCGACCTGGGTCATCTATGTGATCGGGGTGCTGCCCGCGCTTTGGGTTATCTACACCGGGTTGAACGCGATCGACCCGGTGCGCGGGATTGAATGGGGCCTTGGCCTATGGGCGGTGCGGCTGCTGATAGCCACGCTGTTCATCAGCCCGCTGCGGTGGGTAGGTTTGAACCTGTTGCGGTTCCGCAGACAGTTCGGCCTGGTGGCCTTTGCCTATGTGGTGCTGCACTTCAGCGCCTGGCTCAGCATTGATATGGGGTTTCGCTGGAGTCAGATCCTGCCGGACCTGATCAAGCGCTGGTATATCCTGATCGGCATGTCAGCGCTATTGCTGCTGATCCCGCTGGCAATAAGCTCGAACAACGGGATGATCCGGCGGTTGGGGGCGAAGAACTGGAACCGGTTGCACAAGCTGGCCTATCTGGCAACCGGGCTGGGGATGATCCACTTCCTGATGATCGGCAAGGTCTATACGACAGAAGTGCTGACCTATGCCGTTTTGCTGGTAGGGCTGCTCGCCGTTCGGGTCTACCGCAACGGGGTGCAAAGCTTGCTGCCGGTTTAGCGCAGCGATTCCATCCCGGCGGGCGCAAGACTGATGGCGATCCGCGTGATTTTCTGTCGCGCCTGCCGGGCGTTTCATGTCGATAGTTGCGCCAAACAACGGATTTATATAGGAAATCGTGCTTTACGAACAAAATGCGACGGTTGTTCATTTTTTCACTTGCTGAATTTGGAGTTGGGGCCTAAACAGCGGCTCACCGAAGCGGAAGTTGCGGTGACGGCGGCGGGTTGTTTGCGGAAGCGACGATCTGTAGCTGGAAAA
>JBBRLL010000021.1:0-68060 GCA_038231395.1 Rhodobacterales bacterium
CCGGCACACCGCCTTCGGCTTGGCGCAGGATCGCGAGAATCTGAGGTTCCGTGTATCTGCTCGTCTTCATCTGAATCTCCTCATGCATCTTGCCGAGAAAATTCTACTTATACAGCCCCCTACTTTCGGGGGGGATTACCTCCCAGCCTCCACCCCCTCCCAACCTTCGCCCCGTCCCAACCTTCGCCCCGTCCCAACCTCCACCCCGTCCCAACCTTCGCCCCGTCCCAAACTCTGCCCCGTCCCAACCCCGACCCTGTCCCAACCTCCACCGCACGCAAATCTTCACCACGTCCCAACTTTCACCCCGTCTCAACCTCCTCCGCAGCAACCTCCTCCGCAGCAACCTGCATCGCCCCATCATGGCCTTGACCTCGCCGCTCAAACCCGCCAAAGCCAGCAAAGTCGCCGGACCGGGCGCACCGGGGGCACCATGTTCGAACGCCTGACCCAACGCTTGCTGACCGAAGCCCGCTCGCCCCGCGCCGCTGCGGTTCTGGCGGTGGTGGCCTTCGTGGAAAGCTCGGTCTTTCCGCTGCCTGCCGAAATCATCTTCCTGCCGATGTGTCTGGCCCGCCCCGAACGCGCGCTGCGCTACGCGGCCATTGCAGCGATTGCCTCGGTCATAGGCGGCATCTTCGGCTGGATGATCGGCCACTACCTCTTTGATCTGATTGCCGTGCCGGTCCTGAACTTCTGGCACGCCATGCCCGCGTTTGCCGCGCTGAAGGCGCAAACCGGCACCGGTACAATCCTTTTGTTGCTGATCACCTCTGGCATAGCCCACCTGCCGCCCATGAAGGTGGTGACCATCCTGGCGGGGGCCATCAACTTCAGCCTGCCCCTGTTCATTGTCGCCGCTGTCGTGGCGAGAGGTGCCAAATTCTTCGTCCTCGGCTGGGCTCTGGCCCGCTATGGTGAGCCTATCGCAGAGTTGATCCGCAAGCGGCTTGCCACCGTGGCCCTGATCGTGATCGTGGTGGCGGTGATCGCTTGGCTGGCGAAATCCTATCTTTGAGGTTCCAATGCCCCCCTTTCTCGCCATCCTGTTCTTTGTCGCGGTCATGGCTGTCTTTGGCACCGCCGTTGCCGCCGCCCGCACCCTGCCCGCCGTAAGCACTCGGATCCGTGTTACCACCCGCAGCCAAGCCCTCAGTATTGCTACCTTAGGCTCCGTCGCGGCCCTTGGTGGGGCTTTCGCCTTTCAATACATCGGCGGCCTTGCCCCGTGCCATTTGTGCCTGTTGCAACGCTGGCCACATGCGGCGGCAATCGGGATCGGCGTGCTGGCCCTGCTGATCCCCAAGACCATCCTCGCCCGCCTCCTGCCCCTTGCCGGTGCCGCCGCAGCCCTGTGCACCGCCGCAATCGCCGCTTACCATACCGGGGTGGAGCGTCATTGGTGGCAAGGCCCCACCACCTGCACCTCCGGCTCCATCGCGGGCATCTCGGCAAAGGACCTGACGGCCCAACTGATGGCCGCGCCCGTCGTCAAATGCGATCAGGTGGCGTGGCAGATGCTTTCCCTCTCGATGGCCTCATGGAACATGCTGTTGTCATTGGGGCTGGTAACTCTTTGGCTTCTGGCGTTCAAAAAGTCCTGACGCCTGATTCATCTGTTCATCGAAAACCCGGCGCGGGCGGCAAAGCCTTGCTTCCCGTTTTGATCGAAAGAGCCGAGCGCAACCTTAGAGCGGTGAGGCTACAAAGCCGCCGCCCAGCAACCGCTCGCCCTCCTGCAAGGCAAAGCGGTCGGTCATCCCCGCCACATAATCGCACACGATGCGGGCCAGTTCGGTATCGCCCCGCACCGCGCTGACATCCGCCTGCCATTCCACAGGCAACAGCCCCGGATCGGCCAGAAACAGCGGGAACAGCCCGTCAATCACCTGCGTCACCCGGGCACGCTCTGCCATGACAGAGGGGGCGCGGTACATCCGGTGAAACAGGAACGCGCGGATCACCTTCAACTCCTGATACAGCGGTTTTGAAAAGCGGATCACCGTCATGCCCAAATGCCGGATATCCTCCACCGATTTAGGTTGCGCGGCGGACAGCCGGTTCTGCGCCACGGCGATCACATCCTCCACCATCCGGCCAAACACCCGTCGCAACGCCTCGTGCCTGCGCCGCATCTTGTCCAGACCCGGATAAAGCCTGTCAACTTCTTCAAAGGCCGGTCCGGTCACCGGCAGTTCCATCAGGTCCGATTCGGTGAACAGACCGGAGCGCAACCCGTCATGCAGATCGTGGTGCGAATAGGCCACGTCATCGGCAATCGCTGCCACCTGCGCCTCGGCACTGGCATGAGTGTCCAGTTCAAGGTTCCAGGCGGCATTCACCTCCGCCAAGGCGTAGGGCAAAGGCCCCGCGTGCTTTTCGTCGGCATAAGGTCCGCGCAGGGGGCCATTGTGCTTGGCGATGCCCTCCAGCGTCTCCCATGTCAGGTTCAGCCCGTCGAAATCGGCATAATGCCGCTCCAGCCGCGTGACGATCCGCAACGCCTGCGCGTTATGGTCAAAGCCGCCAAACGGCGCCATCAACCGCTCCATCGCGTCCTCACCGGTGTGGCCAAACGGTGTGTGGCCCAGATCATGCGCCAAAGCCACCGCCTCGGCCAGATCGGTGTTCAGGTTCAAGACGCCAGAGATGGTGCGCGCCACCTGCGCCACCTCTATCGTATGGGTCAGCCGGGTGCGGTAATAATCGCCCTCGTGTTCGACAAACACCTGCGTCTTGTGCTTGAGCCTGCGGAACGCGCTGGAATGGATGATCCGGTCGCGGTCACGCTGAAAGGGCGAGCGGAAGGATGACAATCCTTCATGGTTCATCCGCCCACGCGAGCGGTCCGGGTCACAGGCAAACGGGGCGAGCATCCGACCTCACAATCTTTTGCCAAAGTCTATACTGCGCCGGATACTCAAGGCCAGCCCATTGCGACCAAAGCCTGCCAAAGCCTCCACTTAGGAAGCGGGGTTTCACGCCACCCGCTGGCGGGATCTTCGTGGCACGCAGCGGAATACCCTTGGGGTATTTCCAAAGGTACACATGCAAAGGGAACGGGCCAAAGCCGTCACCTTGCCCCAGACAGGCGGGGTGACAACACAGCGTGTCCGCGCAGCACCCCATCAGCGCTTGAACCGGGCGGCCCCTGCGCCTATCTTGGTGTTTCAAGGAGATCCGCCCATGAACCTTACCCTGCCGCCCCATGTCACCGACCGCGCCTTTGCCCGTCTGGCAGAGATTGCGCATCTGACCGGCCAGCAAAAGTCTCTGCGGGTCGCGGTCGAAGGTGGCGGATGTTCGGGCTTTCAATATGATATCAAGCTGGACGATCCGGCTGCCGACGATCTGGTGCTGGAGAAGGACGGGCAAAAAGTTCTGGTGGACAGCGTGTCCCTGCCCTACCTGTCCAACGCTGTGATCGACTTTTCCGCCGAATTGATCGGCGCGCGTTTCGTGATCGAGAATCCCAATGCCCTTTCGTCCTGCGGCTGCGGCACCTCGTTTTCGCTGTAGTCCGCCGGATCACCTTTAGCCTACCTTTTGCCTGGCTCTGGCCTTTCCCTATGATCGGCCTAACTCCCTCCTCTGAAACGGAGGTCTCCTTATGCGCAATGCCCTCATGCTCGGCTCTGCCCCAAATGCCATCGCTGCGCGCGACTGGTCGCGGGCGCCGTTCGACCACATCACAGCCATCAACAACGCCTGGCGGATCCGCGACGACTGGGACGATCTGGTGGCCCCGTGGGACTTTCCCGAAAGCCGCCGCCCGGTGTCCATTTCGGCCCCCAAACGCCTGATCCTGCAAGAAGATTTCGTGCCCGCGCAAAACCTTTATGGCGGCTTTGTCTATGCCGGTGGCACCATGGCCTTCACCACCGCGTACTGGATGCTGGCCGCCCTGAAGCCGCAGGTGATAGCCACCTTGGGATGCGACATGCACTATCCCGCCTTCGGCGCGACCCATTTCTACGGCACTGGCACCCCGGACCCCTTGCGCGCCGATATCACCCTGCGCAGTCTGGAGGCGAAATCTGCCCGCCTGATGATCCTCGCCGCCATGCAGGGGTGCGCGATGGTGAACCTGTCCACCCTGCCCTCACGCCTCGTCTTTCCGCGCGCCGACAGGCAAGCTCTTGACCTGCGTCCGGCCCCTTACGACCGCGTACTGGCCGCAGAAGCCCTGTCGCGCGAGGCGGCGCTGAACTACTACGTCCCGTCGGGCCGCTATTGGGAGGCTGCAACCCGGTTCGACCCCGCCGAAATTGACGCGCTTGACGACTTGTGGCTGCAGGCCGCTCTGGTGACAATCGCCGTATGACCCGCTAACAAGGGGCGCACAGGAGCAGCACCCCATGAAAATCGCCACCTACAACATCAACGGCATCAAAGCCCGGATCGAAGCCGTGCTGGAGTGGGTCGACGAGGCGCAACCCGATGTCGCCTGCCTGCAAGAGATCAAATCCGTTGACGAGGCCTTTCCGCGTGAACCGTTTGAAACCTTGGGGTATCGGGTTGAAACCCATGGCATGAAGGGGTTCAACGGCGTGGCGATCCTGTCGAAACTGCCGCTGGAGGATGTCACCCGACGCCTGCCCGGCGACGATGCCGACGAGATGACCCGCTGGATCGAAGCCACCGTGATGGGCAAACGTCCGGTGCGGGTTTGCGGGCTCTATCTGCCGAACGGCAACCCCGCGCCGGGGCCGAAATACGACTACAAACTGGCGTGGCTGGACCGGATGCTGGCCCGCACCAGGGCGCTTCTGGGGACGGAGGAGCCTTTGGTCCTGTGCGGTGATTACAACGTCATCCCGCAGGCAGAGGACGCCGCCAACCCGAAAGACTGGCTGACCGACGCGCTATACCTGTCCCAAACGCGAGAGGCCTACCAGCGCCTCTTGAACCTTGGCCTGACCGACGCCCTTCGCGCCCGCAACCAAAACCCCGGCCTTTACACATTCTGGGATTTCCAACGGGGCGCTTGGGAGCGTAACAACGGGATACGGATCGACCACCTGCTTTTGTCGCCGCAAGCGGCCGATCTGCTGGTGGATGCGGGTATCGACAAGGCAGTCAGGGGCCGCGACAAACCCTCCGACCATGTACCTGTGTGGATCGAGCTTGACGCCTGATGTATCCCGCCACCTTTTACGCGGCCACCCGGACCGACCAGACCATTCGCCCGACGCTGACCGGCCCGCATGACACCGATACCGTCATCGTCGGCGGTGGGTTGGCGGGCCTGACCACGGCGCTGGAACTGGCGCGAGAGGGGGTTGCAGTCACGGTGGTGGAGTCTCATTCGGTGGGTTTCGGCGCTTCGGGACGCAACGGCGGCATCGTCTCCCCGGCTTTCGCCTGTGGCAGCGCCGCGATCGAGGCCAACGTCGGCCCCGAACAGGCCCGCGTCCTGCACCGCCTGACCATCGAAGGCGTTGAACGCCTGCGCAGCCATATCACCACGTTGGGCATAGGTGAGGCTGACCCGATCCCCGGACTGCTGAACCTGCGGCGCTTTGATGCGGTGGCCGATCTGCACATCTATGCCGACCAGTTCGCCCGCGACTATGGCTATGAAGTGACCTACCTGAACCGACAGGCCATCCAGAACCGTCTGGCTACCACCCGCTACCACCACGGGCTGGAAGACCCCAACGCGTTCCACATCCATCCGCTCAATTACCTGCGCGCACTTGCGCGTGAGGTCGAACGCCTTGGCGGCCGGATTTTTGAAAACTCGCCAGCAACTGGTGTGACCTTGGGTCCGCAAAAACGCATACGCACGCCTGCGGGCATCATCACCGCCAAACGTGCAGTCTTTGCCACCGGCGGCTATACCGGCCCGCTGATCCCGCGCCTCAAACGCGCTGTTCTGCCGATCGCCACCTATATGATGCTGACAAAAGCAGCCCCTGACCTGTTGGCAGCCACGATCAAAACCCGGGCAGCCGTGCTGGATGACCGCCGCGCGTCAGACTATTATCGGTTGGTGGAGGGGGGCCAACGCCTGTTGTGGGGCGGCCGGATCACCACCCGCGCGGCCTCCGCCGAAGGTGTGGCGCAAGAGTTGCGCAAGGCAATGCTGGAGGTTTACCCCCAACTGGCCCCGCTGAAAACCGACCTCGCGTGGTCCGGATTGATGGCTTACGCCCGCCATCTGATGCCGCAAGTGGGCCTGCTGCAACCTGATGTCTGGCACATCACTGCCTTCGGCGGCCATGGGCTGAACACCAGCGCCATTGCCGGGAAAATCCTGGCCGAGGCGATCCTTGGGCAAACTGACCGGATCAAGTTGTTCGCGCCATGGGGTCTGTCCTATGCCGGCGGTCCTGCGGGTCTTGCCGTGGCCCAACTCACCTATTGGGGATTGCAGGTTCAAGACTGGTGGCGGGAGCGCCCAAAAAGCTGAAGGCGCTGCATGGGCAGATTGCCCATCCTACCGTAGCCACATGCCGCGTATTTTGACCAAGGTAGGATGGGCAATTTGCCCATGCCGGGCCCTTCAGACCGGTGTCAGGCAGACAGCAATCCGCCGCCCTTCCCCCAGAAGCACGTTGTAGGTCCGTGCCGCGGCGGGAGAGTTCATCACCTCGACCCCGATCCCCGCCTCTTCCAAGGCTGCGCGAAACTCCGGTGGCACATGGGAAATCTCCGCCCCGGTTCCCACGATCAGCACGTCAATCCGCCCCGCAAGCGTCAAAGGTGCCACCCAATCGCCCATGCCGCCCCAAGGCCCTGCGTCCCACGGCGTCACCAGACAGGTGCCGCGCAGCACATGCTTGCCGACCCGAAAAAAGCCCGGCCCATAGCCTTCGATGGCAAGCGCCGTTCCATAGGTGATCTCGGTCAGCCGGATGTCAGGCATCAACGTTGGCGAACTCGTGGTCCGCCCCTTTGCCGGTCTTTTTGGCCTTGTCCGACCGGTCCAGACCAAGGAACAGCACCAGGTTCTTGGCCACGAAGACCGAGGAATAGGTGCCAAGGATGATGCCCATAAAAATCGCGAACGAAAAGCCCCGGATCACGTCGCCGCCCAAAGCCAGCATCGAACCGACCGCAATCAACGTGGTCAGCGATGTTGCCAAAGTTCGGCTCAAGGTTTCGTTCACCGACAGGTTCATCACGTCTTTCAGTGGCATCGTCTTGTATTTGATCAGATTTTCCCGCAGCCGGTCAAACACCACCACGGTGTCGTTGATCGAATATCCCAGAATCGTCAACAGCGCCGCCACGATGGTCAGGTCAAACTTGATCTGGAACAGCGCGAAAATCCCCACCGTGATGAACACGTCATGCAGCAGCGCCAACACGCCGCCCAAGGCAAACTGCCATTCGAACCGCAGCCAGATATAGGCCATAATCCCGAACGAGGTTGCAGCCAGCGCCTCAAACGAGGACCACACCAGTTCGGAGGAAACCTTTGGCCCCACCGTCTCCATCGAAACAATCTTCAGTTTGGGGTCCATGGCCACCAAAGCGCCCTGAACCGCTTTCAACCCGTCGTCGCTGATCTGCTCTTGCCCTTTGGGGGCCGACAGCCGGATCGCTGCCACATGCTGATCGGCGCGGAAGCTTGGATCAAACACCTCGTTGATCGCCACGTCGCCCAAGACCAGCTTGTCCAGCGTGGCCCGGTACAGTGCGGTATCAATCACCGCGGCAGAATCGGTGCGGATCGTGGTGCCGCCTTTGAAGTCGATGCCGAAGTTCAGCCCCATCACGCCCCAAAACACGAAAGACATGATCATCAGGAACATCGAGCCGCCAAAGGTGATCCATTGGTGTTTGAAGAAGTCGAAGGTCGTATGTTCGGGTGCCAGTCGCAAACGCCATGCCATGATGTTTTCCCTATACGATCAGCGTCTTTGGCTTGCGCCAGTTGAACCAGAATTGGATTATCATCCGCGTCACGTAAAGGGCCGTGAAGACCGAGGTGATGATGCCGATCCCCAAGGCCACCGCAAAACCGCGCACCGGGCCCGCGCCAAAGAAGTAGAGCACGATGGCGGTGATCAGCGTGGTGACGTTGGCGTCAACGATGGCGCTCATCGCGCGTTCATAGCCCAGCTCAATCGCCCTTGCCGGCGTTTTGGCGTGGCGCAGTTCTTCGCGTATGCGTTCAAAAACCAACACGTTGGCGTCAACCGCCGTGCCAATGGTCAGCACCAACCCGGCGATCCCCGGCAGGGTCAGCGTGCCGCCGATCATCGACAGGATGCCAAAAATGATCCCCATCGAAATCACCAGCGTGACATCCGCAAAAAGGCCGAAGATGCCGTAGCTTGCCAGCATGAACACGCCTACCGCGCACATGCCGACGATGGCCGCAACCTTGCCGGCATCAATCGAATCCTGGCCCAATTCCGGGCCGACCGTGCGCTCTTCCAGAAAACCCATCGCGGCGGGCAAGGCACCCGCCCGCAGCAGCACGGCGAGGTTGGTCGATCCCTCCACCGTGAAGTTGCCGGTGATGATCCCCGAGCCGCCGGTGATGGCGGTCTGGATGGTCGGTGCCGAAATCACCTGTTTGTCCAGCACGATGGCAAAGGGCTGGTTCACATGGGCACCGGTATATTCGCCAAACTTGCGCGCGCCCGTGGTGTCAAAACGGAAATTGACCGCAGGCCTGCCGTTCTGGTCAAATGACGGTTGCGCGTCCACCAGATTGTCGCCGGACACCACCGGCGCTTCTTCAACCGTGTAAAACAGACCCGGGCGGTCGCTGGCGGGCAAAACCACGTTGCCAACGCCTGCCGCCGCATTCTTGTCCGACGTCTGGCCGACCACCGTGTTGAAGGTCAGCTTCGCCGTGGTGCCGATGATCGCTTTCAGCTCTTCCGCCGAGCCGATCCCCGGCACCTCGATCAAAATCCGGTCGGCACCTTGCCGCTGGATCGAAGGCTCCCGGGTGCCCGCCGCATCCACCCTGCGACGGATGATTTCCAGCGATTGCTGCATGGTGCGGTTGTCGGTCGCGGCCTTTTCGGCATCGCTGAGGGTCACCACCAGATCCTGACCGTCAATCGCCACGTTCAGGGTTTTCTGCCCGGCCCCGGTCAGCGTGCTGACGTTGGAGTTCAGGCTTTGCAGCTTTGCCGCCGCGGCCGGAATGCCATCCTTATTGGTGATGGTGATCCGCAGGGTGCCATCGGGGGCCGCCGCGCGCTTCACCGGGCCGGTCGCGTCGCGGACATCCTTCAGCGCATCGCGCGCCTCGGGCCACATCGAATCCATGCGCTGCTTGTAGACATCCGCCAACTTGACCTCTGCCAGCAAATGGGCGCCGCCCCGCAGGTCAAGGCCAAGGTTGACGAGGTTTGCGGGCAGCCACGACGGCCAAACCGCCACTGCCGCCGTCTGCTCCGCCGTGGCGGTGCCGCCCGCCTTGGCAATCGCCGTCAGCGCGTCGTTGTGGGTTTCGACCCGGGAATAGAACAGGTTGGGCACGGCCATGACAAGACCGGCCACGACAATCGCCCAGATGAGAAGGCGTTTCCAAAGGGGAGTGGACAGCTGCATTTAAACCTCAGGACGCCGCAGGTTCGGTCTTGGACATCACCGAAGCGATGGTCTGCTTGGCGACCTTGACCTTGACGCCGGGTGCAATCTCGACCTCCAGCACGCCATCTTCGCCCACCTTGGTGACCTTGCCGATGATCCCGCCGCCGGTCAGCACCTCATCACCGCGCCGCACGGCCTCGATCATCGCCTTGGTCTCTTTCATCTTCTTCTGCTGGGGCCGGATCAGCAGAAAGTACATGATGCCGAAAATGACAGGAAGGATAACAAACTGGCCAAGACCAGCAGAGCCACCAGCGGCACCCGCCGTCTGAGCGTAAGCGGCAGTCACGAACATCGGTCATTCCTTCAGATCAGGCAGGTTAGCCCAGCCCATCCCACGACGCGCCAGCACCCCCATATTTTGCGGGCACCCTACAGATGGGGATCAGGATGCGCAAGGCAAGGTCTGCCAGTCCGCTCGCCCCGTCGGGCGTGAAGCAGGCCGGTGTGTCAGGCAGCCCCGTGGCGCAAGCGGCCCGGTGTCTCAGGCAGCCCGGTGTCTCAGGCAGCCCGGTGTCTCAGGCAGCCCGGTGTCTCGCGCAATCCGGTGTCTCAGGCAGCCCGGTGCCGCCTTGCCGTCACGATCAAGGCCTGCATCGGCTGGGAAATCGGCCCTTGACCAAACCGCGCCGCGACCGACGCCGCCGCCCGGTTGGTCACCTCCGCCAATTGGCCCGGCGCACGCGCTTCAATCTCGGCGCGCAGCGGCGTGCCCTGACAGATGGCCGTGGCTGCCGTCAGCGCATCCGGCACGGTCGAGACATGGTTGACCACCTCGACCCCAATGTCGTTAAACCCCGCCGCCCGCAGGTCATCGCCGATCCGGACCGCATCATGATAACCATGCGGGATCCGCGCGATGAAATCCGGAGGGTTGGCCGGAAACTGATCCGCCACAGCCGTCTGGACCGCTTCGGTGATCAGATTGTGCGACAAAGGCCCCCAGACCACGCACAAAAACGTACCGCCGGGCTTCAGAACCCGCAATGCTTCGGCAAAACCCTTGACCTTGTTGGGAAAGAACATCGCGCCAAACTGGCAGATCACCACGTCAAACGCCTCGTCCGCTTCGGGCAGGTGCAGCGCGTCCGCCACCTGCCAGACCAGTCGCCCATCGGCAGGCTGCAAGGCCCGCGCCAATTCCAGCATCGGCGCGTGAAGATCGGTGACCATATAGCGCGCGTCCGACGCCAGCAACGGTGCCAGCGCCCGCGTCACCACCCCGCTGCCCGCCGCTGTCTCCAACACGGACATGGGACGCAGATCCGCCACCCGCCGCGCCGTCTCCACCGCGTAAGCCGCAAACAGCATCGGCACCATGTGGTTTTCGTAAAGCTGGGGAATGGCCCCCGCAAAGGCCGGAGCCGGCAACGTGGCTTTGGGAACTTCTGTCATGGCCTGGCTCCTTTGCTTCAGTGCGTCGAGCTTGCGCGCTTAAAGCCATTCCCACAACGGAAATTTCCATCGGCAACTGACGCCCGACCTTGGCCCCGCGCCGGACCGCAAATCGGAACGACAGGTCAGGGTCTTTTTGACAGAGCCACGATTTCAACAGCTTAGCAAGGTTTCCCCACCCGAAATCCCACGATTTCACACCCTTCCCCTGAAAGCCCAAATCGGGCATAACTCCGCCGACGATCTGAACCCAGAGGCCCCAAATGCACGACATCCGCGCCATCCGTGACAACCCTGAAGCCTTCGACGAGGGGCTTGCGCGCCGTGGATTGGAAGGGTTGTCGTCCGAAGTGCTGGGCTTGGACGAGCAACGGCGCGCGCAGATTCTGTTGGCCGAAACTGGCAAGGCCGACTTGAACAAGCTTTCCAAACAGGCCGGTGAAGCCAAGGCTGGCGGCGACGCTGCGCAATTTCAGGAAATAAGCGAAAGCGTGTCCGTCCGCAAATCCTTGATTGCTGCGAACGTTGAATTGGCAGAGGCGCTGGACGAAAAGCTGCGCGACATGCTGATGACGATCCCCAACCTGCCGCTTGACGAGGTCCCCGATGGCCGCGACGAAGCCGACAATGTGGAAATCCACCGCTGGGGCACGCCGCGCAACTTCAACTTCGCGCCGAAAGAGCACTTCGACATCGAAGGCGTCAAACCCGGCATGGATTTCGCAACGGCTGCCAAACTCTCCGGCTCCCGTTTCGTTGTCCTGAAAGGGGCCGTGACCCGCGTGCACCGCGCTTTGGCGCAGATGATGCTGGACACCCATGTCGAAGACCACGGCTTGACCGAACTGTGGACCCCGGTGCTGGTCAAATCCGAGGCGATGTACGGCACCAACCAGCTGCCGAAATTCGCCGAGGACAGCTATCAGACGACCAATGGCTGGTGGCTGATCCCGACCGCCGAAGTCACCCTGACCAACACAGTTGCGGGCGAAATCCTTGAGGAAGCCCAACTTCCGATCCGCATGACCGCGCACACCCAATGCTTCCGGTCCGAAGCTGGAAGTTCCGGCAAGGACACCACCGGCATGTTGCGCCAGCACCAGTTCGAAAAGGTCGAGATGGTGACGATATGCACCCCGCAAACCGCACTGGCCGAACACGCGCGCATGACCAACTGCGCTCAGGCGATCCTTGAAAAGCTGGGCCTGCCCTATCGCACCATCGTGCTGTGCACCGGCGACATGGGCTTTGGCGCGCAGAAAACCCACGACCTTGAGGTTTGGTTGCCCGGTCAGAACAAATATCGCGAGATCAGTTCGGTCAGCACCTGTGGTCCGTTTCAGGCTCGCCGGATGAATGCCCGCTACCGGCCCAGAATGGCGGAAGGCACGGGCAAGGCGGAAACCGCTGCGAAACCTGAATTTCTAGCCACGCTGAACGGCTCCGGCCTTGCAATCGGGCGTTGCCTGATTGCGGTTCTGGAAAACGGCCAGCAAGCTGACGGTTCGGTGGAACTGCCCGCCGTCCTGCATCCCTATCTGCGGGGCAAAACCCGGATCAGTTCCGCCGGAGTTTTGGAGTAGCGGCCTCAGCGGCGGGGATTTTACCTCCCGCCGCAGGGTGTTACCAATAGATGAAGTACGGTCCGTAAGACATTGATCTGCAAGGCTAACTCCAGTCCAGCACCACCTTGCCCGACAAGCCCGACCGCATCACCTCAAACCCTGCCGCGAAATCCGCCGCTTTGAACCGGTGCGTGATGACCTTGCGCACGTTCAGCCCGTTTTCCAGCATGGCGATCATCTTGTACCATGTCTCGAAAATCTCGCGGCCATAGACGCCCTTGATGGTGATGGCTTTGAAGACGATCCGGCTCCAGTCCACCGGCGATTTGCCGGGCGGAATCCCCAGCATCGCAATCCGACCACCCATCACGAGGCTTTCAATCATCTGATCCAAGGCCTGCTGGTTGCCCGACATTTCCATGCCCACGTCAAAGCCCTGCGCCATCTTCAGCCGGGCCTGCACGTCGCGCAAATCCTCCACCGCCACATTCACCGGGGTCACATCCGCCACGGCAGCCGCCAGTGCCAACCGCGCCGGGTTCACATCCGTGATCACCACATGCCGCGCGCCCACATGCCGCGCCACGGCAGCCGCCATGATGCCAATCGGCCCCGCGCCAGTGATCAGCACATCCTCGCCCACCAGATCGAAGCTGAGCGCGGTGTGGACCGCATTGCCCAAAGGGTCCAGAATAGCCCCGATGTCGTCATCTATCGCATCCGGCAAGGGCACCACGTTAAAGGCTGGCAGCCGAAGGTATTCCGCAAAAGCGCCGGGTTCGTTGACCCCGATGCCCCGCGTGGCCGGATCAAGATGGAACTTCCCGGCCCGGCTTTGCCGCGACATCTTGCCAATCAGATGCCCTTCGCCAGAGCATCTTTGGCCAATCGCCAACCCCTCGACCAAAGCGCCCTTCGCCACAATCTCACCGGCGAACTCGTGGCCCGTCACCAAGCCCAAGGGTACGGTTTTCGCGGCCCATTCATCCCAATTCCAGATGTGAATATCTGTCCCGCAAATCCCGGTTTTCCTGACCTTGATCAGCACATCTTCCGGCCCGATGTCCGGCACCGCACGCTCTTGCTGCCACAAGCCAACCTCAGCCTTGGTCTTGACCAGAGCCTTCATGCCAACACCCCTACGTCGCGGCCAGCGGCTTCAAAAGCCTCCAGCCCGAAATCCAGATCCGCCCGCGTTAAGGCGGCATTCATCTGTGTCCTGATCCGGGCCTGCCCGCGTGGCACCACCGGAAAGAAGAAGGCAGAGACCATGACCCCCCGCCTGTCCAGCGCGCCAGCCAATGCCTGCGCCAAGGGTGCCTCGCCGATCATCACCGGCACAATCGGATGGCTGCCGGGCAACAGACGGAAGCCCAGACTTTCCAGACCCGCCCGCCAATAGATTGCATTTTCAACCAGGTGCGCGCGCAAATCGTCGGCAGCCTCGGCAATATCCAAAGCCGCCAGCGCCGCCCCCACCACGGCAGGGGGCAGCGCGTTCGAAAACAGATAGGGCCGCGCCCGCTGCCGCAAAAGGTCAATCACCGGCTGAGAGCCTGCAATATAGCCGCCCAAAGCGCCGCCCAAAGCCTTGCCAAAGGTGCCGGTGAGGATATCTGCCTGCACACCTGCCCGCGCCGGCGTTCCCCGGCCTTGCGGCCCGACAAACCCGGTCGCATGGCAGTCGTCGACCATCAGCATCGCCCCATAGGCATCCGCCAACCGCCGCACCTCGGCCAGATTGGCGAATGTGCCATCCATCGAAAACACCCCATCGGTCGCCACCATCACAAACCGCGCGCCACCGGTCCGCGCCGCCTGCAACTGCCGCTCCAGATCTGCCATGTCATTGTTCTGAAACCGAAACCGCCGCGCTTTGGACAGTCTGATACCGTCTATGATCGAGGCATGGTTCAGACTGTCCGAGACAATCGCGTCCTCCTCGCCCAACAACGGCTCAAACACCGCGCCGTTGGCGTCAAAACAGGCGGCAAACAGGATGGCATCGGCCATCCCCAGAAACCCGGCAACCCGCGCTTCCAACATCCGGTGGATATCTTGCGTGCCGCAAATGAACCGGACCGAGGCCATGCCAAACCCGTGGCTGTCCATCGCCGCTTTCGCTGCCGAAATCAGACGAGGATCGTCGGCCAAGCCAAGGTAATTGTTGGCACAAAGGTTCAGCATGCTACGCCCGCCAATCGACACCCGCGCCCCTTGCGCGCCCTCGATCAGGCGTTCGGATTTCATCAACCCCTCGGCGTCAATCTCCTCCAAAGTCTTGCGCACATAGTCCAGAAAAACATCTGACATAACGGAATCTCCTCCGGTTCAGCGGAATATCCACCTTCACCCTTGCATTGTCAATATAGCGGAAACGTATCCGCCCAGTCGGAAGTTGCCGGTTCTCCCGGCACCATTATCCATTCGAAGGGAATCGAAAGGCGTGAAACACTTTCGGCGGTTTCAACTGTCCTGCACGATCAGAATGGCCCGCGCGGCGCCCTCCTCGGCATAAATCGCATGGCGACGGTCGGCGGGATAGCGCGCGGTGTCGCCGGGACCAACGCGGCTTTCCTCCTCACCCGAGACAACCCGCAAATGCCCGGCAATCACGGTCAGTTGCTCGCGGCATCCCGGCGAATGCGGATCGCTGATCAGGTCGCCCGCTGCCCCAAAGCTCAGGTCATAGACCTCGTGGTCGCCCACGGCTTCGGCAGGTGACAGGATGCGGATCACCAGATTGTGCCCGCGACCGGCGATGATCGGGGCGGCGTCGGCGCGCATCACCTCGATGCCGGGGGTTGGGCGACCCTCCAGCAGGCCCGCGAAATCCACCTGCAAGGCTTGCGTCAGGTTCCACAGCGTGGCGACGGTGGGCGAGGATTCCGCCCGCTCGATCTGGCTGACCATAGAGCGGCTAACCCCGGACAGCTTGGCCACCGCGTCAAGGCTGAGCCCACGCGCCTTGCGCGCCTCGCGCAGCGAAGCGGCCAGCCGGTCATGGATGTCAGAGCGTGGGTTCATGCGCTTCATAGAACGCCACGCACCGCCCCGCCGTCAACGCCCTGCATCAGCCAAACGAGCCCAAGGCGGGGATATTTGGCAATGGAGGAAAGGATCAGGTGCCGCAGAAGGTGAGGTAGGGGCCAAAGCCGGTCGGGGCGGGCAGGCTGTACGCCTCGCGGCCTTGTTCCGGGGCAAAGGGGAATTGTACCGCTGCCAGCAGCGCCTGAAACGGGGCAAGGTCGCCGTGTGTGGCCGCTGCCAGCGCCTCTTCAACCTTGTGGTTGCGCGGGATCACCGTAGGGTTTGTGGCGCGGATCAGGGTGGCGTCTGGTCTTCGGGCACGCCAGCGTGGCAACCATTGGTTCATCAGGCCCGCGTCCGGCACCAAAGCCAGAAGCCCGGCCTCGCGCCCTTCGGCAGCCTCGGCCAGGCGGCGAAAACTGAGGGTCCAATCTGCCCCGGTGATGGCGTGCAGAAAGGCTTCGGCCAAAGCGCCATCCTCTGGCTCTGCGCCCGAAAGGCCCAGCTTGGCACGCATCACGCCCTCCCACGCGGCGCGGTACGCCGGCGCAATCGACGTCAGCCGTTCGTTGGCGATCTCCACCGCGCGCGTCGGGTCAGCGCCCATCAGCGGCAGCAGCGCCTCAGCCAGTTTGGCGAGGTTCCAGCCAAGGATGTGGGGTTGATTGCCATAGGCATAGCGGCCCTGCCGGTCGATGGAGCTGAACACGGTTCCCGGCGCATAGGCTTCCATGAAACCGCAGGGGCCGTAGTCGATCGTCTCGCCCGACAGCGCCATGTTGTCGGTGTTCATCACGCCATGGATGAAGCCTATCCCCATCCACCGCGCGATAAGCTGAACCTGGCGGGCAGCCACCGCGTCAAACAGGCCAAGGGCGTCGTCGGGCGCAAGATGCGGGTCGTGGCGGGCGATGGTGTAGGCGGTCAGCGCTTTGAGTTGCGCCACATCCTCGCGGGCAGCAAAGAACTGAAAGGTGCCGACGCGGATATGGCTGGCAGCCACGCGCACCAGCACGGCACCGGGCAGCTTGCCGGTTTCGCGCAAAATCTCCTCACCCGTGGCCACCACCGCCAAAGACCGCGTGGTGGGCACGCCCAAGGCCGCCATCGCCTCCGAAATCAGGTATTCGCGCAACATCGGCCCCACCGCCGCCTTGCCATCGCCGCCGCGTGAAAACGACGTGCGGCCGGAGCCCTTCAGCTGCAGATCGAACCGCCCCGTTTCAGTAACAAGTTCCCCCAGCAAATGCGCGCGCCCATCGCCCAACTGGGCCGAGAAGCCACCGAACTGGTGCCCGGCATAGGCCATGGCAATCGGATCGGCCCCGGCAGGGATAATCCCTGCAAACCATTCGGGATGCAGGGCAAGCTCCGCCGGGTCAAGCCCAAGCTCCACGGCGAAAGCCTCGTTCAGCACCAGAAATCGCGGGGACGGGGCAATATCAGGCCGTGCGCGCAGAAAGGTGCCGGGCAGATCGCGGATGTAGGAATGGTCAAAGGTCAGCATGGCGTCTCCTTGGCCAAGGATATGGGTCGCCGCAGCACCGGAGGCAAGTCTTTTGACCCAACACCGGCCACGGGCCAAACGCGCTGGTGCCCCGGCGTTTCCCACAAGCACGGCCCGGTGAGCGATGCGCCAAAGCCGCGATTTATCGCGGCTGCCGTTCCGGCTTGCGAGCCTTCTGAGAGGGAATTGGTCGGAGTGAGAGGATTCGAACCTCCGGCCCTCTGGTCCCAAACCAGATGCGCTACCAGACTGCGCTACACTCCGTGCCTTGCGGGCTTCCTAACGGGATTCGCAGCGCTTGGGAAGCGCCGTTTGTGGCGGCGGTGCACGGCGTGGCGTGCAGATTGCCTGTCAGATGATTTGGAACCGATGAACGGACGCCGAAATCCCGGAAGCCGACGCTTCGGGCCGAAACACTTGGGCCAACCTATTGCGCGCAGGTCCAGTGCGCCTTGGCGGGGTCCATCCGGTCAGATCGCATCTCTGACCCCGGCACGATCCCCATCCGCGCGGCCAGACCGCCGTTGATCTCCAGCACAAACGAAACACCTTGGCCACCGTCAATCGGTGTCTGGTCCTGAGGCACTGCATTGGCATGCACGACGGTCACGCGGCCGGTTTCATCGGCAAACACCATGTCCAGCGGGATCAATGTGTCTTTCATCCAGAAAAACGCATGTTCCGGACCCGGATAGACGAACAGCATCCCTTGCGAAGCCGGCATATGGTCCACCCGCATCAGACCCTGTTCGCGCAAGGCTTCGGTATCGGCCACCTTCACCGAAAAGCGCGCCTGACCAAAGCCCGCCTGACCACCGGGCCAGCGCAATTCAACAGCATTGGGCTCGCAGGCGGCAGAGGCCGCAACCCAGCCTGTCGCAGCCCAGCCCGCCATAGCCCAAACCACGATCAGCGCCGCAAACCGGTTTCCCATGACACCACCTGCACGGCCATCCGGCCTCGCTTGCCCTCGACGATCCGCAGGCACACCGCCTCACCGGACTGAAGGTCGGCAAAGCCCGACACCCGAAGAACTTCTATATGGACGAACACGTCCTCGGGGCGGCCAAACACATTGGCAAAGCCGAACCCCTTGTCCTTGTCGAACCATTTTACACGGGACGGTTCAAGGGCCAAGTCAGAATAGTCCTCGCGGGCCGCATCCTCGTCTTCATGCATCATCAGGTGCATTCCGGCCGGCGGCGTGATTTCCAGCACCTCGATGGCCTGCTGGCCGCGCGCTGTCCTTTGCACCTTCACCGTGATCGAGGCACCATCGGCCACCGAACTTTGACCGAAATTCCGCAACACATTGGCGTGCAGCAGAATGTCACCTCCGCCTTCATCACCCATGATGAAACCGAAGCCCTTGCCGGGATCAAACCATTTAACCCGGCCCTGAACGATCTGGACCGCCTTGTCTTCGTCATCCATTTTGAAGGCTTTTTCCGGTATTAAGTCTCGCAGCCAAATGCATGCACCAGAAAAAATCGTACATGCAATAGACAATGCACAAAAAACAACCCGTACCTATCCATTCGAATAGGCGGCCAACCGGTAAAAACGCCCTTACGGATTAAGCCGCTGGATCACCCAATCAAAGGTTGTATCGGCGCGGGTCCAGCGAAAGCGGTCATGCAACCGGAACGGGCCGTCTGCCCAGAATTCAATCTCCACCGGGGTGATGCGCAAACCGCCCCAGAAGGGTGGACGTTTGGGGTTGGGGCCCTGTTGCAGGGTGACCTTGGCCACATCAGCCATCAAAGCCGCGCGGGAGGTCAGGGGTTGCGATTGCTGACTGGCCCAGGCCCCCAGCCGTGATTTCAAACTGCGCGAGGCATAGTAGGCATCCGCCTGCGGACCGTCTTCCCGCGTCACCGTGCCGCGCACCCTGATCTGGCGGCGCAGCATTTTCGAATGCAGCACGAAAGCCGCCTTGCCAGCACCTTCGGCCTCTTGCGCCTTGGCAGAGCCATAGTTGGTGTAGAACACGAAGGCCGCATCCTCGATGTCTTTCAACAGCACCATCCGCACATTGGGCATGCCGGCAGCATCCACCGTGGCCAGGGCTATGGCATTGGGATCGTTCGGCTCCACCGCGTCCGCCTCGGCCAACCACGCCTTCGCTATGGCAAACGGGTCATCGCCTGCGAAAATTCCGGTTCTGTCCATGGCATGTCCTTTCCGTGACGTAAGCCCCGCTCTTGATGCAGCCGCGTCTATCGCCTACACGGGGCAAGTATAGGGTGGCTGGGGAAGACCGAATGTCAACTGGACTTATGGCTGGGAAACGCGGCCTGATCATGGGGCTTGCGAACGATAAATCCATCGCCTGGGGCATCGCCAAGACTTTGGCCGACCACGGTGCGGAAATGGCATTTTCCTATCAGGGCGAGGCGTTGAAAAAGCGCGTTGATCCGCTGATCGCCTCCATCGGCATGTCGGAAATGGTGGAGTGTGATGTGGGCGACGAAGCCTCGATCGACGCTTTGTTTGCCCGGATCGCCGAGATTTGGCCGAAGATCGACTTTCTGGTCCATGCCATCGGGTTTTCCGACAAGGCCGAACTGCGGGGGCGCTACGTTGACACCTCCAAGGCGAATTTCGCCATGACGATGGATATTTCGGTCTACTCGTTCACCTCGGTTTGCCGCAGGGCCTCGGCGATGATGACCCAAGGCGGCTCTTTGCTGACGCTGACCTATTACGGCGCTGAAAAGGTCATGCCGCATTACAACGTGATGGGCATCGCCAAGGCGGCATTGGAGGCATCGGTAAAGTATATGGCGGAGGATCTTGGCAAGGACGGCATCCGTGTCAACGCCATCTCTGCCGGGCCGATCAAGACGCTGGCGTCTTCGGGCATCGGCGACTTTCGCTACATCATGAAGTGGAACGAGCTGAACTCTCCCCTGCGGCGCAATGTCGATCAGGAAGAGGTCGGCAAGGCGGCGCTTTACCTGCTTTCCGACCTTGGGTCCGGGACTACGGGTGAGAACCTGCACGTCGATGCGGGCTATCATGTCGTCGGCATGAAAGCAGTCGATGCGCCGGATATTGACGCCGTGACCAACCGGAACGGCGGGCAATAGGCAGCCCACCCGTACTTAGTGAACCCGCCCTCTGATCCCCACTCTCGTTGCGACCACGCTCCTCGTGAAAACCAACACTGAGCCAACACGCCTTACGCCAAATTTCGCCATGCAAACCCAACCTGTGCAAACCCGCCCTGTGCAAACCCACCCTATGAAAGCCCGGCCATGACCCTCGCCGCCTTCCTCACCGTCGCGCTGATGCACCTGATGGTGGCGATCAGTCCCGGCCCCGCCGTGCTGATGTCGGCCCGCATCGGCCTGACCGAGGGCCTGCGCGCCGGAGTTTTCGTGGCGATGGGCATTGGCCTGGGCGGCGTGGTCTGGGCCTCTGCCGCGCTGTTCGGGCTGGCACTGGTGTTTCAGGCAGCCCCTGCCCTGCTGTGGGCCTTGCGTCTGGGCGGTGCTGTCTACCTGCTTTGGCTGGCATGGGGCCTGTGGCGCGACGCGGACAAACCGATTGCCGCATCCGATGGCATCACCCCACGGGGCGATTTCGCGGCGTTTAAGCTCGGCCTGTGGACCCAACTGTCCAACCCCAAGCCTGCCGTCCTGTTCTCTGCCATCTTTCTGGGCACCGTCCCGCAAGGAACCGCCGATTGGGTCTATGCTGCCTTGCTTTTCGTCGTGTTTTTGAATGAAACGCTGTGGAACAGCGCCGTCGCCCGGATCTTCTCTTACAACCGGGCCCGGCATACTTACATGGGCCTGAAGTCGGTGATTGACCGGGCCTTGGGCGGGCTGCTGGGCCTGCTTGGGATCAAGATTGCGGCCTTCTGAAGAGGAAATCGGGTTGCAGAAATGGAGACTTGGGGTTTTCCGTTTCCTGCGACCTTCACGTAACGAAAGCGGGGCGGTGTTTTTGAAACCGCGCCCTGAACGAAAAATCTGGGGACAAAGATGACCGACCGCCTGCCGCACGAAAAAGGCTTCCACGTCAGCTGGGACCAGATCCACCGCGACGCCCGCGCTTTGGCGTGGCGGCTGGATGGCAAAGGCCCCGATGACGGCGCGTGGCGTGCCGTGGTCGGCATCACGCGCGGCGGTCTGGTGCCCGCGATGATCGTGGCACGCGAGCTTGACATCCGTGTCGTCGATACGATCAGCGTGAAAAGCTACTCGCACCAGTCGCAGGCGCCCGAAGCGGTGATGATCAAAGCGCCGCAATCTGAACTGATGGGCGACGGCACCGGTATTTTGATTGTCGATGATCTGGTGGACACCGGCAAGACGCTGGAACTGGTCCGCCGGCTGTATCCCAATGCCCATTTTGCCACAGTTTACGCCAAACCGTCTGGCAAGCCGATGGTCGACAGCTACATAACAGAAGTGTCACAAGATACGTGGATCTTCTTCCCTTGGGATATGGCACTGCAATATGTCCAGCCGTTTCGCGGTCAGGACTGAGGGTAGAATGATGATCAATCCGGCCAGCCGGGCTGGCAAGTGGCTGCACTGGCTTTTTGAGGCGAGCCTTATTCTTAAAGGTTTGTTTGCTGCGGCTGAAAGCCTCGGGGGCCTTGGGCTTTTGTTCACGCCGAACACCGCGATCGTGAATTTCGTGTTCTGGCTGCGCAACTATAACCTGACGCAACGGCCCGACGCCGATATGGCCGTCTGGGTCCACCACATGACCGAGGCTTTCCCCATCCAGGTCCAGCATTTCTACGCCTTTTACCTGTTGGGGCACGGGGCAGTGAAATTCATCATGGTGATCATGCTGGCCCGTCGGATTATGTGGGCCTATCCGGGGGCCATGGTCTTGCTGTCGGGGTTTGTCCTTTATCAGATCTCGGAATTTGTGTTGCACGGGTCATTCACCTTCCTTGCCCTGTCCTTCTTCGATCTCGTCATGATCGTGCTGGTCTACCGGGAGTGGAACGTGCTGAAAATGAAGCGCGCCCTGACCGCATAACAGGTGCTGCTTTTGCCGACTGCGTCCCGCCAATCCGCTGGCGGTGGTATCAGTCTTCTCAGGTGCGCAGGAGCAAAGGCTTGCCATTTCCATCCCTTCACGCTCAAATCTGCGCATGAAAGCCCCAATCCTCACGCCGCTGGCGCAAAGCCTGCCCTGCACTGTGCCCTTCATAGGCCCCGAGACCCAACAGCGCGCGCGGGGCAGGCCCTTTGCGGCAAGACTGGGGGCGAATGAGTCTATGTTCGGGCCTTCGGCGAAAGCCGTCGCGGCCATGCAGGACGCGGCGTCGCAAGTCTGGATGTACGGCGACCCCGAATGTCATGACCTGAAGGCCGCCATCGCTGTGCATCATGGGGTTACGCCCGCGCATGTCGTGGTGGGGGAGGGGATTGACGGGCTTTTGGGTCTTTTGGTCCGGCTGATGGTTGGGCCGGGGACGCCTGTGGTCACCTCTGCCGGGGCCTATCCGACCTTCAACTTTCACGTCGCGGGCTTTGGCGGGGTTTTGCACCGCGCGCCTTACAACGGAGATTTCGAAGACCCGCAGGCGCTGCTGGCCATGGCACGCGCCACCCACGCGCCCCTGATCTACCTTGCCAACCCCGACAACCCGATGGGCAGCCATCATCCGGGCTTGGCGATTGCCGCGATGATCGAGGCGTTGCCAGAGGGCTGCCTGCTGGCGCTGGACGAGGCTTATGTGGAACTGGCCCCTGAAGGCACGGCGGCGCAGGTTGCGGCGGATGATCCCCGGGTGATCCGGTTTCGCACCTTCTCCAAAGCGCATGGCATGGCGGGGCTGCGTCTGGGTTATGCGCTGGCGGCACCCGGTCTGGCATCGGCCTTTGACAAGGTGCGCAACCATTTCGGCGTGGGGCGGGTGGCGCAGGTGGGCGGGATCGCAGCACTGGCCGATGCAGACCATATGCAGGCGGTGCGGGCTTGGGCCACAGCGGGGCGGGTGCGGCTGAGTGCCATTGCCCGCGACAACGGGCTGACCCCCCTGCCGTCGGCCACGAACTTCGTCACGATGGAATGTGGGCGGGACGGCGACTACGCCCGCGCTGTGCTGAAGGCGTTGACCGCGCGTGACATCTTCGTGCGGATGCCGGGGGTGGCGCCCTTGGACCGCTGCATCCGGGTCAGTCTGGGCGACACGGCGGCCTTGGACGCCTTCGCCGCAGCGCTGCCTTTGGCTTTGCACGACGTGGGCTGATCTGACAGGACTGCAGCGTTACGAACATCGCGCATTTGCCGCGCAATAGGGCAGGAGACTGATTGGGAGCAACGGCGTTCGCCTTTGGTTTCCTGCTCTTTGCTGGATGGATCAGGAAAGCGTCAGGCCCTTATATACCGTATCTCGCCTCACTCCATCGCCACTTCGGGATTGGCGGGCCCAAGGGCCGGGGCGGCGCCGGCGGGCGCCTTGGCGGTCCCCAGCATTGGGCCCGACATCGGCTTGGGCAAAAGCGAGGCTGAAAGTTGCTCTGGCGTGGTTTGCGCTTTTTGCGGCGCGCTGTGCGGGCCCGGTTGCGGCCTGAGTTCAGTCGTGGGGTCAGGGGCAAATACCGGCGCGGGGTCGCGGGTGATCAGCCGTTGCGGCGCGGTTTCCAGAAACTCGCTGCCGGGGTCGGCCAAGGCACGGCGGAACACCAGCATGTTCTGAAACGAGGTCTTGCTGCCGGTCAACCCCAGCCGCTCGTCACAGGGCAAAGTGTCGGCGCGCTGGTATTCCCACCCCTCGCCCCCCATCTTGTTCATCAAGGTGGTGAGGGCGAAAGCGAAGCGATCTTCCAGCGTCTTCAGTCCACGGGCCTTTTCACCACGGCGCGGAGCCGGCACAACCTGATATTCGTAGCGCTGCATTTGATCCTCGAAACATGCTGCCCGGGTAAGGCTTTGCGCGTGTCTTACAAGAGTTTCGCGCCCAAGTCCAAGTGAGAGCGGCGGCGGTTTTCAGGCCCCTGCGCAACGCGATCTCTGGTGCCTGACCAAGGGCCGCTCAAGGCGCGCGAACCCGAGTTTGCCCGCATCCTTCTGCCCAAGCGCAGTTACCGCACAGGCTTGCCCGGCAGATACTCAATCAAATCCACCGCATGACTGCCCTTTTGCCCGCCATCTATGCGCAACGCGCCGGTGACCGGGGCCACATCGCCATAATCGCGGCCATGGCCGATTGCGATATGATCGGTATCGGCAAAGCAGGCGTTGGTCGGATCATAGTCGACCCAGCCCGCCTCAGCCCCGGCCCAGGCGCGGACCCAGGCGTGCATCGCATCCGCCCCTTCCAGCCGGGGTTTGCCGGGCGGCGGCAAGGTGCGCAAAAAGCCTCCCACGTAAGCGGCCGGAATCCCAAGGCCGCGCAAACCGGCAATCATGATCTGTGCGAAATCCTGACAGACGCCGCGCTTCATCGCAAAGGCCACGGCGGGCGGCGTGTCCACCTCGGTCGCCCGCGGATCAAAGGTCATATGCGCGTGCAGCGCCTGACCAAGGGTAGCGATCGCCGCCCTTGTGGTTTCGACGCCAGCCACGGCCTTGCGCGCAAAGGCCGCAATTTCAGCGTTCAGGGCGATCCGGGGCGAGGCTGACAGGAAATGGTGGGGGGAGCGGGGGCCGATCTCCATCACCTCCTGCACGTCGTCGCCCAGACGCGCGAGCGGCGGCGAGATGTCCAGTTCCTGCCCAAGCGCCTGCCGAACGACGCGGGATTTCATGTCGATCTCAATGGCTTTCAGGCCCGGTGCCATCACCACCTCCAGCACCGTGGTGCCGAAGAAATCGGTGAACTCCCGCCGTTCAGACGGGTTGGGGGTGATGGTGATGTCGCAGGCCAGCAGGCTTTGCAGGCCGGGCATCTCTGCCGGCTGAATGCGCAGCAATTGCCGGCCCGCACCCGTCGGGCGGTCAAAGTCATAGCGGATCACCAGGCGCAGGTCATATTGCATCAGCGCAGATACGCCTCTGTGATGAGGCTGGAGAGGGCGGCGATCTGGCCCCGAAAGGTCCACATCGCCGCTGTTGTGAGCGTTTCAGGGGTCTGGGTGGCTAGATCGGTCTGGCACCGCAGCATCGCCGCCGTCAGTGGTGCCAGAACGTCGTTTTCCATCGCATCGGGCAGTTGGCGGACCTGATCGCCCAAAGCCTCAATCTGGTGGCGGATCGAGCGGGGGTTGTTGGGGTCCAGCGCCAGCAAGTCAATCACCGTGTCGCGCGAGGTGGCCACGGTAAACCGCCGCCGGTGCGTCAGAACCGAGTCGCCCAGTTCAATCGCCAGATCCAGCGCGCCGGGGGCGGCCTTGTCATCGGCCAGCACCGCCAAAATCTCTGCCATTCCCATCGCGCGTTCATGCAGGCGGCCCATGGTCAAAAAGCGCCAGCCCATGAAACGGTACATGTTTTCATGCACAAGGCCGGAAATCCCGGCAAGTTTGCGCAGCAACACCGAGAAGGAGCGCGCCGCGTCGTCGCCCGGCACCACAATCTGCGCCATCCTGCGGGCGGTCTTGTTGATATCAGCCAGTGCCGACCATGCATCGGGCGAAAAGCGGTCCCGCACCTGGCCCGCACTGCCAATCGCCGCCGACAAGGCATCCAGCAGGCCGGTCGGGATGCCCGGCTTCGGGTCTATCCCGCGCGAGTCAAACAGCGGTTTCAACGCGGTCAGGATCTGCGCGGCCCCGGCCCCGGTCTCTGCCAGCCGCACATTTCGGGCGCGCAGCAGGCGCACGATGGCCTCTGTCCGTTCAATGTAACGCCCCAGCCAGAACAGGTTGTCAGCGGCGCGCGACGGCAAAGCGCCCGGCCCGACACGTCGGAACGGCCCGGTGGCAACCGGAACCATCGACACCAATGGCACCTCACTGGGCGAAACGATCCAGACATCCGCCGCAGAGCCGCCCCGTTGCATCGCTATGGCGGCGGAGTCTGGCGTCGCACCGATCCGGGCAAAACCGCCGGGCATGACCTGCCAGCCCTGCGCGGTGCGCGCCAGAAACACCCGCAAGGTCATCGGACGCGGCGCAAGTTTGCCGTCGACAAGGGTCGGGGTCGTTGACAGCGTCACCGCCTCCTGGGCCACCAGCGCGTGCCCCTCCGCCTCCAGCCGCTCGGCCAGCGCCTTTGCCGTCAGGGTCGAGGCGCGGACGATGCCATTCTCCTGATCAAATGGCAGGCCAGTGGCGAAGGCCGGGCTTAGCAGCATGCGTTTGGGCGCACCGCACACCGCAGCGCGTTCGGCCGCACCACCGCACCACCATGTCGCAATGTTGGGAATTTCCAGCCGTTTGCCCACCAGACGCGGGGCCATCTTGGGCAGGAACGCCATCAAGGCCCGGGTTTCCAGAATGCCCGAACCCAAAGCGTTGACCAGTGTCAACCCGCCCGCCCGCAGTGCCGAAACCATCCCCGGCGTGCCAAGCCGAGAGGCGGGGTTCAGTTCCACCGGATCCGCATAGTCCCCATCCAGACGCCGCCACAGCACATCAACCGGCTTCAGACCCGAGACGGTGCGCACCATCAGCCGGTCTTCCGCCACCACCAAATCGTCGCCCTGCACCAGCGTGATGCCAAGGTAGCGGGCGATATAGGCGTGTTCGTAGTAGGTTTCGTTGAGCGGCCCCGGAGTCAGGATCGCCGCACGCGACGAATCGTCCTGCCGCATCCCCTGCAACACATCGCGGAAATCGCGGAAAAACCCGGCCAGCCGGTGAACATGGCCTTGCGCGTAAAGTTCGTTGAAGGCACGTGAGGTGGCGACGCGGTTTTCCAGCGCATAGCCCGCCCCCGAAGGGGCCTGGGTTCGGTCGGCCAGAACCCACCACTGGCCATCCGGGCCACGGCCAATCTCGAACGCCAGAAAGTGCAGAAAATGCGCGGTCCGGGGCTTGATCCCCACCAACGGTCGCAGCCAGTCCGGGTTGGCGGTGATGAGCGAGGCTGGCAGGTGCCCGCCCTCTACCATGCGATTTTCGCCGTAAAGATCGGCCATCAGCGCCTCCAGCACCTCGGCACGCTGGATCAGGCCGGGGACCAGCTTTTCCCAATCAGCCTCGGCAATCAGAACCGGGATCGGCGCCAGCGGCCACGACCGTTCGACCGACTCGCCACCCCCGTATTGGCGATAAAACACCCCGGAGTCGCGCAGGTATTGCTCTGCCCGTGCCTTGCGGCGATCCACATCTTCCGGCGAAAGTGCAGCCAAGGCCGCAGCAAAGTCGCGCCACAGCGGACGCAGCTTGCCATCCGGGCCCACCATCTCATCGGGGGTCAGATGCAGCGGCGTGTAGCTTTTCACCATCTTTTCCAGCAGAGCCGCTTCTTTTTCCAGCCGCACAGCCTTGGCCATGGCAAGATCAGCTTCGGACGGTCCGGCTTTGGCAGGACTTTGCGTTCCGGTGCCAGCCTTGGCCGGTTGCGGTTTCACGATCCTGGCAGAAGCAGAACGCGGTTTTGCAACCGATGCCGGATCGGATTCTGAGCCATCGGACTCTGAGCCATCGGATTCCGGGCCATCCGTTTCTGGCCCATCCGTTTCTGGCCCATCCGTTTCTGGCAATTCTGACTCGCCCAAACCTGCCTGCTCCTTTGGCCCGGACGGTTCGCCGGAAACCGCCTTGCCAGACGATAGCACGGCAGGTGTTTCAGGACGGTTACGATTGTCCGGGCTCAACGGTTAGAGCCCGACAGGTCGTCGCAGGTCAAGCGTCATCGGAAACTCGGAAGAGGCGCGTTCGGCGGGTGGGGTATAGAACCCGCCGGTATGGCCATAAGGCTGAAAGCGTGACAAGCGCCGCGCCTCGGCCTCGTTGCCATTGATCGGGAAGGTGTCGTAGCTGCGGCCACCGGGGTGGGCGACGTGGTAGGTGCAGCCGCCAAGGGCACGGTTCGACCATTTGTCGTAGACATCCAGCGTCAGTGGCGCATCGACGTGCAACACCGGGTGCATCGCGGTCGCCGGTTGCCACGCCTTGTAGCGCAGGCCTGCCACCGCAGCACCGCCGCCGACATCCGCCATCGGCACCGAACGGCCATTGCAGGTGACCGTATAGCGCCCCGGATTGCCGCCGGTCAGCTTGACCTGCAACCGCTCGGTCGAGCTGTCGGTGTAGCGCACCGTGCCCCCCAAGGCCCCGGTTTCGCCCAAGACATGCCACGGCTCCAGCGCCTGACGCAGTTCAAGGGTGACGCCCTCATAGGTGACCTCGCCACAGAAGGGAAAGCGGAACTCGGCTTGTGCTACGAACCACGCCTCTTGCATGGCAAAGCCGTGGGCGCGCAGATCGGCCAGCACATCCTGAAAATCCAGCCAGACGTAATGCGGCAGCATGAAACGGTCGTGCAAGGCGGTGCCCCACCGCGTCATGTCACCCTTGGCGGGCGCGTTCCAGAACCGGGCGATCAGGGCACGCAGCAAAAGCTGTTGCGCCAGACTCATCCTTGCATCCGGCGGCATCTCAAACCCGCGAAACTCCACCAGCCCCAGGCGACCTGTCGGGCCATCGGGGGAATACAGCTTGTCGATGCAGATTTCCGAGCGGTGGGTGTTGCCGGTGCTGTCGGTCAGCATGTTGCGCAACAGCCGGTCCACCAGCCAGGGCGGTGGGGCGTTGCCCTGCCCCGGTGCCGGTATTTGTGAAAGGGCAATCTCCATTTCATACAGAGCATCGTGGCGCGCCTCGTCCATGCGCGGGGCTTGGCTGGTCGGCCCGATGAACAGGCCAGAGAACAGGTAGGACAAGGACGGGTGGCGGTTCCAATGCAGGATCAGACTGGCCAGCACATCAGGCCGGCGCAAAAAGGGGCTGTCGTTGGTCGTGGCCCCGCCGACGACGACATGGTTGCCGCCGCCAGTGCCGCAATGTTTGCCGTCGATCATGAACTTGTCAGCGCCCAGCCGGGTCTGCCGGGCATCCTCGTAGACCCCGGTGGTGATCGCCACGCAGTCGGCCCAATTGCGCGCCGGGTGAACGTTCACCTCGATCACCCCGGGATCAGGCGCCACGCGGATCACGTTCAGACGCGGATCCTGCGGCGGGGCGTAGCCTTCGATATGCACTGGCAGGTCAAGACGTTGGGCCGCAGCCTCGGCGGCGCGCAACAGGTCAAGATAATCCTCCAGCGTCACCACCGGCGGCATGAAGACGCACAAGCGCCCGTCGCGCGGTTCAACCGACAAGGCGGTGCGGATAAATCCGTCAACCTCTGCCAGCGGGCTGCCCTGCTGGATCACCTCGCCCTGCGGCGAGTTGGCGACGAAACTGGCAAGCGGCTGGCTTTTGCGCTCGGGGTCCAAAGGCGTGACCGGCGGCAGCGGAGCGCGGTCCACCGTGGGATCGGTCGGGTTGATATAGGGGTAGGACGAGGCCGGAATCCACGGCAGGCTTTCCAAGGGCAAGCGGTAGCCGACCGGGCTGTCGCCCGGCACCAGAAACATATGCCCGCGCCGCAGACGCCACTTTTCCGACCGCCAGCGCCGGCCAGAGGCAAGACTTTGCCAGCTTTGCACCGGCAGGATAAAGCCCGACGGCTCGGTCAGGCCCCGGTTGAACACGGTGGCCAACCGGTGGCGCTGTTCGGGGTCTTTGAGTTCAGAATTGGCCGGGGTGACGTTGTCGGGCAGGTTGGCTTCCTTGACCAGCCACGTCGCCGGGTCTTCGTAGGCGGGCAGGATATTTGCCTCCTCCACCGCCAGCTCTGCCGCAATTTCGCGCAGCAGATCTTGGGCATCCAACGCGGTGACACCGGTTTGCGCACCCTCTTCGGCGATCAAGCCCGGGTTTTGCCAGATCGGCTGGCCGTCAGCGCGCCAGTAAAGCGAGAAGGTCCAGCGCGGCAACGTCTCTCCGGGATACCACTTGCCTTGGCCATAGTGCAGGAAGCCGCCGGGGGCGAAGCGGTCGCGCAGGCGTCTGATCAGGGCGTCAGCCAGATGGCGCTTGGTCGGGCCAACCGCCCCCGTGTTCCATTCTTCGCCCTGATAATCGTCAATCGACACAAAGGTCGGTTCACCGCCCATAGTCAGCCGCACATCGGCCGCCTCAAGGATCGCATCAACTTTCGCACCCAAAGCGTTGAGATCGCGCCACGCTTCCTCGCTGAAAGGTTTGGTGATGCGCGGGTGTTCAGCGACGCGCGACACTTTCATGTCAAAGGCAAACTCCACCTCGGCAAAGCTGGCAAGGCCCGATATCGGCGCGGCAGAGCGGTAGTGCGGCGTGGCGGCCAAAGGTATGTGGCTTTCGCCCGCCAACAGGCCAGAGGTCGGGTCAAGCCCGATCCACCCCGCGCCGGGAATGTAAACCTCAACCCATGCGTGCAGGTCGGTGAAGTCGACCTCGGTGCCCGAAGGACCGTCCAACGCCTTCAAATCCGGCTTCAGCTGGATCAGATAGCCCGACACAAAGCGTGACGCCAACCCGAAATGCCGCAAAGCCTGCACCAGCAGCCACGAGCTGTCGCGGCATGACCCGCTGCCCACGATCAGGGTTTCTTCCGGCGTGTGCACCCCCGGCTCCATCCGGATCGTATAGGCGACGCGGCCCGACACCATCGCGTTCAGCATCACCACAAAATCTGTGGTGCGGGCTTTGCCCTTGGGAACCGTTGCCAGAAAGCCGCTCAGTTCCGGCCCGACGGGTTCCGCGCGCCGGTAAATTTCCAGATCATCTGTCAGATCAGCGGCATAGGTGAAGGGCCAGTATTCGGCGTAATCCTCCACAAAGAAATCAAACGGGTTGTAGACGGTCATGTCGGCGACCAGATCAACCTCTATCTTGAACTCGGTCACCGGCTCGGGAAACACAAACCGCGCCATCCAGTTGCCGAACGGGTCCTGCTGATGGTTGACGAAGTGCTGGGCGGGCGACACCTTCAGGCTGTGCGAGATCACCTTGGTTCGGCTGTGGGGTGCGGGTCGCAGCCGGATGACCTGAGGCCCAAGGATCACCGGGCGATCATATTTGTAATGGGTCAGGTGATAGATGGACGCTTTGATCGACATGAAACCTCCGCCGGGCCAGTGGATCGAACCTGAGGAACGAACCCGTGCCACGCCTAGCACGCCTTGGCGCAGCATGACACCTGCATGCAGTCCAAGGAAGCGCCAAGCCAGCAGACGCAAATTCACGGCCGATGCAAAATTAACCGAAATCGCTTTGAGCGCCCGGTTTTTCAGCAAACCAGTGGGTGCGCGGCACCAAGTCGGCGATCATCCGTCAAATTGCCCGCGCCAGACCCGTCAACGATATTCGCCGGCCCCCAGCCATGCGGTGCCAGGCGGCAGACCTCGCTCATGCAAACCTGACCCCGCAGTATCCGCCTTTTGCAGGCCATTCCCCGCTCATCCATGCCGCCCGCAACGCCCGACACGCTGTCCCCCAAGCCTGCGGAACCACGGCCCTGCCCTTTGCAAGAAACTATTTTTCCAGAGGTCGCAGATCGGCTAGCGTCAAACCAGAACAAGGGGACCTCATGGCGCATAAGGCCCGGCTCGGCGCGGATATCGGCGGCACTTTCACCGATGTGGTGCTTGAAATCGGGCCTGAACGCCTTTCGACCAAGGCGCTGACCACCTATTCCGCCGCGGAAGATGCCATTGTCGAAGGGATGCACCGGGTTTGTGCGAAAGCCGGGATTTCGCCCGTTTCCATCTTCCAGATCATCCACGACCCCCTTTCGCGACCAACGCCCTGATCGAACGGCTGACCCTTGAGGACGCTGATTGCCCGGTGCCTTTGATGCACTCCCGCGCTGACATCAGCCTCATCGAATGGGCCCCCTAATTTCCATTGCCGCTGGGGCAATCCGGCCCCGCCGGAGGCGCCATCTTTGCCGCCGACATAGCCGCCCGGCAAGGCCCCGGATAAAGTTATGTCCTTCGACTTCGGTGGCATGCTGGCGACAATCTGCCTGATCCGCAATCAAACCTCCAAAACCGCCTCGGCGTTGAGCTAGCCCGAACCCACCGCTTCAAGAAAGGCTCCTGCATGACCAATTCCATCCCACCGATTCCCCGCTACCCAGAAGCCGCTAATGCGGCTCCGGGCTCCGCCCTCGACACCGAACTCCCGATGCCCCCCAATCAAAGCCGCCTAGGGTCTGGCAGCGGTTGGTGATGAAACCATGGCAAATATCACGGGGGTTCATGCCGTTGAGAATAGCGAGGACTTGTTGGACTGCACACTGATTGGCTTTGGCGGCGATGCCGCCCTGCATGCCGCACCTATGTGCGAAAAGCTGGGCTTCACCCGTTGCCTGATCCCGCAAGGCGCCGGTGTAGGCTCTGCCATCGGCTTGGGGAGCAGCCACGGCGCGGGCATTTATGACCGCGCCGCCTTCGCCCCCGGACATCGCATCGCTGGCCCTGCCATCATCACCGAGGACGAGACGACCATCGTCCTTCCCGCCTCCCGCCAAGCCATGGCCCTTTAGGATGGCTGCATTGATATCACCATTAGAGGCGACGCATGATGCCGACGCCCGATAGCCATACGCCCGATAACCAAACGCCCGATAGCCATACGCCCGAAAAGCGCTTCCCCTCGGGAAAAACCCCCGGTGGCCTCTCCGAAGTCGTCTGTCAGGTCATGTGGAACCGTCTGATTTCCGTGGTCGAAGAACAGGCGCAAGCCCTTGTTCGCGCGGCCTTTTCCGCCAGCGTGCGCGAGGCGGGCGATCTTTCGGCAGGCGTCTACATTGCGCGCGGCGAAATGCTCGCCCAAGCCGTCACCGGCACCCCCGGCCATGTCAACGCGATGGCCGACGCCGTCCCCCACTTCATCCGCCGCATCGGTGCTGCCAACATCCACTCAGGCGATGTCTGCATCACCAACGACCCATGGGAGGGCACCGGCCACCTCCACGACATCACCGTCTGCACCCCCTCGTTCCACCGCGGCCAACTGGTGGGTTTTTTCGCCTGAACCGCGCATATCGTCGACATCGGGGGGCGGGGTTTTGGTGCCGATGCCAACTCCATCTACGAAGAAGGCCTTTACGTCCCCCTCGCCTATACCAAAGCCTATGCCTGCTACGCCCTGAAATGCGCCTTAGCCCCCGAAATCCCCAACAACGCCGCTTCGCTGGAAGCCTTCCGCATAACCGCCCCAATCTACTCCATCGTCAACGCCGTCCAGGCCCTCAACCTCGAACGAAAAGCACATCCGTTGGCCAAGCAGAGAATCTCTGCTTAGCAAGACAATGTCGCGTCGCTCGCGACTCACTACCTTTCCAAGGGTGGTTGACCGCAGTCCGGCATCAGACAGAACGAAAGCAGCTCGACAGCTCAATCCGACGCGCTGAAAAACGCGGCCACCGCGCTGGCGCTACGCGGATTCACGGTTTGGATCGCCAGAATCTGTGCGTTTCCATGAGCCAGGACACCACGCCGAGCAAAAGAGCTTGCTCTGCGGGGAGATTTCAGACAACCTTTTTGATCAACCGGCAGCCCATTTGGGGAATATTAGTAGACTGGTGGCGATAATCAGGCATTTCACAGGGAGCAGTAGTGTGACGAAAATAGTGGTAGTCCTAAGCGGATGCTTGTTGGCGGTGGGAATGACCGGGGCGGTTTGGGCGGGGCAGGCCGAGAATAGCTGCGTGCAGGGGGAATTGAAGGCGCTGGGCTATTATACTGGAGAGATCACTGGGAAGATTGATCCGGCTACCAAAGCTGCCGGGGATGCCTATGTAGCCTATATGACCGCCGCAAATCCCGGATGGCAGCAAGCCTTGCTGTCGCCAAATGAAGCTGCGATGTGGTGCAAGCAACTGGTCGCGGACGATCCCAAAAAGATGTCGTCGTTCCTGGAGGCCGCACAAGGCTCTGCTGGATTGGTGCTCGTTAGGGGCCTTTCTGTCGAAGGTCCCACGTTGGCCGCGCAACCTTATGAAGCCGTTTTCGATTTTTACAGCCTGGGCGATGTCAACATCAAAGCCGCTTGTTTCGCTTGGAATGCCAAAGATGACGTCTGCGCGCCTTTGCCCGAGGGAATGAAAAAAGGGCCGATCAGGATTTCTTTGACCACTGGACGGAAGGGCGACTATATCCTCGTCGGGTATGTGAAATACGACAGCAACGGCAAGAAGTTTGTATCTCCCGAGACCTCCTTTCGAATCTCGGTCGAATGACGGGCAGGTGCAAATGACCTTGCACAAGTCGCTGATATTGGTCTGCTTTCTCGCGCTCGGGGCTTGCGACAGCGGCGCCCCGGTCACGCAGCGACCGGCGCTTTTGGAACCGCTTTCGCAAATCATGCCCAACCCGGACATGTCAGCCTTTTTTGCCGAAGAGGCCGCGCGCGCCGGCGTGGCAAGGATTGAGGTAGTGCATCTGGGTCCTGGCGGGGTCTATGGCGACACGATGATGAACTCGGGCACCCGCGCGCCTGTGGTCCGGATCAATGTCGACCGGCCGGGCGGCAGTTCACCCACTAACCTCGCGCATGAAATCTCACATGCATGGGCCTTCCGCAACGGCTGTTACAACCACGGAGAGCGCTGGTTGGCGTATCATCTGGAGATCGCAAAGCGGTTCGAGGCGCGGTTTCCCGGGGTGAAATGGTCCGGCAAGTCTCCGACCGAAAACGTGATGGTCAAGGGCCTGCGCTATCCGAATGACCATTGTTGAGCGATGCCGATACTCTGAGTTGAGTGCCCGCGCTCATCTTGGGTCAACCCCCTGCCGGTGGATCGGGGGCGCGCCCAACTCTTGACGGGATGAGCGCCACCGCCTTTGCGTCGGGTGTGATGACCATGCCGGTTGAGGCGACCGAACAAACCGGCCCGGTGATCATCTGGCGCAAGGAGCTGCGGCCCGACTCCGGTGGCGCTGGCAAATACCGGGGCGGTCTGGGTCAATTCATGAAGGTTGGCGCGCGGGACGGTCACGAGTTCGATTTTTCCGCCATGTTCGACCGGGTGAACCATCCGGCACGAGGCCGGCGCGGCGGCATGGCGGGTGCGCCGACCACCATCGCCCAAGACAATGGCGCGCCGATGACAGGCATGGGCAAGCAATTTGTCCCGCATGGGCAAAAGGTGATGATGGCGTTCCCCGGCGGCGCTGGTTACGGTGCGCCAAAGGATCGTGACCGGTCCGCTATCCGCCGCGATCTGGCTCTGGGATATATCACTGAAATGACGGCGCGCACGGTTTATGGCCTGTCGGAGGCTGAAATCTTCGAGGTGATGGCCGCGTCGCGCCGAGGGGAGACGGACTGAATGGCCAATTTCAAACACGAGCCGCCCAAGAAATCCGCCTATGACGTGGTGATCATCGGCGGGGCCATGCTGGGGTCGGCGACCGCGTGGTTTCTGGCCGACAACCCGGATTTCAAGGGCTCGGTTCTGGTGATTGAACGTGACCCGACCTATTCCGCCGCTGGCACCACCTTCACCAACTCTTGCATCCGGCAGCAATTCTCCACCTCGCTGAACGTCAGGATTTCGCAGTTCGGGGCCGAATTCATCCAAAACCTGCCGAAGTATATGGGAGGTGAGGCACCCAAACTGACCATCCGCAATTTCGGCTATATGTATCTGGCCGATACCTCGGCCTTCGCCGATGTGCTGCGCGCCAATCACAAGGTGCAGGTGGCTGCCGGGGCTGCCACTCAACTGATGACGCCCGACGAGATCAAGGCCGCTTACCCGTTCTATAACGTCGACGATCTGGTTCTGGGCAGCATCAACACCGTGGACGAGGGCTATTTCGACGGCATCACGGTGTTTGACTGGTTCCGCAGGCAAGCCCGCGCCAAGGGCATCGAATATGTGGCAAACGAGGTGGTGGCGATCACCCGCAAGGGCGCGCGGGTTGACAGCGTGACCCTTGCGTCTGGCGAGGTCGTGGCCTGCGGGCAGGTCGTCAACGCCTCCGGCACACGCGGGGCCACAATCGCAGCCATGGCGGGCATCGAAATCCCGGTTGAGCCGCGCAAGCGGTACACCTGGATCTTCGCCGCAGAAAAGCCGACCGCGCGCGACCTGCCGCTGACCATCGACCCCTCCGGTGTGCATTTCCGGCAGGATGGCACCACGACCTATATGGCGGGCGGCCATACCGATCACGACCCCGCCGCAGACCCTGATGACTTCAGCATGGATCACAACCTGTGGATGGACAAAATCTGGCCGGTCATCGCCACCCGTGTGCCCCAGTTCGAGGCGATCAAGGTGATCCGGGAATGGACCGGGCATTATGACTTCAACGTGCTGGACCAGAACGCGATTGTCGGGCCTCATCCAGAGGTATCAAACTTCCTGTTCCTCAACGGCTTTTCCGGTCATGGGTTGCAGCAATCGCCCGCAATGGGGCGCGGCACAGCCGAATGGCTGACCTATGGCGCCTTCCGCACACTGGACCTGTCCCCCCTTGGCTTTGACCGCATCGCAGCCAACCGTCCTTTCATCGAAAGCGCCATCATATGAACGTCAAACCCAACGCATTCCTGTCCGCCCTGCGCGCGGGCAAACCACAGCTTGGCATCTGGATAGGCCTATGCTCGCCCTATGCCGCCGAAATCGTGGCAGGTGCCGGGTTTGACTGGGCCATGATAGATATGGAGCATTCGCCCAACGACCTGACCTCGGTCCTTGGCCAGCTTCAGGCCTTTGCCGCCTATCCGACCACCGCCATGGTGCGGCCGGAATGGAACGATCCGGTGCTGGTCAAGCGCCTGTTGGATATCGGCGCGCCGGGGCTGTTGTTTCCCATGGTGCAGTCGGTGGAGGAGGCCAAGAAGGCTATCACCGCCACCCGCTATCCGCCAAATGGCATCCGTGGCGTGTCAACCGGCACACGGGCCAACGGGTTTGGCCGCGTCACCGATTATTTCACCAAATCCGAAGCCGAACTGGCGGTTTTGCTGCAGGTGGAGACGCGGGCGGCGGTCAACCTCGCCTTCGAGATTGGCGCGGTGCAGGGCTGTGACGGGGTCTTCTTTGGCCCGGCAGATATCGGGGCCGACATGGGCATCCTTGGCCAGCCGATGCACCCGGATATCTGGGATTTCATCCTGCCCGTCGCCCGAAACCTGATTGCCCAAGGCATCCCGGTTGGCACTTTGGTCGGTGACACTGCAATGGCTCGCAGGCTTCTGGACGAAGGCTTCACCTTTGTGGCCTGCGGTGTGGACACCGGCATCTTGTCCAGAGGTGTGGATGCCATCCTGAATGAGATGAAGCGGTGAGGGTCTTTGGCGCAAAGGACAGGCCGTGAAACGGCGACGACTGGTGCTGACCGGGGCCGCTGGCCGTCTGGGATCGTATCTGCGTGAACCTTTGTCGAAGCTTGCCGATGAAGTGGATTCGTCTGACCTGGCCGACGACATCGGTGCGCTTGACCTCGTCGAGAGCTATGTGTCCTCCCATCCTACCGATCTGGCGCAGACGAGCCACGAAGGTCGCTTTGGGCCAAAGAGGCGTGGCCAGCATGAACATCGAGAATGACGCCCGGAAACCCAAAGACGCAAAGCGCCGCAGCGCCATCTGGGGGCATGTTGGACCCAACGCCCAAGTAGGGCGCGGTTTTCGACTGCCCCTACCAAAACCAGATCGAGCGTGAAGGTCCTGGCCGCTGATCGCCTTTAAGTGCCGCACCCTGTTGCCGATCTCACAGGGCTTGCGAAGCGCCTCCCCGCTACCCCCGGCTGGTGCGTGCCAGTGCCACCACGGCCAGCAAGCTGACCGCGATCACCAGCAGCGCAGCCGGTGCCGCCTCGCCGATCTTTTCCAGACTGGCGAGTTCATAGGCCCGGGTTGACAGCGTGTTGAAGTTGAAGGGCCGCAGCATCAGCGTGGCGGGCAATTCCTTGACGCAATCGACAAAGACCATCAAAAGCGCGGTTGAAAAAGAGCCTCGCATCAAGGGCAGGTACACCCGGCGCAACACCCCGCCAGAGGATTGGCCCAGACTGCGCGCGGCCATCGCAAGGCTGGGGGCGACCCTGCCAAACGCCGCATCGACGCCGCCTTGGGCGATCCCGAAAAACCGCACCATATAGGCCAGCACCAATGCAGCAGAGGTTCCGGTCAGCATCAACCCCGGATCATGCCCGGTCACTGCCAGCACCGCGTCGGCAATCTTGTGGTCCAAAGCGGCCAGCGGGATCAGCATTCCCACGGCCAAGACCGCGCCGGGTGCGGCATAGCCCAAGGTGGTCAGCGGCAAGACATACCGCGCCACCGCGCGTGAGGTCATCCGCATTCCGTAAACCAGAAACGTCGCAGCCGCCACCGTCAGGACGGCCGCAACCCCGCCCACCACCAGTGTGTTGCCCACGGCCGCGCCAAGACCGGGTGCCAGCCAAACCTCGGGCTTGCGCACCGCATGCCCCGCCATCACCGCCACCGGCAAGCCAAAGCCCATGGCCAATGGCACCAGACACAAGCCCGTCGCGGCCCAACCCCAGACACCGCGCAGGGTCACAGGGCTGATCGGCCGCACCGCGCGCGGAGGTTTGTGAAAGCGCGCGTTGCGCCGGCTTGCCCGTTCCACCATGATCAGGCCAAAGATCAGCACCAGGATCACCCCGGCCAGTTGAGCGGCCCCGCCCGCATTGTCGCCGTTCAGCCAGGTTGAGAATACGCCCGTCGTCAGCGTCTGTACCGCGAAATGCTGCACCGTGCCAAAATCGGCCACCGTCTCCATCAGGACCAGCGCCAGCCCCGCCGCAATCGAGGGTCGCGCCAAGGGCAACCCCACCCGCCAGAACAGCGCCAAAGGGCCTGCGCCCAAGGCCCGCGCCACTTCATAGGTGCCGCCCGATTGCTCGCGGAACGCCGCCCGCGCCAGCAAGAACACGTATGGATAATAGGCCGCGGCCAACACCACTGTGGCAAAGCCCAAAGAATGCACCTCTGGAAAGGCGTAGTCCTTGGCCGATTTCCACCCCGCAGCCAGCCGCAGGGCGACCTGCAACGGGCCGGAATAGTCCAGAAAATCGACCAGCGCATAGGCCCCGATATAGGCCGGGATTGCCAAAGGGAACAGCAGGGCCTGATCCAGGATCCGGCTGCCGGGGAAGCGGTACATCACCACCAGCCAGGCGGCACCGGTGCCGATGGCCGTCGCCAGCGCACCCACACCTGCCGCCAGAAGCAAGGTGTTCTTCAGATAGCGCGGCAAAACGGTGGCCAACAGATGCGGCCAGATGTTCTCTGTCGGATGAAACGCCAGCCACATCACCGCCAGAACCGGTGCCACCACCACAGCGCCAATCAGCACCGCCCCGACCGACCACAGATCGAACACGGCCTGATGGCTTACTTGAGTGTTTCTCTCAGACATAAGGCGCTGTTAGCGGAAAGCAGTTTCCCTGTCCAGAAAACCCCGTATATTCGCGGGCGGAAGCGTGTCGCGGAAAACGGCCTTTGCGGCCTTGCCAGCCATGCAAGCAACAAGAACAAAAGCCGGGCAGGACCAGACATGCGGATTGTTTATCACCTTGGCGCCCATTTCACCGATGAAGAGCGTTTGCTGCGCTGCCTGCTGAAAAACCGTGGCGTGCTGTCCAAGCAAAGCATCGTGGTGCCGGGGCCGACGCGCTACCGACACCTCATGCGCGACACGGTCAACGCGCTGAAAGGCCAGGCCGCCTCAATCGACACGCAGGCTCTGGTGCTGGAACAGATCATGGAGGAGGACCGCGCCGACCGCATGATCCTGTCGTGGGAGCATTTCATGGCCTTCACGCCTTGGGTCATGGACGGCGGCCTTTATCCCCTGGCCGGCGACCGCACCCGCGCCTTTGCCCAGATCTTCCCCGAGATCGAGGCCGAATTTCATCTGGCGATCCGCAACCCCGCCAGCTTTCTGCCCGCCATCTATGCCAAGCAAAAAGACATGAAGGGCGGCAAGCCGACCTATGACGACTTCACCCGTGGCATCGACATGCTGACGGTGCGCTGGTCCAGCGTGGTCGAAAATATCCTGACGCGGAACCCCGACGCGCCCCTGACCGTCTGGTGTGACGAGGACACGCCGCTGATCTGGCCAGAGGTTCTGCAAGCCGTCGCAGGCTGCGCGCCCGGCACGGTGCTGGAGGATGAAAGCGACCTTCTGGCCCATCTGATGCCCGCCGAGGGCTTCAAACGGATGCAGGCCTATATCGAGACCCATCCGATCACCTCTGTCGCGATGCGGCGGCGGATCGTTTCGGCCTTTCTCGACAAATTCGCGCTGAAGGACAAAATCAACGTCGATGTCGAAATGCCGGGCTGGACCGAGGCCACCGCCCAAACCCTGACCCGGAACTACGAACAAGACGTGGCCCGCATCGCCGCCACCCAAGGCGTCCGCTTCATCGCGCCCTAATCGGTATTCCGACGGTCGCTTGCGAAAAAATCCGGTCAGAAAAGAGGCGCGTTTTCAAAATCGGGGAAATCGGTGGAGGCTTTCACCGTCGATTGCACTTCAGCGCACCATTCCGCCTGGCGTTTTAGCTGACCGGGGGATGAATGTCAGCGCAGCACCCTAACTGCAATGCCGCGCGTCACTTCATCCCAAGTGCGGACATGTAAACTTCCAGCACGGCCTCTTCTTCGGCCAGTTCATCGGGCTTGCGCTTGCGCATGGCAATCACCTTGCGCAGAACCTTGGTGTCGTACCCGCGCCCTTTGGCTTCGGCCATCACCTCTTTCAACTGCTCGGCGAGGTCTTTCTTTTCAGCTTCCAAATGCTCGCAGCGTTCAATGAACTGGCGAAGTTCATCGGCAGTGATGGAATAGGCATCGTTCGGATCGGACATCTTCAGGCTCCGCAAAAGGGCTAAGGCCCCTCCCTATACTGCGTGGTGGCCGGGGTGCAAGGCTGGACAGCGCCCCCCGAACCGGGCTAATCGCAACGCAGACAGGAGGCCATCATGGCAGCAACGATCTGGGCCGTTCTGATCTGGGGTGGTGCTGCCGTTACCCTTTTGGGGGTGGCTGGTCTGGCGTGGTGCGTGCGGCTGTCGCTGAAAGCCAAGGGCGCGGAGCCGGCGCAGGCCAAAGCCATCATGCAAAAGGTCGTGGTCTACAACCTCGGGTCAATGGCCGTGGCTGTCTTTGGCCTTCTGAGCATGGTGACCGGGCTTATCCTGCGCTAACTCGTCCGCAGAAAAGCCGTCCTGATCGACAACAGCGCTGTGTCTTCTGGTCCGTGGCAGCGCCCGGCGAACCAGCCCCACTCACATCGGGTCCAGATCGGCGAACTTCTGGCCCTCGGCGATCAGGTCATCCAGCACGCGCGGCACGGCAAACACCGGCACCCCGGCCTGTTTTTGCAGATCGGCGCGCAGGATCAAAAGCCCACGCTGATCGGCCTGAAACATCGGCCCGCCTTGCCAGCGCGGCATCAGGCCGGACAAAAGGGCCACCGCGTCGATGTCACTGGGCCTGCGCGCGCGCCGATCCTCCAGCATCCGCGCCCCTTCGGCGGCTATCGCAGCCAGACAAACCTGTACCAGCGCCATGCCGCCGCGCGGCATCGGCGGCAACCGGTTTTGCCCGCCCTGCCCCATGCCAAAGGCCAGCAGGGCCGCAGCCACCGCCTCCGCCGGATGTGTCAGCCCCAACTGCTGCTCCGCCGCGTCCAGTGCCAGCCGCAAGCCCAGCTCGATCGGCCCGCCCGGACCCGACGCCACGATCCGCCAGTGCAGCCTGCGCCCCAAGGCCACCAGCGCCGCAATCTCTTCGGGCCGCGCGCCCGGCGCAATCGCCAGTTCCGCCAGCCCGCCCTTGGCTTCGGGTACCGTCAGACCGGCACCGGCCAAAGTGGCCCCCATGGCAGCAACCGGAACCTGCGGCAAACCGTCCAGCGCCTGACCGGCTGCCACCAGCACCAGATCGGCACCGGCCAACCCCTCAACCCCCAACGCGGAGGACAGCCGCGCCCAATCGGCATCCCGCACGTCTTCGGTGATCCGGCCCGCCGCCACAGCCTGTTCCTGCATTGCGGCAATCCGCCCCAAAGTGGCCGCCAGTTTTGGCCTGTCCGCATCGCACAAACTGACCCGCAGCCCCGCCGTCAACGCCTGAAAGGCCAGATCGGCCGCCGGATCCTCCGCCCCCCAGATCCCCAGGCCGGTCAGAGCCGGCACAGCGCGCCCGTCAATCTCGGCTGGAACCTGCAAGGCCAGACGTTCGGCGACAAACGCCCTGTGCAGACCACGGGCTTGTGTGGTCGCTGCAAGGTCGGCAAAAGCCACGGCTTCCACCGCCAGCCCCATGTCAAACGGCAGCAGGCCGGCCGCCTCGACACAGGCGATGATCCGCCCCGGAGCCTGCAAAACACCGCCGTGATCCGCAGCCCGCGCCGCAGCCACCGCCGCCTGATAGGCCATCACATCGCGCAGCGCCAGCGTCGCGGTCGGACGGACCGGCAGCCCCTCTTGCGCCATGGCCACCGCAGCCTCGCCCAAACCATCGCTGACCACGCGGTCCACCAACCCCAAAGCCATCGCGTCGGACGCGCGAAGCGGCACGCCGGTCAGCATCATCCGCAGGGCCTCCTCCGCGCCCACCAGTCGCGCCAGACGCTGCGTGGCCCCGGCCCCCGGCAAAAGGCCCAAGCCCACCTCCGGCAAGCCGATCATCGCGGCCGCATTGGCGATACGGTAATGGGCGGCGAGCGCCAGCTCACACCCGCCCCCAATCGCCGTGCCGTGGATCGCGGCGATCACCGGTTTTGGAAATCTCTCAATCCGCAGGCACAAGGCCGCCAGTTCGGCCATCCGGTCAACCTGACCCGCCTCGCTGATGTCGGCTCCGGCCGAAAAGCACCGGCCTTCGCCGCGCAGGATCACGGCCGTAATGTCGGGATCAGCGGCCACCGCCTCCAACGCCTCGGACAGCGCCCTTTGCAAATGCCCGGACAGGGAATTGACCGGTGGACTGGCCAGAACCAGCACGGCAATCGACCCGATCTGGTCCAACCGTACATGACCCGAGGCTGACCCCGATATCGTCGTTGCCTGCATGTTCGCCACCCTACCCCCCGGCATGTTTGCGCCATTCAAGGGGCAAACCTGCCGGCTTGTCCACTGGCAAGCGCTGCTTCTGCCGATGGAAACCTGCCTTTCGAACCATTCGGGCAGGACGACCGTCAACGGAGTCTGGCCAAAGTGTCTGACTTGGGCGTCTTGCTTGGGCTTCGGTCCAAGAGGTCTGCGCAACGCCTATGGCCAAGGTGCCGAAAGTCAGGTGTCAGACCGGCATGTTGTCGAAGCCATCCTCGGTCTTGGCCTCGGCTTCCCGTGCCTCCGCCTCGGTTTTTGGGGCGGCTTCACCGCCGAACAGCACCGCCAAACCCTCCATCTCGGCCTGCAGAACGGAGAGTGAGGCCGCTTCGGTCACCACCAAAGCCTCTACCCAGTCGTGCATCAGGTCCGCTGCCGCCGCTGCAGCGGTTTTCACGGGCTGCTTGGCGGGTTTTTTGTCGGTCATGCCGCGCACTCCTTGCAAAACGGGGTATAGGGCAGCACGTCCAGCCGGGCCTCGCTGATGTGGTTGCCGCAGCGCAGGCACAGACCGTAGTCGCCCGAGGCAACCCGCCCAAGCGCCGCCGCAATCGCCCGCACCTCGACCTGCGCTTCATCGCCCATGCCTTGCAGCACCTCGTCATCCTCGCGTTCTTTGGCGATGTCCTCCCAGTCCGTCTCGGATCGTGAGGTCAGTTCGGCCTTGATCCCGCCCAACCGACCCAACAGGTCGTCGCGACGGGCTTCCAATTGCGCTTTGCGCTGCGCTGAGGGCTTGATGGCAGATGTCATGGCGATCTCTCCTTTGAGAGAGCCATACTAGACTGCTCTGGCACCCGTGACCTTGATTCACATCAACCCGCCTCTGGCCAAAACGGTGCTGGCAAATTCGGCGCTGGCCAAAACGCGCCGCCCGATCTGGCACCGCCCGATCTGGCACCGCACATAATCCTTACAAATTCCGCCGCCAGAAATTACACTCCCGCCAATCCCAAACCCAAAGGCCCGCCATGCAGCCCCGCGTTCACGCCTTTTTCGACGAAGCCACCAACACCGCCACCTATGTCGTGGCGGAACCAGAGGGTTCTGCCTGCGCCGTCATCGATTCCGTTCTGGATTTCGACTATGCCTCTGGCCGCACCGACACCCGGTCCGCCGATGCCGTCGTGGCCTTCATCAAGGCGCAGGATTTCCGGCTGGAGTGGATTTTGGAAACCCATGTCCACGCCGATCATTTGTCCGCAGCCCCCTATCTGCAAGCGGCTTTGGGCGGGCGGCTGGCGATTGGCGACAAGATCACCCTCGTGCAGGACACCTTCGGCAAAGTCTTCAACGAGGGCACAAAGTTCGCCCGCGACGGATCGCAGTTCGATCTGTTGCTGGGGGATGGTGCGGCACTGATGATCGGCCAGATGCGCTGCGACACGCTGCACACGCCCGGCCATACCCCCGCCTGCGTGACCTTCGTCATCGGCGATGCGGCTTTTGTCGGCGATACGCTGTTCATGCCGGACTACGGCACAGCGCGTTGCGATTTTCCCGGCGGCTCTGCGGCGGTGATGTATGACAGCATCCAGCGCATTCTGGACCTGCCCGCCGACACCCGCATCTTCGTCTGCCACGATTACAAAGCGCCGGGTCGCGATGACTTCGCATGGGAATCCACCGTCGGCGCGCAAAAGGCGCTGAACAAACACATCGGCGCGGGAAAACCCAAGGCGGAGTTTGTGGCGATGCGCGAGGCGCGCGATGCAACCCTTGCCATGCCCCGGCTGATCATCCCCTCTTTGCAGATCAACATGCGGGCGGGGGTTATGCCGGAACCGGAGGACAACGGCGTTTCCTACCTGAAAGTGCCGGTCAACGGGATATGAGCGGGCGATTTGCGGTGCCTGACCTTGAAAGTCACCCGCCGTTTCGCGCAAGTGATCGGGAATGGGCAAGCGGCGATCTGTCCCGCCAATTCTGATCAAAGGACTACGAGAGCCACATGCAAACCGACTGGATCTGGGGCTTTGGCGGCGGGCTGCTGATCGGCGTCGCGGCCTCGGTTTATCTTTTGTTCAACGGCAGGATCATGGGCGCTTCCGGCATTTTTGGCGGGTTGGTCGACGGCGCAATGTGGGGCACGGGTTGGGGTTCGGGTTGGGGCAGTTGGGCCGAGCGTTTGGCCTTCACGGCAGGTCTGGTCGGGATCCCCACTTTGATCACCCGCATCTGGCCCTCGCAAACCCATCTGACCGGCAATTGGCTCGTGATCATCGCCGGTGGCCTGCTGGTTGGCCTTGGCACCAGACTGGCCAATGGCTGCACCTCCGGCCACGGCGTTTGCGGCATGTCGCGCCTGTCAGCGCGCAGCATTGTGGCGACCTTGGTCTATATTCTGGCTGGGGTCGTCACGATCGCCCTGCTGCGTCACGTCTGGGGGGTGATCTGATGGCCCGCCTTGTTGTGGCGCTGGTGGCCGGCGGCCTGTTCGGCGCCGGGCTTTTGCTGTCCGGCATGACCAACACGGTAAAAGTGCAAGGCTGGCTGGATGTGACCGGCCTTTGGGACCCCACTTTGGCCTTCGTTCTGGGCGGAGCAATCCTGCCCATGGCATTGGCTTGGCGTGTGGCTGGTCAGCGCAAGGCCTCGATCCTTGGGTTCGCCCTGCCCGAACCGCCCAGCCAACAGATAGGCAGAAACCTCGTTGCAGGATCTGTTATGTTCGGCATGGGGTGGGCGCTGACGGGTCTGTGCCCCGGCCCCGCACTTGCCTCGCTCAGCTTTGGCGGCTGGGGCGGTCTGGCCTTTCTTCTGGCGATGGCGGCGGGTATGCTGGTGGCACCCGGCCGTCACGCCCGCACCGACAGCACGCCAGCCCCAAGGAGCAAAATGGATATCCGCGCCCTGACACCGACCTACGCCGTCTCCCCGCAGATCGAGCCGGGGGACCTCGCCGCCCTGAAGGCCGCCGGTTTTACCACCATCATCGACAACCGTCCGGACGGCGAAATCCCCGGCCCGTTGCACGCGCTGACGATGAAAGCCAAGGCCGAGGCGCTTGGCCTGACCTTCGTGATCAATCCGATCCTGCCGGGCAACTTCTCGGACACGGTTCTGGCAACGCAGAAGGCCGCGATGGATGGGTCCACCGGCCCGGTCTTTGCCTATTGCGCGTCCGGCAACCGCTCCTCCTGTGTTTGGGCCTTGGTCAGCGCCAAAGACCACCCGGTGGAGGATCTGATCGCCCTGCCCGCCCGCTTTGGCTATAATCTGGAGGCTCTGCGCGACCGGATCGTGGCCGCATCGCAGACCTAGATCAGGCGGTTGAGCGCCTCTGGCGTTACCCCGTCACAGGGGTGTGCTTCCCTATGATCGCCTCTTATTTCGTGTGCGCCTTGTCAGGCTGGCTTTGAGTTGGCTAACTCTTTGCTGTGCGTGTCTGCCCCGTCAGAGGAGCCTCTGTAATACACATCCCCGCGTCAGATGCCTCGGACCGGCATTCCAATAGAAGATCATGTCGTCAGACCCGCGCTAACCTCGCCCCTTGCAGCAAAAGGGCCAATTCAATCGGTTCCGGTGGCGAGGAAATCCGACAAATCCGTGGCCTCCATCGCCGGGAAGTCCATTGCCGGAAAGTCACTGATCGGTTCGGCATTGGGCATCGCAGACTGCATACCCGGCGCCATCCTGCCTGCCATGGGCAAGTGCATGACGCCGTCGTGGATCCCGCCCGCCCGCGGTTCGCTTGACTTGTCGATCAGCCGCACCGCCCGCATCCCACGGTTCTGCCCAAGCTTTGCCTCACCAACCCGGCGGCCGTCCATCCCCTCCAGACTGATGCGGTCCAATGCGGCATTGGGCATCGGCAGCACCATACCCTCGGTCAAATCCATCACCTGCGCCAACGACATGGTCAGACGCGAAAGCACCGCATCCACCCGAGTATGCGCGCCACTGACACGCTCGGCCAGAACGTCCGAAAACAGCGGCCCATGGTCCGCAACCGGGGCGCGGTTCGACGTCGCAGGGCGTTGGCCGCGACCTTCCGCAGGCAGTGCCAACAGAATTTCGCCCACCCGCAACCCGCCGGCCAGCGACACCTCCGCCCGCAGCATACGCAACGGTGCATCCTCCAACAACAGGGTCAGCGGACGCGGGTCATCGAGGAACGAGGCGTAGCGAAAGCCGCTGGCCCAGACCAGATCTGCCTCCTCCGCGAGGGATTGTTCCAGACCGATCAGCGCCGCATCTATCGCGCCGATCACCATGGCGGCATCGGTGCGCGTCGGTTTGCGCGCCACGGTTTCCTGACTGCGGATCCGGCCGATTGTCTGCGCCTCGATAAAGCCGGACAAGATCGGTTGCGACAGGATGATCGCCCCCAACCCCTCTGCCGGGCCCTCCAGCACCGCGATCAGCGCAAAGTCAGGCACCAACTCGGCCAGTTCCGCCAGCGAGCGCCGTTCCACCGTCAACGACCGCACGTCCAGCGTCACCTTCAGCAAATCGCTTGCTGCCCGCGCCAACCCCATGCGCCAGCCGCGATCAGCCCCCGGCCCGCCCTCTGCCGCCACAGCGCGCCCCGACGCCAGCTTACGACGGATGATTCCAGCCTCTGCCATCAACGAACCCCTTGCCTTGAGCCACTTTCGCCGCAAGCGGTTAGCAAAGGGTTGAAATTGCTCAACCCTCGACGACAAATCCGAACTTTTTTACGTCAAGCCAAATCGTCGCGCAAATGAACCGGGGGCGGCATTGCTGCCACCCCCAAAACCAGCATCGACGTTTAAGCGCCTTATTTCAAAGCCTTATCGGTGATGGCATGCGTCCATGCCCCCGAAGGTTCTTTGGTGATAACCGGATCAGAGCCGCCCGACATCAGCGTCGCGACGGTGCGCTTATAGTCCGCTTCGTCCAAAGCCCCCCCCGAACCCGCCGTCAGTTTTGCCACTTCGCCCATCATGAACTTCTGATGCGCTTCGGTTTGGGCGCCGGTCTGATCAGCCTCCAGCACGATTTTAGCCGCAGCGTCCGGATTGGCCTCGGCATCTTTCCAACCCTTCATAGAGGCGCGGACGAACTTGACCATCTTTTCATCAAAGGCCGGGTCCTTCAGCTTGTCTTCCAGCACATAAAGCCCGTCCTCCAGCGTCGAAACCCCCATATCCTCATACTTGAAGGTCACCAGATCATCCGCCTTGATCCCGGCATCCAAAACCTGACCATATTCGTTGTAGGTCATGGTCGAAATGCAGGCAGCCTGCTTTTGCAACAAAGGATCAACATTGAAGCCTTGCTTCAGCACAGTGACACCACCTTTGGAGCCATCGGTTTTCAGGCTCAACTGGCTCATCCAGGACAGGAAGGGATATTCGTTGCCATAAAACCAGACGCCCAAAGTCTTGTCAGCGAAATCCGCAGGTTTGTTGATGCCAGAGGATTTGAGACAGGTCAGCATCAGACCCGAATGTTTGAACGGTTGGGCAATATTGACCAGCGCCAGACCCTTTTCGCGTGCCGCCAATGCGGCAGGCATCCAATCGACAATCACGTCTGCACCACCGCCAGCAATCACCTGCTCGGGCGCTATATCCGGGCCGCCGGGCAGGATCGTGACGTCAAGCCCCTCGTCCTTGTAATAGCCTTTCGAGGCTGCCACATAATAGCCGGCGAATTGCGCCTGCGTCACCCATTTCAATTGCAATTTCACCGTGTCATTGGCGTAGGCCGCCCCTGTCGCCATAGCAAACGCAGCCGCCGTCATCAGTAGGTTCTTCATTTTAGCCTCCATGTTGATATTACCTCCCCCTTTGTGAGGGATGCCAGAAAGTAACGGCACGTTCCGCCGCCGCCACCAAACCGAAAAAGACCGAGCCTGCCAGTGCCGCCACCGCAATCTCTGCCCAAACCAACGGCAGAGCAAGCTGCCCCACCGCCGTCGAAATCCTAAACCCCATGCCGACGGTTGGAGAACCGAAATTTTCCGCGACGATCGCGCCGATCAGCGCCAGCGTCGCCGCAATCTTCAACCCATTGAACAAAAACGGCATTGCGGCCGGAAGTCGCAGCTTGAACAGCGTTTGCCAATAGCTTGCCCCCCAGGTCGCCATCAGGTCGCGCTGCATCTGGTCAGACGCCGAAAGCCCCGCAACCATATTCACCAATACCGGAAAAAACACCATAACCACGACCACCGCCGCTTTCGATTGCCAATCAAAACCGAACCACATCACCATAATAGGTGCTATGCCCACAATCGGCAAGGCGGCTGCGAAATTGCCGATTGGCAGAAGTCCACGGCGTAAAAAAGGGACCCGGTCCACCAGCGCAGCCACCACCACGGCAGAGGTTGCCCCGATCAGATAACCTGACAGCCCGCCCTTCAGGATCGTTTGCACGAAATCCACCCAAAGGATCGGCAAGTTCCCGACAATCGCAGCGCCAATCCGGCCGGGCGCCGGTAAAATCACCTCCGGCACCGCAAACTCGGTCACAACGCCCTGCCAAAGTGCCAGAACCGCAACGCCGAACAACACAGGAATTAAAACCAATACGAACCGTTGCCCAGCAAAGCGCGACCGCGCCAAGGTGGCGTTAATGCCCCAGGCCGCAATCCATATCCCCAAGGCCAGATAAAGTGTCACGCCCGCGCCCCCATGCGTCTGACTACCAAAGACTCCAACAACCGCACCATCAAGATCAAAATCCCTGCCAAAACAGCAGCAGCCACTAAAGCCGCCCAAACGATGATCGGAGAGCCGAACTGACTGCCGATCAACATTCTCGCGCCAAGCCCCTCAATCGCACCGGTTGGCAATTCACCGACAATCGCACCCACCAGACTTGCAGCAATTCCTACCTTCAGTGAAGTGAACAGATAGGGCACCGAAGATGGCAAACGCAGCTTCCAAAAGCGCTGCACATCAGACGCGCTGTAGGTTTTAAGCTGATCCAACTGCATCTGATCCGGGCTGCGCAATCCTTTGACCATGCCAACCAAGACCGGGAAATAACTCAAGTAGGCCGCAATTATGGTTTTAGAGACCAGCGCATTCGACACCCCCAGATGGTCACCAAATCCCAAACTATTGGATAAAACCACGATCATCGGCGCAATCGCCACAACCGGCACCGTCTGGCTGATCACCGCCCACGGCATCAGCCCCAATTCCAGCGGGCGGCTTTGCACGATCCCCACTGCCATCAGAATGCCAAGAAACGTGCCAAGAACAAAGCCCGAAAAGGTTGAAACCAGCGTCACATAGCCATGATAAATCAACGATTTTTTCGAGGTCACCGGATAGGCCGCCACCCCCTTCCAAACTTCGGCCGCCACCTGATGCGGCGCGGGCAGAACGGGTCGCTCCTGGACCATCACGTCGGTCACCAACCCTGAAAAGGTCACCGTCGCACCCGATCGCTGAGCCTGATCATAGGTCCAGGCCGCGTTCAGCCAGACGCAAGCCGCATACCAAAGCAGAAGAATGACAGCCAAAACGCCAAGGACGGGCGCAGATTTCATGCGCCACCCCCACTTGGCCAGGCGATCATGGCAATCGCTACGACCCCCAGCACCACCCCCGCCACTTGCAACGCGCTTGGCCGCTCGCCAAAGAACACGAAAGCGATGACCGTGATCGCTATCAGTTGAAACACCAAAGACAGCGCAAGGGCCAGCCCGAGGCCGTTTTCGCGCATCACCTTGACCATCAGAAAGTTTCCCAGACAAAACGCCGCAAGGGCCGCCACCAGCATCCACGGGCCGCCTTTCACCGCGTAGGTTTTCAACAGCGAATTCGCCAGCATGAACACCCCGGTCGAGGCGGACAGGTAAAGGACCACCGTTGCGTTCATCTTACCCCCGGCAAACGCTCTGTCATGCAAAAACACGACGTTAAAAGGAACCAGACCGGACGGCGTTCAGTCATCAGAATGCCCCGCCCGAAGCCCCTCACGCACCCGGTGCGCAATGTCGATAAAGGCCTTGCTGTCACGGATATCCAACGGTCTTTCGCGCGGCAAAGGGCAGTCGATGACATCGGTGATCCGGCCGGGACGCGGGCTCATCACCACGATTTTGGTCGACAAATACACCGCTTCAGGGATGGAGTGGGTGACAAAGCAAATCGTCTTTCCCGTGCGATTCCATAGCTTTAGAAGCTCTTCGTTAAGCCTGTCACGCACAATCTCGTCCAAGGCACCGAAGGGTTCGTCCATCAACAGAATATCCGCATCAAAGGCCAGAGCCCGCGCAATCGAGGCGCGTTGCTGCATACCGCCCGACAACTGCCACGGAAACTTTTTGCCAAAGCCCGAAAGCTCCACCAATTCCAGAACCCGGTCAACCCGAGTTGCTTGTTCAATCGCCGAAAAACCCATGATTTCAAGGGGAAGTGAGACGTTCTTCGCAATCGTGCGCCACGGATACAGCCCGGCCGCCTGAAAAACGTAACCATAGGCCCGCTTGCGTCTGGCCTCGTCCGGCGTCATCCCGTTGACTGTCAGAGTGCCCGCCGTCGGATGCTCTAACGCGGCGATTGTCCGAAGGAAAGTTGTTTTACCACAACCACTTGGCCCGATAAAGCTGACGAACTCTCCCTTGCCGACCGTCAGGTTGATATCTTTCAGCGCCTGCACCGGCCCGTCGCCGGTTTGAAACACCAGATTGATGTCTTTGGCGACAATGACGGCCGCACTCATCGTATCCTTCATGCCATCCAATCCCGATTGCCGCGCGGCCGGTTTACCTCGGCGAAATCACTGACTGTCACGCTCCGGTCACAGGACCGTCGCGCAGGGCCGTTACCCTGAACACTGCCCCACGCGGGCGTCACAAACCTCAAGGGAGCCCTGCCATGCAAACCGCTGAAGACATGATCGCCGCCGCCAAGAGCGCCGCCGAAGCCGCGATGACGACTGTGACCGAAACCGTCAGCCATGCAGCAGATGCGCTGGCTGGCATGATGGGCCTGGCCGACCAAGAGACGACCGATGAGGCCGACATGGATGCAGACTTGGATGCAGATCTGGATGCTGACATGGATCCGTCGGACGAAGACATGGACGACGCTGTGGATGACGACATGGACGACAGCGATGACTCCGACGAGGACGAAACCACTGACGGCGCCGATGCGCACGCTGTTGAAACGCCCGCCGCCGTCTAAGCTGCCCATTCCCCAGCCGCGTCGGACCTCCGGCGCGGTTTCATTAAAAATATCCGTCACTTATTCCCCGATTGGCGTTTGCCACACGTTTTCCCATTTCATCATTAAGCTTCAGAATTCGCCCGCATAGGCTTTCAGTCATTTTGCATTTCCCGGTTTTGTCAGCCTGAAATCAACCCATGTTTTACGGCGATAGAACCAAAGCACCCCCGCCGTGACCAGAACCGCAAGGCCGGGAAAAGCCAAAAGTCCCGGCAACAGTACCCCGCGACCGATCCCGCGCCACAAGATCAGCGCCAGACCAGCCTCCGCCACTATCAAACCGGCCCATCCTGCACCCATGACCCTTGCAGGCCGCGTCCAATGCAGCGGTCCGGACAGTCTGAAGCCAAACGCCCAGCCCACTACGAAGAAGGGCAACGCGATGGCTTGACACAGCAAGACCAATTTCCATGCCAACAACGCGAGGCCCGTCGTTGCCACGACAAGCCATGGCCAGATGAGCCGCGACATGAAAATCGACAAACCGGCTGTCCAGCGCGCTGCGTTTAAGCCAGGCGATCATCACACCCCCGTTGCCGGAATGCCAGTCCGCACCACCGGCCTTGGGTTTGTCAAATCCTTCCAGGCACTTAGCGCACGGTTTATCGCGGGCCGCGCCTCACGCGCCACAAACTGCCCGTGGCCCTCGCGCGTTTTCACCACCCCGTCGTCAATCGCCACATAGCCCCGCGTCACCGTGTAGCGCGGCAGACCTTTGACCTTTTGCCCCTCAAACACGTTGTAGTCGATTTTCGACTGCTGGGCGGTGGCTTTGATGGTCTTTTCCTTCGCAGGGTCCCACACCACCAGATCGGCATCCGCCCCCACCAGCACCGCTCCCTTTTTCGGGTAGCAGTTCAGAATCTTTGCGATGTTGGTTGAGGTGACGGCGACAAACTCATTCATTGTCAGCCGCCCGGTTTGCACGCCGTGGGTCCACAGCATCGGCATGCGGTCCTCCAACCCCCCGGTTCCATTGGGGATTTTGGAGAAATCGCCGACGCCGAACCGCTTTTGCGCGGTGGTAAAGGCGCAATGGTCGGTCGCCACGCAAGACAGGCTGCCGCTTTGCAACCCCGCCCAAAGGCTGTCCTGATGCTTTTTGTCGCGGAACGGCGGCGACATCACGCGCCGGGCGGCATGGTCCCAATCGGGGTTGAAATACTCGCTTTCGTCCAGCGTCAGGTGCTGGATCAGCGGTTCGCCCCAGACGCGTTTGCCCTGTTGGCGGGCGCGGCGGATCGCTTCATGCGCGTCCTCGCAGGAAGTGTGCACCACATACAGCGGCACGCCCGCCATGTCGGCGATCATGATGGCGCGGTTGGTGGCCTCCCCTTCGACCTGCGGCGGACGAGAGAAGGCGTGCGCTTCGGGGCCGGTATTGCCCTCGGCCAGCAGTTTGGCGGTCAGTTCGGCCACCACATCGCCGTTTTCGGCATGGACCAAGGCGAGGCCGCCCAGATCGCCAACCCGTTTGAAAGATTGGTACATTTCATCATCGTTGACCATCAAGGCGCCCTTGTAGGCCATGAAATGCTTGAAAGAGGTCATGCCGGCCTTGACCGAGGCCTCCATATCCTCCCAGACCTTCTGGCCCCACCAGGTGATCGCCATATGGTAAGAATAGTCGCACGAGGCCCGCCCGGATTTGTTGTGCCACATGCTTGCCGCATCCATCAGCCCCTGCCCCTGCCCCGGCAGAACGAAATCCACCAACATGGTGGTGCCACCACTTAGGGCCGCCCGCGTGCCGGATTCAAAATCATCCGTCGAATAGGTCCCCATGAACGGCATCTCCAGATGCGTATGCGGATCAATCCCGCCGGGCATGACATAACAGCCGGAGGCATCGAGTTCGCGGTCGCCCTTGAGGTTCGGACCGATGGCGGTGATCACGCCGTTGTCGATGGCAACATCTGCGGCATAGGTGAGATCAGCGGTAACGATGGTGCCGTTCTTGATGATGGTGGTCATGCTTTGTCTTTCCCAAACTTGGCAAGAGTTTCCTTGACTTGCGCGCTTTCGTGGAAAGCTCGACCGAGAACCAAGACGAGATTCACGGCCTCGCGGATTTCTAGGGTCATTTCGAAACTTGGTGCTGCTTCATTGATTCCATCGCGAAAAGTGACGTGGTCGTTGACGAAGTCTACACGAGCATGTGAGACCGCATTTCGGATGGATCGGAGGACGTCGGAGTTGAACAGCTTTTTATTTTTGTCAGACAACTCACTGTCGGCTAGAGCGCGTTCAACCACTACATCCAACAGTCCGTCTCGTTTCCAGCGCTCTCGGGGAAAAACAAGCAAAGTGTAAAGCATTCCTAGCAGGCGTGTCTGGCGGTGCAGAAATGCGCCATTTGGCCTCAGTCCGAACCTTGGAACTACAGTTGACGAGGCCTTTTGAATTGAAACGCTCTGAGCCAACGCCTCTTCTAAGACATAATACTCAATAAATGCCGCAGTCGGCACCCAGTCGTTTACATCAATCACCCCACCACCTCCGCCACGTCCAAAACCGCGTGCAGCATCACATCCGTCCCAGCAGCCGCCCATTCCGGCGAGATCTCCTCAGCCTCATTATGCGACAGCCCCCCAACACAGGGGCACATCACCATCACGGTGGGGGCTATGCGGTTGATCCAGCAGGCGTCGTGGCCGGCACCGCTCACGATATCCTGATGTGAATAACCCAGCTTTTCAGCGGCGTGCCGGACGATTTTTACAAGGCCCGGATCAAAGGTCACCGGGTCGAAATGGCCGACAGGCTCAATAGAAATCCCCAAGCCCAACTCCGCCGCCACCGCCGCAGCCGCCCGCTCCACCTCGCCGCGCATCAGGTCCAGCTTGGCTTGCTCGGGGGAACGGATGTCCACGGTGAACACCACACGCCCCGGGATCACGTTGCGGGAGTTCGGATAGACCTTCACCTGCCCCACGGCCCCGACCGCGTTCGGCTGATGGCTCATCGCGATCTGATGCACCCGTTCGGTGATCCGCGCCATGCCAAGCCCGGCATTCACCCGCATTGCCATGGGCGTGGAGCCGGTATGGGCGTCCTTGCCGGTCAGCGTAATCTCCAGCCACCACAGACCCTGACCGTGGGTGACAACGCCAATCGTCTTGCCCGCAGCCTCCAGAATTGGCCCCTGCTCTATATGCAGTTCGAACATGGCGTGGATCTTCCTCGCACCGACAACTTCAGAACCGACCCAGCCAATCCGCGCCAGCTCCTCGCCAAACGTCAGACCGTCAAGATCGCGGCGGCTTTTGGCATAATCCTGCGTGTGCAGGCCCGCGAACACCCCTGAAGCCAGCATGGCGGGGGCAAACCGCGCGCCCTCCTCATTGGTCCAGTTGGTCACGACAATCGGGTGTCGGGTCTTGATCCCAAGGTCGTTCAGGCTGCGAACCACCTCCAACGCGCCCAGAACCCCCAAAACGCCGTCATATTTCCCGCCGGTTGGCTGGGTGTCGAGGTGAGAGCCCATGTAGACCGGCAACGCCTCGGCATCCTGACCGGCACGGGTGGCAAACATGTTGCCCATCGTGTCCACGCCCATCGTCATGCCCGCATCGGCACACCAGCGCGCAAACAGGTGGCGGCCCTCACTGTCGGCATCGGTCAGGGTCTGGCGGTTGTTGCCGCCGGCCACGCCCGGACCGATCAGGGCCATCGCCATCAGACTGTCCCACAGGCGCTGCGGATTGGTCCGGATGTTTTCGCCGACAGCCATGACACACTCCCCATGCGACGCGATTCTTTTCTTTTCACCCCGAAGGGTTTGCAGGAAGGCTACAGTCCTTGACCATATGGTCAACTGAATTGTGGACGCCTCGATTGGCGGGCTGCGATGGCTGCACGGCAGCGGCCAAGTTATGGGCAGACAACGGGGTATGTGGCGCGTCAGGCGAGCGCAACGCATGGGTCGGACAGGTGAAGATCGGGCCCGGCCAACCATGCCTGCACCTCGATGGGATGGGTGCCTGACTTTGATTTTCGCGACAGTGCATACGGCATTGCAACCGAACGATAGACAGGAATGAAGTCAGATGGGCGAACCAAGTTCGATGCAATCCCGAACCTGACCCGAATATCCGACCCTGTGAAAGGCGTTCCGCACAGCGTTTTGACCAGCGCCGAGCTGATCGGCCACCTTGGCGAAGGTGACACCGCGAAGTTCCGCAAGACATCCGAGGATAGCGACGAACGCTGTTACCAATCCGACGGGCGTGCGGTGACGTTGCAGCGCGCCGTGAGCATCTTTCCGGAGTTTCGGATGAACGGAACGAGCAATGCCGTCTACATCGGCTGCGGCTCGGGTGGGGTGGGTGGGAGCCGCCTGCCGGGGGCCTTTCGTCACCGCCTTGGACAGGCCGCAGCTTCTCCCCTACACTCACCCCGAACCGCAGAAAGGAACCGCCATGACCGCCCCGACCTTAGCAGAACTGGAGGCGCAGGAAGCCTCGCTGATCCTGCCCTCGTTTGACGAAACCATCGCCTGCCGGTTGGGTGCCGCTTTGGTCAACCTTGCCCAAGTGCGCAACCTTCCCGTCGTAATCAACATCCGCAGCGCCAACCGGACCTTTTTTCACGCGGCTTTGCCGGGGTCTTCAGCCAATAATGACGCGTGGGCGCGGCGCAAGTCCAACCTGACCTTGCAGATGGGCCGTGCCTCGCTGATCATCGGTATGAAAAACGCCGAGCGGGGCCGCACCCTGGCGACCGAGGGCCTGTTGGAGGCTGACTATGCCGACCATGGCGGTGCAGTTCCCCTGCGCGTGGCCGCGGCTGGCTTTGTCGCGGTGGCGACCGTCTCGGGTCTGCCACAGGTCGAAGATCACAAGCTGGTGGTCGAGGGGATCTTGGCGCTGTTGGGTTGACGGGACAGGAGGTTGCGATGCGTGCTGTAATTTTAGCGACGGTGCTGCTGTCTGGCTGCGTCCTGCATTCCAAAACGCCAATTTACGGCGAGGTTGATGCCGTGCCTGTGCTTGGCACCAAGGCCCTCAACTTCAAGGTGGCCACCCGTGACAATGGCATCTGGATGGCCGCTGACAATCCTGTCGCGCGGATCGTGCCCGAGGGGAGGCACTACGTTTTGCCGGACCCGGCCACGCCGAAAGACTTGTCCACAGCCGGCCGCTACTTCTTTATTCCCCTAGGCGGACAGCGCTATCTGATCGAGGCGGTGGCAGGTGGCGAGGCGGACTATGCGGTGGCCACTTGGGATGGCATCACCCTTCTGGTCAGCGCCATGGACTGCGACGCGTTGAAAAGCGGCGGCAAGGCCGGGGCGCTGGTGACATTCAAAGACGACGATTGCAGCCTTATCCCCGATGGCGTCCAGCAGGCTCAGGCGCTTGTAACACTGTCGGAGTTGACAGGCCCACCGACGTTGCGGTTCACCAGACGCTGACAGCGCCTTGGGTGGCCCTGCCGCCGACGCAATACCATTTGCATCCGGGGCAGTTCTGCTGACAGCCTTGCCCACTGAGCCAGCCCTGACTGACCCGACCACCGCAAATCCGACGGCCACCGACCTGACCAATACGGACCCACTCATCACAAACCTGACCACCGCACACCAGCCCATCGCCGACCCGACCGATACTGACCCGAAAGACACTGACCCGACCGACACTGACCCGACCACAACAGGCGTTTCCGCTGCACGCCAGACCCCAACAGGACACCCGATGCTCAAAACCAAAACCCGCATTCAGGAGCGCAATTCACGGGCCATTCTTGAGGCAGGGCTGGAGGTATTTTCCGCGCAAGGATTTCGCGGTGCCACGCTGGACCAGATCGCAGAGGTGGCGGGCCTGTCGAAACCCAACCTGCTTTACTACTTCCCCTCCAAGGACGCCGTCTATCTTGCGCTGTTAGAGCAGCTTTTGGCGACCTGGCTCGACCCTTTGGCCCATATGGACCCGAACGGCGACCCGGTGGAGGAGGTTCTGGCCTATGTGCGCCGCAAGCTGGAACTGGCTCGCGATTACCCCCGTGAAAGTCGCCTTTTCGCCAATGAGATGCTGCAAGGCGCGCCCCGGATGATGTCGGAACTGGAAGGGCCGTTGAAAACTCTGGTCGATGCAAAGTCGCTTCTTTTGACGCGATGGATGGACGAAGGCCGTCTTGCCCCGGTGCATCCCGTTCACCTGATCTTCTCGGTCTGGTCGCTGACCCAGCATTACGCTGATTTTGACGTGCAGGTCCGTGCAGTGCTTGGCACCGGCCACGACCCATTTGTCGAGGCCGACACTTACCTTGATCACCTGTTTCGCCGTATGTTGACGCCCACCCAACCAGTCGGCCAACCAGTCGGCCAACCGGTCGGCCAACCGGCTCCCGACACCCGCATTTGACAGCCGCCTCACCGCTCACGTGAACGGCACGGCTGGACGCGGCTGCGGGACGGGTGTACCTAGCCCCCAAATTGGGTCCTCGGCCACGGGTCATGAACGAACAAAACACCACAGGCGAACCGGCTTCGGCGTCTTCCGACACCGAGCCATCCACACCCGTAGCACCCGCCGCAGCCTCTGGCGCAGCCTCTGGCGCAGCCTCTGGCGCAGCCGCAGCTCATTCCGCAGATAAGGGCCGGGGCGAACCGCAAAAACTGTGGACGCTGGTCCTTGGCAGCGTTGGCGTGGTTTATGGCGACATCGGGACCTCTCCGCTTTATGCGCTGCGCGAGTCGCTGCACAGCGCGGGATGGGACGGCAAAAGCCCGGAAGAGGTGGTGGGAATCGTCTCTTTGCTTTTGTGGACGCTGGTTCTGATCGTGACGATCAAATACGTCCTTTTGATCATGCGCGCCGACAACCGGGGCGAAGGCGGCACTTTGTCGCTGGTGGCTTTGGTGCAGCAGGCCCTGAAACGGCGCCCGGGCTGGCTGATTGCCATCGGCGTGGTGGGGATTTCGCTGTTCTTTGGCGATGCGATGATCACGCCTGCCATGTCGGTATTGTCGGCGGTTGAGGGCATGGCGATCGTGGAGCCTGCCTTCGGCCCCTATGTGGTGCCCGCCACCCTTGCCATCATTCTGGGACTGTTCCTGTTTCAGGCGCAAGGGACAGAGCGCGTGGCCATCCTGTTCGGCCCGATCATGGTCGTCTGGTTTCTTGCGATGGCCGTGATGGGCCTGATGAACCTCAGCGGCAACGCCGAGATCATGGTGGCCCTGAACCCGATGCACGCCGCAGAGTTCTTGTTCCGGCACAGGTTCGGGTCTTTTGTCGTGCTCGGTTCGGTCTTTTTGGCCGTCACCGGGGGTGAGGCGCTTTATGCCGATATGGGGCACTTTGGCCGTCGCCCGATCCGTCTGGCATGGGCGCTTCTGGTGTTTCCGTCGCTGGCGCTCAGCTATCTTGGCCAGGGCGCTTTGATGATGAACCATCCAGAGGCGGCGGTTGATCCGTTTTTTCTGATGGCCCCGAAGGCTTTGCTGTTGCCGCTGGTCATCCTTGCAACCGCAGCCACGGTGATTGCCTCACAGGCGGTGATATCCGGCGCCTTCTCGATGATGCAGCAGGCGGTGCAGATGGGCCTTCTGCCAAGGATGGAGATCAGGCACACGTCCGAAACCCAGCACGGTCAGGTCTACCTGCCCAAGGTGAACGTGATCTTGCTGGTCGCTGTGATCTGTCTGGTGATTGCCTTTGGATCGTCCACTCACCTCGCCTCGGCTTACGGCATCGCGGTCACGGGGGATATGTGCATCACGTCAGTGCTGGCGTTCGTGCTGTTCCGCAGGGCGTGGAAATGGCCAGTGCCGGCGGTGATCGCAGTGGTGGCACCGATCCTGACAGTGGAATTGATGTTCCTGGCCGCCAACCTGATGAAACTGATCGAAGGCGGCTATGTGCCGGTGGGGATCGCCAGTTCGATGTGCTTGCTGATCTGGTCCTGGGTGCGCGGCACCAACCACGTCAAACGCAAGGTGGCGGATTCGGCGATTTCGTTGGTCAAGCTGATTGGCATGCTGGCGAAGTCCAAGCCGATGGCCGTTCAGGGCACCGCCGTATTCCTGACCCAAGACCCCAATACCGCACCCTCGGCCCTTCTGCACAACCTCAAACACAACCGGGTGCTGCACAGCCAGAATTTCATTGTCACAGTGACGGTGGCCAACACCCCCACCGTTTCGGACGAGAAAAAGATCGTGGTGGAGCGGTTGTCCGATAATTTCGTCCGCGTCATCATGACCTTCGGCTATATGGAAACGCCCAACGTGCCCAAGGCCCTGTCGCTGGCCCGCAAACGCGGCGAAAAGTTCGACATCATGACGACCAGCTTCTTTCTCAACCGCCGCACCTTTCGCTCTGCGCGCCATCAGGGGTTGCCATTCTGGCAAGAGCGTATTTTCATCGGTCTGTCGAAATCGGCGGCGGATGCGACGGCGTTTTACTGCCTGCCGTCGAACCGCGTGGTCGAGATGGGCCAGCAGATGGCGATCTGACGCCGGAGTCGGGCTTGGGGGTCCTTCGGTTAGGACCTGAAGCTGCCCTGATCGTCAAAAGATATAGCCCCAAGCAGAATTTGCCGACGTCAAAACACAGTGGACAGCGTCGTCGGTAACCTGTCACTTGGCTTTCTCGCACGACTTGCCGATTTTCCAGTGGTTTTCCTGTGCCTGACCCTGTGGGTACTGTGTGCGTACTGCGTGCGCAAAACCGCCTCCATTGAAATGAATGGCCCGCGCACTATGAGCATTGGTCAGCCCGCCAGCGACTTGGCGGAGTGTCGGAATAGCCAAGGTTGCGGACGTATCGGTCAGGGACCGGAGGCGACCTTTGCAGAGTTGTTGGAGCCGTTTCCGGACGTCCGGAACAGGCAAATTCAACCATTGGCAACGGCAAAAAGCTGCCATCGGATTTGTCCCTTGATCTGCGATTTGTGCCGATAGAAGTTGCATTCGACCAAACGACCGAAACGCGCGTCTTCGGTCACATGCAGACCAAGCCAGACAAACCACCGCGCACTTACCACGGCCACGTATTGTGCTAGAACGTGGCCATAGATGATCAGCGGCCGACCCGCTTGCCCGAAGAAAAGTTCACCTGACAAAGCCTTCGCCAGTTCTAAGACCTCGATCGCCAAAATCTTGCCGCCCAGGTTGTTGAGCCTTTCGGCGACGCACGCCGCTATGCAATCCGCGCGGGCAGAGTTATCAAAGGTGTGGTTCCAGTGACAAAAGCCACATACACTGTCAGTAGTCATAAAAGTCTTGCTGATTTCGTCGCCAGATTAGGGCAAGTCCATTCTGGAATCGGAGAGGATAAGGTTCAGGGGACATGCGCAGGTACAAGTTCGGTGACCCGGTTGCAGGCTCGACAGACACATCAAGGAGATTCCTTGATCGCGACGAAGCGCTGCGCTTTTTGCGTCGGGAGATTTCTGAATTTGACACGCTCGTTGATCTTCGGAACTGGGCGCTTGGGCGCGGCTACCAGCCACGAAGTGATCGGCACCTTTTGCAAATTGCTGCGGCGAGTCTCGTCTCGCGTCAGTTATTTGTCTGGCAGTGGGCCGATTTGGCGAACCTGGCGCTTGGCGGCGGTGGGGGCGGTGGGGGCGGAGGCGGTGGTGGCGGAGGTGGCCAACCTCCGACGCCGCCCCCTCAGCCGGGACCGAAGCCACCCCCTGCGCCAAAGCCTCCGGTCGAGAAGGCCAAGCTCATCGTCGTGGTGAAAGATGCCGACGGCAAACCGGTTCAGGATGCCGATGTCACAGCGTCCGGTCTTGGCACGAAGAAGACCACTGCGGCCGGTATTGCGGACTACGGTGACGTGGCGCCCGGCACCTATACCGTGTCGGCCACAAAGGCGAACCACGGACCGAAAAAGAACGACGTGGTCGCCAAGGACGAGAAGTCCGACGTTCCGGTGCCTGCGGGCAAGACAACGCAGGTTGATCTTGTTCAACACGAGCAGTGGAAGGTGGAGTTTGTGACCCCCGGGGTAGACCCGGTCAACGCGCCGAACTCGACCGCAGGCCACAACGACCAGAACGAGTATACCTATTCTGCGGCCACACCGGGCCTCCTCAAGGTCACGCTGCGCGCCAAGGTCATCCCTGCCAGCAAGGTCAATGAAGCCAAGCCCCACGTGAAGTTCGAAGTCGACGCCATCGCTGACTCGCCCCTGACGTGGGACGGTGCGGGTGACGGCACCGCCACCACGGTCAAAGGCGACATGCTGGAGGCTGTCGCAACCTACACCAAACTTCCCAAGGCCAACGCGGCGTTCGGCGCAAAGAATGCCCGACTGTTCCGCATCGGCACGAAAGTCGGCACCCGGGCATTCGAAGTTTTCTTTCCCCGCGACGCGAAGAACCATCCCGATGCCGGTCAGGGCACGACTCCGAACTGGTTCTTCTACTGGGGTCCGCTGTCGGGCGTTGCCAATCTGACCTATGCCGGTGCCAGCGGCTCGTCTCTGCTTGCCGAAGTGCGTGGCATGACCAAATGGACTTACGCGGCGGCGCCTGACAAGGTTAAACTCTACATTTTTGACGAGACAGTCAAAAGCAGCCCTTACAAGCCCTACGGCGTCGGCGTGCAGGTCAGCGGGATCGACGGCTTCATCGCGACAGCCATTCATGAGAACACCCACATCCGGCAGATAGCCCGCGCCGATCCGCTTGTGCCCGGCGTGGCCTGCTGGAGGTTCGGGTATTCGTGGAATCAGGGTGCGACGCACAACCACTACGGGCCAGGTCCGGACGCGCTTTGGGGTCCGCCACCGGGCGTGGCGGCTGCTGTGGTCAGTGCGACCCCGCCCTTTGTCGCAGGTCAGGGCGACGATGTGACAATCGACGCGTCGGACCACTGGCCGACGGCCTTTGGGGCGCTGCCGGCTGTCTTTGCCTCGGTGCTGCACCCGATTGAACGCGAGGCAGTGCACACCTCGGATGCGGCGGTGGCTGCGGATCACACCTTCGCCCGGCAGGACTGGGGCGATCCCGGAAAGAACCATATGACGTTGAACAAATGGAACGATTGAGGAGGTTGGCCGCCATGACCGCTATCATCTGCACGGTTGGATCCGGGCTGCCAGCTTTCGCTGACATCGGGGTGACAACGGCTGCCCGCATGATCGAAGGTTCCGACACAATCTTTGTCGGCCATCTGGCTGTCGAACGCGGGCACGTCGTCGCAATCCGCGAACGTGACCTGAAAGGCCATCCTTTGGGCGACAAACTTCCCTTGATTGACCCGTCGGAGGGTGGGTTTCTTGCCTTCGACCTGACAGCGCTGGTCAACGGGATGGCAGGCACCCAAACGCTGGTGCTCGGCGAGTTTGACCGGCCATCCGGCGGGCTTCGGCTCAAGTGGCTGTCCGCATCGTTCTGGCCGCAGAGTTACCGTCCAAGCACCTTTCCTTCAGAAACGGTTGCGCAAAGCGCGGCCTTCGTGGAGCATGTTTTGGGCTTCAGTCACCTCGCGCATGACCCCGACCTGCTCGCTGCGGCGCTTTATGCTGATATTTCGGGGGCCGGAGATCAGCCGCCCCACGCGGCAATTGCCTATCTGGAGGTTGCGGTTGAACGGGACCTACCAGCGCCACTGCCGATGCTGCTCCGCAGCCTTGGCGCGGCGGCGGCTGCCCGCAATGGTCGTCTCGACCGCGCTGCGCTGGAAGAACTGACGACCCTCGCCCCCGATATGCCGGCTTCGATCCTGGCGCCTCTGTCTCTCAGACTGATGAACGGCGCCCCGCCGGAGTCTGCCAAACTATTGAAAAACACGCTCTGGCCAATGCTTTCCGCACGCGGTGCCGCTGTCGGGCCCGACAGCACGCCAGCAGCGCTTGAACACGGTCTGACACCTCTGCTGCCAGCCCTGCGACGCGCCGACGCCACGCGCGCGCTTGCGGCCTATGGCACCGGGCTCGCCCGCTTTCAGAGCGACTTCGGCGATATGATCCTGGAAGCAATCCTTGGCCGCCTGCCGAACCAACCACTCAAGGGTCTGGGCCACGCCGCACGTCTCGGTTTGTGGAAACAGGTGATTGCCGCTCTCAACTGACATCGTTGCCCTTCCGACCCGGCTACGTAATCCTTGACGCACCTGGCGATCTGCTTTTCGCCAAAATCGGAGGTCAAGGGCCCTTCCGCCCGATTGACCGCCCAACGAACGCACGTCAATCGTCGTCACGGCCAAAGTTACCTTTGGCGAAAGGCCGACCGGCTTCAGTGACGCCAAGATGACGGCGCTGCGCGACCGCCCACCCACCGATCACCCATGCCGCATCGTGGAACGTGGGAAGGACAGATGCTGCTTCAACACCTTGGACTCTCGTTATGAACGAGGGACGACCGTCGGGCAGGTTTCGGGCAACAGATGCGCCAGTCTTTTTGCCTGCCGAGTTTGGGAACCGGATGTGCATCATCACCGCCAGCCGGATGACTTCGGGAGAGGTCCCGAAGTAGCGCAAAGGGTTACGTTGGATCATGGCGGATGCTGGCCCGCCGCTGATATGTGCTCAACTCAGGTTCCCCTTAAAGAGCCACATGCAAGGCTATCCCGGCGACCCCTGCGGCGAAGGCGTCAACTACTCAATGGTCCGCAACGGCACCTGCTTGACGTGCAACAAATAGGGCGGCAAGAGCGGGTGCAACTGAGCCTGTCAGAGAAATTATACGGGCAGAAACGGGCCGGGGCCTGGATGGCTATGGCCCTTTTCGTCAGGCAACCGGCGGTTGCAAACAGGGGTTTGACCTCGCGAAACTGTGAAGAAATTGTGAAAATCGGCTTCACGCTTGATCGAATCGGTCCAAATAGTTAAAATGGTTAATACGATTGCGGCAATTTTAACGGCACTTTTATCCTTCAAATGGAGTTAGGCACAGGGGAATTCTCGTTAATGGCACAGCCGGTAACGACTCGATCCTCGGCAGCGACGGCAATATTTTCATCTTCAACAAGGATGACACCTTGTTCGGGAACGCCGGCGATGACACGATTTTCGGCGGATCTGGAAATGACAGCATCGACGGCGGGTCCGGGTTTGACTCGATTTTTGGCGGGTCCGGCGATGACACGATCAACGGCGGATTTACCTCTGACTCCATTTTTGGTGGCGATGGCAACGACCTGATTACTTTCAAGGCGGGTGAGTTCTTTGATTTGGTCGACGGTGGCAATGGCAACGATACACTCGATGCCACCGGTGCCATGACCTCTGGTATTTATGATTTTGCCGCAATCACGATCAGCGGGTTCGGCGGCGGCACCGTGACCGGAATTGAGACGTTCCTTGGGTCAAACACGGTGGGCGACACGATCATCTCGAACGGGTCGGGTCATTACTTCGGCCAAGGCGGCGATGACGGCAGGCATTGGCGTGCTGGAGACGCTTGACGGCGGTATCGGCACAGACACGCTGATCACCACACCGTTCACTGGCGCGTAAGTCATCAACCTGACAACCGGACTGACCAACTTTGTGGGCGAAAGCTTCGTCAACTTTGAAAACCTGACGACGGGTGTGGGCAATGATAGCCTGACCGGGACATTCGGAGCCAACGTGATTGACGGCGGTGCCGGCAATGACAACATCGACGGCGGCGGCGGCTCGGATACCTTGATGGGTGGCCTTGGCAATGACACGCTGAACGGCGGCTTTTCGACCGACGCAGTGTTTGGTGGCGACGGCAATGACCTGATCACCTTCAAGTCGGGTGAGTTCTTTGACTCGGTGGACGGCGGACTTGGCAACGATACGATTTATGCCACAAGTGCTATCGATGCCGGGGTCTACGACTTTCTGGCGGGCACCATCACCGGCTTTGGCGGTGGCACACTTGTCAACGTGGAAACCCTTCTGGCCAGCAACACGGCCAATGATACGATCATCTCGGACGGGTCGGGAAGCTTCTTCGGCCAAGGCGGTGATGATACGATGACGGGTGGCATCGGCGCATTTGAAACGCTGGATGGCGGCGCTGGCATCGACGCGCTGATCACCACGCCGTTCAGCGGCAACTATTCAGTCAACCTGACCACCGGACTGACCAACTTTGTGGGCGAAAGCTTCGTCAACTTTGAGAACCTGGTTTCGGGGGCTGGCGACGACACGCTGACCGGGTCGAGTTTGGGCAACAGGATCGACGGCGGTTTGGGCAACGACTCGATCGAAGGCGGCAGCGGCGCTGACACGCTGGTCGGTGGGCTCGGCAAAGATACGCTGGTCGGTGGATTTGACACGGACTCGGTTCAGGGTGGCGACGGCAACGACCTCATTGTGTTCTCCGCTGGCGCGTTCTGGGACTCGGTTGATGGCGGCAACGGCGTTGACACGCTGGATGCAACCGCTGTGACCACCGCCGGGGTGTTCGACTTTCTGGCCGGGACGATTTCAGGCTTCAGCGGTGGCACGGTTGCCAACATTGAACAGTTCCTCGGCAGCAACACGGTCGGTGATACCATCATCTCGAACGGGTCGGGGGCACGCTACTTTGGCCAAGGCGGCAATGATACGATGACCGCGGGCCTTGGCATCGAAACCCTGGACGGCGGGCTTGGCGTGGACACGGTGATCACCACGCCGTTCGCTGGTAATTATGCGGTGAACCTCGTGACCGGGTTGACCAATTTCGCTGGGGAGTTGTTCACCGGCTTTGAAAACCTGACCTCGGGAGCAGGCGATGACACTCTGACCGGTACGGCTGCGGCAAACACCATCGACGGCGGTGCTGGCGACGACCAGATCAAGGGCGGTAACGGCGCCGACAGTTTGTTGGGCAACCTTGGCAATGACAAGCTGATGGGTGGTGGCGGTGCCGATTTCTTGTCGGGTGGAATCGGCCGGGACCAATTGCGCGGTGATGGTGGCAATGACGTGATGTCTGGCGGTCTTGACAACGACAAGTTCGTGTTCGATGCGAATTTCGGCAATGACAGGATCACCGACTTTACCGCAGGTCCGGGGGTGGGCGATGTGCTGAACTTCAGCGCGCTTGGCATCACGCTCGCCAATCTGACCATCTCGTCAGCCGGTGGCGGGTTGGATACGCTGGTGACCGTAACGGGCTTTGGCGAATCCGTGCTGTTGTCGGGCGTGGCGTTCGGCACACTGGCGGCGAACGACTTCGTGTTCTGATTTCCCCTAAAATCAGACCGGTCCGGGCGAGGTGCTATAATCCTCGCCCGTTTCCGGTTCCGTTGTCGTCAAGGCGCTGGCGGGCACTGGCCGACCAAAGCGACCTCGTCTCGGTTCGCGCAATCAATTCAGGTTTGGCGCCGCAGATTTGCCGCCATGGGGCGAGGGGCGCGGTGCCGCTGGCCTGGAAATTCTGTCGCCCTGAGGGACTGCGGTCCTGGTTGAATTGGTTGCGGACCGATGCGCCCTGTTTCTAACGCTCCATTCCGCCGGAAGAGGATACGGGTTGTGCAGCGCCGGTGCCGCAATTGCCGATCTGATCCAGACCAGCCAGGTCCATACCGCCGCCGCAACCTGTGGCGAGTTCGGCACCGAGCTTGCCGTGATCGCCGCCGTCGTCCTTGGCGGCACCAGCCTGTCCGGTGGCGCCTGTCCGGTGGCAAGAACCACGCGTGGCGTGCTGTTTCTCGGCATCCTGAACAACGCCATGAGCATCCTGAACATGCCGATCAACCTGCAACGGATCGCCAAGGGGATCGTCATCGCACTGCCCCTTGCCGCCGCCCGGCGTTCGACGGATCGAGATGCCGTAACGGGGCCTGCGTCGCGCACTGCTTGTTATCGCTTGCAAGATCAGGGGCAAGTTGTCGACCTTCCCGTATTGGATCCACATGGAGGGCTACGGGATGAGACTGTTTGTTGGATTGGATGTGTCGCTGGCA
>JBBRLL010000022.1:0-65870 GCA_038231395.1 Rhodobacterales bacterium
CCCTCAGGCCTGGCTGGCAGACGTTCTGGCAAGAATGCCCAGCATCGTCGTCTCACGCCTCCCGGAACTCCTGCCATGGAATTGGAAAGCCGCCCAAACCGCGAAAGCCGCCTGACCGCGTCCCTGACCGGATGCTTACCCTCCGAAGTGCTTATTGTAGGCGCGAAGAACAGCTGGATTTGGCTCTGGATGATGAAACGGCCATCGCTTTGAACGGAGCGCCAGTTTCACTACGGCACGTGTTGGGCACCGCGCTTTTTTTCCAAACAAAGGACAAACTGCCGGATAAGGTCGAACTATTGAAGGAAATCCAATTAAATCCAACAGGCGGTTTTCCTACCGAAAGTGTCCATCTTTTTGAAAAAATTGCGCGCATCGGCATTCATTTGACTGCTCTCCACGACTTGGCCACAACTCATGATGAAATCTCAAGTAACAATGTGCTAAGTTCCGAGTGCAGCAGGACCTATTCGGCAATCGTAAACAATTTGAGATCGCTTCACTATCCAGTCATGGAAAAGATGGACAAATCCGAAGTCTGATCTTGGTGACGGCTCGCGCATCTGCATCCAGATGGCTTTTACCCGTCAGCGCCCGTTACATGCACTACATAGAGGTCCGATGCTATGAAAACCGTCCCGATCCTCGACGCTAACGCCGAGGCCGAAGCCTTCCTCGCCCAAGACATCTCCTCCCTCGACTTCACCAGTTCAAACCCGTGACATGGGAGGCTGAACGCAAAGCCGCCCTCATCAACATGCGTCTGCCGCAACTGCTGATGGATGCGCTCAAAGCTGAGGCCGCCAAACGAGGCATTCCCTATCAGCGCCTCATCCGCGAGGCGTTGGAACAGTTGGTCCGGCGTGGCTCTGAGACCTGACACCCCCACGGAACCCATCCGCCCCTCCCAGCGTTATCCCTCCATCACAACAAGGAGGTTCCCATGAAAGGTATCATTGCCTGGCTGCTCGGCGTCCCGATCATCGTCATCATCGGGCTCTACGTGTTCCACATATTCTGACGGGAAGCCCGGTTCAGAATGAAGGGGTGCGCCCGCACAGGCGCACCCCCGAAACGTCACTCCTTGATCACATGCCAGACGCCGCCCAGACCGTCGCCTGCCATGTCTCCGGTCTTCTTGTCACCGGCGAAGAAGTACATCGGCTTGCCGTCATAGGCCAATTGCTTGGTGCCGTCGGTGCGGTCAACGAGGGTCCAGCCTTCGGTCAGCTTGTCGCTGGCCTTGCCGAGGTAGGGTGGCCATTTGGTGGCGCAGGCGTCGTAGCAGGCGGATTTTCCGCCCGCGTCCTTGTCGAAGACATACAAGGTCATCCCCTTGTCATCCATGATCATCCCAGCCATCGCGGCAAGAGTTGATCCCATCATAGCGGCGGCGAACAGCGTGGTGAAAAGGCGGGTGCGGTTCATCGAAACTCTCCTCTGCGGACATGCTCCGCTTGGGCGCGGCAGGATCAGCCGAAATGTTTCGGTCCTGCCCCTGTATCTTGTTTACAGTGTCGTTTCTGAGTCGACATGCGACCTTGGTCTGACGATTTTTACCTGATGCACCAAGTCCGCCGTCAATCCGAATGGCGCCAGGCTGAATGCTGCCCAGATGCGGTGTGCTGTGGAAACAGGGTTTCCGCCATCGGCGGCGTGTTTATGCAATTGCACGCATGGGCCATGCCGGGCGCGCGTTACAAAACGGGCTCGGGCTGCGAAAATTGCACCTCTGAACTCTGTTGCAGCGCCCTTGTCGAAAATCAGGCGCTGATAAACGCCATGCGCTCCCGCAGGGCGTGTTCAAACCCAGCCCGCATGGAGAGGATCGACACCGGCGCGCGCAACTGGGTCGGGGCCATGCGGTCCTCGGGGAAGCGCTGCTCTGTGCAGTCTTGCGAGACCAGGATAACGGGCACACGGCCCACAAGCACACCCATAATCTGAACCGCCCGCTTACCGCCCTCAAGGCCGCCGACATTGGCGCTGTCGCAGTCCAGAACGAACAGGCTGTAGCCAACCGGATCGTCGATCACATCCGAAAGAGCGGTAAACATCTCATCCACGATTTCGACCTGCGCACCAAGGCTGTTCAGCCGCCGCGCAATCTCGCCCTCTCGGTGGGACGTGACCAGAAGCACACGAACGCTAAAGCTGACACGAGCAGATCCGGGTTGATGGAAGGAACGAACGACGCGCATGCCTGGGCTCTTCTTTTGCCTATTTGATTTAATTTATTCAGAACCTTGGGCGGAAATAAGGGCGAATTCGGGCAAGATCGGCGTCGCTGTCTGAGGGTGGAGCCTGATTGTGCCGCGCTTTTGTTTAGGGCATAGTCGCAGACGAGAGGTGCCATGGACTATGCAGACCTGATTGACGCCGAGACGTGGGCCTTCATCAAGGCGTCGGAGGATGCCTATCCGGCCGATACCGCCAGCTTCACCATTGCCCAGCAGCGTGCGGTTTATGATGCGATGTGCCGGGTCTTTCACCGCGGTTATCCCAAAGGTGTGACGGCGGAGGATCGCCCGATTGGCGGTGTGCCGTGCCGTATCTTTGCCGGAGCCTCGCCGTCGATCCTGTACCTGCATGGCGGCGGTTTTGTGGTGGGGGGTCTTGATAGCCACGACGACATCTGTGCGGACCTTCGCGCTTCAACCGGTTTGACGGTGGTCCTTGCGGGCTATCGTCTGTCGCCAGAACATCGGCACCCGGCGGCTTTGGATGACACGCTGGCCGTCGCGCGGGCGTTGGCCTTGGACGGCCCGATCCTTTTGGCCGGTGACAGTGCGGGTGCCAATCTTGCTGCTGCGGCTTCGCATGGTCTGCGTTTGTATCCCGACGTGAAAATTCTGGGTCAGGTGCTGATCTATCCCGGTCTTGGCGGCGATAGTTATACGGGAAGTTACCTTCGCCATGCCCATGCACCGATGCTGACCCGCGACGATGTGCTGTATTACGCAGGCATCCGGCATGGTGGCCACCAGCCCAAGGCAGACCCAACCGTCAGTCCTTTGCAGGACGCAGATTTCGTCAACCTGCCGCCAACTGTCACTTTTGGCGCGCAGTGCGACCCCTTGTGTGACGATGCCAGAACCTATGCCGAAAAAGTCCGCGCCGCCGGCGGCCATTCCCATTGGATGACCGAACACGGTCTTGTCCACGGTTACCTGCGCGCCCGCCACACTGTGCCACGTGCCGCCGCCTCTTTCACCCGCATCACCGACGCTCTGTCCGCCCTCGCCGCCGGACATTGGCCTTATGGAGAACCCACATGAACCAGCATGCCAACCTTAACCACCCGAATTTGTCGCACTGGGTCGAACGGACTGATATGGCGGCGGCCTTTCGCTGGACCGTCAAGCTGAACTTGCATGAGGCGGTCGCAAACCACTTCTCGCTGGCCGTCAACCCAGAGGGCACCCGTTTCCTGATCAACCCTAACGGCCGCCATTTCGGCCGCATCACTGCCTCCAGTCTGGTGGAAATTGACGCCAACGACCCTAAAACGCTGGAGCGTCCTGATGCCCCGGATCCGACCGCATGGGGCCTGCACGGGTCGATCCATCGCGCATTGCCGCATGCGCGCTGTGTGATGCATGTCCATTCGATGCACGCGACGGTTCTGGCCAGCCTGGCCGACAGCACCTTGCCGCCGATCGACCAGAATTCCGCCATGTTCTTCAACCGTCATGTGGTGGACGGCCACTACGGCGGCATGGCTTTTGGTGACGAGGGAGCTCGCTGCGCCGAAATGCTGCGCGATCCCAAGATCACGGTGATGATCATGGGCAATCACGGTGTGCTGATCCTGGGCCAGACCGTGGCCGAAACCTTCAACCGCTTGACCTATTTCGAGCGCGCCGCCGAAACCTACATCCGTGCCCTGCAAACCGGCCGCCCTTTGCGCGTGCTGTCGGACGCCGTTGCCGAGAAAACTGCGCAGGAGTGGGAGGCGTATCCTGGCGGTGCCGATTTCCACTTGGCAGAGATCAAGGCCTTGCTGGATGAAGAAGGTGCCACCTACGCACAGTAACCTTACGCCTGGACCTCGTGCCGCAACCTTGGGCCGCAACCTTACGCACTGGGACCTTGCGCACTGGGACCTTACGCTGACAAAAACGACCGACATTTCATCGTTTCCGGCACCTTGACGCCAAGACGGGTCAGAAGCGTCGGTGCCAAAGCCAACTGATCCAACACGGTTGAGGGCGCAGGGCCTTCTGCCGGGCCAAAGTAATACAGCGCGAAATCCCGCTGCGCCTCGGCTGTACCGCCATGATGCCCCCGCGCGTCCTGACCATGGTCAGCGGTGACGATCACCTCATATCCAGCCGCACGCCACATGGGCAGGAAGTTGGCCAAAGCCTCGTCCATCCGATAACAGCCGTCGTCCATCTCTTCGCAATCGTGAAAGAACCGGTGGCCCAAACTGTCCAAAGTGCACGTGTGCAGGAGGCCGTAGTCGATCCCTTTGACCACACACAACCGGGTCAGCGTGGCGAACAGATCGACATCGGCGGGCGTCATCTGGTTGTATGCGCTATCGCCGGTCATGGTGTGAAAGCGACCATGGGCAATCGGGCCGTCCGGCTCATCATATTCGATGTCATGGACGTGATCAAAGGGCGATCGGTTGAAGAACTCCGACCAGAAGCTGTGCGTCACCGCCCCGGTTTTAAGCCCCGCCTTGCTGGCCTCCGAGAAGACATCCGGGAATTCCAACCGTCGCCGTGTGGCATTGCCCCAAATGCCATGGACCTGCGGCGGTAGCCCGGTATGGATCGAGGCGTAGCAGCTGCCTGACGTACTTGGCAGCACGGCGCGCATTTTCCAAACGCCCGCCTCTCCGCTCGCAACCCAACCCTCCAGATTGCCAAACAGCCGCCGCCAATTGGCATAGGGCACACCGTCTAGGATGATCAGCAGCAGTTTGGGCATGACAGCCTCCGGTGGGGATATTCGGACCAGGATGAAAGGATCAGTTGCCAGCACTCGCCATCTTGCGCGACTTCAGAACGCCTTCCAGCCAACCCAGTTTCATTTCCGGCACCGAGGACAGCAGCAGGTCAGTGTAATCGTCAAACGGCGGTGCCAGCACGTCAGATTTCTGGCCATAGCGCACCACCTCGCCCCGGTACATCACGGCGATCTTGTCGGCGATGGCTTTTACGGTGGCCAGATCATGGGTGATGAACAGATAGGCCACCCCTTCTTTCGCCTGCAAATCCAACAGCAATTTGAGGATCCCATCCGCAACCAGCGGGTCCAGAGCAGAAGTCACCTCGTCACAAATGATCAGCTTCGGCTTGGCAGCCAAGGCCCGTGCGATACAGACCCGCTGCTTTTGACCGCCCGAAAGCTCTGCCGGGTAGCGGTTTTCAAATCCCGCACCCATTTCGATTTCATCCAGCAAGGCCTGAACCCGGGCGCGCTTTGCCTCGCCCTTCAAACCAAAGTAAAACTCCAATGGCCGCCCGATGATGGTGCCGACGGTCTGCCGGGGGTTCATCGCGGTATCGGCCATCTGGTAGACCATCTGCACCTCCCGCAGGTCATCCTTGGTGCGGCTTGCCAGATCCGGCGACAAAACCCGTCCGGCAAAGGTGATCGTCCCGGCTCCGGCGGGCAAAAGGCCGGTGATCACGCGGGCGAGGGTGGATTTACCCGACCCGCTTTCGCCCACAATCGCCAGGGTCTGCCCGGCCGCCACATCCACCGTCACATTCTTCAGCACGTCAAAGTCGGTGCCCCGATAGCGCGCCGTGATCCCTTCGGCGCGCAGCACCGGGGCGGCGGAAGATTTTTCGGTGTGATCAATGCTGCGCACCGAAACCAGCGCCTGCGTGTAAGCCTCTGCAGGTGTGTTGATGATCTGGTCGGCGGAGCCGTATTCCACGGTCTTGCCATGCCGCAGCACCATGATGTCATCCGCGACCTGCGCCACCACGGCAAGGTCATGGGTGATGTAGATCGCGGCAACCCCGGTATCATGGATGGCCTCTTTGATCGCGGCCAGCACGTCGATTTGGGTTGTCACGTCCAGCGCCGTGGTCGGCTCGTCAAAGATCACGAGGTCGGGCATCGGGCACAAGGCCATCGCCGTCATGGCCCGCTGCAACTGACCACCCGAAACCTGATGCGGATAGCGCCGCCCGAAACTTTCCGGATTGGGCAGGCCCAGCTTGCGGAACAAATCCACCGCACGGGCCTCAGCTTCAAAGCGCGACAAAACCTTGTGCAACAGAGTAGTTTCAATCACCTGCTCCATCAGCCGCTTGGCCGGGTTGAAGGCGGCTGCGGCGGACTGGGCCACATAAGTCACCTCGCGGCCGCGCAACGCTTGCAGGCCCTTGGTGCCGGCAGTGCGAATATCCCGCCCGTTCAGCAAAACCTGCCCCCCGGTCAGCCGCACGCCGCCGCGCCCATAGGCCATCGCCGCCAGACCAATCGTTGACTTGCCCGCGCCGGATTCGCCGATCAGCCCCAGCACCCGCCCCTTGGCGAGTGTCACTGACACGTCATCCACCAACATCAGATGTCGCGGTTTTTCGCCCGGAGGATAGGCGGTCGCCTCGATCCGCAGGTTCCTGATCTCCAGCAAGTCCCCTGTTCCGATTTTAGGCACCACGGCCCCCTTTCAGACTGGAGGTCCGCTGCAGCACCCAGTCGGCCACCAGATTGACCGAGATGGCCAGCACCGCAATCGCCAGCGCAGGCATCAGCGCCGCCGCTTTGCCGTAGACCAGACCATCCTTATTCTCGCGCACCATGCCACCCCAATCGGACAGGGGCGGCTGAATACCAAGCCCAAGAAAGGAAAGGGTGGAAATGAACAGAACGGCAAAGATGAACCGCAGCCCGAATTCCGCCACCAGGGGTGACAGCGCGTTGGGCAATATCTCGCGGAAGATGATCCAGCCCTGCTTTTCGCCGCGCAACCTTGCCGCCTCGACATAATCCATCACGGCAATATCGACGGCAACCGCGCGGCTCAACCGGAAAACCCGGGTGGAATCGAGGATGCCCATCACCAGAATAAGCACTGTCAGATTCAACGGCAGCACCGACAATACGACCAGCGCCACGATCAAGGACGGCACTGCCATCATCAGATCAACTGCGCGGCTGAGAACCATATCTATCCAACCACCCCGTGTGGCCGCCAGAAACCCAAAGAACGCCCCCATGCTGAAGGCCAGAAGTGACGAGACCAAAGCCACGAAAATCGTGACCTGCGCGCCGTACAGCAACCGGCTGAGGATATCGCGCCCAATCGTGTCGGTCCCAAGCCAATAGGTGGTTGAGGGGTTCTCCCACACCTTTCCGACTGCGGACTCAATGGGATAGGGGGCGATCCACGGCGCGAAGATAGCGATCAGCACGAAGATGGTCGTGATCGACATCCCCAGCAAGGCCGATACTGGTATTCTCATTTCGGATGCCTCAGCCGTGGGTTGGCGATAATGCCGATCAAGTCGGCCAGAATGTTCAGCCCGATATAAACGGCGGCAAAGATGATCCCCACCGCCTGCACCACCGGCAAATCGCGTTTCGCCACATGGTCCACCAGATACTGCCCGAGGGCGTTATAGCTGAACACCACCTCAACCACGACAACTCCCACCACCAGATAAGCGAGATTGATCACGACGACCGAGATGATCGGAGCGATCGCATTGGGCAAAGCATGCCGCCAGATCACCTGCATTGGTGAAAGACCTTTCAGTTCCGCAGTCTCGATATAAGCGGACTGCATCACGTTCAGGATGGCTGCCCGCGTCATCCGCATCATATGGGCCAGCACCACCATCACCAGCACGATCATCGGCAAAGCGACCGCCTTCAATTGTGCGAAAAAACCCATGCCGGGAAAGACCATCGAGACGGGTTGAAACACATGGACGACCTGCGTCAAAAGGAAAATCACGAAATAGGCCGCCACAAACTCTGGCAATGAAATCATCGCCAAAGTCACGCCAGAGATCAACTTGTCGGGCCAGCGCCCATGATGGCGGGCCGCAATCAGCCCCAATCCAATCGCCAGGGGCACCGCGATCACCGCAGCGCAAACCGCCAGAAACAGGGTATTGCCCAGCCTTTGTCCGATAGCATGGGCGATATCCTTGTTGTTGGTCAAGGCTTTGCCCAGATCGCCTTGCAAGGCGTGGGCCAGCCAGGTGAAATACCGCACCCATGGCGGTTGATCCAACCCCATCTGCGCCCTCAGGTTCGCCAAAGCGACCGGCGTCGCCGATTGCCCCAAAATCGCCTGCGCGGTGTCGCCCGGCAGCATCTCGACGCCCAGAAAGATGACGACGGACACTGCCAGCAGCAAAAGCAGGCCCAGCACAAGGCGCTGGACCACCAGTTTCAGAAGCGGATGCATGTGCACTCCTTGACGGCGTTGCTCAGGCGTTCAACCAGCACATGCTCAGCGCTTTGCCGTCCATCAGGGTGCCCGCCGGGTTTGCCACCCAACCACCAACTTCCTTGCGACGCCCTTCAACCCAGTCGTTGAACATCGGGCAGATCAGACCGCCGGTGTCGCGCACAAGGTTGGCCAGTTCCGAATACATCGTCTTGCGCTTGGCCTGATCCAATTCGCCACGCGCGGCAATCAGAACTTCGTCGAAGTGCTTGTTGATGAACTTGGTGTCGTTCCAGTCGGCCGTCGACAGATAGGCCGTCGAATACATCTGGTCCTGGACCGGACGCCCGCCCCAATAGCTGGCGCAGAACGGGGCCACATTCCAGACGTTGCTCCAATAGCCATCGTCAGGTTCCAGTTTGACCTGCAACGGAATGCCCGCCGCGTTGGCCGAAACCTGGAACAGTTGTGCCGCCTCGACAGCGCCCGGAAAGGCCCCCGGTGCCACCTGCAAGATAATCGGAGAGCCGTCATGTCCCGACTTCTTGTAAGCCGCTGCCGCCGCTGCCGCGTCATATTCACGCTGCGCAATGGTGTCGTCAAACAGCGGATAGGATGCGTTGATCGGGAAGTCATTCCCGCGCGAACCCATGCCGCCAAGGATCTTGTCCACCATGTCCTGCCGGTTGATCGCCAGCTTCAAGGCCATCCGCAAGTCATTGTTATCAAATGGCGCTTTGGTGCATTCCATGATGAACACGTAATGACCGGGACCGGCAGCACGCTCGATCACCACATTGGAATCACCCTTCAGCATCTCCACGATTTTCGGGTCGATCCGGGTCATGATGTGGATTTGCCCGGCCTGAATGGCTGCGGTCCGCGCTGTGTTATCGTTGATCGACAGCACTTCAACCTGGTCAGCAAAGCCCCGGTTGGCGTCCCAGTAGTTCTTGTTCTTCTCAAAAGCGGTGCGCACGCCCGGCTCATTGTCGACGATCTTGTACGGGCCCGAACCGATGCCCGCATCGGGCTTGTCGACGCCGCCGCCGGGCTGGATGACCAGGTGGTAGTCCGCCATCAGGAAGGGCAGGTCGGCATTGGCGGCGGCCAAGGTCAAAGTGACCATATCGCCGTCAGCCTTCATCTCTTTGATGCCTTTGACGATGCCCAAGGCACCCGATTTCGACTTTTCGTCGGTGTGACGCTTCAGCGTGGCCACCACGTCTGCGGAAGTCAGTGGCGCGCCATTGTGAAACTCAACGCCTTTGCGAATTTTGAATTTCCACTCGGTCGCGTCCTTGTTGGACGAAACCTCCTCCGCCGCCCGCATTTCGACTGTACCCTTCAGACCGGCGTCCACCAGCATCTCCCCCCAGGTGGAGTTGATCATGAAAGGCACGTCAGAGGCGGCCAGTGCAGGGTCCAGCGAGTCGGTACTTTGGCCGCCCTGCACTCCAGCCCGCAGGACGCCGCCCTTGACGGGAGTATCGGCAAAGGCCGTTGAGGCCATCGCGCCAGCCATCGCAGTTGTCACCCCAAGGGCTGCGGCACGGCCGGCAAATTCACGCCGGCTCATCTTGCCAGCGGTGGCCAGACCCAGCAGATGGTTCAGTTCATTTGACATCTTCAGTCTCCCTATTTTGATTGTCCGGCATCCCTTTGGCGGGAGCTCGGGTTTTTTCTTGATCACCAAGTCAATAAAACGCGATTCTGCTCTTGGACCAAGGACTTTTTTCGCCCCACCTGCCCAAGGGTCAGACGACGCGTCATACAAAGCGCCGCTCTACGGCATCGTCCCACGCCCGCTCAAAGATCAGGGCGCTCCCCTCCCAAGCTGTCAGTCTTGCCTTCAGGCGCAGATGGGTGGCGGTGCAGGTCATCTCGGCTTCAGCCACCGTCCGTACCGCCCAATCGCCCCGCGAAAGCCGCTGTTCCCAGACATGCACCGCGCGGGCGGATGTTGGGTCATCTGCCGAAATCTCCCACCGTTCAGTCATCGTCTCACCACTGATCAGCCCGTGCGACAGGTTCTCTGTATCGCCCAGATCATCCTCGACAATCAGCGAATGAGTTCCCGTCAGCAACTCCGTCTCGATCCGTCGCGCCGATTTGCCCTCCCGGATGACCCGATGCTGCCAAGGCGTTGCAGTCTCTGCCGGTGGTGGCTGCCAACCCGGCGCGCTGCCATCATGCACTGGCAAATCCAAGGTGCCACCCACCACTGTCAAAACCCCAGCCTCGGGAGAGGGCCAGACAAACGGCCAATAGGCGTTCGACAAAGCCAGCCGCAGCCGATGCCCCGGTGCGATCCGGTATGCCATCTGATCAATGGCAAACGTCACGTCAAACACCTCACCCGGCACCATCGGCATAGGACGCTCCCGGCTGTCCCGGTGGCACAGATTGAGCATGCCATGTGCCACCCGGACCGAGGCGCCATCTGGCGCCACATCGCACAGCCGCGCCACGACGAACCCCAAAGCCTTGTCCGAAGACAGCCGTAACGACACCCACGCTGCGCCAAGCAATTCCAGTGGAGCCGTCAACGCATCGCCATCAAAGCACAGCGAAACGGCGTCATCGCCGCGCTGATCCCCCGGCATCTCGGCGTTAAGGCCCATCGGAAAGAACTCGCCGGCAGCCATTCCCGCATGTTGTGGCGTGGCAATCACGCCCGCGCCCAACGCGGACACCTGACGACGCACCCGCGCCGAGGGCCAAACCTCCTCTGCCACCCAATGCCCGGCCCGATGTTTGGGTGAGGCGTCCGGTGCTTCGGAGCCCAGCATGTAGACCCGGTACGCCGGATCGCGTTCTGCCCCGTTTTCCACGCCCTTCAACCAGCGGTCCCACCAGCGCACCGCTTCTTGCAGGAATCCGACCTTTGGCCCCGGCACCGCCGTGTGCGGATACTGATGCACCCACGGACCAACGATGCCCTTGGACCCCGGCACATTCTCAACAATCGCCGCCACGGTGTTCATGTAATTGTCAGCCCAACCGCCCCAGATCAGGATCGGCACCTGCATCCGGGGGTAATCCTCGCAGATCGAGCCGTGCTTCCAGTAGTCAGACCGTTCCTGCAACTCCGCCCAGCGGGGGGCCAGCCACGGCTCTGCCTCCAGCCGTGCCAACCACATCTCTCGCCAGTTGGGGCACAGCATTGGGTCCGGCGGGCGGCTGGAATACGATAGCATCACTGCGCCCCAGCCGAAATTCTCACCCAGCAAACAACCACCTTTGTAGTGAATGTCATCGGCAAAGCGGTCGGTCGTGGCGCAAACCGAAATCACTGCCTTCAACGCCGGAGGCTGCAAGAATGCCGTTTGCAAGCAATTGAACCCGCCCCACGACTTGCCCATCATACCGACGCTGCCGCTGCACCACGGCTGCGCGGCCAGCCATTCAATCACTTCGCAGGCATCGGCCAGCTCCTGAATGGTGTATTCGTCGGTCATCAAGCCTTCGCTGTCGCCATTCCCCCGCATGTCCACCCGCACGCAGGCATAGCCGTGGCCTGCGACATAGGGGTGCATCATCTCATCCCGGGGCAGGGTGCCGTCGCGCTTGCGGTAGGGGATATATTCCAAAACCGCCGGGACCGGAGCCAGTGCTGCATCCTTTGGCATCCAGACCCGCGCTGACAACCGGCAGCCGTCCGACATCACGATCGCCATGTCCGGCACTTCCACAATCGGGTGCGGGAATTCGGTCCTGACAGTCATGGCGATCTCCCCTTACGATTTCCTGCATCAGGCGTCAGACGGGCCGCAAATCGCCGTCATTTTGCGTCGAAATGCGCGGCGAATGCGACACATGGCGCAAGGCACCCACATTCTCCTCTTGCTGAAACGTCAAACCCACGCCACCCATGGTTGAATAGTTGCAGCAACGGTCCGCAAAATGTCCAAAAGCCCGAATATCCTGATCCTGATGGTTGACCAACTGACCGGCACCCTGTTCGAGGATGGCCCGGCTAAATTCCTGCACGCGCCGAACCTGAAACGGCTGGCGGCGCGCTCGGTCCGGTTCTCCAATGCCTATACCGGCTCGCCGCTGTGCGCCCCGGCCCGCGCGGCTTTCATGACCGGGGCTTTGCCACGCCGCACCAGAGTTTATGACAATGCTGCGGAATTTGCTTCGGACATCCCGACCTATGCCCACCATCTGCGCCGGGCCGGGTATCAAACCTCGCTTGCAGGCAAGATGCATTTTGTGGGGCCCGATCAGTTGCATGGGTTTGAAGAGCGTCTGACGACCGACATCTACCCCGCCGATTTCGGCTGGACCCCGGATTACAGGAAACCGGGTCAGCGGATCGACTGGTGGTATCACAACCTCAGCTCGGTCACCGGGGCAGGGGTGGCCGAAATCACCAACCAGCTGGAATATGACGATGACGTGGCGCATCAGGCCGTGCAAAAGCTTTACGACCTGTCACGCGGCCTTGATCCCCGCCCTTGGAGCCTGACGGTGTCCTTCACGCACCCGCACGACCCCTTCGTCGCCCGCCGCAAATATTGGGACCTTTACGAAGATGTGGCCGAACTGGAGCCGCCAACCCGTCTGTCCTATGACGCGATGGACCCTCATTCCAAACGCCTGCTGGAGGCGTCTGACTGGCGCTCCACCACCGTCACCGCCGAAAATATCCGCCGCGCCCGCCAAGGCTATTTCGCCAATATCTCGTACATCGACGACAAAATCGGCGAGATTCTTGCGACGCTGGAGGCGTCTCGGCAAGAAGCGATCATCGTTTTCCTGTCAGACCATGGCGAGATGCTGGGTCGTCGTGGCCTGTGGTTCAAGATGAACTTCTTTGAAGGGGCCGCCCGCGTGCCGCTGATGATCTGCGCGCCGGGACTGCCGCCGCACCGCGAGGATACTCCGGTGTCCACCATCGACGTCACGCCCACACTGTGCGAACTGGCCGACATCTCGATGGAAGCGGTGATGCCGTGGACCGACGGCGAAAGCCTTGTGTCGCTGGCAAAAGGCGGCACCCGCACCACCCCCGTTGCGATGGAATACGCCGCCGAGGGGTCGATCACGCCGATGGTGGCCCTGCGCCAAGGGGCGTGGAAATACATCCGGTGTGGGGCTGACCCCGAAATGCTGTTTGACTTGGCGCATGACCCTGACGAGGAGCGCAACCTTGCCCGCAGCCCTGACGCGGCAGGCATCCTCGCCCATTTTCAACTCGTCGCAGATGAACGCTGGAACCTGGAAGCCTACGACGCCGAGGTTCGCCAAAGCCAGGCCCGACGTTGGGTGGTATACGAGGCGCTGAGTTCCGGCAAATACTACCCCTGGGACTATGAGCCGCTGCGCGCCGCATCGGAACGCTACATGCGCAACCACATGGACCTGAATGTGCTGGAAGAAAACAAACGGTTTCCAAGGGGGGAATAGCCGACGTTGGTGTGGCAAAGGCGTGTCGAAGCCAGCATTTTCTGCTATGGTCTTTGCTGGTCCGTTGATGTGATGTTTAAGGCGGACGCCTTTTAATCGGGCGAAAACCGGGCCGGACCGGGCTTTGAATGGAGAGGGAAACGCGATGGTAATTGCCAAGAACACCATCTGCCTGTGGTTTGACAAAGACGCCGAGGCTGCCGCGCGCTTTTATGCCACCACATTTCCGGACAGCTTTGTCAGTGCGGTTCACCGCGCCCCGGGTGACTATCCGTCGGGCAAAGCGGGCGACGTGCTGACGGTCGATTTCACGGTCGCGGGCATCCCCTGCATGGGTCTCAATGGCGGGCCGATGTTCCTGCACAGCGAGGCGTTTTCATTCCAGATCGCCACCGACGATCAGGCCGAAACGGACCGCTACTGGAACGCCATCATCGGCAACGGTGGAACAGAAAGCGCCTGCGGTTGGTGCAAAGACAGGTGGGGCCTATCGTGGCAGATCACGCCGCGCGCTCTGACCGACGCTTTGGCCGCCGGTGGCGACGAAGCCAAGCGGGCGTTTGCTGCGATGATGGACATGACCAAGATCGATGTCGCAGCCATTGAAGCGGCCCGTCGCGGTTGATTTTCTGCGGGGCGTTCGATCCCAAAGACCCCCAAAGGTCCCCCAAGACCCCCAAAGACCGATTGTGAAATCAAATCGCGACGGTTGAAAAACGAAGATTTCTCATGATATGAAGCAATGACTTAACCGACGTTTTCCGGGTCCGGTCGCCGCCCTTCACGCCCCGCGTGCAGCGGCGTTCTGGTCGATCAGATAGCGTTGGCTCAAGGGGATCGCCGCCGCGCCCAAACTGCGCGCCTGCGCGCCGATCGTGCCTTCGCGGACGTGTGGCATCTCCACTCCGGACATGTCCATCCGCGCCAAAGCCTCGCGTGTTCGTTGGGTCACAAGGGCGCGGATCGAGGGTGACATCCAGCCGTCGATCAGCACGGCCTCCAGCTCCAGCAGGGCCGCAGCCGACAGGATCGCCCCGGCAAGCCCCTCTGCTGCCAGATCAACCCATTTCCACAGCACCGCGTCTGACACCTGCCAATGGTCCGGCCTTTCCCACAGATGATCAGAGCTTTCGCCCGCCGCTTCCATCATCTTGGCCAGAACTGCCATCGAGGCGCTGTCAAACAAGCGCCGCATCCGTCCATCTGTACCGGGCACCGGCATCGGGCCGACCCCACCGGCATTGCCGGTCCGTCCCAGAAATAACTGCCCGTTCAACACGAGCCCGCCGCCGATGAAGGTGCCGAAGTAGAAGTAAAGGAAGTCCTTTGGCCTTTCGCCAGTGCCGAACACCAGTTCGGCGCCACAGGCCGACGTGGCGTCGTTTTGCACGTAGACCGGCACGCCGGTCACCGCTGCGAGTTCCACCTGAATATCGCGGTCGCGCCACGAGTCCATTTCGGCCTGTGGTGCGCCCAAAGCCTGTACCCAATTCCACAGTTGGAACGGCATCGCGACGCCAAGGCCGCCGATCCGGCTGCGCTGCGCGGGCCGCAAACCGGCCACCAGACCCGGCAAAGCTTCGGCAACAAAACCCACCACGGCATCCGGTGTGGGATAGCGATAGACCCTGCGATGCGTGCCGATCACCCTCCCCAGAAAGTCGACCAGCACCAGATCAGCCGAACGGCGACCAATCTTCAGTCCCAGAAAGTACGCCCCTTCCGCCACTAGGGACATCGGGACTGAGGGTTGGCCGATCTTCCCGCGCACCTTCTCGCCGCGCTGCAACAAACCGTCGCGTTCCAGCGCACGCATGATGACAGAGACGGTTTGCGCCGAAAGTCCGGTCATCCGCGCGATGTCAGCCTTGGCTAGTGCGCCGTGCTGACGTACCAAAGACAGTACCAGACGTTCGTTGTAATCGCGCATGCCGGATTGGTTGGTGCCGCGCAGCGCGACACTGTCAGCAAGCATCCGTTCGCCGGGCGGGTCTGCTGGAAGCTGCATCATCCTGCCGTCATAGGGTTTCCAACCGCTCAAAAGTCCTGCCCATTCAAAGCGCCTTGCCGTCGGCCCTGATCACGCCTTTGCGCAGAATAACATTGGCGAAAAAGGCGGGTTCGGTGGTGGCGACAATTGTGTGGGCGGCCCTGATCCGGGGGTAAAGGTCGTCACCTTTCAAAGGTGTTACCGTGTAGCCGGGGGCCAGCCGCCCGCAGGCTTGATCAAACGCAAGATGAAAAGCGCCGGATTGCCTGGGATCGTTGTTCAGCGCGGCGCGCATGATCGCCTGCGGCACGGCACGATCCAGCGGCAACAGTTGAAGGATCGCCTCCACCAGCGCCATCACGCCGTGGCCATCGGCCCGCACCAGACGCCGCGCATGTTCCTGTGCAGGATAGTTGGCGTCAACCAGTGCAATTTCGTCGCCGTGGCCCATCGACCGCAGCGTGAAAAGCAACTCTGGGCCAAGGATGGCAGGGATTCCGATCAGCATCGTCTGTCACCGCGCAAGTGTGGGGGGCCGCGCCGGGGCGAGACTGTGTGACACTGTGCAAGATTCCGGCTTCTGTCAATAATAAATCACAATGATTTATTTATCTTGACGTGGCCGTCAGAATCGGGTTTTCTGCGTCGCATCGTAGGGCCTGAGGGTGACACTGCAAGCCAGACGACGAAGAATGCATTCGGGGGAAACTTCCCCCTTTTCCTTGGGAGGACTACCAATGAAGTTCAAAGCAGCCCTTTTGGGCGCTGCCGCCCTGGCACTGGTCGCGGGTTCGGCTTCGGCCGGCGATCTGGTTTGCCTGATCACCAAGAACAACACCAACCCCTTCTTCGTGAAGATGAAAGAGGGCGCGGGCGCTGCTGCCACGAAGGCTGGCCTTGATTTCCAAGCCTATGCCGGTGTGAAGGACGGCGACGCCGCTCCGCAAATCACCGCGATTGAAAACTGCGTCGCCGCTGGCGCCAAAGGTATCCTGATCACGCCCTCGAACGACTCGGTCGGGCCGGCTTTGAAGGCCGCGCGTGCTGCCAAGATTCTGGTGATCGCGCTTGACACCCCGTTGGCTGACAAAGACGCGCAGGACATGACCTTTGCTACCGACAACTTCGAAGCCGGTACGCTGATCGGTTCGTGGGCGCTGAAGACCATGGGTGACAAGGCCAAAACCGCCAAGATCGCCATGTTGGACATCAACAAGGACAATATCTCGGTTGACGTCGCACGTGACACCGGGTTCCTGAAGGGCTTTGGCATCGAAGTTCCGGACCTGAAGGTTCTGGGCTCTGAAAAAGACGCCCGTATCGTCGGCCACGAAACCTCGGAAGCGTCGGTTCCCGGCGGCCAGAAAGCCATGGAAACCCTGCTGGCCAAAGACCCGGATATCAACGTGGTCTATACGATCAACGAGCCTGCCGCTGAAGGCGCTGCGGCTGCTTTGAAAGCTGCTGGCAAGACCGCTCTGGTCGTGTCGGTCGACGGCGGCTGCCCCGGCGTCAAAGACGTGGCTGCTGGCGTCATCGGTGCCACCTCGCAGCAATATCCGCTGCTGATGGCGTCCAAAGGCGTCGATGCGATCATTGCCTTCGCCAAAGACGGCACCATGCCGAAAGCCACCGACGGCCTGACGTTCTTCAACACGGGCGTCAATCTGGTGACCGACAAGCCGGTTGACGGCGTGAAGTCGATCGATGTCAAGAAGGGCACCGAACTCTGCTGGGGCTAAACCCTGTCGGGTGTGATCCAGATCAACATCTGGCTTGATTAACGGAAGGGCGAGGTTACTCTCGCCCTTCTTCATACCGGGAGTCTTAATCCCGGGCGGCTCTGACGGGGGGACATCCGCAGCGATGAGTAATCAAGATACACCAACCAAAACGATTTCAGATTTCGAGGCGAAACTCGATCAGGCCGACAAACAGGTTGCCCAGTTCGACAAGGACGACAAAACGTTTGTATCGGTGATGCGCGGCTATCTGCGCGACAATCCCACACTGATCCCGGCTGCGGTGCTGATCATCTCGGTGCTGGCGTTTGGCCTGGCCAACCATCGCTTTTTGGGACCCGGCGCGCTGACCGTGGTGTTGCAGCAGGTGACCGTCACCGGCTTTGTGGCTTTGGCGCAGACCATCGTGATCCTGACCGCAGGCATTGACCTGTCGGTCGGTGAAATTGTTGTCCTCAGTTCGCTGGTCATGGGCAACCTTGCCGTCAGCGGTGGCGTCAACGCCTGGGTTGCGATTGTCATCGGCATCTTTGTCGGTCTGGTGATGGGAGCGTTTAACGGCTTTCTGGTCGCCAAGATCAAACTGCCGCCGTTCATCGTGACGCTGGGTACCCTGTCCATCTTCAGCGCATTGAAGCTGGCCTATTCGCATTCGGAATCGATCCGCAATGAGGATATTGTCGCCAAAGCGCCAGAGCTTTTGTTCTTCGGCCAGAAGTGGGCCTTGTACGGGGCCACCGTCACCTACGGCATGATCATGCTGGTGATCGCGGCCTTCGGGGTCTGGTATCTGTTGAACCGAACGCCCTGGGGTCGCCACGTTCACGCCATGGGCGATGATCCTGATGCGGCCATGCTTTCGGGCATCGCGGTCGACCGCACCTTGATTTCGGTCTACGCTTTGGCCGGGCTGATCTGCGGCTTTACCGGCTGGATCGCTGCGGGCCGGGTCGGCACGATCACCCCCATCGGGTTTGAGACGGTGAACCTTGACAGCATCACCGGCGTCGTCATCGGCGGCACCTCTTTGTTTGGCGGGCGCGGGTCGGTTGTAGGCTCTGTTCTGGGGTCGATCATCGTGGGCGTGTTCGTGACCGGCCTGTCGTTGGCGGGTGTGGACAGCTATTGGCAGACCTTTGCCACCGGCTGTCTTGTCATCATCGCCGTTGCTTTGGATCAATATCTGCGGAGGGCTTCGAAGTGAGTGTTCAGCCGATTATAAAAGCGCGCGGGTTAATGAAACGTTACGGCACCGTGGTTGCCATGAACGGCACGGATTTCGACCTGAACCCGGGGGAGATCCTTGGCGTGATCGGCGACAACGGTGCGGGAAAATCCACCCTGATCAAGGCGTTGTCGGGCGCGGTCATTCCCGACCACGGCGTGATCGAGTTGGAGGGGCAGGCGATCAACTTCCGCTCGCCCGATGACGCCCGCAAAGCCGGGATTGAGACGGTTTATCAGACACTTGCCATGTCGCCGGCGCTGTCCATCGCCGACAATATGTTTCTGGGGCGCGAATGGCGGGTGCCCGGCATCCTTGGCGATGTGTTTCGTCTGACCGACCGGGTCCGGATGCGGAACTTTGCGCGTGAAAAACTGTCGGAACTGGGTCTGATGACGATCCAGAACATTGATCAGGCGGTGGAAACCCTGTCGGGGGGTCAACGTCAGGGTGTGGCCGTGGCGCGGGCTGCGGCTTTCGGCTCCAAGGTCGTGATCCTTGACGAACCCACCGCGGCATTGGGGGTGAAAGAAAGCCGCCGTGTGCTGGACCTGATCAAGGACGTCCGCTCTCGCGGCATTCCGATCATCCTGATCAGCCACAACATGCCGCATGTGTTTGAGGTGTGCGACCGCGTCCACATCCATCGCCTTGGCCGTCGTCTGTGCGTGATCGACCCCAAGGAGCATTCGATGTCGGATGCGGTGGCCTATATGACCGGTGCGAAACTGCCCGATGGCGTGACTGAGGCAGCATGACTCCAGCGATGTTGGCAGAAGAAATCCGCAGGAAGGCCGATGGTGTGCAGGGCCGGTACATCGCCGCGCTTGCGGGTCCCGCCGGTTCGGGGAAATCCACGCTGGCGGCTGCGGTGGTTGAGGCTCTGGGCGCTGACGCCCGCGCAGTGTCAATGGACGGCTTTCATTTCGACGACGCGATCCTGATTGCGCGCGGTCAACGCAGTCGCAAAGGCGCGCCTGAGACGTTTGATGTGGCAGGTTACCGCCACCTTCTGTCGCGTCTGGTCGATGAAGACGAGGTTGCGATCCCGGTTTTTGACCGTGGGTTGGAGTTGTCACGCGGTTCCGCCGATCTGGTCACTGCCCATCACCGGATATTGGTTACAGAGGGCAATTACCTTTTGCTGAACGAAGCGCCCTGGACCGGTCTTGCCGATTTCTTCGATCTGACCGTGTTCATCGACGTGCCTGAGGCGGAGCTTGACCGCCGTCTGCTGGACCGCTGGGCCTTTTACGGCAAGACCCCGGAAGCCGCCCGCGCCTGGATCGACGGCAACGACATGCCAAATATCCGCCGGGTGACCCAAGGCTCTCGCGTGGCGGACATCACGGTGCGGTGGAACTGAAGCAGGCGTGGTGGTTTTCTTGATGGCCAACCAAGCGGGGACTGGCGGAAAACCTTGCCGCAGCAATGGCTTGGGCACAGCACCCGTTAGCCTTGCGGAGTCATTGCCCTGCGGCCGCGGGCCCGCTCCAACCCCAGTTGCCGTTCGCGCCAGATGATCAGGATGCCCGCCGTTACCACCAGTGCCGCCCCGGTCAGCATGGTTGCGGTTGGCACCTCGGCAAAGATGAAATAGCCGATGGCGAGCGAAAAGATCATCGAGGCGTAGTCGAACGGGGCCACCAAAGAGGCGTCCGCCTCGCGGTAGCTGGAGGTCAGAAAAATCTGACCTATGCCGCCAAGGATGCCGCAGCCAACCAGCAATGTCGCCTCAAACCCGGTTGGCCAGACCCAGCCGAACGGGATCGTAGCCAGCGAAAGCACCGTGGCCGTCATTGAAAAGTAGAACACAATCGCCGAGGTGGATTCGATAAGCACCAGTTTTCGCACGAAAACCTGCGCCAATGCGGCAAACATCGCCGATCCCAGCACCACCATCGCGCCAAACGCCTCCCGTGAGCCGGCAGAGGCATTCAGCGACAGGCGCGGGCTGAGGACGATTAGCACGCCTACCAGCCCGAGCGCCACGCACGCCATGCGGAACACCCGCACCTGCTCGCCCAGAAACATCGCGGCAAGGATGACGACCATCATCGGCGAGGCGTAGCTGATCGCCGTCACCTCTGGCAGCGGCAGGTAGCCCAGACCGGCAAACCCCAGCCCCATCGCTATCGTGCCCATCAGACCGCGCCAGATGTGGCCCAAGGGTTCCTTGGCGCGAAATCCGGTGGCGAGTTGGCCCTGCCAGGCCAGCCACGCAACTATAACTGGCACGGCAAAGGCCGAGCGAAAGAACACCACCTCGCCCGCCGGAACATGGGCCGTGGTGGTTTTTATCAACGATTGCATGATGATAAAGACCAGCACCGAAACCAGTTTGAACAAGATACCGCGCAATGGGCGGCTGAACGGGATGTCTTCGTGCTCGGGCATGGCGCACCTGACCACCGCTGTGCTTGCGGGGCAAGATCAAATCCACCTTGCCGCAGCCCGGCTTCTGCGCTTTTCATGCGGCAAAGGAGAGCGCCATGACCCAATCCCGCCTTGCCGCCCGCATCGAACAGGGTCGCGGCCTTGTGCCCGCTGATCTGGTCCTGAAAGGTGCTCGGGTTCTGGACCTGATCACCGGTGATCTGGTTGCAACCGATGTGGCGATATGTGGCGATACGATTGTGGGGGTGTACGGCCGCTATGTCGGGCGGGAGGAGATTGATTTCACAGGGAAAATTCTGGTGCCGGGGTTCATCGACACGCACCTGCACATCGAATCCAGTCTGGTGACCCCGTTTGAATTTGACCGCTGCGTCACCCCGCACGGCGTCACGACAGCGATTTGTGATCCGCACGAGATTGCCAATGTCTGCGGAATGGTGGGGATCAACTACTTTCTGGAGGCGGCGCCATGCCTGCTGATGGACCTGCGGGTCAACCTGTCGTCCTGCGTCCCCTCCACCCATATGGAAACCACCGGCGCGCGGCTGGAGGCGGCAGATCTGGTGCCGCTGATGCATCACCCCCGCGTGATTGGCTTGGCGGAATTCATGAACTATCCCGGGGTGTTAGCGGGTGATCCAGGGTGTCTGGCCAAGCTGGAGGCCTTTGCCGGGCGGCATATTGACGGGCATGCGCCCTTGCTGTCGGGCAACGATCTGAACGGCTATATCTCTGCCGGGATCCGGACCGAACATGAGGCGACCAGCTACGACGAGGGGTTGGAAAAGCTGCGCAAGGGGATGCGGGTGCTGATCCGCGAAGGCTCGGTTTCAAAGGATTTGGCAGCGCTGGTCGGGCTGTTGACCGAACGTCAGGCACCCTATCTGTGCTTGTGCACCGATGACCGCAACCCGCTGGATATAGGGGAGCATGGCCATCTGGACTACATCATACGGACGGCGATTGCGCTTGGAGCACCAGCGCTTGCGGTCTATCGGGCGGCCAGTCTTTCGGCGGCGGAGGCGTTTGGCCTGAAGGACCGGGGGTTGATCGCACCCGGAAAGCGGGCGGATATTGCGGTGACCGACGGGTTGGAAAGCTGCCGGGTGGAGGCGGTTTTTGCCGGTGGGCGGCGGGTGACCGCGGCGGCTTTTGCGGCGCGCACGACGGTGGAGCCGGTGGCGCGGCATTCGGTCAAAGCGCCGAAAGTTGTGGGACATCAATTCCGTACCGGGGACAATCGTGTGGAAACCTCGGTCATCGGGGTTATTCCGGGCAAGATCATTACCGACCATCTGGTGTTCGATATTCCGCCGGTCGATGGCGACAAGCGGCCGGATATCGCGCGGGATTTGGTGAAGATCGCGGTGTTGGAGCGGCACGGAGTGAACGGCAACCTTGCGACCGGGTTCGTCAAGGGGTTTGGATTGGCGCGCGGGGCTATTGCCTCCACCGTCTGCCATGACCATCACAACATCGCGGTGGTGGGGGCGGATTATGACGATATGGCTTTGGCGGCCAACAGGTTAGGCGAAATTGAGGGCGGTTTTGTCGTGGTGGAAGGGGGAAGGGTTCTGGCCGAGATTGCGCTGCCGGTGGCGGGGTTGATGAGTCTGGGCAGTTTTGAGGAGGTCAGGGCCGATCTGGTCAGGCTGCGCGCGGCGGCGGCCTCGCTTGGCGTCGTGCTGGAGGAGCCGTTTTTGCAACTGGCGTTTTTGTGCCTGCCGGTCATCCCTCATCTGAAGATCACCGATCACGGGATGGTCGACGTGGACCGGTTCGAGGTTATGCCGTGACGCGTGAATGAAAAGTAAACTTGGGCGGCGGTAACGGGGCGAATCAGGGTGATTTTCAAAGGTTAACCCAGCAAAACAAGGCGATTTACGCTGTATGTTCCGCGCATTTTACCTGTATGTTTTGCGTATGTTTTCCTGACATTCAGACCGTGCGCCGGGGCTGGGTTAACGCAACGTTCGGCGGGGTTTGGCGGGCTTGACTGACCTGCGGGCTGGCTTCAAGCGGTTTGTCTGCTATGGAGGGGCAAAACGGGGGGCGGGCATGGTGCATCTTTGGGTTCGGGCAGAGCAGCGGGCGCATGAGGAGCGGGTGGGGGTCACGCCGGACGGGGCTGCGGCCCTGGTGGCGGCTGGGCTGCGGGTTTCGGTGGAGGAAAGCCACGTCAGGGCGATCGGGATCGACGGCTATCTGCGCGCCGGGTGTGAAATTGTGGCGGAGAATTCTTGGCCGTTTGCGCCGCCGGATGCGATCATCTTTGGGCTGAAGGAATTGCCGGAGGATGGCTCGCCTTTGACCCATCGCCACATCATGTTCGGCCATGCGTTCAAGGGGCAGCCTGCGGGGCGGGAGTTGCTGACACGCTTCAAGGCGGGCGGCGGGGCGCTTTATGATCTGGAGTATCTGGTGGGCGAGGACGGTCGCAGGGTCGCCGCGTTCGGCTATTGGGCGGGCTATGCCGGGGCTGCGGTTTCGCTGAAATGCTGGGCGGCGCAGCAGCAGGGGGGCATTTGCGGTCCGGTAGCGGTTTATGCCGGCAAGGCGGAGTTGCTGGCGGATTTGGCGGTGGATTTGGCCGGGTTGGCGCGGCCTGCGGCGCTGATTATCGGCGCTTTGGGGCGGGTCGGCTCTGGGGCTGCGGATTTGCTGGCCGCTATGGGCTGCGGTGTGACCAAGTGGGATGTGGCGGAGACGGCTTCCGGCGGACCGTTCCCGGAGGTTCTGGCCCATGAGATTTTCCTGAATTGCATCCTCGCACGGCCGGGGTGTCCGGTGTTTGTGCCAGCCAGTGCCAGAACGGCGGCGCGGCGGTTGACGGTGATCGGGGATATTGCCTGCGACCCGACCTCGGACTTTTCGCCGATCAAGGTCTATGACCGGGCGACCGATTGGGAGGCGCCTGCGCTGCGGGTGGCCGAGCGGCCCGTGCTGGATGTGACAGCGATTGACAACCTGCCGTCGCTGTTGCCGGTGGAATCGTCGGAGGATTACGCGGGGCAGTTGTTGGCTTCGTTGTTGACGTTGGGGCGGCTGGATGAGGGCGTCTGGGGCCGGGCCAGATCGGAATATGAGCGCCATCTGGCGTTTGTTTGAGCGGCCAAAACTGAAGGGGGACTTGATGACGATACATTGGTGTGGGACCGGGCTGTCTTCGGCGCCGGGGTTGCGGCGGCTGATCGGGCTGGGGTTGCCGGTGGTGGTGTGGAACCGCACGGTGGAGAAGGCGGTCGAGGCGGTGGGAAATTTGGCCGCCGAGGTGCGGGCCTATTCGCTGGAGGCTTTGACGGCGGCGCTGGCTCCGGGTGACGTGGCGATTTCGATGCTGACGGTGGAGCATCATGTGCCGATCGCCAAGGCGTGTCTGGCCAAGGGGGCGCATTTTGTAAGCTCGTCTTATATCTCACCTGAGATGCGGGCGCTGGATGAGGATTTCCGCGATAAGGGCTTGGTTTCAATCAACGAATGTGGCTTGGATCCCGGAATTGATCACCTGATGGCGCATGATCTGGTGGCGCGGTATCGTGCGTCGAAAGGTTATGACGCAAAGAACGTCATGAGTTTCGTGTCCTATTGCGGCGGCGTGCCGAAAATACCAAACCCGTTCCGCTACAAGTTTTCCTGGGCACCTTTGGGGGTGTTGAAGGCGCTGCGCTCGCCCTCGCGTTCTTTGCGGAACTTCAGTGAGTTGCGGGTGGCGCGGCCTTGGGATGCGATCACGGCCTATGACGCGCCGTTGCCTACACCGGAGAGTTTCGAGGTTTATCCCAACCGCGACAGCTATCCGTTCATGGCCGACTACCGCTTTGATCCGGTCTGGCCCGTTAAGGATTTCGTGCGCGGCACCATCCGGCTGAATGGCTGGGCGGAGGCGTGGACTCCGGTGTTCCGCGAGATCGAGACGCTGGAGGGGCCTGCGGGCGATGCGCGGCTGGCCGAGATGGCGGCGCAGTTTGTGCGGGAGAATTCCTATGCGCCCGGAGAGCCGGACCGGGTGATCCTGTTCGTGTCCTTGAAGGCCGAGCGTGACGGCAAGATCATGTTCCACGAAACCTGGGCGATGGATGCCTGGGGCGATGCGCGGGGCACGGCGATGGCGCGGCTGGTGTCCACGCCGGTCAGTTTCGCGGTGGAAAGTCTGCTGGCGCGCGAGATCCCGGTGGGGGTGCATGCCGCCCCGCATGACCCCAAGCTGGTGAGCAAATGGCTGGGCCAGGTGCGCGGGCTGGCGCAGTATATGGAACGGATCGACCACATTGCCTGATTTGGCCCAAGCCCTTTGCCGCCGATGACAGCGGCGCAGGCATTCGCTAGTATTCTGCGGCAAAGACCCCAAAGCGGGCAGAGGGCAGGGCGAGGCAAGATGGCCAAAGGCGACAAGACGCGGACATCGGGCGGCTGGCGTGACCGCTGGGCGATGTGGCGTGCGCGAAAGGCGCATGTTGCCAGGGGGTTGGCCTCGCAGCCCGAGCCGCGGACCATCGGGCTTTATGCGCGGGGCAAGCAGCTTGCGGCGGGCAACTTCGTCTCGGGTGCTGTGGTGGTGGAAAGCCCGGATGTGGCGATTTGGGACGTCCCGTTTTCGGATCCGGCGGTGCGGATTGAGGTGCACGGCTTCGTCTGGCTGGATGATCTTGCCGCTTTGGGCGATACTCGGGCACAGACCAAGGCGCAGGACTGGACCTTTGACTGGATAGACCGTTTCGGGCGGGGCACCGGACCGGGCTGGCAACCGGAGTTCATCGGGCGGCGGCTGATCCGCTGGATCAACCATGCGCCGATGTTGGTGCAAGGTGTAACGGTGGAACGGCAAGCGGCATTTTACGCCAGCGCCTCGGCACAGTTGCATTTTCTGACCAAACGCTGGCCGCTGGCGCAGGCCGGGCTAAACCGGATCGAGGCGCTGACCGGGGTGATCATTGCCGGGTTGGTGCTGGAAGGGATGGCCGATCTGATCGCCCCGGCATTGCAGGCGCTGGCGGTGGATGTGGAGGCCGAAATTGACATGGGCGGCGGCATCCCCAGCCGTAACCCCGAAGAATTGTTGGAGATTTTTACTCTGCTGACCTGGGGTGCGCAGGCTTTGGCGGAGACGGGACGCAGTGCTTCGACCGAACATCTGGCCGCGATGGAGCGGATTGCGCCGGTGTTGCGGGCCTTGCGCCATGCCGATGGCGGGTTGGCGCGGTTTCACGGTGGCGGGCGCGGGGCGGAGGGGAAACTGGATTCAGCGCTGGCCAATGCCGGGGTCAAGGCCGCCCGTTCGGCGGGCATGGCAATGGGCTTTGCCCGGCTGACCGGCGGGCGGACCACGATTATACTGGATGCCGCACCGCCGCCGCGCTTTAGTGTGATGGCCCATGCGTCGACCAACGCGTTCGAGATGACCTCTGGCCGCCGCCCGGTGATTGTGTCGGTAGGCTCTGGTCTGGCGTTTGGCACCGAATGGCGGCAAGCCGGGCGGGCCACAGCGTCACATTCCAGTCTGGCGGTGGAAGGGTTTTCCTCGTCCCGGCTGGGCAGCACCGGCGAAGGCGCCTTTGCCGAACGCGCCGAGGTGACCACGCTGCGGGTGTTGCCGGGCGAGAATGGCGGCGGCATCCATATTGCCCATAACGGTTGGTCGGCCACTCATGGTCTGAGCCATGTGCGCGACCTGATGCTGACCAACGATGGGCGGCACTTGACCGGAATTGACCGGCTGGCCGCACTCGGCACCTCCGAAAAGCGCAGGTTTGAACGGTTGATGACCTCTGGCCGTTTGCGGGGGGCGCAGTTTTCGCTGCGATTCCACATTCACCCGGATGTTGAAACCCGGCTGGATATGGGCGGCACAGCCGTCTCACTGGCGCTGCGTAGCGGCGAGATTTGGGTGTTCCGGCATGACGGCATTGCCAAGATGACGCTGGAACCGACGATTTATCTGGAAAAGACCCGGCTTCGACCGCGCGAAAGCCTGCAAATTGTGCTTTCAGCGCTGGCTTTGGATTTCGACACGCAGCTGGGCTGGACCTTGGCGAAGGCGCAGGATACCCCGCTAGCCATCCGCGATCTGGAGCGGGAGGATCCCGCCAGCCAGATCTGACACGTTGTTGGGGGTCGTTCCATGACAAATCTTGTGCCGATTGGCCGCGCGCTGATCTCGGTTTCTGACAAGACGGGATTGATCGAACTGAGCCGGTCTTTGGCGGGGTTTGGGGTGGAACTGATCTCTACCGGTGGCACGTCGAACATGCTGCGCGCGGCGGGGCTGAAGGTGCGCGACGTGGCCGAGGTGACCGGGTTCCCCGAGATGATGGACGGCCGGGTCAAGACGCTGCACCCGAACATTCACGGCGCGCTGCTGGCGTTGCGCGATGATGACGAACATTTGCTGGCGATGGCGGCACATGGGATCGAGCCGATCGACCTGCTGATTTCCAATCTTTACCCGTTTGAAGAGACGGTGGCAAAGGGCGCGGATCACGCCACCTGCATCGAGAATATTGACATCGGCGGGCCTGCGATGATCCGGGCGGCGTCAAAGAACCATCGGTTTGTGACGGTAATCACCGATCCGGCGGATTACGGCGCGCTGGTTGATCAGCTGAAGGTGCAGGACGGGGCGACCGCGCTGGCGTTCCGGCGCAAGATGGCGCTGACGGCATTCTCCAAAACGGCGGCTTATGATGCGGCGGTGGCGGGCTGGCTGGCGGGTGAGTTGAAAGAGCCGTTTCCGCGCAACCGCAGTTTTGCGGGCAAGTTCGCGCAAGGCATGCGCTACGGCGAAAACCCGCATCAACGGGCTGCATTTTACACCGATGGTTCGCGGCGCGAGGGGGTTTCGACGGCGCGACAATGGCAGGGTAAAGAGCTGTCCTACAACAACATCAACGACACCGATGCGGCGTTTGAACTGGTGGCAGAGTTTGCGGGCGACGGGCCGGTGGTGGCCATCATCAAACATGCCAATCCGTGCGGTGTGGGCAAAGCTGCCACCTTGCGCGAGGCGTATTTGCGGGCCTATCAATGCGACCAGACGTCTGCCTTTGGCGGGATAGTGGCGCTGAATATGGCTTTGGATGCGGAGACGGCGGAGGAGATCGTCAAGATTTTCACCGAAGTGGTGATCGCGCCGGGGGCTTCGGACGAGGCGAAGGCGATTTTCGCGGGCAAGAAGAATTTGCGGCTGCTGACGACGGCTGGCTTGCCGGATGCGATGGCACCGGGTCTGGCCTTCAAGCAGGTGGCGGGCGGGATTTTGGTGCAGGACCGCGATTTTGCCGTGCTGCCGGAGGTTAGGGTGGTGACAAAGCGCCAGCCCACGGCGGCAGAGATGGCCGATATGCTCTTTGCGTGGAAAATCGCCAAACATGTGAAGTCGAACGCGATTGTATATGTGAAGGATCAGGCCACGGTCGGGATTGGGGCTGGGCAGATGAGCCGGGTGGACTCGACCCGGATTGCGGCGCGCAAGGCTGGCGATATGGCGGAGGTTCTGGGGTTGGCCGCCAGTCCGACGATGGGGTCTGTTGTCGCCTCTGATGCGTTCTTTCCGTTTCCCGACGGGCTTATGACGGCGGCAGAGTCGGGTGCCACGGCGGTCATTCAGCCGGGTGGGTCGATGAACGACGACACGGTGATTGCGGCGGCCGATGCGGCAGGGCTGGCGATGGTCTTCACCGGCCAACGGCATTTCCGGCACTGACATGAAGATTCCGACGATTCCAGCAGTGGCTTTGGCGGTGGTGGCGCTGGACCAGATCACCAAGATTGCGGTAGTTCGTGGTCTTGATCTGAAGACGCGGGCCGAGATTGATGTCTGGCCACCGTTTCTGATGTTTCGGATGGCGTGGAACTACGGGATGAACTTTGGGCTTTTGGCGCAGGGATCTGACATCGGGCGCTGGCTGCTGATTGCGGTGGCGGTGGTGATTGCCGTATGGGTCTGGGTTTGGGTGCGGCGGGAAAACTCTGGCTGGAAGGCCGAGGCGGCGGCAGGGCTTTTGGTGGGCGGTGCGGTTGGCAATGTGATCGACCGGGTGGCTTACGGCGCTGTGGCCGATTTCCTGAACATGTCGTGCTGCGGCATCGACAACCCCTATGCGTTCAACGTGGCCGACGTCGCGATTTTCTTTGGCGCGCTTGGTCTGGTGCTTTTCTCCGGTTTTGCGGGCGGCAAGACGCCAATGGCCGGGGGGCCTTCCGGAAAGACCCCGTGACGTGGCGCAGGCTTTGCGCTAAGACGGAAAAAAGTCGGGGCGCAAGGGTCGGGCGGAATGTGGAAGACACGGATTGTTCTCACATCGGCGGGTGTGGCGCTTGCAGCGCTTGCGGCCTGCGGTGGGGCCAATCGGACACCGCATCTGATGAACCTGCACCCTTCAGGGCGTGGCCCGGATGAGTTCGCTATTCTGCCGCCCAAGGCACTGACCCTTCCCAAGGATTTGACCGCTTTGCCCACGCCCTCTCCGGGGGGCGCGAACCTGACCGACCCGCACCCGATGGATGATGCGGTCGTGGCACTGGGCGGCAAGGTTCATGTCGCGGGCGGGATCCCTGCGGCGGATGCGGGGCTGGTCAATTATGCGGACCGCAACGGCGTCACCGCTGGCATCCGGCAGTCGATGGCTGCGGATGACCTTGCCCTGCGCCGGGCGCATCCCGGCAAGCTGTTGGAGCGGGCCTTTGGCCTGACCACCTATTTCGACGCCTACAAGGATATGTGGCTGGACACCTATGCCGAGCTTGCCAGATGGCGGGCTGCCGGGGTGCCGACCCCCTCTGCCCCGCCAGAGGATTCCGGCAAGAAGTAACCCTCTGTCACAAGCGCGTGGCGGGGCTTGCGCGTGGCGCTTTGTCCGCTAGCTTGCCGTTATATCAGGAGGTCTTCATGATTTCAACTTTCGGGCTGAAGATGTTGTGTCGTGCGGCGGCGGCGTTGCTGATGGTGGGGACTGCCTTTGCCGACACCGTCAGCAGTTTCAAGCTGGACAATGGCATGGACGTGGTGGTGATCGAGGATCATCGGACCGCAGTTGTGGTCCACATGGTCTGGTACAAGATCGGTGCGGCTGACGAATCTCCCGGCCATTCCGGCATCGCCCATTTTCTGGAGCATCTGATGTTTCAGGGCACCAAAGACGTAGCGCCCGGCGATCTGTCAAAGATGGTCGCCGCACAGGGCGGGTCGGACAACGCCTTCACAACGCAGGATTATACCGCATATTTCCAACGGGTTGCCTCTGACCGGCTTGATCTGGTGATGAAGCTGGAATCTGACCGGATGCACAACCTTGACCTGTCGCAGAAGAATGTCGACACCGAGTTGAAGGTTATCCTGGACGAACGCAACCAGCGGATCGACAGTGATCCCGGCTCTCTTTTTACCGAACAGATGGGTGCGGCGCAGTACATGAACCAGCCCTACGGCGTGCCGGTGATCGGCTGGCGGCACGAGATGGAGACGCTGACGCGGCAGGACGCACTGGACTTTTACGCGGCCAACTATGCGCCAAACAACGCAATTCTGGTGGTCGCGGGCGATGTGAAGCCCGACGATGTGCTGGCCTTGGCGCAGAAATATTACGGGCCAATCCCGCCGTCAGACAAGATCCACTCTCGCGTCCGGCCAACCGAGCCGCCGCAACTGGCGGAGCGGCGCTTGACCATGGCGGATCAGCGGGTTGCGCAGCCCTATGTGGTGCGGTCGTATCTGGCACCGGAACGCAACGCGGGCGACCAGAAGGAAGCGGCAGTTCTGACCATGTTGGCGCAGTTGCTGGGTGGCAACCGTTCCACTTCGGTCATGGCCAAGGCGTTGGAGTTTGGTCAGAAAATCGCAACCTATACCTCTGCCCAATATGACGGGCTGTCGATTGACAAGACGACCTTTGGTCTGGTGGTGGTGCCTGCCGATGGCGTCTCGCTGGATGCGGCGGAAAAAGCCATGGACGCCGTGGTGGCGAAGTTCATCAAAGACGGGGTGGATCCTGCGGAATTTGCGCGCATCAAGGCGCAGGTCAGCGCGAAACAGGTTTATGACCGCGACAACACCCAAGGGCTTGCGCATCAGTATGGGATGGCGCTCGCCTCGGGCCTTTCGGTGAAGGACGTGCAGGACTGGCCCGGCCTTCTGCAAGCGGTGACGCCGGAGGAAGTGATTGCCGAGGCGAAAACGGAACTGGATCGCAAACACGCCGTAACCGGTTGGCTGACCACTGAGGAGGCCGCGCAATGAAGACCAAGGTACTGACACTGCTAGCGTTTTTGCTATTGGCCTTGCCTGCGATGGCAGGGATCAAGATTGAAGAAGTGACCTCACCCGGCGGGATAAAAGCCTGGCTGGTGGAAAACCACGATATCCCGTTTACCGCTTTGAGCATCCAGTTCAAGGGCGGCACCTCCCTGGATGCCACTGGCAAACGCGGTGCCGTCAATCTGATGGCGGCGCTGATCGAGGAGGGGGCTGGCGATCTGGACAGTCAGGGTTTTGCTGCGGCGCGTGATGCGATGGCTGCCGATTTCAAGTTTGACAGCGATCAGGATGGCGTCAGCGTTTCGGCCCGCTTTCTGACCGAAAACCGCGACAAGGCGCTGGACCTTCTGCATCTGGCACTGACCAAACCACGGTTTGACGCGGCAGCGATTGAGCGGGTCCGGGGCCAGGTTCTGCAAAACATCGCGGGCAACGCCAAGGACCCGAGTGCGATTGCCGGCGATATTGTGCGTAATGCGGCTTACGGCGGCCATCCTTACGGCACGATCGGCGATGGCACGGCGGACAGCGTCAAGGCTTTGACGCGAGACGATATTCTTGCGGCCTATCACGGCTCGATGGCGAGGGACCGGATCTATGTGGCGGCGGCCGGTGACATTTCGGTGGCGGATCTGGGCGTCTTGCTGGACAAGCTGCTCGGTGATTTGCCGGCGACCGGGGCCGCGCAACCAGCAGACGTTGATCTTGCGGCTAAGGGCGGCGTGGTGCAAAAAGATTTCCCCGGTCCGCAAAGCTCAATCGTGTTCTATCAGGCCGGGGTGAAGTTCGAAGATCCCGACTATATCGCCGCGACGATCCTCAACAACATCGTTGGCGGCAATGGCTTTTCGTCGCGTCTGATGGAGGAAGTGCGTGGCAAACGCGGGCTGACTTATGGGGTGGACAGCTCTTTGGTGTCGTTTGACCATGCGCAAATTCTGGAAGGCTCGCTCGACACGGCCAACGACAAGGCGGCCGAGGCGATCAAGGTGATCCGCGACGTCTGGGCAGATGTGGCGAAGAATGGCGTGACCCAGAAGGAACTGGACGACACCAAAACCTACATGACCGGCGCCTATCCGCTCCGTTTCGACGGCAACGGTCATATTGCCGGAATTCTGGTGGGGATGCAGATTTTGGGCCTGCCCTCGACCTATCCCGAAACGCGCAATGCCAAGGTTGAGGCGGTGACGCTGGCGGATGTGAACCGGGTGGCGGCCAAGCTGATGGCACCCGAAAAGCTGACCTTCGTTGTGGTGGGCAAGGCGGATGGAGTGGCCTCGTCAAACTAACCGAATCTGTGGAACAAGGGGCATGGTCCTGCTATAACTGGTAGGATGAACACCATGGCCCCCCACATAGCGCGTCCGATCATCCGGCTTCTGGACGAAGCCGCGATCAACCGGATCGCTGCGGGTGAGGTGGTGGAGCGTCCGGCCTCTGCCGTGAAAGAGCTGGTCGAGAACGCAATCGACGCTGGTGCGCGGCGAATTTCTATCGACTATGCGGCGGGTGGCAAGGTTTTGATCCGGGTCACAGACGACGGCTGCGGGATGAGCGCGGATGATTTGCCGATGGCGGTGATGCGGCATGCGACCTCAAAAATCGACGGATCCGATTTACTGAACATTCGTTCGTTTGGCTTTCGCGGCGAGGCTTTGGCAAGCCTGGGTTCGGTCGGGCGGCTGGTTCTGACCTCTCGCATGGCGGGGGCAGACGGCGCGAGCCTGGCAGTTTCTGGCGGGCGGATCGGTGTGGTGCGGCCTGTGGCGGCGGTGCAAGGCACGGTTGTTGAACTGCGCGACCTGTTCTATGCCACGCCCGCCCGGCTGAAATTCCTTCGGTCTGATCGTGCGGAGTCGTCGGCTTTGGCAGATGTGGTGCGCAGGCTGGCAATGGCCGAACCGCATGTCGGGTTCACCTTGACAGAGGTTGTCGAAGGCGAAGCGCCGCGCCTGATTCTGCGGCTTGACACCGAGAATGGTGATTTCTTCGACGCATTGCAGCGACGGTTGACCCGCGTTTTGGGCGCCGAATTCACGGCCAACGCTTTGCGGATTGATGTGGAACGTGAGGGTTTGCGACTGTCAGGGTATGCCGCCTTGCCGACCTATTCCCGCGGGACCTCGGTGCAACAGTTCCTGTTTGTGAATGGGCGTCCGGTTATGGATCGGATGCTGTTGGGGGCGTTGCGCGTGGCCTATATGGACGTGTTGTCCCGCGACCGGCATCCAGCGGCAGTGCTTAATCTTGTCTGTGATCCCGAACGGGTGGACGTTAATGTTCACCCGGCAAAATCCGAAGTGCGATTCCGCGAACCAGAGGCGGCCAGAAGCCTGATCATCACCGGGCTACGCTTCGCACTGACGGGTGCAGGACATCGGGCGTCGTCGACGGTCGCCGATGCAACCTTGGCTGCGCTGCGACCAGAGGTGCTGCGAGTCTATCAGATGGAGCGCTCCTCCGCCGCAAACCTGTCGCGCGCATTTTCCCTCCAAGCGCCGGGATTTGCCGAAGCGCCGACCGCCCGATTTGACAGCGGTTCCCAATATAGCAGCGGGCATGACCCAGAACCAAATGACGCGCGCTTTCCGCTGGGGGCTGCGCGGGCGCAGGTGCATGAGAATTACATCATCGCGCAGACCGCCGACGGCATCGTCATCGTGGACCAACACGCCGCCCATGAACGGCTGGTTTATGAACGGCTGAAGCGCCAAATGAATGAGACGGGCATCAAGGCGCAATCCCTGTTGATCCCTGAAATCGTTGAACTTTCTCCAGACGACGCCGCAAAGTTGATTGCGGTTGCGGATGAATTGACAAGCCTTGGCCTGACGCTGGAGCCGTTCGGCGGGTCAGCCGTCGCAGTACGTGAAACCCCCGCAATTCTGGGCAATATCTCGGCGAAAGCGTTGCTCAAAGATGTCTTGGATGAGTTGATTGATCAAGGCGACAGCCCGTCACTGCGCGCCAAGTTGGACGCGATCCTCAGCCGGATGGCATGTCACGGCTCCATTCGTTCCGGACGACAGATGCGGGTGGAGGAGATGAACTCGCTGCTGCGTGAAATGGAGGCTACGCCGCTTTCCGGACAGTGCAATCATGGTCGCCCGACCTATGTGGAGCTGAGATTGCAAGATATTGAACGTTTGTTCGGTAGGCGATGATTTCGCTGTTCGGGAAAACTTACCCGTGGAACGCGCCTGAAATTCTGGTCCCTGGTGCCGTGCTTTTGTTAATCCTTTTCATCCTTCTGTTGGTGCTTCGCGCCTCCGGTCGCACGTCGCCTCTGTTGATGCAGGAGATGAGCTGGTTGTCGCAGCGGGTGCAAGGTTTGTCTGACGGGCAAGAGCGGTTGGCAGGCGGTTTGCATCACGTCTCTGAGGCGCAAAGCCTTTCACAGACTGCGATGATCCAATTGATGGAGAACCGGCTGACCGAAGTTCAAAGGTTCATGGGGGAGTCGCTGCAAGGCACGTCGATGCGCACGGCGCGTTCGCTGGGTGACCTGCATCAACGGCTGGAAACGATCGACAAGGCGCAGGCCAACATCGAAAAACTCTCGGGGAATGTATTGAGTTTACAGGATATTTTGTCCAATAAACAGGCGCGCGGGGCATTTGGCGAAATACAGCTTCATGATATCGTGACCAAGGCGTTGCCTGCCGACGCCTATACAATGCAGGCCACGCTTTCGAACGGAAAGCGAGCGGACTGCCTGATCCATTTGCCAAATCCACCGGGTCCGCTGGCGATTGATGCAAAATTCCCGCTTGAGGCTTACGAGGCTTTGCGTCGCGCTGAAAATCCACGGCAGGTGCAGGAAGCGAACACGCTTTTGCGGACTGCGGTGCGGGGACATATCCGAACGATCTCTGACAAATACATCATCGAGGGGGAAACCGCGGACGGGGCGATCATGTTTCTTCCCTCGGAAGCGGTCTATGCCGAGTTGCACGCAAACTTTCCCGACATCGTGAGAGAGGGGTTTGCGGCGCGGGTCTGGATCGTCTCGCCAACCACATGCATGGCGACGTTGAACACCATGCGCGCGATCCTCAAAGATGCACGGCTTCGCGAACAGACTGGCGCGATACGCCGGGAACTGGGCGAATTGTCCAAGGATATCGAAAGGTTGTCGGAGCGTGTCGGAAACCTTGACCGGCATTTTGGTCAAGCCTCAAAGGATATTGAAGACATCAGGATCAGCGCGGACAAGGCTGGAAAACGGGCGCGGCGGTTGGATAACTTTGACTTCGAAGAACTCGCCTCGCCGGCAGTTGTGCAGGTTACTGAATAACTGGTCGCTTTTTTCTGTTTGATCCGCTTGTCCAATGCAATCGCCTTACGGATAAGGCTGCCCTGACGATTTCACTAACAGGGGAGCGCCTTTTTGATCTTTCCATTGACCTGCGTCTGTGCCTGGAAACGCAATCAACAGTAGCGTTCGACCGCCTGCAACTGATGGTCGCCGTAACGGTCACCGCAGGCGAAACCGGGCGGCAGGATGCGGTCAATTTCGGCATGATCTTCGGACGTAAGGGTGATTTCAGCCCCCACGGCCAATTGGCGCAGGTGGGAGGCGGAGCGGGTGCCAGGGATCGGGATCAGATGTTCGCCGCGCGACAGGACCCAGGCGATGGCAGTGGCCGGAGTGCTGTAACCCCGGCTCGCACAAAAAACGCGAAACGTATTTATTGTCAGGGTGTTGGCGGTGAAATTCGGCTCAACAAAACGGGGATTTGTGTTGCGGAAACCGTCGGTCGGGAGGCTGATTGGCGCATCGCCCAACATGCCGCGGGCGAGGGGGGAGAACGGAATGAAGGCCACGCCGAGGGTTTTGCATGCTTGGATCAGGCCCAGTTCAGGCTGGCGGGACCAAAGCGATTATTCGTTCTGTATTGCCGTGCAAGGGTGAATGGCATGCGCGCGGCGCAAGGTATCGGGCGCGACTTCGGACATGCCGTAGCCACCGACTTTGCCCTCTTCGATCAAGCGTGAGAGGGTGCCGATAACTTCCTCCAAAGGGCGGGTGTGTTCGCGGCGGTGGATGTAGAACAATTCTACATGGTCGCGGTTCAGACGTCGCAGCGACACCTCTAACTCCGCGCGCAGATGGGCTTCGGAATTGTCGATCCGGCGCGGGGTGGCGTTGACCACGCTGGCCTTGGTGGCAAGGGTCACTTGTGGCTTGCGGGTGGCCAGCCATTTGCCGATGACGTCTTCGGAAATGCCCATGCCGTAGATGTTGGCGGTGTCGATGAAGGTGATGCCCTCCTCCAGCATGGCGTCCAGACAGGCGAGACTAGCAGCCTCATCGGTCGGGCCGAAAATGCCACCGAAGGACATGGCGCCAAGGCCAATGGCGGAAACATCTGACGGACCGAGTTTGCGGGTTTTCATGGGCTTCTCCTGCTTGGGGGAGGGCACTAAACGCCTGCGAATCGGTTAGGTCAAGCCTGTCCTTCAGGCAAATGCAGCTTCCAGTGCGACTTCAACCATCGCGCCGAACGATCGTTCACGTTGGTCGGCCGGCAGGGCATCATGCGTGAGGATATGGTCAGAGATGGTCAGCACGGCGAGGGCTCGGCGCTGGTAGCGGGCGGCAAGTGTGTAAAGCTCCGCCGCTTCCATTTCGACGCAAAGCGTTCCGTGACGTTGCAGTTGGTCGCTGAGGTCCTGACGTTCATCATAGAAAGTGTCGGAGGAATATATGCCGCCGACATGGACCGGGACGCCGATGACTTGCGCCGCTTTATGGGCTGCCGACAGCAAGCCAAAGTCGGCGCAGGGGGCAAAGTTCAGCTCTTTGAAGATCGACCGCGAGGGCGAGCCATTGGTGGAGGCGGCCTGCGCCAGCACCACATCGCGCACCTTGACATGGTGCTGCAACGCGCCCGCTGATCCGATGCGGATCAGGGTCTGCGCGCCATAGTCACGGATCAGCTCGTTAACGTAGATCGACAGCGACGGCATCCCCATGCCAGAGCCGTGAATGGTGACGCGGTGGCCCTTCCACGTGCCGGTAAAGCCCAGCATCCCGCGGACTTCGTTGACCAAAACCGGATTTTGAAGGTAGGTTTCGGCAGCCCAACGGGCGCGGTAGGGGTCACCTGGCAGAAGGACGGTCTCGGCAATTTCGCCGGTTTTGGCACCAATGTGGAAGGTCATCGCACGCTCCTTTTTACCGCCAACCTAGCCAGCAGGGGCGGGGATGGCTAGGTTCCTCATGCCATTTTGCGCGTTTATCCTGCTTGCGGCTTGCGTTCAAAGCGCCGCTTCGGTCGTGGGATGCGGCGCCTGATCAGCAAATTGGCGGCAGTCAGGCAAAAGCCGGTGTCGGAGCCCAATACTTCTTACAGTTCACAAGCCCGTGAACATTGAAAAGCCATAAATTGCAGCTTAGCGTGTGGGTCACGGCGCAACGCCGTTCCTCAACTGGAGAGAAATTGTGAGAATTCGGACGGCATTTCTAATCGTACTCAGTGGCCTTGTCCTGGCGGCCTGTGAGGATGGCACCACCACGACAGTGACGACGACGCAAGATCGCCACGTGACGATCCACAATGATACCAGCGTCGCGATGACCAGCTTCTACGGATCTAACGCCGGGACGAATGACTGGCAGGAAGATATCCTTGGGACCGACGTTCTGCCTGCGGGAAGTTCTGTAACCATCAACTTTGACGATGGTTCGGGCTATTGCAACTTCGACTTCCGCGCGGTTTTCCGGGACGGCAGCTCGCTGATCGACACCAACATAGACGTTTGCACGACCAGCGCGGTCACCTTCCGTTAAGGCAAATCCCTGCGCGCCCGGGTGTGGCGCGCAGGTGGCGATTTGTTCCGGGGCCTTTGTGGGGACCAGAGCCCTTGCGCGGGCGGTGGTGCGCTGTTGAAGCCGGTGGCCTGATCTGCGGCCAAGAAAATAGCGGATTTTTCGGGCGTTATCTGAATTTTAGCGGAAAGGGTGTTGAACTTCGCCCGGAAAGTGTCACGCTCAGATAGATTGTTTCTAAATGGTAAACAATGAACCCGGGAAGCCAATGGGATTCGACTGGATTTTTGACGTTTTGCAGGATTTGAAGACCTTCGCCTTTGCGAACAACCTTCCTGTGCTCGCCTCCAAGGCAGATGAGGCGTTGCGCGCCGCCGAGGCTGAAATTGGCGCGCGCGCCCAACCCACGGGCATAAGCAACCCGGATAACCTGCACTGAAACGGGGTTAAGCGGCGCGCAGCACTCTGGCCCTTCCCAAGCCGCTCGCCTATGGTTCGCGGATGTCTGACCTTCCCGCCCTCACGTTTTCAGATGACCAGGCAGAGGCCTATGACCGGGTCGCGGTTGATCTGATGGCGGTGGGTATTGATCTGGGTGAAGGAATTTTGCTGCCGAGGGCGGAGGGCAAAACCTCGGTTCTGGCGGTGACGGGCAAGGCTGGGTCGGGCAAAACGATGCTGTTGGCCAACCTGTACCGGGCGCTGCGCGGGGCGGGCGTGGATATCGTTTCGGGCGATTATGAAGGGCGGCGGCGCAAGGATCGGCGCACCTTGGCTGTGCTGGCGCCGACCAACAAGGCGGCATCAGTCCTGCGCTTGCGCGGGGTTCCGGCCACGACCATACACCGTATACTGTATACGCCGCTTTATGACCCACAATATGAGAAGATCGCGGAGTGGTTGGCCGGGCAAGCGCCGCGCCCTGCGGTCGAGGGGTTGACGGAAATTGCGCTGGACCGGGCTTTCGCGTTTTACCAAAGCGTGCCGTCGATTCCGGGGGCACTGGCGGCTGCCGGGTTGCGTGGGTCAGACTTCATCAAGGGTTGGAAACGGCGGGAAGAGCCGCTGGACGTGGGGTTTGTCGATGAAAGCTCCATGCTTGACGAGCGGCAACTGGAGGATCTGCGCGAGATTTTTCCGACGCTGGTGTTGTTTGGCGATCCGGCCCAGCTTGCGCCGGTTGGGGCCTCTGGCGAGATGGTGTTCGACAAGCTGGGCGACAGCCGCAAGATGGTGCTAAGCCGCATCCATCGCCAGACACAGGATAGCCCGATCCTCGACCTTGCCCATGCTTTGGGCGATAGCGCCCTGCGGTTCGAAGATTTCGAAGCGATGGTGCAAGAGGCCGCGCGCCGGGACGACCGCATTCAGTGGGCCGAACGGGTCAACAGCGACCTGATGGCGCGCAGCCCGGTGCTGGTTTGGCGCAATGTGACGCGGATCAAGCTGATCCATGCATTCCGGTCGGCCTTTGGTGCGCCCGAAGATGCGCTGCTTTCGGGCGAGCCGCTGATTTGCGACGGGATCGAACTGCCGCTGAAGCACCGCAAGAAACGGATTGATCTGGAGGCGCGGGGCCTGATCAAAGGCGCGCAGGTGATCTATCTGGGGCCGGGAAAAAGCGATGGCTTCGCCAAGTTGCATGTGGTGGGGGCAGAAGACCCGCAGGTTTCGGCCGCCTCGATCATCAAGATTGAAAAACCCGATGAGGAGGAGCCGTTCATCCCCTCGGCTGCGCGGATGGGGGCGGCGTTTCTGCACGGGGCGGCGGTGACGATCCACAAGGCGCAGGGCAGCCAGTGGGAGGATGTGCAGGTCTTTGCGCCCGACCTGTGGGCCGCAGCGCAGGCCGGTCGGACCGAGGCGGGGATGCCGCTTTGGAAACGTCTGGCCTATGTGGCGATCACCCGCGCCGAAAAGCGGCTGCATTGGGTGGTGCGCAACCGGCTGGCGTTGCCGAAGATGCCGCTGGGGATTGCTGATCTGGTGGTACGCCCGGCGCCGCTGACGCTGGAAGGGCTGGAATCCGAGGACAGCCTGAGTTAGCCTTGACGCCAAGAAGGAGACTGCCATGCCCTGCGTTTTCGTCCAGTTCCGCTGCACCCCCGGCAAGACTTACGCCGTGGCGACAGCGATTTATGATCGCGAGGCGGTGAGCGAGCTATACTCCACCAGCGGGGAATATGACCTGATTGCAAAGGTTTACATCCCCGATGACGCCGACGTAGGGCATTACCTGCAAGAGCGGCTGTTCGACATTCCCGATATTGTGCGGACCCTTACGACGATGACCTTCAAGGCGTTCTGAGGCTTGGTCGGCCACAGGGATACCTATCAACGGATGAAATTGGCGCTTAAAGCCAGGCGTCGCGGTCGGTGCCCACGGCCTTGGCCACGGTGGCAAAACCGTTGCGGGCGAGGAGTGTGTCAAGGCCTTTTGCGATGTGGGTGACAACCGACAAACCCTGATAAACCATGGCGGTGTAAAGTTGCACAGCGCAGGCTCCGGCGCAGATTTTGGCATAGGCCTGTTCAGGAGATGCGATGCCGCCGACACCGACCAGCGGGAGTTTTCCGTCGGTCAGTTGGGACAGTTGCGCAAGGACCCGGGTGGATTTTTCGAACAATGGCGCGCCGGACAGGCCACCGGATTGGCTGCGGTGGGCGGAGGTCAGACCCTCGCGCGACAGGGTCGTGTTGGTGGCGATGATCCCGGAAATGCCGGAGGTCAGGGCCACTTTGGCAACGGCGGCAAGGTCGTCGGCGCTAAGGTCCGGGGCAATTTTCAAAAAGATCGGGATTGGGTTGGGCAGGGTGGCCCGCACCGCCATAACGCCTGCCAGCAGGGATATCAGGGCCGCCGGGCCTTGCAAGTCGCGCAATTTCTCGGTGTTGGGGGAACTGACATTGACCGTGGCGAAATCGACATGGGGGCCGCACAGGGCCAGCACGCGCGCAAAATCGGCGGCACGGTCGGCGGAGGTTTTGTTGGCACCAAGGTTCAGGCCAACCGGCACCGCGCCACGGGTCCGGGCGGAAAGGCGTGCGGCGATAGCCTCGGCCCCCTGATTGTTAAAGCCAAAGCGGTTGATGGCCGCCTTGTCCTCGGTCAGGCGGTAAAGCCGGGGTCTGGGGTTGCCCTCTTGCGGCAGAGGTGTGGCGGCACCGACCTCGATAAAGCCGAAACCGGCGCGCGACAGCGGGGCCACGGCCACGGCGTTTTTGTCATAACCCGCCGCAAGGCCGATCGGATTCAGCAGATTAAGCCCGGCGATTGTGGTTTCAAGACGCGGGCTGGTGAAGGGCCCGGGTTGCGGGGCAAGGCCAGCGCGCAGGGCCAAAAGGGATAGGTGGTGGGCGGTTTCGGGGTCGGTTTGGTGCAGCAGGGCAAGGCCAACACGCTCAATGGGGGTCAAAACACACCCTCTGGGAAGATGTGGCCGGTGGCACCAAGCGGCAGGCTTTTGTCCCAGACCACATCTGCCGCCAGCAACGTCCGGTACAAATGCGGGAAAAGCGCGCCACCACGCGACGCCTCCCACTTGAGGGACCGGCCCAGTTTGTCAGCCTCAACAGCCAAAAGGACCAGATCGCTTTCGCCCGCAAAATGTTTGGCCACGGTTTCAGCAACCTGTGCTGCGGTGGAGAAATGGATGTAACCGTCGGTCACGTCGATCGGCGCGCCTGTGGTTTCACCTGTATCGCGAAAGGTCACCCACTCGGCGCGGCGCAAGATTTTATAGATCAGCATGGTATTGCTTTCCAACGGGCGGTTCCGGGCGGTCATGCCTCAACCCCGCGCTCCGGTCAATCGAAGGTCATCGCTTTGTTACGAGACTTGGCGATGGTGCAGCACGGCCTTTGACAGACTTGGGTCAACGGCGCAGAGTTGATTTGCAACCATGACGGGAGAATCCTCATGTCGGCTTCGAAAATCCTTGGACTGTCCCTTGGTGCGCTTCTGGCGCTGCCTGTGCTGGCCGATCCGGTCAAGATCACCTTTCTGGGGGTGGGCGACGTTTACAACTTTGCCGGCGACGGCAAGCAGGGTGGGTTCGCCCGGCTGAACGCTGTGGCCAAGGCCGAGCGCGCCGCCAACCCCAACACGATTTACACCTTTGACGGGGATTTGCTGTCGCCCTCGCTGTTGTCGGGTTTCGACAAGGGCCAGAACATGATCGACCTGTCGAATATGGCGCCGTTCGATATTGCGGTGCCGGGCAACCACGAGTTTGACTTTGGGCCGCAGAACTTTTTCGACAAGATGAAAGCCTCGGCCTACCCTTGGGCGGCGGTGAATATCACCAACAAGGATGGCTCTGCGATTGCGGGCCTTGGCGGGGTGATGGTGAAAGAGATAGCCGGGATCAAGATTGCGCTGATCCCGGTGGGGCAGGACACCTCGCCCGAGGTGGCCAACACCGGCGATCTGAAGTTCGCCTCCTCGGTGGAAAGCGGCATTGCGGCGGCCAAAAAGGCCCGGGCTGATGGCGCTGATCTGGTGGTGGGTGTGGTGCAGACCGATATCTACAACGACCTGAAAATGATCCATTCCAAGGCCTTTGACGTCATTCTTTCGGGCGATGACCACAACTTTGCGACCTATTATGACGGCATCACCGCCTATGTGGAAACGTCGATTGACGCGCGTATGCTGGCGCCGTTGGACCTTACGGTGACCGTGACGGAGAAGGACGGCAAGCGGACGGTGAAGTGGGTGCCTGCGTTCCGCTTTATCAACACGGCAGATGTGACGCCAGATCCGGAGACTCAGGTCAAGGTTGACGCCTTCCAGAAGGGGTTGGACGACAGCTTGAATGTGACGATCGGCAAGACGGAAACCGCCCTCGACAGCCGCCGCAACGTGGTGCGGGGTGAGGAATCGACGATGGGGGATATCATTGCCGATGCGATGCGGACCGCGACCGGTGCAGATGTGGCGATCATGAACGGCGGTGGTATCCGCGCTGACCGGACCTATGACGCGGGCGCCACCTTGACGCGGCGCGACGTGCTGACCGAACTGCCGTTCGGGAACGTGACCCAATTGACCCAATTGCCCGGCAGCCAGCTTTTGGCAGCGCTGGAGAATAGCGTCAGCCAAGTGGAAAAGGGTTCGGGACGTTTCCCGCAAATCTCTGGCATGACAGTGGTTTATGACCCCAAGGCGGAACCGGGCAAGCGCGTGTCAGAGGTCAAGATTGCCGGTGCTGCGTTGGACATCAACAAGCTTTATAAGGTGGCGGTCAACGATTACATGTTGGGCGGCGGTGACGGGTATTCAGCACTCGGCGGCGGCAAGCTGATCAACGACACCGGGGCCGGGGCGCTGGTCGCCAATGACGTTATGGCCTTCATCGAGAAAGCCGGCACGGTCAAGCCGACGGTAGAGGGTCGCATCAAGCTGCTCGGTCAATAGGTTACGGCGGGGTGTTCTGGGAAAGCCTTTTCGCGATGTCCCATGACAGCCGTCACGCGTGGATCAGGCCGATGTCTGACGGCCGCAGGTTGGTGGCGCCAAGCACATCGGCAACTGGCTGACCGTTCACAAAGATCGAGGTGCCGCTGCCGTCCGCCATCGGGGCTGTGGTGACGTGCATCTCGCCCGGATGGGCGGCCGTCAGATTGGCATCGGCGTGGTTGTTGGTGAATTCCACGTAGATTTTATCCTGCGCGGGGTTGTAGTCGGTGATCTGCGCCGGGTGGCCGTGTTCGACATCCCAACTGACGTGGAACTGATCTGCCCCCGCACCGCCCCTACCGACATCATCGCTGCCAAGATAAAGTTTATCGTTCCCGATGCCGCCGTACAGATGGTCGGCCTGATGATCCTCTACCACGAATGACAGGTTGCCGGGTTCGTGTTGCACCAAAAAGCCGTGCAGGCTGTCATCGCCCGCGTTGCCGTACAACGTGTCTTGCCCCGCATCAAAGCCGATCAGGTGGTCGTTGCCGGCATGGCCGAACAGCTTGTCACTGCCAGCATTGCCGTCGATCAGATCATTTTGGGCGGAGCCATGCAGCGTGTCATCGTTCGCGCTGCCGAAAACTTTGGTGGGCCCGGCGGTCACCGTGGCTTGGGGTTGGCTGTCATGGCCCATCAGATGCGCATCGCCAGCAGGTGCGGTGCTCTGCGCCGGGTGGCCGTTGTGATGGGTGGGCTGGTCGTGCGCTGTGTGCCCGTTGTGAGAGGCGTGACCGTCGTGGGAGTTGTGCCCGTCGTGAGAGTTGTGCCCGTTGTGGGAGTTGTGCCCGTCGTGGGGTTTGTGCCCGTCGTGGGAGGCGTGACCGTCGTGGGAGTTGTGCCCGTCGTGAGAGTTGTGCCCGTTGTGGGAGTTGTGCCCGTCGTGGGGTTTGTGCCCGTCGTGGGAGTTGTGCCCGTTGTGACCGTCCTGCGATGTGTGCCGGCCGTGCGACTGGTGACCGTTGTGATGCGCGCTTGCGTGCTGACCCGGTGCCACATGCTGCACCACATGCTGCGGCGTGTGGTGGAACAACGGGTGGCCGTGGTGCATCGGAAGCGCCCCATGCGCCCCCTGCGGCAGGTTGTGCCCGGTGGCATGGGCCGCATCCTGAACCGGATGCGCATGGCTGTCGGGATGAACGAAACTGCCCAGCAAATCGTGGTGGCTTGGGTCGTCATCAGATGGGTCCGACCCGTTGTGCGCCGCGTCAGGGTCATCCAGCATGGAGCCATGGCCCGAGGACGCAGCATCGTTGGTCGCATCGTGATGATCGCCATCCGCAGGCTGGTCGTCAAAATGTTCCATAAAGGCCGTGGCCGCAATGCCCACGCCAGCCATCATCAACAGCCCAAACATGATCACACTCCCGCAGCTTCACCCAAGGCAGAGAATGGCTCATCATGTCTTTACAGATTGCTAACGGCGGTGAGATTTCGGTGCATGGCCCGGGGTGTTACACTCAAACCATTCTACTCAAAGATGTCGGAAGCGCGCGGAATCTCTTTGGCCGACTTTGGGTCAATTTCGCGCCAAACTTTGCGCAACTGCACGTAATTCGCGTGGTCGCGCGCGTAAACGGTACGGATGCGGGTGGTCAGCGCCTCATCCAGCACCTGACGTTTTATGTCGCCCGAATTTGTGGTGTAGCGTTCCAGTTTACCAAGAACGTCGGCAATATCCGGCACCACATCGGACAACAAAAGGGTCAAATGGCTGTCCAGTCCGCTGAGCGGCAAAACTTTCATGTCAAACGCCCGGATGATTTCGGTCCGGAAGTGTTGCGGGGTCCAATGCGGGTCACGGCCGATTTCGTTGGATTTGGTCAGGTTATTTTCAACCCAGTCGATCATGATATGGCAATTGGCGAGATGCTCTGCCGGGGTCGCTGCCTCAACATTCAGGCCGTGATTGTCGCGCAGGACGGCACGCAGACCGACGAATTTACGATACCCCTCGCCGACGACCTTGTCAAAATACAGCGACATGAAACGGTCAACCGGATCGCGCAGGATGACAAAGCTGTAAGGCTCGGCCCGGACCTCTTCCAGCGTCAGGTTGAACTGAGAGACACGGGCAAAATCGCGGGTGCGTTCGTGGATGCGCGGCGGGTTGGGGTAGTCGGTGCCGTGATCCAGACGCCAGATCAGGTTCTTGACGAAGGTGCAGCCACATTTGGGAATGAAGAGGTAGCGGATCGGAAGCGTCCGGCAGGACAGCAGACTTTCCATCCGCGGCTGTTGGCGTGCCATCCGTCAAGTCCCCTTCGTTTTCCGTGTCTTACAGGCCGGAACCCGGTGCCACAAGCCTGTCATGCGCTGCCACGGGCTTGCCAGTAGCACTCAATTTCGGCCTCATAAAGCCGAAGTCCGTTGTCAGCAGCCGCAGCCAACCGCGCGTCCGATCGGTAGTCGGCGATCCGTTTTGCCACCTCATCGGCATAGCGCAGAATGGTGTCATCGAAAAAGCTGCCAGCCGACATGCGGCGGAAATAATCTTCGGTGTGGCGCATGTTTTGCTTGCCGTGCAGCAGGTCGCCATGGCCCCGGGCGCGCCGCAAATCAAAGCTGTCCACCGTGCGGGTCAGATAGTGGTTGATCTGCGCAAAGCGAAAGCTGCCAACCCGGGTCTTGACGCTGCGATAGGTGCCAAATTCCACCGTTTCTCCGGCCACATCCTCGGTCCAAAGGCCCGCCGCAAAGGCCAGACGCAGCGAACCGCCCGCCAGCCAGCCAAAAGGGTGATGATTGGAAAACTGTTTCCACCGGCGCGGTTGGCGGATCAGAGTTTTGACCGGACCATTGCCTTCCAAAGTCCGCAGGCGCAACAAAAAGCGGCTGGCTGTAGGTTCGTCAACCCAACGCTCCTGTCCGCCGGAGCCAAAGCAGGCCCAATTGATCAAAACAAGGTCCGCGTCAGCCTGGGTCGCAATCAGGTCCGTCAGGGTTCCGTCGCCGATGTGGATATTCAGAAATTCGTCGGCATCCAGAATCATCAGCCAATCGGCCTGATCCACTGGAAAGCTCTGCCGGATTTGCGCATAGGCAAAGGCTTGCGGCCGGATATTGGGCGGCGGTTGGCAGGGGATATGGCGGATCACGCCGCGTGCGGCCAAGGCGTCCAGAATTTCCGCCGTGCCATCGGTGCAATCGTTGGATGCGATGATGATCTCGTCAAAACCAAGCCCTTTGTGATGGGCGACAAACTCCAAAACAAACGGGGCTTCGTTGCGGAAGCTGGAAAGCAGAACCCGTTTGCCGTCAAACCTTTCGCCTGTCAAACGACCCCTCCCGTTGCGCAAATCCATGGTAGCAGGACTGGCATGTCACGCAAGGCTGGTTCCCGGCCTGTCCTGGCCCACACGCGGGCTTTTAGGCTTTACACATGCGCAGCGCTCTTTTAAGATCTTGTCCATGATCACTCGCTGCACGCCGTTCCAACTGCCCCGACGCCTGACCGCGTAAGCGCCCGCTTCGCTGTGGCCAATTGCAGCCGCGCTCCTGAATGCCCCCGAACATCGTTGACCTTTGCGCCTGTCTTTGGCACCCCTTGGCCTTCTATTTGAGGACTGACCCATGATCACGCCCGTTCTTCCGACCTACAACCGCGCACCGATGGCTTTTGTCCGGGGCGAAGGCTGCTGGCTTTGGGCCGAGGATGGGCGCAAATTCCTCGACCTTGGTGCGGGCATTGCGGTGAACGCGCTTGGTCATGCCAACCCCGATCTGGTGGCCGCCTTGACAGAACAGGCGGGCAAGCTGTGGCATGTGTCGAACCTGTACCGCATCCCGGAACAGGAAAGGCTGGCCGAGGCGCTGGTGGCCAAGACCTTCGCCGACACAGTGTTTTTTACCAACTCCGGGACGGAAGCCGCAGAGCTGGCCATCAAGATGGCGCGCAAATACCACTATGACAAAGGCACTCCACGGGCCGAGATCATCACGTTTGAGGGTGCTTTCCATGGCCGCTCCACCGCTGCCATCGCGGCCTCTGGGGCCGAGAAGATGGTCAAGGGTTTTGGCCCGTTGATGCCGGGCTTCCGGCAGTTGAAATGGGCCGATCATGATGCGATCCGCGCAGCCATCACGCAAGTCACCTGCGCGGTGATCATTGAACCGGTGGAGGGCGAGGGCGGGATTCGTGTCGTGCCGGACCAGTGCCTGAAAGGCTTGCGCGATCTGTGCGACAGCACCGGCACCTTGCTGATTTTTGACGAGGTGCAATGTGGCATGGGACGGACCGGCAAGCTGTTCGCGCACGAATGGTCCGGCATCACCCCGGATATCATGATGGTGGCAAAGGGCATTGGCGGCGGGTTTCCGTTGGGCGCAGTTCTGGCCACCGAAAACGCGGCCTCCGGTATGGTCGCAGGCACCCATGGCTCCACCTACGGCGGCAACCCTTTGGCCTGTGCGGTGGGCGCCAAAGTGATGGAGATCATCTCGGATGACGCATTTCTGGACGAGGTCAATCGCAAAGCAGCGCTGTTCCGGCAGGGTTTGGAAAGTCTGGTCGCAACCCATCCCGCCGTGTTTGAAAGCGTGCGGGGCGAGGGGCTGATCCTTGGCCTGAAGTGCAAGGCCGCGAACACCGACTTCGTGAAGGCCGGTTATGCAGCCGGGGTGTTGACCGTGCCCGCCGCCGACAACGTGATCCGCCTGCTGCCGGCGCTGAACATCCCCGACGCAGATATTGCTACCGCACTGACGCTGCTGGACAAAGCCGCCGCCTTGGTGGAGGCAGCCTGACATGTTGGCAACACGGGAACACCAACAGCGGAGCCGTCGACGAGTTGGAACCCTTGCGGTGACATTGGTTCAAATATCCAACCCGGGTCAGGGGCCTGAAACCCCCGGCATTCAGAAAGCCCGATATGAAACATTTCCTCGATCTTCACAAAACTGATGCGGCCGATCTGCGGCAGATGATCGACAGCGCCCGCGTGATGAAAACCGCTCGGCATGACCGGCCCAAAGGCTCCCCCGATGATGACCAGCCGCTTACCGGGCGCTTGGTCGCGCTGATCTTTGAAAAGCCCTCCACCCGCACCCGGGTTTCCTTTGACGTCGGTGTGCGGCAGTTGGGCGGGCAGACCATGGTTCTGTCGGGCAAAGATCTGCAACTGGGTCATGGCGAGACGATTGCTGACACGGCGCGGGTTCTGTCGCGCTATGTCGACCTGATCGTGATCCGCACCTTTGAAGAGGATACCTTGCTGGAGATGGCCGAACACGCCACCGTGCCCGTCATCAACGGCCTGACCAACCGCACCCATCCCTGCCAGATCATGGCCGATGTGATGACCTATGAAGAGCATCGCGGACCGATCGCCGGCCGCAAAGTCGTCTGGGCCGGTGATGGCAACAACGTCTGCGCCAGCTTTATTCATGCCGCCGGCCAGTTCGGCTTTGATCTGACCTTTACCGGCCCCGAAACCCTTGATCCTGAATCGAAGTTCATTGATTTTGCCCGGGCGCGCGGGTCGCAGATCAAGATAGAGCGTGACCCCGCCCGCGCCATCATGGGTGCTGATCTGGTGGTCACCGACACCTGGGTTTCGATGCACGACCCGGAATCCGCCAAGGAACGCCGCCACAACCAGTTGCGTGGGTATCAGGTCAACGAGATGCTGATGGCGCAGGCCAAGCCCGACGCGTTGTTCATGCACTGCCTGCCCGCGCACCGCAACGACGAGGTCACCTCTGCCGTCATGGACGGCCCGCATTCGGTGATTTTCGATGAAGCCGAAAACCGCCTTCACGCGCAAAAAGCGGTGATGCGCTGGTGTCTGGGGTTGTAAAACTGCGCGCCGGTTTCACGGCGCCAGTTTGCTGATCCAAATCTCCATTTGCTTTGCTGGAACTTTCTTGGCCAAGGCGGTCTTGGACAAATCGCGGACGAGGATTTCGGGATTGCCCGGCGTTGCCGCTTTAAGATCAAGGGCCAACTGCCCTGCCAGACCGGCATCGTCGGCGTGAAAATAGCGCACTTCGTGCAGGCCATCAGCATCGCCGGTGCGCTCACCCCCGCCACCGCCGCCTTCGACGTTCCAGCCCTGTTCAAGAAGGGAGGCCGCAATAGCTATAGGAACGTCGCGGGGGTAAATGGAGAATTGCAGAAATATCTTGGCCGACGACTTTTCCTGCTTTGATACTTCGGTTGCTGACACAACGGGCGGCGTTGCAAGGGTTTTGGGGGAATCGGTGTTTTGCGGAACCGACCTGACGCTGCCACAGGTCGCATCAAACGGGTTGACCAGACACGTCGAACTGGGAAGCTGCCGGACCGTGTTGTCGAATTTAAGCTGAACCGCGAAGGCCACACTCCAAAGCGAAAAGGCGGCGACGGGCACCCAGACAGCCAGCCCGATCAAAGTCCGGTTCACGTTTAGTCGCACCAGGATCGACAAGAGCCGCTGAAGCAACCACCCGGCCCCAATGACAATCACCAGACCCGCGAATATCTCCCAAGCTGGCACGGCCGACAAATCTTTGATGAAAGCGGCGATAAAATTTGATATCGTCATCAGTGCTATTGCGCCCGTCGCCCAGGCAGTGACACGCGGACTAAGCCCCAACAGCTTGGAAAGATCCCCAATTGGATCAGCCATATTCGACCTCCTCAAATCACAACTGATCAACCCTAAACACGTAGTATCGCACAGGTTGCGCGCTCCTCAAAATCTAATTTTCGCGACGTCCGGATTGGCCCTTGCTGCCACGCGCCCGTCGGCTACAACTCCTCCAACCCAAACAGGAGGAAACCCATGCAATCCCCAGTCCCGGCCTTTGTGCAGTCGCTGACCGCGTTGTCCAAGATCCTTGACAAGGCTGAGGCCTTTGCCGAGGCCAAGAAAATCAAGCCCGATGTGATCCCGCAGCTTCGGCTGATCGCCGATATGCTGCCGCTTTGGCGTCAGGTCACCATCGCCTGTGACCATGCCAAAGGCGCTTCGGCGCGGCTGGCCGGGGTTGAGGTTCCCTCGTTTGCCGATACCGAAACCACTTTGATGGAACTGAAAGAGCGCGTCACCAACACAATCGCCTTCATCTCCACCATCGCGGATTCCGCCTATGAGGGGGCCGAGGCCCGCACCATTTCCTTGAAGGCTGGCGCGCGCGATCTGAGCTTCCTGGCCCCGGTCTACTTTGCAAGCTTTGCCATCCCGAACTTTTACTTTCACATGGCAACCTGCTACAACATCCTGCGCACCAACGGCGTTGAAATCGGCAAATCCGACTTCATGGGTGCCTGACGTCACGGGCGTCTTGATGAAGGGCGCCTGAACATGGGAGTCGACATGGAAAAGACCGCGCTTTTGGTGATCGACCTGCAAGAAGCCATGCGGGCGGACCGCGATGCGGGCTATCCATGGGCCAACCCTGATGCGCCTGAAACGGCGGGCCGCTTGCGTGCGGCCTTCCACGCGTCGGGGTTACCCGTCCTGCACATCCATCACCACGGCACCGATCCTGCCGATGGCTTTCACCCCGACAACCCGCTGTCCGTCGCCATGGCCGAAGTGACGCCGGTTGCGGGCGAAGCGGTTGTGATCAAACACGGATCTTCCGGTTTCATCGGTACCGGATTGGAGGCGCTGTTGCGCGACCAGGGGATCACCGCCTTGGTGATCGTTGGCGGTGAGGCGAATATGTGCGTGGAAAGCACGGCACGGATGGCGGGCAATCTGGGGTTTCAGACCACCATCGTGGCCGACGCTTTGGTGAACTTTCAACGTACTTTGCGCGATGGACGCGTGATGCCGCCAGAAACCGTGCTGGAGATGTCTTTGGCCAACCTGTCCTCGTTTGCCCGTATCGCCAGCAGCACGGAAGTTTTGGCCGAACTGCCATAGCGCCTGATCAAAGCCCGCCCTTCACCCCGGAAGACGTTGCGGCCTGTTTCATCCGTTCGGATGGCTCCTTTCAGTTTGCCCGCAGGGCTCGCCCCATCGTGCCCGTATCGCCAACCTGATCCGCGCCGGGTATGACCCGGTCTTGCCCAACTTCGCCCGCGATGCCTCTCACGCGTGGCGATTGGATGGTCGGCTGAATTTGCCAGCCTCTTAGGGCGTGGTTAACCAAACGCCGTTAGGTTTTGCGCAATGGCGCAGAGTGTCGAGGCCGACGAATGTTTCACGATCCGAAAAGCGAAAGCGGAATCATCCGCAGCATTGTGGACCGGATGGACGGTTTTCTGTACCGCTGTCGCAATGACACGGCCTATTCCATGATGTTCATGACCGGCAGTGTTCGCTCTTTGACCGGATTTGAAGCCACCGCTTTCACCGGACCAGAAGCGCGCTCCTATGCGGCCCTGACGCATCCTGACGACCTTGATATCGTCTATGCCGCCGTTGACGTGGCCTTGGCCAAAAAGGACAACTGGAGCGTGGATTACCGCATCCGGAGGCTGGATGGCAGTGACCTTTGGGTGCGCGAAATCGGTGGCGGGGTGTTTGAAGGGGATCAGCTTTTGTATCTGGAAGGGGTGGTGTTGAACTCCAACATGACGCGGATGGCAGAACTGCACAAAATCAAGATGCTGGAAGCGATTTCGGAAAAGGCGCGGCAGTTGCTTGGCAATACGGTGCCGATTGTGGAAATGTTGCGCACCCTGCGCATCCTTGCCATCAACGCCCGGCTGGAGGCGGGCCGTGCAGGCCCATCCGGGGCCAGTTTCGGTTTTGTGGCCCTCGAAGTCTCTCGTTTGGCGGAAGAAACCTCAATTCTGGCGGAACGCATCGCCTCGGTCACCGGCCACTTGCAGGACTTGTTGAAAGTCGGCTGAGGTCCGGCGACGTTTTTGCCTTATCAGACGGAGAAACCGGTTCCCAGCCGCCGCGAATGTGCTTTAGCCTTGGCTGATGCAACCGCACATCTTCCATCTGCGCGTCTATTACGAAGATACCGACCTGGCCGGGATCGTCTACTACGCGAACTACCTGAAGTTCATCGAACGCGCCCGCACCGAGTGGGTTCGGGCGCTTGGGCTGGATCAGACGCGGTTGCGCGCCGAGCAGGGGCTTGTCTTTGCGGTCAGGCGTGTGGAGGCGGACTACCTGCGCCCTGCCCGTTTCGACGATGACCTGACCGTGCAGACCACGCTGTGCGACCGCAGCGCCGCCCGGCTGATCCTCGACCAAACTGTGCATCGGGCCGACAAAACCCTGTTCACCGCGCGGGTGACTTTGGTGTGCCTGACCGCCAAAGGTACGGCCACCCGCCTGCCAGCCGCACTTGTGGCGGCACTCGCAGGCTGACCTGACGCCCTCAGCCCGATTAAAATTGGTCAGCAAGACGGCAACAATGCGCCGTCTGACGCTGTTGTGTTGGCATCCCCCCTTATTTGTATGTAGAATCACCGATAACAGGGGCAAAAGACCCCCAGAAAAACGAGCAGGCGTCATGGACCAGACAACACTTGCGGCAACGCAGGGCATGGATTTCTCTTTGCTGGCGCTGTTTGCGCGCGCGACTTTGACGGTTCAGATCGTCATGATCGTCCTTATGCTGATGTCCTTCTGGTCATGGGGCATCATCGTGCAAAAGCACATCCTGTACCGCGCCGCCAGCAAAGAAGCCTCGGTTTTTGACCGGGCTTTTTGGTCCGGAGAGCCGCTGGACGAGTTGTTTGAAAAGATCGGCACTGTGCCCGAAGGCGCGTCGGAGAAGATTTTTTCCGCCGGGATGCTGGAGTGGCGGCGCAGTCACCGACAGGACGGCGGCCTGATTGCCGGTGCGCAGGCACGGATCGACCGGGCGATGGACGTGGCAATTTCCCGCGAATCCGAACGTCTGAACAAGGGGTTGAGCTTTCTGGCCACCACAGGCTCCACCTCGCCCTTCATCGGGTTGTTCGGCACGATCTGGGGTATAAAACACGCGTTTGAGCAGATAGCGATCAGCCAGAACACCAACCTTGCTGTCGTGGCTCCAGGCATTGCCGAAGCGTTGCTTGCCACGGGGATCGGCCTTGTCGCGGCCATTCCGGCGGTGGTGTTTTACAACAAGCTGAACACCGACAGCGAGCATATCCTGGGCGGCTATGAGTCCTTCGCCGACGAATTCGCCACCATCCTCTCGCGCCAGCTGGACGCCTGAGCCATGGGGGCCGGGGTCATGAAATCTGGCGGGTCAGGCGGACGCAGACGCCGCCACCGGGGCCGCGCCGCCGCGATGAGCGAGATCAATGTCACGCCGTTTGTCGACGTGATGCTGGTCTTGATGATCATCTTCATGGTCGCCGCGCCGCTGTTGACAGTGGGTGTACCGGTCAAGCTGCCGGAAACCGCCGCCAGCGCCATGCCGACCGAAAAGGAAGAGCCGCTGACGATCAGCCTTTCCGCCGACGGTTCGATCGCTGTGCAGACCACCGTTGTTGCGGATGCCGACCTGATTCCCAAGCTGAAGGCGATTGCGGCAGAGCGCAAGTCCGACAAGGTGTTTGTGCGCGCCGATGCCTCCGTGACCTATGAACGGGTTGCACAACTGATGGGTGCGTTGAATGCCGGTGGCTTTAACAACATCGGGTTGGTGACCGATCCGGGTGGGCCCAAATTCGGCGGCGGTAACTGAGCCATGATGACGTTTGAAAGAAACATCATCATCGTGTGTCCCTGCGACGGCCTTGTCATTGCGGAAAACCGGACACCGCCTTTTCTCATCCTGCTTTAGGTCAAGGGCATGAACAGGGGCCTTATCATCTCGGGGTTAGGGCATTTGAGCCTGATCCTTTGGGCCCTGCTCGGAGGGTGGTTCAGTTGGTCTGCGCCGGTGCCAGAGATCAAGGTGGCCGAAGTGTCGCTGATCTCCACCTCGGAGTTTGAGGCGATGTCGTCAGCGGCCCCGAAGGTGGCGGACACCGCACCTGCGCCGGCCCCGCAGCCTGCAGCCAACGCGGCCACCCAACCCAAACCCGAAGCGCCGAAGCCCGAAGCGCCGAAGCCAGATGCTGTCGCGCCAACGACGGTCGCACAGCCAAAACCCGATCCTGCCGGCAAGCCAGACCCAAAGCCAGATCCAAAGCCAAACCCAAAACCGGATCCTACCCCAACGCCTGACACTCCGCCGCCCGACCCGACGCCGCCCGATCCAAAACCTGCGGCGCCAGCTGACAAGCCGCAGCCAACCGACCCCAAGCCGGTGCCGCGTCCGGCGGACCGCATCGCGAAGACTCCCGTTCTCACGCCCAAACAGCCGACCGTCGCTGACACCCAGACCCCTGCGGTGACCGATACGCCCAAGCCGGATGCCAAACCTGCGCCGCAGCAGCCGCCTGCCGCGCCGCAACCTGCGGTGACGGCGGTGACACCGGACGCCAAACCCGCCACCGACACGGCAGCGCAGCTGGCCCCGACCAGCAGCCCGCGCCCGCCAACCCGGCCCAAAGCCGCTGACAAACCGGCACCAAGTGCGACGCAGGCAACCAGTGCCGCCACCGCGCCCGCCGATGCCACTGCAAGCGCCAATGCAACCGCTCAGGCGGCGATTGACGCGGCCCTTGCCTCTGCGACGGCCCCGGCACCCAAGCCCTCGCAATCGGGGACCGGTGGCACCGGAAGTCAGGCAATCGGGCCCAAGATGAGTGCCAGTGAGGTTGACAACCTGCACCACGCCATCGAACAAAAGTGGAGCATCGGCACCCTGTCCTCTGAAGCACAGCGGGTGATCGTTGTCGTCGCAGTCACCCTGGGTCAGGACCAGAAACCGACGGCGATCAAGCTGTTGTCCTTTACAGGCGGTTCGGATGCGGCAGCGCAAAAGGCGTTTGAAGCGGTGAAGCGCACGATTTACCGGGCAGCTGCGGCGGGCTTCAATCTGCCGCCCGCGAAATTTGACGACTGGAAAGACCTTGAAATGACGTTTGACCCCAGTTCAGGGAGCTTTCAGTGAGACTTCAGCCCTTTGCCCAACCCGTTTTGCCCGATACTGACCCGAAAGAGGTAAGCATGATCAATCGCTCCCAAATCGCCCGGCTGATGTGTTTGATGGCTGTTTGCCTTCTTGCCACCATCAGCGCCACTCAAATGGCCGCGGCCAAACTGGTGCTGAAGTTCGATGCGCCGGTGATCGAGCCTATGCCCTATGTCGTGCCCGATTTCATTGGTGAGGGTGGTGACGCGGCAAAACTGGCGCATGACATCGCCCGCGTCGTGGCCGATGACCTGACCGGCACCGGCCTGTTCCGCGAGATTCCGGCGACCGCCTATATCTCGCAGGTGAGCAGATTTGACGCGCCAATTGCCTACAAGGACTGGCAGGCCATCAATGCGCAGGCGCTGGTCACTGGCGCGGTGCAGGTGGCGGGCGACAAGGTTGTGGTAAAGTTCCGGCTGTTTGACGTGGCCTCCGGTCAACCCTTGGGCGATGGGTTGCAGTTTGGTGGCACGGTGAAAAGCTGGCGGCGGATGGCGCACAAGGTCGCTGACGCGGCCTATAGCCGGATCACGGGCGAAGGTGGGTATTTCGACAGCCGCGTGGTCTTTGTCGCGGAATCCGGCCCGAAGGATGCACGGCAAAAGCGGCTGGCGGTGATGGATTATGATGGCGCGAATGTGCAGTATCTGACCGACAGCAAGTCGATCGTCCTCGCGCCGCGGTTTTCGCCCGCAGGGGACCGCATTCTGTTCACCTCTTACGCCACCGGTTTTCCGCGGATTTACGTGATGAACACCGCCAATCTGTCCACCAAGGTGCTGGATGAACAACCCGGCTCGATGACCTTCGCGCCACGCTTTGCGCCGGATGGGCATACCGTGGTGTTCAGTCTGGAAAAGGACGGCAACTCTGACCTTTACACGCTGAACGTTGACAGCGGCGCGCTGAACCAGTTGACCAATGCGCCCTCGATTGAAACCGCGCCGAGTTTCAGCCCGGATGGCAGCCAGATCGTGTTTGAAAGCGACCGTTCCGGGGCGCAGCAAATCTACACCATGGCTGCGAGCGGCGGGGAGCCTACCCGGATTTCGGCCGGCAAGGGCAAATATGGGACGCCGGTGTGGAGCCCGCGTGGCGACCTGATCGCCTTTACCAAGATTGCCGATGGCCGGTTCTACATTGGTGTGATCCGGCCGGATGGCACGCAGGAACGTCTCTTGACCGCCTCGTTTCTGGATGAAGGCCCGACGTGGGCGCCGAATGGCCGTGTGATCATGTTCACCCGCGAAAGCGAGGGGGCCGCAGGCTCTGCCGCGCTGTATTCGGTCGATGTCTCTGGCCGCAACCTGCATCAGGTGTCCACGCCCGGATCGGCATCGGACCCGTCATGGTCACCGCTTTTGCCATGACGTGCGGTTGCCGCTTGTTCACAGGCCGTTGTTGACCAACAGCCGTTCACAGACGCCAGTTAACAGGCTGCGGCAAAGCTGTTATATTCCGGCCATCGAGCCAAAGAACCCGCCATAAAAACAAGGAAAACCCATGTCCATCCGCCTCGCCGTTCCAATCAAGGTTATGCTGATCGTATCCGCGCTTGCCCTTTCGGCCTGCCGCAACCCGGACCGTTTCGGGTCCGGTACCGGAGGCGATCTGGGGGCCAATGGTGCGAACGGTGCCAACGGCGCAGGCGGCACGGGCACCAATGGTGTGACATCCTCAGCCCTTGGCGATCCGAGTAACCCGGCCTCGGTGGCTTATTTCAACCAGACCGTCGGTGACCGCGTGTTGTTTGTGGTCGATCAGGCGACCTTGACCGATCAGGCCCGCGCCACGCTCAGCGGTCAGGCGCAGTGGCTCAAGAGCCATCCGGAATATGCCGTCATCGTTGAAGGCCATGCCGACGAGCAGGGAACGCGTGAGTATAACATCGCTCTGGGGGCAAGACGCGCCGATGCCGTCAAGAACTATCTGATCAGCCAAGGGGTTGCGGGTTCGCATCTGCAAACGGTGTCTTATGGCAAAGAGCGGCCGATTGCGCTTTGCTCGGACGAAAGCTGCTATGCGCAGAACCGCCGCGCTGTGACGGTGCTGTCGGTCGGCTCGGGGACATAAGATCATGATGCGCTGGCTTTTGGCGTTAACTTTGCTTCTGCCGCTTGCCGTCTATGAGGGCGGACCCGCATTTGCGCAGGACAAGGCACAGACTCTTGCCGATGTGAAGGCCTCGCTGGCGCAACTGGCCGCACAATTCATCTCCCTGAAGAAAGAGCTTGTCACCACCGGCGCTGCCAATACGGGCAGTGCCGGTGGTGACGCCCTGCAACGCATGGATGCGATGGAGGCCGCCCTGGCCAAGCTGACCGCCAAGACCGAACAGGTGGAGCAGAAGGTGAATGCGGTGGTGTCGGATGGCACCAACCGGATCGGCGACATCGAGTTTCGGCTGTGCGAACTGACCAAAGGCTGCGATCCGGCGAGCCTGCCGGCCACGCCGGATCTGGGCGGGATGGCGAAGGATGCGGGGGCTGCAACTGGCACAACCAAGCCCGTTGCAAAACCGGCGGATACCACCAAGCCCGCCGATGCGACCAAGCCTGCGGATGCGACCAAGCCTGCGGATGCGACCAAGCCTGCGGACACGACCAGCCCCGCTCCTGATGCGGGCACCGGCGGGGTTGAACTGGCTGTCAACGAAAAAGCAGATTTTGACCGGGCCAAGGGGGTGCTCGATTCCCGTGACTTTCCGCGCGCCGCGGACCTCTTTAAGACCTATGCGCAATCCTACCCGGGTGGTCCCCTTGTGCCGCAAGCCGACCTGTACCGCGGTGACGCGCTGACCGAAACCGGCGATCTGGCCAATGCGGCGCGGGCTTTTCTGGATGCGTTTTCAGCCGACCAGAACGGGCCTTTGGCGGGTCAGGCGCTGACCAAACTGGGTCAATCGCTGGGCAAACTGGGGCAGGGACCGGAGGCTTGCGTTACCTTGAAAGAGGTGGGCAAGCGCTTCCCCGGCTCAACCGACGAGGCGAATGCCAGGGTTGCGATGGCGACACAGGGCTGCACTTGAGCGATCTGCCCGCCCGTCTGCTGGACGCGTTGAGCGGGGCTGACGGGTCGGGCAAAGCGCAGGGTTTGGGCAAAGCGCAGGGTTTGGGCAAAGCGCAGGGTTTGGGCAAAGCGCAGGGTTTGGGCAAAGCGCAGGGTTTGGGGCTGGCCGTTTCGGGTGGCGGCGATTCAATGGCGATGTTGCATCTGGCCGCAGCCGCAGGGTTGCGGCCCGCTGTCGTGACTGTCGATCACGGCTTGCGGGCAGAGTCTGCGGCAGAGGCTGACATGGTGGCGCAGGTGGCAAAGGGGTACGGGCTAAGCCATGACACGCTGGCGTGGCGCGACTGGGACCACGCTGGAAACCTGCAAAACGCCGCCCGCCAAGCACGCCGACGGTTGATTGCCGAATGGGCTGCGAAGCGCGGGGTAACCTCGGTGGCTTTGGGACATACGCAGGACGATCTGGCGGAAACCTTCCTGATGCGATTGGCGCGGGGGGCCGGGGTTGACGGTCTTGCCGCGATGGCATCGGTTTGGGCGGAGGGCGGTATCTTGTGGCAGCGGCCCCTGCTTGGCATGGCGCGCGGTGACCTGCGGGTGTGGCTGGCCGACAGGGGCCTGGCTTGGGCCGAAGACCCCTCCAACCAGAACCAGCGGTTCGAGCGGGTGAAGGCGCGCCGGGCCTTGGCTGTGCTGCGCCCGCTTGGGATTGAAACCGCACGGCTGGCCGAAGTGGCGGCCCATCTTGCCGAAGCGCGGGTGGCTTTGGATGCTTTGGCCGATCATTGGGCGGAATTGACCCTTCGCGAACAGGCGGGGTCAGTGGTGATCTCTGCCGATCTGTGGCGCGCACCGATGGAGACGCAGCGGCGGCTGATCCAGCGCGTGATCCTGTGGATCGCCCCTGCGGCATATGGTCCACGTGGCGGGCAGCTCAGCCAGCTTTTGGCGCGGCTGTCGGCGGGTCAGTCGGCGACGCTGGCGGGGTGCCGGTTCTTGCCGAATGGCGATACGCTGGCGGTGCGCGAGGCGCGTGCCGCGCAAGCCCGCAGCACGGCGCAGGTCTGGGATGGCCGGTGGCGCATCATCGGCCAGCGGCCAGAAGGCGCTGAAACCGGCGCTTTGGGGGCCGAAGGGCTGGCGCAGTTGGCCGATTGGCGCAAACTGGGCCTGCCGCGTCCCGCACTTCTGACCCAACCCGCTTTGTGGCTTGGCGACCGGCTTGTTGCGGCCCCTCTTGCTGGTTTTCAGGCAGAAGCTTATAGCGCAGTTCCGCTGCTACCGTGGATTGGCCGCAAGATCCCCGCTTTATCGCATTGAACCGGCCAAACGAATAGCTATCTACTGTGCCAAGGCGGCGTCTCTGCGGCAGAGATTTCGCGTAAGGAGGAGTTTCAGGTGGGAAACGCACGCAATATTGCATTCTGGGTCGTTCTGTTGGTGCTGGTGCTGGCACTGTTCAACCTTTTCAACAGCTCCAACAGCTTCGCGGCGCAGACGGTCTCCTACTCAGATTTCGTAGCGCGGGTGAATTCCGGTGATGTGAAGTCGGTAACGCTGGACGGCGAGCAGATCGAGGTGCTTGCCAAGGATGGCAGCCACTATGTCTCGATCCGCCCGGCTGGCGAACAGGTGACTGACAAGCTGCTGGCGAAAGGTGTGGATGTGCGCGCCAAGGCGCAGGAACCCTCCGGCCTGATGACGCTGATCACCGCCTGGTTGCCCTTCGTTCTGCTGATCGGGGTGTGGATTTACTTCATGAACCGGATGCAGGGTGGCGGGCGTGGCGGTGCCATGGGCTTTGGCAAATCGCGCGCCAAGCTGTTGACCGAAAAGCAGGGCAGGGTCACGTTTGACGACGTGGCAGGCATTGATGAGGCTAAGGAAGAGCTGGAAGAGATTGTTGAGTTTCTGCGAAACCCGCAGAAGTTCAGCAGGCTTGGTGGCAAAATTCCAAAAGGTGCGTTGCTGGTTGGTCCGCCGGGTACCGGTAAGACGCTGTTGGCCCGCGCCATCGCCGGTGAGGCCGGGGTGCCGTTCTTCTCGATCTCCGGTTCGGATTTTGTCGAGATGTTTGTGGGTGTCGGCGCATCGCGGGTACGCGACATGTTTGAACAGGCCAAAAAGAACGCCCCGTGCATTGTTTTCATCGACGAGATTGACGCGGTGGGCCGGGCCCGTGGCGTGGGCATGGGCGGTGGCAATGACGAACGCGAACAGACCCTCAACCAGCTTTTGGTGGAGATGGACGGGTTTGAGACGAACGAGGGCGTGATCATCGTCGCCGCGACCAACCGCAAAGACGTGCTGGACCCGGCCTTGCTGCGTCCGGGCCGCTTTGACCGCCAGATCCACGTGCCGAACCCTGACATCAAGGGTCGCGAAAAGATCCTGACCGTGCATGCCCGCAAGGTTCCGGTTGGACCTGATGTGGATCTGCGCATCATTGCGCGCGGTTGCCCCGGCTTTTCGGGCGCTGATCTTGCCAACCTTGTCAACGAAGCTGCCCTGATGGCCGCCCGCTTTGGCCGCCGCTTTGTCACCATGGATGACTTTGAACAAGCCAAAGACAAGGTGATGATGGGGGCTGAACGCCGCTCCATGGTCTTGACCGACGAGCAGAAGGAAAAGACCGCCTACCACGAAGCGGGCCATGCCATCGTCGGCATCAACCTGCCGAAGTGCGATCCGGTTTACAAAGCCACGATCATTCCGCGCGGTGCCGCATTGGGCATGGTGGTTTCCTTGCCGGAAATGGACCGTTTGCAGATGCACAAGGACGAGGGCAAGCAAAAGCTGGCCATGACCATGGCGGGCAAAGCAGCGGAGGTCATCAAGTACGGCGAAGAGGGGGTGTCCTCTGGCCCGGTCGGCGACATTCAGCAAGCGTCGTCTCTGGCGCGCGCGATGGTGATGCGGTGGGGCATGTCGGACGTGATCGGCAACATCGACTATTCCGAAGCGCATGAAGGCTATAACGGCGCCACCGGCGGCTTTTCGGTCTCGGCTGAGACCAAGATGAAAATCGAGCAGGAGGTGAAAAGCCTGATCGACGAGGGCTACGACACCGCCCGCCGCATTTTGCTGGAGCAGAACGCCGCGTTTGAAGCTTTGGCCCAAGGTTTGCTGGAGTATGAGACGTTGACCGGCGACCAGATCCGCCGCGTGATTGCGGGCGAAAAGCTGGGCGGTGATGATGACAGGCCTGCGTCCGGGGCTGGCACAACGTCGACCCTGTCGATCCCCAAAACCCGGTCCAAGGTTGTCAAGCCGGGGATGGAACCGGAGCCTTCGGTTTGATCGGAGCGCCTAAAGCTGACTGGAACCCCGAAACCTACGCAAGGTTTCGGGGTTTGCGTTTGCGCCCTTTGCTGGATTTGCTGATGCAGATCGGCGGCTTGCCGTCCGGTGCTGTGGTTGACCTTGGGTGCGGAGATGGTGCTGCCGCAGGCGCGCTTGGTCAGCGCTATCCCAAGCGTGAGGTTATCGGCGTTGACGCCTCGCCTGCGATGCTGGCCAAGGCCAAGGGTTACGATCAGTTGATTGAGGCTGATGCCGCTATGTGGCAGGCCGATGCGCCGCCTGCGCTGATCTTCTCCAACGCCGCCCTGCATTGGTTGGGAAATCACGCCACCCTGATGCCCCGTCTGGCCGCCATGCTTGCCCCCGGCGGCGTTCTGGCGGTGCAACTGCCGCGCCAGTATTTCGCGCCCTCGCACCGCTTTTTGCGCGACATCGCGGCAGCACTTTTCCCTGACCGCTTTGATTTTGCCCGCTATGACGCGCCTGTCCTGCCTGCGCAGGGCTATTGGCAGATGCTGTCCCCCTTGGGAGAGGTGCAAGCCTGGGAAACCGAGTACCTGCAACACCTTGTCGCTGCCAAAGATATGCACCCGGTGCGCGCTTTCACCCAATCCACCGCGATGCGTCCCTTTGTCGAGAAACTGACAGAGGCCGAAGCTGAAAGCTATGTGACCGCCTATGATCAGGCGCTGACCTCTGCCTATCCCCTCTTGCCCGACGGATCGTGCCTGATGCCGTTTCGCCGGGTGTTCTTTGTGTTGAAGGTCTAAGATGCCAATCCTGAAACCGACTCAATTCAGCGCCAAAGTCACCTTTCTGGGTCGGATGATCGGCTCGTCCGAGATTTTGCACGCCGAACCCTGCATGAGTTTGAGCGCCACCTTTGCCGGGATCGTCGGCGAGGCGCATGAAGGGTTGACAGCGCCGTCCTGCGTTCGGATGACCGCGCAATATCCACAAGGCACGCTGGTCGCCAACACGCGGCAAGTTTCGGTCGTATCGGCCGAAGAGCTGGTCGAAATTGCGGTTCGGATGGGGTTGGAACGCATTTCACCGGCCCTTCTTGGGGCCACAATGGTCGTTGAGGGCATTCCCGATTTCAGCCACATTCCGCCCGGCAGCAGGCTTCAGGTGGCCAGCGGGGCGACTTTGGTTGTCAACCTCAACAACCGGCCTTGCACTTTTCCGTCGCGCGCTGTCGAGGCGGCGCATCCCGGTTTTGGCAAAGCGTTCAAGCCTGCAGCCGAAGGGCGGCGCGGCGTGGTGGCTTGGGTGGAGCGTGAGGGCACGATTTCGCTGGGTGATATGGTGCGCCTGCATATCCCCGATCAGCGCGTCTGGAAGCATCTGGCCGAGGCGCGCAAAGCCTAAAGCCGCGGATCCACTTTGCAATGCTTTGCTGCCGACAGAAGTGCCAGACAGCCTCCAGCCTTTGAATTTGCGCCCGGCTTCCAGCAAAACCGGTTTCCACTTTTGTCGGACAGGCTTTGGCACCCGGAATTCTTTCCGCAGTCGCGCCCTTGTTTCCAATCGGAAACCTGCTCTGGCGAATTTGACGCGGGCTTGGTCGGAAAAGCGACTCCGACGCGTCGTTTTCTTCGCTATCACCCGTGGAGGAGCCCCTTTGCCCCCGGGAGTGAGACATGGCCTTCAAGACTGATATCGAGATTGCACGCGAAGCCAAAAAGTTGCCGATCATGGAGATTGGCGCGAAGCTTGGCATTCCGTCCGAGCATCTGCTGCCCTATGGCCACGACAAGGCCAAGGTGGGTCAGGAGTTCATCAAGTCGCTGGAAGGCCGCCCGATGGGCAAGCTTATTCTGGTGACGGCGATCAATCCGACCCCGGCAGGCGAAGGCAAGACCACCACGACGGTCGGTCTGGGCGACGGCCTGAACCGGATCGGCAAGAAGGCCATCGTGTGCATCCGTGAAGCCTCGCTTGGTCCGAACTTTGGCATGAAGGGTGGCGCTGCGGGCGGCGGCTATTCTCAGGTCGTGCCGATGGAAGAGATGAACCTGCACTTCACCGGCGACTTTCACGCCATCACCAGCGCGCACAACCTGCTGTCGGCGATGATCGACAACCACATCTACTGGGGCAACGAGCTTGAGATTGACGAGCGCCGCATCACTTGGCGCCGCGTGATGGACATGAACGACCGCGCCCTGCGCGATATCGTCGTGAACCTTGGCGGCGTGTCGAACGGCTTTCCGCGTCAGACCGGGTTTGACATTACCGTTGCGTCGGAAGTCATGGCGATTCTGTGCTTGTCAAACGATCTGGCCGACCTTGAAAAGCGTCTGGGTGACATTGTGGTCGCCTATACCCGCGCCAAAAAGCCGATCTATTGCCGCGACATCAAGGCCGACGGTGCCATGACTGTGCTGCTGAAGGATGCGATGCAGCCGAACCTTGTGCAGACGCTGGAAAACAACCCGGCCTTCGTGCATGGCGGCCCGTTCGCAAACATTGCCCACGGCTGCAACTCGGTCATCGCGACCAAGACCGCGCTGAAACTGGGTGAGTATGTGGTGACCGAGGCTGGCTTTGGCGCTGACCTTGGTGCCGAAAAGTTCTTTGATATCAAGTGCCGCAAGGCTGGCCTGAAACCCTCGGCGGCTGTCATCGTCGCCACTGTGCGCGCCATGAAGATGAACGGCGGCGTGGCCAAGGCTGATCTGGGCGCAGAGAATGTCGAAGCTGTGAAGAAGGGTTGCCCCAACCTTGGCCGCCATATTGGCAATGTCAAAGGCTTTGGCGTGCCGGTTGTGGTCGCGATCAACCACTTCTTCTCTGACACCGATGCAGAGATTGCCGCTGTAAAGGCCTATGTGGCCGAGCAGGGCGCAGAGGCCATCCTGTGCAAGCACTGGGCCTTGGGCTCTGCCGGCATCGAAGAACTGGCGCACAAGGTCGTCTCGCTTGCCGAAAGCGGTGTTGCGAACTTCAAGCCTCTGTATCCCGATGAAATGGGCCTGTTCGCCAAGATCGAGGCGATTGCCAAGGGCATCTATCGGGCTGACGGGGTCGAGGCTGACAAGTCGATCCGCGATCAGTTGAAAACCTGGGAAGCGGCGGGCTATGGCCATCTGCCGATCTGCATTGCCAAGACGCAGTATTCGTTCACGACCGATCCGAACATGCGCGGCGCGCCGACTGGGTTTACAATCCCGGTGCGTGAAGTGCGTCTGTCGGCCGGTGCAGGCTTTATCGTGGCGATCTGTGGTGAGATCATGACGATGCCGGGCCTGCCCAAGGTGCCGTCTGCCGAGGTGATCCGTCTGAACGATCAAGGCTTTGTCGAAGGCCTGTTCTAAGAGGTTCCGTTGTGGACAGCGCCGCCTTGAGGTATCAGGGCGGCGCTGAACCATGGGGCGAATGATGGCAAAGATTGCAGCAGATTGCACGACGATGGCCGAGCTTCGGGCCGAAATTGACCGGCTGGACGAAGCTCTGGTTGCGATGTTTGCAGAGCGTGTCACCTATATCGACCGCGCCGCACAGATCAAAACCGAAATCGGCATGCCCGCCCGGATCACTCCTCGGGTGGAAGAGGTGGTCGCCAATGTCCGCAGGCACGCCGAGGCCCGTGGTCTGCCGCCCGACAAGATTGAAAAGCTGTGGCGCAAGGTGATCGACTGGTCGATTGCGCGCGAAGAAACGGTGCTTGGTCCTGACGAAGACCGGGATGCGGACAGAAAATAACCGCAGGATCAGCGGGTTAAGGAACATCAGAATGACGGCCAAGGTGATTGACGGCAAGCTGTTCGCGGCTGGGGTGCGGGCACAGGTGGCCACGCATGTGGCGCGGATCAAGCAAGAAACCTGGATCACGCCGGGTCTGGCCGTGGTTCTGGTCGGCGAAGACGCGGCCTCGAAGGTTTATGTGAGAAACAAGCACGCCTCTACGGTTGAGGTTGGCATGAACTCGTTTGAACACCGGCTGGATGTTGCGACGTCCGAGGCTGACCTGCTGGCGCTGATTGCTGCGCTGAACAGCGACCCTGC
>JBBRLL010000023.1:0-61698 GCA_038231395.1 Rhodobacterales bacterium
GATGTCGTTGATCTGCTGCTTGCCCTGATCCTGCTGCCAGCCGGTGAACACCTCTTGTGCCACCGTCACGCCGGGGAACTCGGCCAGCGCCTTCTTGAAGCCCTTGTCGCGGTCATTGTCCGCACCAGCACCCGCAGCGCCCCGCATGTAGACCACCGAGCCCTTGCCGCCGATCTGGGTGAACAACCACTTGGCCCCAAGATAGGCGTACTCCTCCTGGTTGTTGGAGATGATGTAGGCCGAAGGCTCGGTCACCGCCTGATCAACAGCCACCACGACGATGCCCTTGGCGGTCGCCTCTTTGATGGCTGCGTTGATGCCGTCGGCGTTGGCCGGGTTGACGACGATGGCGTCAACGCCCGCCTGAACGAGATTGCGGATATCCTCCAGTTGGCCTGCCGCATCGGTGTTGCGATGGGCGATGTTCAGCACCGAAACCTCGCCCGAGGCCAAAGCCTGCGCCTTCATCGCGCAGACCATCTCCTCGCGCCAGCCATTGCCCTGCACGGTGTTGGAAATGCCGATCTTGTAGGTCTTGGCCTCGGCCATCCCGCCAAATGCCGCCAAAGTCAGGGCAACCGAGCCCAGCAGAAGTTTGTTCATCTATAGTCCTCCCAAGTCGTTGGTTTCGTCCAGCGCTGTAAAAAGGCGCGGGACATTTATCGTCACAAGGAACCCGCGTTTGACCGTGTTGTCCGGTCATTTCAAATGGCATGGTCGTATCCGCGATCTTTCGATCCGGCGTCCGCCCTCCGATTCCCCAGTGACATGATACCGTTTTCGCATTGCCCGTCGCGGGTGATCATCGGGTCTGCCGCAATAAAACGTGCGATTTTGGCCCCTTGAGCGCGAAAATTGCGGTGAGGGTGAGCCAAAGACTGCATGTCATGGCCCGAAAAGCCGTGCAGGTTTGCAACGGGGAATTTAAGGCGCGGCCTGTGGCACGTGGAAGAAGGCCGCGAAGGCGTAGGGTTCTGCGCGTGGAAAATAAAGGCCCTTGCGCTGGACGGCAAAGCGGAAGGGGATGAGGGAAATGCTATTTTTGGCCGCCCATAGCGCCGTTTTCTGTGTGCAATCCGTCTCTGTCGTCCTGCCGCTGCCCAGCGGGCAGATCACCACGCCGCCCTCGGCCTGCCAGTTTGGATGCGGCGGGTAATAGTCGGGCAAGATATCTGGCAAATCCGGCAGCGCCTCGACCCTTCCCAATGCGTAAAAGGCGATGCGGCCGCCATCATTGCCGGGAGAGGCCCAGACGAGCGGCTGACCCGGAGCCACGCTCTGCCATTCAGCCTCAATTGCGGCGGTGGCTTCGGCTTCGGGGTAATAAAGCTGTTCGACCCCGCTGAACGCGGCCCAAAGTGCAAAGGCACCAGCCGTCACCAGCATGCCGGGCCAGATCCACCGAAAGGCCCGCAGAATTTGGCGGCACCTTTCAAGGACCCGTTCAGCAGCAACATCGGCGTTGCGCACCCAAAGCAAAGTAAAGGCATAGCCGATCGGAATGGCCCAGGGTTCTGACATGACCACAAAGCCAACCGCGCCCAGAACCATCGACATCACATAGGGCAAGACCGCCAGATACCACAGCGTATCGCTGCTCCCCGTCCTGCGCAGGCTGCGCCCGAACCGCTGCCAGAGCGGCCCTCGGTACAGCGTGGCCAGCGCCAGACTCCAAGGGATAATCCAGTAATAGACCGGCGTCAGACCAAAAGACAGCAGAAGGCGCAGGTTCAGCCCTTTGCCCTGCTCCTCGATGTAGCTCAAGCTCTGAAAGCCGTGATGGCTTTGCCACAAAAGGTGGGGCAGCATTGCAAACACAAAGGCCACCAGCCCAGCCCAAGGGGCCGGCCCCCGCCAGACGCCGATCACCCGTGGCATAAGCGAGGCCACCAGAACCGAGGCCAATGCGGCCGCCGAGTAATACTTGCCCAGTACCGCCACGGCCCCCAGTAGGCCAAAGCCAACTCCGGCCAGCAGCCGGGTGCGGGCAGAAGGATGACGTACCGCGACCAGAAACGCCCAAGCCGCCCAAGGCCAGGTCGCAAGGCAGATAGAGTTCATGTTCAGCTTGTCGGCGAGGGTCAGGTAGGGGAAGGCCAAAGCCTCCAGCGCGACAGCCGCCAGTGCCTCAGTCCTCGTGGCCAGAACTTGCCGCCCCAAAGCGTAGACGCCCGCCAGCCCCACGCACAGGTTGATTGCAGCCAGGGCGTAGAACGAGGCCACGGTGCGCGGTGCGACCAGAAACCAGAAATGCGCCACCCATGGCAGAAACTGCGGGTGCTTGTTCGACCCCATCAAAAGGTGCTGCGACCACGCGTAAACCTCTACCATATCGCCGTAATTGTCCAAAAACGGCTTGGCGATCAGGATCATGGCATACCAGATCAGGGTCTGCGCAAGGATGAAAAGACAGGCGGTGCGCGTCGTGGTGTCGGGTATCGGCACGTTGGCCCTCTTTTTCGGTCAATCGCGCCTTTGGCAAACCAATTTCGCTGCCGGGTCAAGAGGTGCTGCGCAGGATAATCGTTTTACTCGGCCTGTCGGGGCTGGTAATTGAGCGCGACGCCACCCTTAGCGCAGAGCGCCGATGCCCGATCAGCTTTTGTCCCTCGTCATTCCCGTTCTGAACGAGGAAAAATCGGTTGCGGCCCTGGTCGATGCGCTGCGTGTGGTTTTGGATGGTCCCGAGCTTAAAGCTGCGGGGATGCAGTGGACTGTCCTGTTCGTTGACGACGGCTCCACGGACCGCACGTTGGAGCGGGTGCGCGCTTTGGCGCAGGCAGAACCGCGGATCAGGGCGATCTCGTTCAGCCGCAACTTTGGCAAAGAGCAGGCGATGGCTGCGGGTCTGCATTATGCCAAGGGCGATTGCGTGCTGATCATGGACGCCGATTTGCAGCATCCGCCGCAGTATATTCCCGAGTTTGTTCGGCTTTGGCGGCAAGGCAGCAAGGTGGTCTTCGGCCAGCGCAACAACCGGGTGACTGACAGTTTCGCGCGCCGCGCTTATTCGGTGATTTTCCATGTGGTGTTTGGCGCTTTGTCGGGGGCCAGATTGCCGCGCGGCATCGTGGATTTTGTGCTGCTGGACCGCAGTGCGGTGGACGCGATGAACGCTTTGGACGAGCGGTCCCGTTTTACCAAAGGCATGTTCACCTGGATCGGTTTTAACACCGCCGTGGTGCCGTTTGACGTGGGCGAAAGGTTTGCGGGCCGGACCCGGTTCAACTTTATCAAACTGGTGCGCTTTGCGCTGGACGGGATCGTATCCTTTTCCACCCTGCCGTTGCGGATATGGTCTTATGTCGGGGCGCTCATCTCGCTTGGGGCCTTGCTCTATTCGGTTTATTTCGTGATCAGGACCCTGATCTACAAGCCGGATGTGCCCGGCTTCCCCTCGCTTCTGGTGGCGATATTCTTTTTTGCCGGGGTGCAGATGATTTCCCTCGGCGTGATTGGCGAATACGTCGGGCGGATTTTTGACGAGGTGAAACGCAGGCCCTTGTACATCGTGGCCGAAGAGGTTGGCTTTGCCCGTGACGCCTGAGGTGCGGTTTATCCTGTGCGCCGACGATTATGGGCAAAACTCTGCGATCAGTGCGGCGATTGTGGATTTGGCGTTGCAGGGCAGGCTGTCGGCCACCAGCGCCATGGTGACCAGCCCGGACTGGCGAAGCGATGCACCGTTGATTGCCGCCTTGGCCGACCGTGTGGCCATTGGCCTGCACCTGAACCTGACGCACGGCGCGCCGCTGGGGGCGATGCCAAGGCTTGCACCCTCCGGCCATTTTCCGAAGATGCAAGAGGTGATCCTTGCCGCCTTGACCGGGCGACTGGATGCCGATGAGATCTCTGCGGAGGTTGAGCGGCAGGTGGATGCGTTCGAGGTTGCGATGGGGTGTCCGCCCGACCATGTCGACGGTCATCAGCACGTTCACATCCTGCCCATGATCCGCACAGCCCTTTTGCGGGTTCTTCGCAGGCGGTATCGCGGACGGCGCATCCTTCTCCGGGTCCCGTCGGATCGAATTTACGCCATTATGCGCCGACCAGAGCCTGCCAAAGCTGCATTAGTCGCGGGGCTTTCTGCCGGATTTACCACGGCGGCGCTGCGGGCGGGATTTGTGGTGAATGAGGGGTTTTCCGGGTTTTCCGACTTCGCAAACCGCCCTTACGCCGCGCAATTCGCCAGCTTCGTGCGCTTTCCCGGCCGAAGACCAATGGTCATGTGCCACCCCGGAAAACCGGGCTTTGAGGATGACCCGATCGCCGACCGACGCCCGCAAGAATATGAAGCGCTGCGCAACTGTGCCGGGTTGGAACGGTTGATCTGGCACCCAAAGCGCGTGCCGGGTGAAGCGTTGGATTGGTTCGGGGCCGGTGATGTCTGAAGAGCCGCCGCGCACCTCTGGCCCCGCGCATTGGATGGGGTTTCTGATCTCTGGCGGTGCGGCCTTTGCCACCGATGCGGCGGTGCTGGAGGCATTGGTGCGCCTGACACCCCTGTCGCCGTTGATCTGCCGCCCGTTCGCCATTCTTTGCGCCATGGTGGTGGGGTGGCAAATGCACCGCCGCTTCACCTTCGCGGTGAAAACCCCTTCCACATGGCGCGAGTTCGCAAGCTTTGCCGCCGTGGCGTGGGGGGCTGCGGCCATCAACTACGCGCTCTTTGCCGGGCTGTTGCTGGCATTCCCCAGCCTGACGCCCTTTGCGGCACTGGTGACAAGTTCAGCCTTGGCCATGGTTTTTTCCTATTTTGGCTACCGTCTGCATGTCTTTCGCTGACCCGGTTACCGCCATGTCACGCAAGCCATGCCGAAACCGGAAAGCGCCTGCCGCGCATGATGGGAATGGATCAAACCTTCAAGTTCTGACATAGCCGCACCATATGCCAGTTTGCGCCCTGACCCTGCGAGGCAGTTCAACGAAAAACCCGGAGCCTTTCAGCCACCTGGTTTGACCCGATCAGGTCGTGGACGACTGCAAAAGTGACCAAAGGACTTCATATGCTAGCCAAATTCTTGTCGGTGATGGAACAGAAGCTGTTGTGGCGGCTGATCAGCGAGAATTTCCGTGGTTTGGCCAAATGGTATGCCCTTGCCGTGCTGGCGATGGTCTTTGTGGCGGGGATGACGGCGGCCTCTGCCTGGATCATGAACGATATCGTGGCCTCTCTGACGCCCGGAACCCCAACCTCGCGTGTCTATGAAGTGGCAAGCTACGTCGCATTGATCTTCGCGGTAAAGGGGATCGCAGGCTATACCCAGACCGTGTTTCTCAGCATCGCGGGCAACCGGATCGTCGCCATCCAGCAACGCAAGATGTACGACCGCCTGCTGCAACAGGGGCTTTCGTTCTTCAACGCGCGCAATTCCTCGGACACGCTGGTCACGCTGACACAAGCGTCGCAGTCCGCGCGGATGGTACTGGATGTCATCATCTCTTCGGTCGGGCGTGATTTGCTGACGCTCCTCAGCCTTCTCTACGTCATGTTCCTGCAACAGCCTGTTCTTTCAGCGTTTTCCTTGCTGATCATTCCGGCGGCCATCTTCGGGATGCGCGGCCTGTTGCGCAAGATCAACGAGATCATGACGCGCGAAATTGTGTCGTTGGGGACCATCATCAAGGTGACGTCAGAGACCTCGGTGGGTATCCGGGTCATCAAGGCTTTCGCGCTGGAAGGCTATATGAACGACGCGATGGGCGATGCGGTGACGCGGGTGGAGCGGATGTCGAACGCGCTGGCCCGGTTGCAGGCCGCGACGATGCCCCTGATGGATATCCTGTCGGGGCTGGCCATCGCGGGGATCATGGCGCTGAGTGTGACCACGGTTTTCGGGTTCCACGCCATGACATCGCAAGGTCAGCTGATGTCATTTCTGACGGCCGTCATCATGGCCTATGAACCAGCCCGCAGGCTTGCCGCGATGCGGGTCGGGGTGCAGACCGGGATGACCGGCGTCAAGATGATGTATACACTTCTGGACCAGCCCATCACCATGCAAGAGGCACCCGACGCCAGACCGCTGCCCGAAGGCCCGCGTCAGATCGCCTTCCGCAATGTCAGCTTCACCTATGGCGACACGGCGAACGTGATCCTCAACGGTCTGGAATTGGAGTTTGCGGCTGGCAAGACCACGGCGCTCGTTGGTCCCTCGGGGGGCGGCAAATCGACGATCCTGAACCTTGTGATGCGGCTTTATGACCCGACCGAGGGTAACATCACCATCGACGGCGCCGATATACGCGGCGCCACATTCAACTCTCTGCGTGGCAACATGTCGTTCGTCGGGCAGGATACCTTTCTGTTCACCGGGACCGTGCTGCACAACATTGGGCTTGGTCTGTCCGGTGCCACCGAGGATCAGATCATCGCAGCGGCCAAAGCGGCCAATGCCCATGAATTCATCATGAAGCTGCCGAAGGGCTATGGTGCCGAAGTGGGCGAGAATGGCGGCAACCTGTCGGGTGGTCAGCGCCAACGTCTGTCGATCGCCCGCGCGATCCTGCGTGATGCGCCGATCCTGCTGCTGGATGAAGCCACAAGTGCGCTGGATGCCGAATCCGAAGCGGCGATTCAAAAGGCGCTTTATGATCTCAGCCGGGGCCGGACGACGATCATGATCGCGCATCGGCTGTCCTCGGTCATGCGGGCCGATGAGATCATCGTCATCAAAGACGGTAGGGTGCAAGAGCGCGGCAGCCCGCGCGCGCTGTTGCAGAATGAGAACTTCTTCAAACGTGCCTACGACCTGCAATTCGACATGTGACGGCTTAGTGGTGCCAGTGTCGGTTGGAACTTCATGCCATCTGCTGCGTGGTCAGGTCGAACCACAGACAGCGTCGGCATCGGGGCGAAAGGGCGGGCTTAAACCTGTGATACCCCCTCAACCGTCATAACATCGCCAGATAGGCCAGCGCGGGCAGGCTGGGCAGGAAGAAATAATCGCCGCCCACCATCTGGATGAAGGTTTTGACCTGAATGGTGCGGCGCAGCGGGTCTTCGGGGATGGTCATGCGACCTTCAGGTCCGATCAGCGGGTCAACCTCTTGAAACAATGTGCCGAAGTTGGAGTTCAAGAGCCAGGTCTGCTGCACGAATTCGAATTGCCGCGCGATGTCCGTGTTCAGCGCCATGAACAGAAGTCCGCGGTCAGCCGTATCAGCCCGGTTGCTGTCAAGTTGATTGGCGTCAAGTTGATTGGCGTCAGGCTGACTGGGGTCCGCCAGTCTGGGATCTTTGAGCGTTATGCCGTCATATTTCGACCCGTATTTACGGCCACGCCGCAAAATGCGGTGGTTGTTGGCAGCGGCCAGCAGGGTCGGCCCCTGATCGGCGGTCGGGGCCAGGGTGTCGCGCGGATTGGCCCGGCGCACGTGGCTTCCGATCGGGCAGCCGAGGCCACGCCGGTCCCGCTCCAGAAATAGAAAGCCATTGTTCGGGTCACCCTGCGCATCGACCGGCAGATAGCCACCGGGGCACAGAAGGTTGCCGTCCTTGCTGCGCCCGATCACGCGTTCGGCCACCCAGTCTGCCGTGACATGAGCGGAGCCTTGCGGGTCGGCCGCCCGGATCGCCGCAGCGCTCGAGTCCATCGACCGCCAGAACGCCGGTACATCCTGCCGCAACTCCCGCACCACAAGATAGCTGCCGTTCAGCCCGAAGTCGGAAAACCCCTGCGCCTCGGGATGGGGCTCCAGACGGGCGGTGGCGGTACGGTCGTCGCCCGGAACCACCGGGCCGGGAACCACCTCCTGATGACCGTTGAGGTAGCCCAGCATAATCTCGCCCAAAGGCACGCCCTGCACCGGGTCAGGGCTGGTGACCGGCGTGTCATTGATCAGAACGGCACCGGACGTGTCAAAGGGCAAAGGCTGCGACAAGCCGTCGGCAAAGCCGAAATGTTCGCGTCCGAAGTGAGAGTTGTCATGCACGTCCAGCGTCAGATCCACCTCGCGGACCACCGTGACGCCGTGGGGCAGCAAGGCCGCCTTTATGTCCGTGGCCCAAAGGTCCGCGTCGGCCACAGTCTGAGTATAAAGCAGCAGAATGGCGTGGACCTGCGCGTTGGTCTGGATCGCAAGACTGGCCCCCGGCACCTCCACCTGATACGCCCGCGCGCCCTGCGATCTGTCGGGGGACGGGGTATTGGCACTCCACTCCGGGCCGCCTTTTTGCACGGTGTCCAGCCACTGACCCTCGCGCCGGTCACCCAGACGTCGCAGGCGGTCCTCTTGCATCATCCCTTCGCGGAACGGGCGCAGGAAAGACGCCAGCGACGTCTCGGCCATCCCCAGCTTTTGCAAACCAGTCCAGGAAAATGCCAGCGCGGTGGAGCGTTCTCTGGCACCGGGCACTGCGGGGGTGACAGGCGCAATCTCTGCCAGCTTGCGTAAAAACGCACCACCGCCCAGATCGGGGGCAGCGGGCGTGCCGATATTCAACATAAGCGCCGTTCCGGTTGGCAAGCTGGAATAGCCGCTGACCACCAGCCCTTGGGTTTTGGCCGCGATGGAGGGTTCAAGCCGCCAGCTGGCACTTGGCGTAAAAGGGGTTACAGATCCGTCATCCATGCGGCGGCCCTTTCCTCGGTCAAAGATTGCTCGCGCAATCCGTTGGCGATGCGGTTGTTCCGCTCTATCTGGTTCACGGTCAGGTCAGGATAGGCGCTGACCCAGAACCGGCTGACGGCGCGAGATGCAAGCGCCCAATTCTTGAACTGCCGCCCGTGGCTGGCCCCGTCAAAGATCAAAAAGCGCGTGGCGGGAAACCCCACGCCATCGCCCCAAGCCAGGGTCAGACCGACATGGGCCTTTTCGATGAAGTCATCCAGATAGGCCCCCCAGCTTTGGTCAAAATTGCTGAAGAACAACAAACGGCTGCCGTTGTTCAAAAACGCCCAATGCGCGAAATGCACGGTGCGCATGCTGCCCAGATAGCCGTCCGTCGCCGTCACCCGCAGCAAAAGCCCAAGCCCGCGATGCCCGGCCCGGATGATGATGGTGCGCAAAACGCCGGGCTTGATCAGCACGATCGAGCCCATATGGTTCTGCGCGACCCAATCCTCCTTTCGCGCCATCTCCTCCAGCAGCGCTTCGCTGATCACCGGCGCATCCTGCGAGGAATCCCGGGTTTCCAGATAGCGCAGCCACAAGACAATCAGCGGCAAAACCACGATGAGGCTGTAAAGCCCTAGCGAGATATGGCGTGCCACGCTCCAGAACGCCGCCATCGAAAGCTCGGGCGGGGCGACGCCAAATTTCGACAGGGCCCAGCTTGTCGCCAGATCCAGCGGAAACAGCACGACCGTTGCCGCCAGCACATAGCCGACGATGTAGGGCGAGGCTTTCCACAGCAGAAGGGGCAGGTTGAATTGGGTGGTGACCTCGGTGCCCGGCAAGGGTTTGCGCAGCGCGAAGATTGAGGCGAGTATCAGGATGGCGAGGAAGGTGACGACCGCCAGATCGGCAAACACCGGCACCAGAAGCGCCAGGATCACGCCCGGCAAAGTCAGCACGAAGAGAGTGATGACCAGAAACACCACAAAGCGCAGCCGGTCCCAAAACCACTCAAACGGTGAAATCCGCACGGGTGCGGGTGTCGAAAGCCATGGATAGGCCGCCAGCATCCTGTCGCGCAGCCGCTGATGGACGGTGGCAGCGTTGGCGCCGCGATAGGGCTGCGTTGGTTGGTCAAGCTCGTCGCGCAGGGTCACAAACAGTTTGGCCTCACTCAGCACACGCTCGCGGCTAAGACCCCGGTTGCCATGATGAAAGACGCTTGGCTTTTGAGTGCGCGCTTCAAGATAGGGTGCCAGTGCCACCTGTGACCCGCTGGCCGTCACCGCATCATAAAGCGTTGCCCACCGGTCCAGCGGTTTTTTGCAACAGCGCAGCATGTCGCGCACGACATCGCCAAGCATCGCCTCGAACTGGCGCCAGAACACGGCAGGCGGACCGTCAAAATTGGCTTCGATGATGAAGATCGGATCGTAGGACGTCGAATGGAACACTGACATCGACATGAAATGGAGGACGGGAATATCTTGTAACAGCCGGCCGAAATTCTCTGCGAACTCCGGGCGGCCCTTGTCCTCCCGCAGCTTTACCTGTTCGATAAGCGCCGCCAATCGGCTTGCGCTTTCGGGTCTGACATCAAGAGGAACGCTAAGGGTCGTTTGCAGCATGTGCCCAGCCCCGGTTTTCAAAAACTTGTAAATAATGTGATGAAGGTAAAGCCCTGCGGCAAAACCGTCAAGATATGTCAGAGTGTCCACTGGTGTCGATCCTGACCGGGTTGCGCCATGCCGGATGGGTCGACCCTGTGCCGCGCGCCGCTTGAGGCCGCATGAAGTGCCGACGGACTGTGACGACATCTGCCAAGGATAAAGGGTTACAGGCACGGTTGGTGCAGTTTGGTTGTGATTGGCCGGACGTCTGACCGGATTTAGGGGGAATTTTTCCTGTCTTGCGACTTGTCAGATGAAATTTGTTTGCAGGGGACAGAATTGGGATTATTCAAATCTTTGTCGACTTTGCCCCATTGCTTTGGCCTTTTCCGGGGCTTTGAGCGCAGAGGAGCGGCAGGGGGTGCGGCGGAAAACGGGCAGAAGCCTTCCGTCCGATCTGGAAAGGTTTGGCTTGGACATGCAGTTGATGACAAAAAGCTTGGCGATGCTGATTGGGGCAGGGGCGATGGCGGTCGCACTGTCGGGAGCGGCACATGCTGACACGAATTCTGTGCTGAGCACGTGCAGCGCGCAATACAAGGTCGACAAGGCGGCGTCCAAGATACCCGCCGATCAGACCTGGCCGCAGTATTACTCGGCCTGTGCGGCCAAAGCCAAGGCAGATGCCGGTACAACGGCGACGACAACCACGGCGACGGCCACAACGACAGCGACGACCACGACGAAGCCTGCCGCCTCGACGACCGCAACCACGACGAAGCCCGCTACGACGACGACAACGACCAAGCCAGCGGCCACCACGGCAGCAACCACAACCGATACCACAGGCGGCAGTACCACGCTTGCGACCTGCTCGGCCCAATACAAGGTTGACAAGGCCGCGAACAAAGTGCCCGCCGGCCAGACTTGGCCGCAATATTACTCGGGTTGCTCTGCGGCCCTGAAGGCAGGTACCGCCGCGACAACCACCGCTGCAACCACGACGACGACGGTTGACGCGACCGATGCCACGCCGCCCGAACCAACAGCAACTGCGGCGTCAGCTGCGACATCGACCACCGACGCCAACGGCAAGACCCTCAGCGCTGGCCAGATTGCGGCGCGCGCTCGCATCAAACAATGCGGCGCGTTGTGGCAGGCCGACAAGGCGGCGAGCAAGATTCCGGCCGGTCAAACCTGGCCCAAGTACTGGAGCGCGTGCAACACCAAACTCAAAGCAGGAAATTGACCATGGTGATGGATGTTCAAAGCTTGATTGCAACGGTTTCCGGTAAAGCCAACATTGACCCGACCGTCGCGGAAAGCACAATTGGCACGATCTTCTCGATCTTTCAGCATGAGGCTGCGCCGGAACATGTCGGTCCGTTTTTCGCGGCTATCACCGGTTCTGCTGATCTGGCGCAGCGGTTTGACGTGACGGCACCTGCAGCGGCCCCGGCAGGCGGTGGTGGGTTCTTCGGCGCGCTTGAGGGTGCTTTGGGCGGTCTGATGGGCGGCAAGATCGGGGTTTTGATCCACGGGATCGAGCGGCTCAAATCCACCGGCCTGTCGACGACGCAGATCGAACAGGCCGGCATGGCGCTGATTGACGAAGCCAAGGGTGCCGTTGGGGGTGATCTGGTGACCAAGCTGGTCAGTTCGGTCCCGGGCCTTGGCGGCCACATCGGCGCCTGAGGGGTCAGGCGCACTTAGGGGCGGGGGCCAAGGTGCCCGCCCGGTAGAAAGGCCAACAAACTGCGGCTTAAAGGCTTTCGTTTGCCCATATATTCACATGCCGGGTCGGTGGAGGTATGGTGACGGGCTTTGGTGTCAGCCCCGATCCTCGGCTTGACCCTTCGCCCCTGACGCGGCGAGGCCGATTTTCGCCGCAAAGTTATCGCCCCGCAAAACAGCGTTTTTGACACCAAACACACGCTCCGACCGATCCCCGTTTTCCCGTTCACAGATCGCTCAATCCGTCCTTGCCAGCCCTGCTTTGATCCGCCGCAAGGGGATGGAGCTTTCGATCGAGGCGACCCCCGGCACCTTGGTGAACCGGCCCACCAGAAAACGCTCGAAATCAGCGAGGCCCTTGGTGGCTATGCGCAAAAGGTAGTCGCGGTTCCCGGTCATCAGCCAGCAATCCACCACTTCGGGAAAGCCGGTGATCGCTGCTTCGAATTTGGCCAAAGCCTCATCCACCTGCCTGTCCAGCTTCACCGAGACAAAGACCGAAAATCCATATCCCAGTGCCACCTCGTCAATCAGGGCTGCATAGCCAGTGATTACGCCGGACTCCTCCAGCATACGCACCCGCCGCGCCACGGGCGAGGGGCTGAGCCCGACCGCCTCGCTGATCTCGTTGATCGTCGCCCGCCCGTTCCTTTGCAAACTGCGCAGGATCGCAAGGTCAAGCTGATCGGGGTTGGCTTCTTTCATCACGACTATCCCGGTTTTTGGCGAAGATCGCCATCATATGGCCTAATCAAAGCAATTCAGACCGAAAATCACCGTGAAATCTGCTTTATTCTGCTGTCAGGAAATTGCGAGGAACCTATGCCGCAGACCCACCTGAAAACCATCGAGCAACGCCTTTTGTGGCTGTCGCACTGGATGATCCATCACGCCAACCACATCCGCCCCAAGGTTGACGGCATCAAGGTTGGCGGCCATCAGGCGTCTTCGGCGTCAATGGTTTCGATCATCACCGCGCTGTATTTCTCTGCTCTGCGAGCCGAGGACCGCGTGGCCGTCAAACCCCATGCCGCACCGGTCTTTCACGCGATGCAATACCTGATGGGCAACCAGAGCCTTGAAAAACTGAAGAACTTTCGCGGGCTCGGTGGCGTGCAAAGCTATCCCAGCCGGACCAAAGACACCGACGACGTCGATTTTTCCACCGGGTCTGTCGGGCTTGGCGTGGCGCTCACCAGCTTTGCGTCGTTGGTTCAGGACTATATTCAGGCCAAATCATGGGGCGGCGATCTGATGACGGGCCGGATGGTGGCTTTGGTGGGCGACGCGGAACTTGACGAAGGCAACGTGTACGAGGCTTTGCAGGAAGGCTGGAAAAACGGTCTGCAAAACTGCTGGTGGATCATCGACTACAACCGCCAATCGCTGGACGGCGTCGTCCACGAAGGCCTGTGGAGCCGGATCGAGCGCATCTTTGACACCTTCGGCTGGGATGTGGTGCGGGTGAAATACGGTCAGTTGCAGCGCGAGGCTTTTGCCGAACCCGGCGGCGATGCGCTGCGCCAGTGGATCGACGCTTGCCCAAATCAGCTTTACGCGGCGCTGACGTTCAGGGGCGGTGCTGTGTGGCGCGACCGGCTGATGGAGGATCTGGGCGATCAGGCTGACGTCTTGGCCCTGCTGAACCGCCGCAATGACACCGCTCTGGCTGCCCTGATGGAAAACCTTGGCGGCAATTGCGTGCAAACCATGACAGAGGTTTTTGCTGCCGTCCCCCACAGCCGCCCGACCTGTTTTCTGGCCTATACGATCAAGGGCTGGGGCACGCCGATTGCCGGCCACAAAGACAATCATGGCGGGCTGATGACCAAGGCGCAGATGGCCGGCTGGCAGCATCATATGGGCGTGACCGAGGGGCAGGAGTGGGACAGGTTCGCCACAGTCGCCGACCCCGCAGCCTTGCAGCGCTTTCTGGATCAGGTACCTTTCTTCAAAAATGGCCCGCGCCGCTTTGCCGATGTTCTTCTTCCAGTGCCAGAGATAGCCCTGCCCACCGACCGCGAGATGTCCACTCAGATGGCGTTTGGCAAAATCCTCGACGACCTTGCAAAGGGCACCAGCCCGCTGGCCGCGCGCATTGTCACCACCTCTCCCGATGTGACCGGCACCACCAGCCTTGGCGCTTGGGTCAACCGGCGCAAGCTATTCGCCCGCACCGCCCGGCCCGATACGTTTGTGGACCAGAAAATCCCCTCCACCTCGAAATGGGAGTTTGCGCCCGAGGGTCAGCACATCGAACTTGGCATCGCGGAGATGAACCTGTTCCTGCTTTTGGCGGCGGCTGGCCTGTCTCATGCCCTGTTTGGCAAGCGTCTGATCCCGATCGGCACCGTCTATGATCCGTTCGTGATGCGCGGGTTGGATGCCCTGAACTATGCCTGTTATCAGAATGCCCGCTTCATCATCGTGGGCACGCCATCGGGTGTGACATTGGCCCCGGAAGGTGGTGCCCATCAATCCATCAGCACGCCGCTGATTGGGATGGCACAGGACGGGCTTGCGGCGTTTGAGCCCGCCTTTGCCGATGAGCTGGCGGTGATTTTGCATTGGGCCTTTGGCTATCTGCAACGGCAAGGTGATGGCGACCCTGATGAGCGCACCTGGCTGCGCGACGAGACGGGCGGATCGGTCTATCTGCGGCTCTCTACCAACCCCATCGCGCAGCCGGGCAAGCGGGCGGATCAGGCGTTCCGGCAAGGGGCCATCGACGGCGGCTATTGGCTGCGTCCACCTGGGCCGAATTGCGATGTGGTGATTGCCTATCAGGGCGTGGTGGCACCCGAGGCGATCCGCGCGGCCGGTCTGATCGCGCAAGGGCGGCGCGATGTTGGCGTGCTGGCGGTCACCTCTGCTGACCGGCTGAATGCGGGTTGGACGGCGGCACAGCGGGCGAGGGGCCGTGGCCGGACCGACGCGCTGTCGCATGTCGAGACGTTGCTGGCCGGTCTGCCGCGACATTGCCAATTGGTTACGGTGATTGACGGCCATCCGGCGACTTTGGCTTGGCTGGGCGCGGTGCACGGCCACCGGACCATCCCTTTGGGGGTGGAGCATTTTGGCCAGACCGGGACAATCGAAGAACTATACCACCATTTCGGGATTTCGGCGGAAGCCATCGTGCAGAAGGTCAGCGCTTTGACCGCAGGGCCGCGGATAGGCGCGGGTTCGGCCATATGAGCGGTGGTCGCGCCGGGACTTGGGGCAACGCAGACTGCCTGAAAATTCTGGGGGTGCCTTGCTGAAGTCAGCGGAAAACCGCAGCGAGCAGTCGCACCGCCCATGTTCCTGCCAGAGGGACGCGGGTCCACACAGTTTCGGGAGGACGTGCTTTCTGTCCCGATCGTCCCCCAATTTTAGCGGGACGTTTTTAGAACTGCGGCCAATTTGCAGTTCCGCGCGGCTGTCAGCGCAGGTCCGTTGCAGCGCGACGGATCAGGCCAATCAGTCCAAGGCTCGATTTGGCCGCGTTCGCTGCTCCGAGTTGCCCCTTTACGGGGAAATCTTGCTCCTGACTCAGGCCGGCTCAGCCAGACGCTTTTCCCACATGGCTTTGAAGGCCTGGCGGGCCTGGGCGCGCTCAATCCAGTCTTTGACGGAGGGAAACTCCGCGATCAGGGTCGGGTGGCTCTGGGCGTAACGCAGACACTCTGCCGTGTTGATGTCTGCCACTGTGAAGCGGTTGCCCACCAGCCAATCCACCGTCTCCAGCGCCTTGGCCAGCCGTGCCAGCGGGCGGCGCAGCTTTTCGGCGTTGATGGCGATATGGGACTGCGCTTCGGCGGTGTTGCCCGCGATAGAGGCGGTGTTGAGGATCTCCAGCGCCGGACCTTCAAGGGCAGTGGCGGCAAACAACGCCCATTGCATCATCAGCGCGGCCTCGGCATCCGACGAAGGCCCCAGATCGCCACCATAGCGGCGGGCGATGTAGAGCGTAATGGCAAGGCTTTCGGACAGCACCAGCCCGTCTTCAACCATGGCAGGCACCTGACCACCCGGATTGACGGAAAGAAACGCGGGCGATGCGGTGTTGAACGGCGCATCCGCCGCTTTGGGCTGATCCAGCCGGTAGGATTGGATCACCGGGACATGGGTGAACTCCACCCCGCACTCTGCCAATAGCCAAAGCGGGCGTGACGCGCGCGAACGGTAGACGCCGTAGAGGGTTAGCATGTTCGTATCCCTTCGTGATCGGTGCGCTGCGACCTTAATGCGGCGGCAGGTAAAGGGAAATCGGTTTTCCGCAATCGGCACATGCTCCCCAAAACTGATATTGCGCCGATGTCGTGTTGGGGACGATTGTGGCCTGACCAAAGCAGACGACGCAGACTTGCTGCCTGTCTTTTAAGCGGTTATGAGACGGCATGTCCCATAGTTTCACCCTTCATGCCCGTGCGATTTTAGCACTGGGCTTGCCGCTGATCGGCAGCCATCTGGCGCAGATGGCACTTCATGTCATTGATACGGTGCTGTTGGGCCGCTACGGCGTGAATGAACTGGCCGCCGTCACCATCGCCGGGACTGCCTTTTTCGTGATCTTTATCTTCGGGTCAGGCTTTGGTCAGGCGATCATGCCGTTGATTGCCGCTGCCGTGGGCCGGGGTGACGAGACCGAAGTGCGACGCGATGCCCGGATGGGGCTTTGGCTGTCGCTGGGGTTTGGCGTGCTGGTCTATCCGCTGTTCTGGACCTCTGGCGGCTGGCTTCTGGCTTTGGGGCAAGAGCCGCAGGTGGCGCTTCTGGGGCAAGATTTTTTGCGCATCGCGGGCGCAGGCATGGCGCCGGCGCTGCTGGTGATGACGCTGAAATCGTACCTGTCTGCCCTTGGGCGCCCGCAGGTTGTGCTGTGGGTCACTCTGGGAGCGGTTGCTTTGAACCTCCTCCTTGGCCTCAGCCTGATCTTCGGGCAATGGGGTGCGCCAGAGTTGGGCGTACGCGGGGCCGCCATCGCCACCCTGACCGTGCAATGGGGCAGCTTTCTGATCCTCGGGCTTTATGCGCAGTTTCAGCCAAGCCTGCGCCGGTTTCACCTTTTCAGCCGGTTCTGGCGCATGGACACCCATGCCTTGGGCCGGGTGTTCCGGCTGGGTTGGCCGATTGGCGTGACGGGTCTGGCGGAAAGCGGTTTGTTTTCAGCGGCATCCGTGATGATGGGCTGGGTGGGCACCGTTGCGTTGGCGTCGCACGGCATCGCCATGCAGGTCGGCGGATTGGCCTTCATGCTGCATCTGGGCCTGTCGAATGCCGCGACTGTTTTGGCGGGACGGGCCGAGGGAGCGGGCGACACGCGCGCCTTGCGAGACATTGCCCGCGCCGCGATCATCCTGTCAGTTTGCACCGGCTCTGTGGTGATCTTTGGGCTTTTGACCCTGCCGGGCTTTATCATCGGCCTTTTTGTCGATACCTCCAAGCCCGAAGCGGCACAAATCCTGACCATCGGGACCAGCCTCTTGGCCTATGCCGCGCTGTTTCAGATGGGCGACGCGATGCAGGTGATGGCGCTTGGCCTGTTGAGGGCGATCCGCGACACAAGGGTGCCGATGTGGGCAGCGGTGGTCAGTTATTGGGTGGTGGGCATTCCGTGCAGCTACCTTCTGGGCTTTCGCGCGGGCTTGGGCGGGCAGGGCGTCTGGCTTGGCCTTTGCATCGGTCTGGCCTTAGCCGCAACCAGCCTGATGGCGCGGTTCTGGACAATGGCCCCTAAAGCGGTCACTTTGGGTTAAAGCTGCCACTTTGGGTTTACGCTGAAGTGCAGGGGTTCGGGCGGTTCTGGGCGCTGTCGCGCCATTGGTTTTCGTCAGACCAACAGCCTGACTATTCCGCAGCGCCTTTGGTCAGCTTGTCGGCCTTGCGTCGCACCAAAACCGTGCGCAAGTCATGCATCGCCAAAAGAAGGTCATCGGTGACCCGGTCCAACTGTTCATCGTCTGCCTTGGTCTGCGCCCATTGCGTGGTGATGTTCAGGTAGTCAACAGCGCGCAAGATGTCGTCAATATCACGCGTGGCCAGCAGACTGATGCGGTTGGCGGTCCAGTTCTGAATTGCCAGATTGTCCGCCGCCGTAAGCTCCAGACCGCCATGCGGTTTGACGCTGCCGTTCTTGACGTTGACTGTCGCAATCTCGATCAACTCGATCCGGCGCTGACGGTTCTCGGTATCGACCCGAAACACCACAGCGCCATTCTCGCGGATGCGGAAGTAATAGTCCGGCAGATCGCCCGGCATTTCGCCCCCTGTTTCAGGCCCTAGGTCAGCCCCGCACAAAAGGTCTGGATGCGGCGGCAGGCCTCTTCCAGCACCTGTTCGGACGTAGCGTAGCTGACGCGGAAGTTCGGCGATACCCCGAAGGCCGCGCCGAACACCACCGCAACCCCGGTTTCTTCCAGCAAAGCCGTGGCAAACGCCTCATCCGTGCGGATGACAGCCCCGCCAGACGAGGTTTTGCCGATGCAGCCCGCGATGTCGGGATAGACGTAAAACGCCCCCTCGGGACGCGGGCAGGTGATGCCTTTGGCTTGGTTCAACATCGACACCACCAGATCGCGCCGACGTTGAAACAGCAGACGGTTCGGTGCCAGAAAGTCCTGCGGACCGTTCAGCGCCTCCAATGCGGCATATTGGCTGACCGAGGAAGGGTTGGAAGTGGACTGGCTTTGGATCGTCGCCATCGCCTTGATCAGCGCCACCGGACCCGCCGCATAGCCGATGCGCCAGCCGGTCATCGCATAGGATTTTGAGACGCCATTGCAGGTCAGGGTGCGGTCATACAGGCCGGGCTCGATCTGCGCCGGAGAGACGAATTTGAAGTCTTCAAATACCAGATGTTCGTACATGTCGTCCGACATGATCCAGACCTGGGGATGCCTCATCAGCACATCGGTCAACCCGCGCAGTTCCGCCTCGGTATAGCCAGCCCCCGTCGGGTTGGATGGCGAGTTGAAGATGAACCACTTCGTGTTCGGCGTGATCGCAGCCTCCAACTGGGCCGGGGTCAGCTTGAAGTTCGTCTCAATTCCCGCAATCACGGGCACCGGAGTACCGCCTGCCAGCAGAACCATATCCGGATAGCTGACCCAATAGGGCGCGGGAATGATCACCTCGTCGCCCGGATTGCAGGTCGCCATCAGCGCGTTGTAAAGGATTTGCTTGCCGCCGGTGCCGACCGAAACCTGATTGGGTTGATAGGTCAGACCATTTTCGCGCAGAAACTTCGCGCAGATTGCTTTCTTCAGCTCCGGGATGCCATCGACGGGCGTGTACCGCGTCTTGCCCGCATCAATCGCCCGCTTGGCCGCCTCGCGGATATTTTCCGGCGTGTCGAAATCCGGCTCACCTGCGCCAAGGCCGATGATGTCGCGACCCTGCGCCTTCAACTCCGCCGCCTTGGTGGTCACGGCAATTGTGGGCGAGGGTTTGACGCGGGCAAGGGTGTCGGACAGGAAGGCCATGGCGGGCTCCGGTTGGGTTTGATATGGCGTCTGCATAGGCCGGGGCGTGGTCGGGATCAATGGGGCCCTTGCGGTGGAGTGGCTATGGAAACGGCAGAAGCGCGGTTGAAGCGGATGAAGATGCGCAGCTGGCGGCGCGGCACCAAAGAGATGGATCTGGTGCTTGGTCCTTATGCCGATACCATGCTGACCGGGATGAGTTTGGCAGAGCTGGACGCCTACGACTCACTTCTGGAAGAGAACGATCAGGATCTGATGGTTTGGATGCTGGGGCAGAAAAACCCGCCCGAGCGGCATGCGGATCTGATCAAAACCTTGTCCAAATACGCCTCTGACCGGATTCGCGCCAAATAGACGTTGAAATTTGTAGCGAATCTGGGTCTAGTTTACGTTATGTTTTTGTTTTGTGCCGAGTCTGTCCCTAACCCTTCGGGATAACGGAGACGACGCATGACATTACACGCCCCTTTGCTGGACGGATCACAAAAGGCCCTTCTGGTTGGCTACCTCGACAATCTTTCCATGCTGGAGCGGTTGCACCGGCTGCTGCTGGATGTGATCAAGGATGAATTCGAACGTCTTGGCATCCTTGAGATCAACTCGGTTCAGGCCTTGTTGCTGTTCAACATCGGCGAGAATGAGGTGACAGCAGGCGAGTTGAAATCGCGCGGCTATTACCAAGGCTCGAACGTCAGCTACAACCTCAAGAAGCTGGTCGAACTTGGCTATATGCATCATCAGCGATCAGAGATTGACCGCCGCTCTGTCAGGGTGCGGTTGACCGAAAAAGGCCGTCGCGTACGCGGGCTGATCGGCGATCTGTTCGCCAAACATGCCGAGGTTCTGGCCAAGCGCGGGGTCATCGACCCGGAGGCGATGGAAGCCATCAACAACACGCTCAAACGGATGGAGCGTTTCTGGACCGAACAGATCCGCTATATCTACTGATCGCTACCGCCACAGATGCGCCTTGCTGGCAAAAGCGCCTTGCAGTTTGGCCAGCAGGCGCAGGCTCAGTCCAGTTTTGGGCAAAGTGCCGATTGCCAGTCTTTCGATTGCAACCTCTGGCGGGCAGGGGCGGCGGCTGACCGGGTCGTAATAACGCGGATAGGCAATCAGGGCGGCGTAGATCAACTGGTCAAGGCTGATCCGTGGCAGCGGATGACCATCAGGTGCGCGCTGTCGGCGCAGAGGTTGGGGGCAAAGGTCATGGGTCAGACCCCAACCGGCATAGAACGGTGCGCCCAGACAGGTGACCGGCTTGCCGCGAATAAGCGCCTCGAACCCCAAAAGGGACGTCATGGTCCAGACCGCATCACAAAGCTCAATCAGAGCAATCGGATCAGCGTTTCGGGCCACAATGTCGGCAAGACCCTTCATTTGATCTGGCAAGACGCCACCGGGCCGCAAACCAGCCTCCACATCGGGATGCGGTTTGTAGATGATCAGTGCGGAAGGATTTTGCGCCCGCACCGTTTGCAACAGTCCAAGATTGGTCCGCACATCGCCCGCGCCCAAACGGATCGAGGCGTCATCCTCAACCTGACCGGGCACCAAAATCCGCAAAGCCGCTGACCGCAGGGCCAAACTGTCGAAGTCCGATGCGACGGGCCGGACTGACGTATGCGGAAGGTCCGGAAAGAATGGCAAAGCATGATCGGGTAAATCGGGGCGCGCTGGCAAGTCTGGCAAGTCTGGCAAGTCTGGCAAGTCTGGCAATGCACCTGTCAGATTATACTTGCTCAAACGCGCGGCGATCAACTGGCTGCGTAAAGCGTTCGCGCGGGCGGCATCTTCGGCCGTGACCGCGCGGACCAGACGCTCAAGCCGACTTTCGCGGCTCGGGTCGTAGTAAATGCCCAGATCGTCGGTCACAAGGCTGAGGGGTGGCACCAAGGCAGCCCCCAACCCACGCGAGCGCAAAAAGCCGTCCTCCACCCGAACACAGTCCAGATCCGGAGCGGCCTTTCCAGCCCAGACCATCAGTTTGCGCGACGATTTATGGGCCAGCCTTATCGCTTCAGTTGGATTATTGCAAAAAATCAGGGGCTTCTCGTGCCCAAAGAAAGCTTGCAGCCGCCCGCGCTTCCACAAGCGCGTAGCGACAGCCACATAGCCATGGCGATCCTGACGAAAGGCGCGGACTTCGGCCTCCAGTTGGTCGATCACCCGTTCAATCTGGCACAAACGGTCGCGACATGGATCGTACCATGTGGGCGCCAAAATCATCGCCCCGGCGAAAAGCTGGCTGCGCGTCAGTTTGCGGGTCCGACGATCAACCGGAAACCGGTCGTCGCTGAGACCCCAACCGGCATAAAACGGCTGACCCAAAACGACCGGGCGATGTCCGGCCAGGATTGCCTCGAACCCAAATTGCGAGGAGACGGTATAAACCGCAACGGCTCCTTCAAGCAGCCGCCACGGCGAGACGGGCTGATCGCACAGGCTGATCCGACCCGTTGTTGTCGTGAAGTGGCCGGGACGCAGACCTGATTGCGTTTCAGGGTGGGTCTTGATGACAATGCGGGCCTTGGGATTTTCTTCCTGGGCGAGGGCCAGCATCTCGGCAAAACGGGCGTCGTTGGGGATTGAGGCGTCGCCTCGGATCTGGTCGATCACCAGAACATAGCCGGGCGGCGGCAAGGGCAGGTCCGGATCATGAATATTGTATTTTGACAGGTCCAGCGCTTTGATCCGCGCAAGACCCGTACGCGCGCGGTTCAGAAGGTTCGAATCGTCCAAGGGGTGAAAGGCGAGAATACGCTCGACAAGCGATGGTGAAGCCGCGTCAAAGTGTACCCCGTACGGATCTATCAAAAGGCCCATGGGCGGATCGCCCATCCTACCGGGACGCAGGGAACGCAAAAATGCATCCTCGACCCGCACCACTGGCACGGCGTACCGTGCGGCAATCGCCTCGCCGCGCCAGGCATAGTGCGAGCGCCCCCAGACGACGACACCGTCGTTCGGTCCCGGAAGTCCGACACTTACGTCGTGGCCAGACAAGGACAGAATCCGGCGCAGGCGCTTTTGGGTCAGACAGCCTGCCGAATAGGTAAAAAGCCGCCGGGGAATCGCCCCGGCCGCTTTTGTAACCGGGTCTTGCGACATCCCGGCCTACAGACCGGTGGCCGTGGCCACATTGTTGACCGCATTGGTGGCGGTACTTGCCGAACTGGCGGTGCCGGTGATGGCAGCGATGGTCTTGGTCCACTGCACGAAGGGCGCCTCGGTCACATAAACTGTGTCGCCGGCGCGGATCAGGAAATCGCGCGCTTCAAACATGCCGGTCGGCTTGGTCAGGTCAAGCACATAGACCATCCGCTGATCGCCCACCAGATCGCTGCGGCCCAAAACGGCGTTGGCAATCTCTGCCGGTTCGTTGCGCAACACGAAGACGCCTTTTGGGTCCGCAATGTTGGAATTCAGGCCGCCAACCGTGGCAATCGCCTCCAGTGCCGACAGGGTCTGGGTCTGGAACGCCACCTTGTTCTGCACACCGGTCGCCCCCAAGGCCACGAAAGAGCGGCTGTCCTGCTCCACGATCACCTGGTCACCGGGACGCAGCGCAATGTCGAGTTTGGGGTTGGAATAGAGGTCTTGCAGCCAGACTTTCTCGCTTTTGGAGCCGCGCGTCACGCGAACCACCGCCACCGGCAGCGGAATCGTCGCGCCACCGGCCTTGGCAATCATCGCGGTCAACGAGCGGGTCGGTGCCTCGATCGGGAAGTTGCCTTGCCCGGCCACCGATCCTGCGACGGTTACGGTTGAGCCATTGCCCGCGACGCGCTGAACAATGACCTGCGGATCAGGTGTTTGCGGGTCAAGCTTGCGCGTGATCACATCGCGCAGGCTGTCGGGCGTCGAGCCTGCCGCCTTGATGCGCCCTGCGTAGGGAATGAAGATGAAGCCTTTGCTGTCGACCTGCAATTGGGTCAGAACCGATACACGCTGACCGGTGTTGCCCAGAAGCGGATCATCCTTGACGTTTTCAAAGACGGTCATGCTTAGCACATCGCCGGGCGAGATCACGTCGGACGCCAGAACCCCAGCATTCAGGAACGCCGAGGAGAAGCCGAGAGCTGGCGTTACAGCCGTGGCGCGAGTGACGCGGGGATTGACGGTAACAATGAATGCATCGCCGCCATTCAGCACAGAGCCTGCATAGAGTTCTCGTTTTGTCGGGCCAGATCGGGGCAGGCCGCAACCGCCCAACAGGACGGCAACAAGGGTCAGGGCCATCGCCCCCCTCGATTTTATCAATTTCACTGCTCGGGCTCCTTTGGTGGAGTTTTGCCTCAACTTTTGCCTGTAAGGCTACAGAACCATGAGGGAAAATGAAAGTGCCGAGTGTGCGGGGCGCGCTCAACCCTGGTTGACTAGCCGCAACTGTTGCCGTGGTGCCGCGTTTCCTGACACCAGTGCGTCATAGGGGTCTTCCGATTGCAGCATCATGTCGACAACCTGACGCAGCAATTCCCGCCTGCCGCGGGTCGAATAAAAACCGCCGGGAACCTGGCTCGTCTCCAGCAGATAATGCCGGTAATCCCGGTAGGCACGGCTGTCGGGACGGGACGGATGGGCAAAAAACTCCGGCAGGGATTGGTTGGAAACGAATTCGGGCTTGGCATAGACAGCCGCGCCAAACACCTTCAGCGGCAGGCCGCGCCACAGGACTTGCTGGGCGGCGGTGGAGTTTACGGTGACCGCCGTGCGCGCATGGTTCAACAGCCGCGCCAGTTTGCCACCTCGCACGAAATGCACGCGGTCGGCGACGCCATGCTGGGCGGCAAGGCGGCGGATGTCGCGGGCCACCGGAACCCGGCCATCCTCCAATGGGTGGGCTTTGAAAACAAGGTGGTGGTGCGCGGCAGCCCCTTTGGCGAAACCTTCGACCACCAGCGTCAAAAAATCTGCCATGGTGCGGAAGGGCGAGTGCATCTGAAAGCTGGAGTCATGTTCCAGTTGCAACAGCACAAGGTGGTAGGGAAATCCGCCGTGCTGAATGCGGAAGGTGGCGGCCAGGCGTTCGGCCCTGTGCAGGGGCAACAGTGCAAGCCGCCGCAGATACAGCAAAAACTCTTGCCCCACGGTCAAGGCGCGGTGCGGGCGAAAGTTGCGGTAGTCCCAAAAGCCGGTCAGAACGAACCAATGGTACAGCGCGCCCCAGAACATGTGCTGGCGCATGTCGCCCCAATGGGCAGGGGCGTCCGGCAGATCCATATCCGAATGGGCCAGCGCGGTCTTCATCTGCGCCAGCGTCATCTGCATCAGCCGGGAGTGTCCGTTGGCCCCGCCGCGTTCATAGGTGACCCAATGGGGTCGCAAATAGCCCTCCTCAAACACATGAACGGTCAGGCCAAGCTCTTTGGCAACCTCAACCGCCTGCGCATGCACGCGCCGGGTGTCGCCATAAAGCACGATGTCGGTGATGCGCTTGTCAGCCACGATCTGCCGGAACGCAGCCGCCCATTCGTCCTGCGCGCCTTTGAAAGGGATGTACGTCTCAACCAATGGCCAAAAGACCCTGTCGCCCCGGTTGAAGCCAACGCGCCAAATCTCGGCCCCCGCCGCAGAAAGCATACGCCCCAAACGGTGGAAGAAAGGCCCATGCGGACCCTGAAGAAACAAAAACCGATGCCCCTTTGCCGAAGACTGCATGTCAGATGTCATCCCACCCCCGGTCTCTTTGGCGCATTTCTGCCAAGGGTAAAGGGGGAAACCTTTCCAAACCCTGACCATCGGCGCGCAGAACGGCAAATTTGAGGCAAAGGCGCTCGTTTCGGGTGGCCAAGCGTGCAAAGGTGGCGGCTTAGAAAAGGGGAGTGGCCATGATCGGGCACAACGGCGGACCTGGCGTTGCGGAGGGTGCCAGCTGGCGGCGGCATTGCTGGCAAAAGGCACGGGCAGATTTGCTGCCAACCCTGCCACTGGAGGTGCTGCGCCTGCGTGTGGGTCGGGCAAAGGACCTTGGGCTGGACTATAGAACATACGCGAGTGTCCGGGCTGCAACCGGGCATGACGTGGTGGCGTTCCTGTTCTCCTCCAACGCTTTGCGGATTGCCACGTTGCAGCCTGACCTGCCGCAAGACCGTGCCGATCGGCTGGCGGCAGTGCAGCGCTGTCAGCGTATTGCTTTGGCGCAGGGCATATCCCCGGCGTTGATCCTTGTGGCCAACCCAGCACAGTTGGACAGCGCGCACCCCGCGCCAAGTCCCTTTGCGCGGTTTGCCGATTGCCACGCCAGTCTGCGCGCCGCTTTGCCGCATATCCCCGGCGACCGGGTCTTGTTGATCGGCGACACAGCCCTTGAACGTGAGTGGTGTGCCGCAGGCCGGTTGGCGGGCTATCTGACCGCCGAGCGGTATTTCCCGGCGATTTGATGCAATAGCCACCGTTGCCTTGGGCGACCGGTCTGGTGCGCACCGGAGCTATTGGCTAGATGTGACCCTGTCCGAGCCTATGCGCCACCTGACCTCTGGCATTTCTGCCACCCCAGATCCCCGAAGCCTGCGATTGAGGAGCATTGCCATGCCTGCCGATGATGTCCACACCACGCTGCCGCTGCCCGATTTTGCAAAGCCGGTCAAATTGCTGATCGTCGTGGCCCCGTGGCACAAGGCTGTTACCGACGCGCTGATCCTGGGGGCGAAGGCCAAAGCGGCGCTGGTCGCCGCAGAAGTCGAAGTTCTGGAGGTGCCCGGCCCGCTGGAGGTGCCCGCAGCGATAGCCCTTGCCGAGCGGCTGGCAGACTTTGATGGCTATGTGGCGCTTGGGTGCGTCCTGCGCGGTCAGACCCTTCAGTATGACAGCGTCAGCCACGAGACGGGTCGCGCGCTGATGATGATGAACCTTGGCGGCGCTTGCATTGGTCATGGTCTTTTGACGGCTGAAACCCTGGAACAGGCGGTTGAACGGGCGAACCCTTCCGGCCCTGATAAAGGCGGCGAAGCGGCGGCTGCGGCCTTGCACTTGATCGCAATCTCGCGCAAATGGGCGGGCAAAACCAAGGGGATCGGGTTCCGCGCATGAGTTCCGACAAGAAGGCCGACAAGGTGGCCGAAAAGAAACAGATGAAGTCGGCGGCAAGGTTGTATGCCGTGCAAGCGCTGTTTCAGATGGAATCCTCCGGCCAGACGGTCGAAGGGGTGACGCGGGAGTTTGAAACCCACCGGTTCGGCGCAATTTATGATGATGACGAGATGGCCGAGGGTGACGTGGACCACTTTCGCGCCGTGGTTGATCATGCGGTAAACCTCCAAGCCCGCATCGACCAGTTGACCGACCGCGCCCTTGTGGCGAAGTGGCCGATTGCCCGCATTGACCCGGTGATCCGCGCGCTTTTCCGGGCGGCAGGGGCAGAGCTGACCTCGATGCCCACGCCGCCCCGGGTGGCGATCACCGAATATGTTGATGTCGCGAAGGCGTTTTTCCCTGACGGCAAGGAACCCAAATTCGTCAATGCCGTGCTGGATCATATGGCGCATGAGATCAAGCCTGACGGTTTCTGACAGGTTACGTCCTGCCACGCGGGCGATTCGTTATGGGGAAGGCGTTGCAGCTTGAGACCCGTCGCTGCGTCCTTTGTCCGAAGATCGGTGGACGAAGCCCTGCTCTGATGCGCGGAATTGAGGCAAAATCGTGAAATCTCTGGGCGGAATTCAGCGCTTGGGCCCCAGCCGGTCTATTTGCGCCCTTCACTTGCAGATGCCACGTGCTACCATATCTTAAGCGCAAATATCGCGCTTGGAGGAATCATGCCGCATCTCATCCGCTTTTATATCGTCAATGTTGCCATCGGTTTCGCTTTGGCCGCTGCCTTCGTGGCGATTTTGATCGTGCAGAATGTGGCGGGGATCGGGCATCTGGTTTTGACCTCTGATATGGGTGTTGTTGCAGCCTTGATGTTGTGGCTCTTTCATGGCGCGGTGTTTGCAGCCGTGCAGTTTGCCATTGCCGTGATGGGCTTGGCCGAAAATGATGCTCCACGCGGTGGCCAGTTGATCCCGATCCGGGTTGAGGCGACCGTTCGCCGCAATCGCCGCTGAACTCTGACACCAATAGGGATGCGCCCGGGGGATTCCTCGGGCTTTTTCTTGTTTGGTAGGATGTTCGGCGCTTGGGAATATTGCAGCGCCTAAAGAGAGGTGCTTGTTCAAGTCAACTTTTGCACGGGTAAGGTGGCGGGCCCGCAGCGGCCGTGGAGACGATGTTTTCCCGAGAGCCAGAGGTCTCAGGTGGGCACCAGATAGCAGGACCAGGATCCTGCCAGAGCCAGCTCCCATTCGGTTGCTTATCGGCCACTGGAAAAGTTGCCTCGCACGTGAAGAGCAGCACCCGCCACTGACCTAGATAGGCCCATGTCGGGACCGGCGCAAGTGGGCTGGCTTGCAAGGCTTGCGCGATGTTCTGCTTTGGTTCATATTTGGGAGATGGATCAGAGCCTGCACGTTCCCACGGAGATTTTACCACCGCTGCCCGGCCAGCGTCTTGCACGCGGCGTGGCACGGGCCCTGCGCGCGATGGATTTCGTGACGGTCGAGGAAATGATCCCCACCCCGGGCCTGCGCGTTGACCTGATGGCCTTGGGTCCGAAAGGGGAGGTTTGGGTCATTGAATGCAAATCCAGCCGTGCCGATTTTCGCGCTGATCAGAAGTGGCACAACTATCTGGAGTTTTGCGACCGCTTTTTCTGGGCCGTCGATGCTGATTTCCCAACGGGGCTTTTGCCCGATGACAGCGGCCTGATCCTTGCCGACGCCTATGACGCAGAGATCATCCGCATGCCGCCCGAGACGCCTATGGCCAGCGCGCGGCGCAAGGCCCTGCTGCATAAATTCGCCCGCCACGCGGCGCGGCACCTGCACGCCTTTCGCGATCCGGGTGTCGCGGCCCTTGTCAGATAATCGACAGGTCCGCGCCCTCAAACATGCGGGAGACAGCACCCGTGGCCAGCCAATCTGACCGCAGGGCCACCCGATACGGATCAGCCAGATAGGCGTGCAAATCAGGTTCGGTCGCGAAATGCAGGATATGGGCTTCCGTTTGGCCATCCAAAGCGCGGATGCGGCGTTGCAATTGGCCGTTGTGGCGTTCAAGCAGGGTGATCATTTTCGCCTCACAGGCGTCGAACCGGACGATATCGGCCTGTGACAGGTCAAGGATCACCACCATCAGCATGATGTTTCAGCGTTTTTTCGGCTTGGCCTTGTCGCCGGCCCCGATCGCCCGCGCGGCCTCCGCTGCGGCCCGCAGTTCTTCGGCGATGTCCAGAGCCTCGTCAGGTTCAAAATCCATCGGAATTTCGGTCCCGTCATCAGCTTCGATATAGATGCGCACCATGCCCTGATCGGTCGGCCCGATCTGGATATTGGCGGAAACGTCGCTTTGCTTGTCGATCCCCATGGCGATCTCCTTTGGTCACTCGCGGTTTGGGCGAGCCGCGCCACGCTGTCAAGCTTGTGGACGGCCCCCGGCCAAGGGCGTCTTGATTTTCCGGGTTGACCCCCCCGGCCTAAGCCCCTAAATCACGGTGCAACCGCAGTGCGACGTGCGGCGATGATGTGCCGACATAGCTCAGTTGGTTAGAGCGCTAGATTGTGGATCTAGAGGTCCCCCGTTCAAGCCGGGGTGTCGGTACCATCCTTCGGTTTTCCCCCCAACATTTCTGGCCTGAATACCGGGTTTCAAGCAGGGACAAACGCTTCACCGCAGATATTGGCTTCGCACCGCGTTGGGGGCTATCCCGTAAGCCACTTTAAACTGGTGGTAAAACTGGCTGATCGAGGTGAATCCGGACGCTTCCGCCACCGAAGCTATCGCCAGTGAGCTTTCCACCAAAAGTGCCCGCGCCCGCATCAGGCGCATCCGCAGGACGAATTGTTTCAGGGGGATTTGCATGATCCGGGTGAACAGACCCAAGGCGTAATTTTCATGCAACCCGGTCACCGCCGTGATGTCGGCGTTCTTCAACGGTTTGTCGAGATTTTCCAGAACCAGCCGCACCATTGCGATCACATGGCGGATGTGAACCGAACTGAGCGCCCTTTCGCCAACGGAGTCGTTGCGGGGCAGGCACAGGAAGTCCGGCTTTTCCAGAAAGGCCCGGCGGAACAACGTGTTCAATTCCATTTTCAAGACCTCGGTGCGTTCGAAATCGCCGGAGCGGTAGTCGGCATACCAGCGCCGCACCGTATCCTCGCCACACAGCTGTTCGGGCAGCAGCACCATTCCGCCACCCAGCAAAGCCACCTGCATCGGCATGATGTGGTTCATCATCAGGAAGGCGTCCAAAGGCAGGTAGATGTTGGCAAGCTTCGGCGGTTCGTTCCCGATCGGGGTTACTGTGTGCAGACGGTGGGGAATCCCGGCCCAGAACACCGCCAAACGGCCGGGCGGCACCACCACAGGTTCGTTGTCTACATCATAGCCCATGAGGTGGTTCATGCAGAAGTTCGCTTCGACATGGCCGTGCCAATGCGGTTTTTCCATCGTCTGCGGATCGAATATCCGCATGCCGAAGCGACCAAAGGCCCGGCTGGTGGCATAAAAGTGCCTCTCGTGCTTTGGCGCACCTTTAAGGCGACCACTTTCGGCAAGGTCCTTGGCGGCATCTTTCATCGGGGCATCGGTCCAATCTGAGAAAGCCAGAATAGAATCTGGTAAAACGCCATTGTTGTAAAGCCGGAATGTCCGCAGAGTGGTCAACACCTGAGGTGGAATCAAACCGCCTTCGGGATCGCGCTCAAAGCGAAAAACCTGACCCTTCGCCGGGTCAACGGGAGGAGATAAACCATGCATATCCAGCGCGTCGCTTTGGCGGCGCTTTTGCTGGGTGTGTCTGCTGTGGCTGTGCGTGCCGACATGATGGCACCCACGACACCGCCGGATGCACCGAAATTCGACGCTCAGGGCACGCCAGTTTTCGTGAACCGCTCTGACATTTACGAATACAAGGCGCTTGCCGCTTACAACGAGCCGGACTGGGTCAAAGCGTTTGAGACGGCCGGCAAACTGCCCGCCCTCAAGGACCGCCTGCCGAAAGAGCCGATGGTTTACAAGACCGCCAACGAACCCGATGGCACTGGCGTCTACGGCGACGTGATGCGCCACGTGATTGGCGGACGTCCGGAAGGCTGGAACTTCTGGGCCGGTCAGACCTATGGCTGGGGCGGCATCGACATCGGTCTGGTAGAGTGTCTGACCCGCACCGGCCCGCTGTTCGAGGTGAACTCCAAAGACCTGCAACCGATGCCCAACCTGGCCAAGGCATGGGAATGGTCGGCAGATGGCAAGACCCTGACCGTGCACCTGATCGAAGGGGCCAAGTGGTCGGACGGCGCGCCGTTCACGACCGCAGACACCGAATTCTATTACAACGACATCGTGATGGACAAAGATGTGACGCCGCTGATGGGCGCATCGTCGGCGACCTATTCGGATGGCGTCTACAAGAATATCGACGACTTCAACTTCACGCTGACCTTCAAGACCGCTTTCCCGGAATCGGTTCTGTACAACATGGCTTACGGCAACTTCTGCCCCGGCCCGGCGCATATCCTGAAGCCGCAGCATCCCAAGTATGGCGGCAAAAGCTACGAGTCCTTCCAGAAGGCCTTTCCGTCCAGCTACATGAACTTCCCGGTGATGGGTGCCTGGGCTGTGGTTGAACACCGCCCTGATGACGTCGTCGTCCTGCGCCGCAACCCCTACTACTGGAAGGTTGACGAAGCTGGCAACCAACTGCCCTATCTGGACGAGATGCAGTACCGCTTGTCCACCTGGGCAGACCGTGACGTGCAGGCAGTTGCCGGTACGGGCGACTTCTCGAACCTGGAGCAGGCCGAAAACTACGTCGAAAGCCTGAAGAAAGCCGCTGATCCGGCATCGCCCGCCAAACTTGCCTTCGGGCCGCGCACCATCGGCTATTCGCTCTACCCGAACCTGTCCGGCAATGGTTGGGGCGAGCCTGCGGCTGACCAACAGGCGATCCGTGACCTGAACCGCAACCTCGACTTCCGCAAGGCGATCACCTACGGCCTTGACCGCCAGCGGATCGGCGACAGCCTTGTTAAAGGGCCGTTTACTGCGATCTATCCGGGCGGCCTTTATGACGGCACGTCCTATTACGACAAGGCCTCCACCGTCTATTACCCGTTCGACAAGGCAACCGCCAAAGCAGAACTGGCTGCGGCTGGCTTGACCGACACAGACGGCGATGGCTTCGTCAACGTGAAGGGCGGCGGCGATGTGAACGTCACCCTGCTGGCCAACAACACCTATCAGACCGACAAGAACCTTGCAGAAGGTGTGATCGCGATGATGGGCGATATTGGCCTGAAGGTTACGCTTAACGCCTTGGGCGGTAAAGACTTTGACGCTGCCCGTGACTCCGGCAAGTACGACTGGATCATCATCCGCAACGGAACCGAGTTGATCACTGTGGTGCAGAACACCACTGCGCTTGCTCCGACCGGCCCGACCACCTCGGCCCATCACAAGGCCAACGGCAAGGGCGAACTTGATCTGCTCGACTATGAAAAAGACATGGTCGACACGGTCAACAAGTTCATCGGATCCCGTGATCCGGCAGAGCGTATCTCGCTGATGAAGCACTACCAGAGCGTCTATACGACCAATCTGGACGGCATCGGTCTGACCGCCTATCCGGGTGCCTTGATCATCAACAAGCGCTTTGCCAACATACCGGCTGGGGCGCCGATCTTCATGTATAACTGGGCTGAAGACAACATCATCCGCGAACGCGTCTTCGTTCCGAAAGACAAGCAGATCAAAGCAGAACTGCACCCGGATACGCTTCCGGGCAAGCCTGGCGATCCAGGTGCTATCTCTGCCAACTAAGACCTGAGATCAAAACTTTCCGGCGGGCGGGCAATTCGCCCGCCGGACCCCCCCACTTCTGCACGATGATGGACTGTCCCTTGGTCGAAAAGGCGACGGACCCCGCGCGAAGCCTTGACCCTTCACCCCAAATCGAGGTGTGCCGTGCTGCGATTTCTGGCCATCCGCCTCATGCAGGCCATCCCGGTCTTGCTTGTGATGTCGATCATCACCTTCATCATCATTCAGGCCCCGCCCGGCGACTATGGCGATTTCATCCGGACCAACATGATCACGCAAGGTCACGCCACCATCGAGGCGGCCGATGCGGCGGCCCAGCAATACCGCAAGGATCACGGGCTGAATGATCCGATGGTGATCCAGTATGTGCGCTGGATTGGCGGCATTCTGATGCGTGGCGATTTCGGCGAAAGCTATGCTTACAACAAGCCGGTGCTGGAAGTGATCGAACAGCGGCTGCCCAAGACTTTGATGATTGCCCTGATTTGCCACATCCTCGCGTCGCTGCTTGGGATCAGCTTTGGCATCATCGCGGCGGTGCGGCAGTATACCTGGATCGACACGGTGCTTTCCTTCGTCGCTTTCCTTGGCATGACGATCCCGCGATTTCTGGCGGCGCTGCTGATCTTGTATATTCTGGCCTACAAGCTGAATGTGCAGGAAATCGGCTCGTTCTTCTCGACCAAATTTGGCGGGCAGGATTGGTGGGCCGGTTGGTTCCAGTTCAACTGGGCCAAGCTGGGCAACCTGATCCAGCACGTCTGGCCGGTGGTGGCGGTGGCGACCATCGGTGGGTTGGCTTACAACATGCGGGTGATGCGGGCCAACCTTCTGGACACGCTGAACATGCAATATGTGGAAACCGCGCGGGCCAAAGGGCTGTCGGAGTCCAAGGTGATCTTGTACCACGCCGTGCCCAACGCCCTGCATCCGCTGATCGCCTATCAGGGCGTCGTCTTGCCCTATATGCTGACCGGCGAGATCGAGGTGGCGATTGTCTTCGGCCTTGCCACCATCGGCCCGGCCATCGTGGGGTCCATGGCGATTGGCGATGTTTTTGTGACCGCCTCACTTCTGTTGGTGTTGGGCGCCACGCTGATCATCGGCAACATCATCGCGGACGTCATGCTGGCAGTGCTGGATCCGCGTATCCGGGTAGGGAACGACTGATGGCCATCATTCATGAAGGCGAGGCCGAAGACGCCCGCATCTCGACCGTCGACACCAAAAACCAAAGTTACAAGGCGCTGGTGTGGCGCAGGTTCCGCCGGTCAATTCCGGGCATGTTCGGGTTGATTCTGGTTGGCTTCCTGCTGACGATGGCGGTGTTTGCCGAGTTTGTCGCTCCGATGGATCCCAACCAGCCGACCGCATCTTTTGCGCCGCCCGATCACCTGTCGTTCTTCACCAAGGATGGCTTCACCCTGTGGCCTGTGGCCTATTCCATCGTCGAGACGGACCAGTTGGACCCGGTGACCTTTCAACCTTTGACCGGCCCCGATATGGACCATCCACGCCATGTGATCCTGTTCGCCAAAGGGGCTGAGGAAAACCTGTTCGGCCTGATCCCGATAAACAGACACCTCTTTGGTGTGGCAGACGGCTCTCCGTTCCACCTTCTGGGCACCGACAAACTGGGGCGCGACATTCTGAGCAGGGGCATCTATGGCAGCCGGTTGTCGCTGATGATCTCTTTGGTGTCGATCACGCTGATCACCATCATCGGCACGCTTCTGGGGATAACTTCGGGCTATATCGGCGGACGGTTTGACATGTGGTTTCAGCGCTTTGTGGAAATCATCCTCGCCTTCCCGCAGCTCCCCCTCTATCTGACGCTGGCCACGCTGATCCCGCCAACCGCACCGTCCAGCCTGTTCCTTTCGTTTGTCATTCTGGTGATCGTGGGCCTCGGTTGGGCGCAACTGTCACGAGAGGTGCGCTCCAAAACCATGGCGATGGCGCGGGTGGATTATGTACGGGCAGCGGTTGCGGTCGGCGCTTCGGATGGCCGGATCATCACCCGCCACATCCTGCCCAACGTGCTGTCGCATGTCATCGTGGCGGTGACGCTTGGCATCCCGGCGATCATCCTTCTGGAAAGCTTCCTTGGCTTTCTTGGCTTTGCCGTCAAACCGCCGCTGATCTCCTGGGGGCTGATGCTTCAGGATGCGCAGACGTTCTCGGTTTTGGGATCTTATCCGTGGATCCTGTCGCCGGTCGGGTTCGTGCTGCTGGCCGTCTTCAGTTTCAACGCGTTGGGCGATGGCCTGCGCGACGCCGTTGACCCCTATTGAGGTGCCCATCATGACCGCAAAAAACGATGTGCCCATGACTGACGTGGTCATCGACGCCCGCAACATCGGGGTGACGTTCAAAGTCCTCGGCGGCGAGATTGAGGCGGTCAAGGATGTCTCTTTCACCCTGCACAAGGGTCAGACGATTGCTTTGGTGGGCGAGTCAGGCTCCGGCAAATCGGTGACGGCCCGCGCCTTGATGCGGCTGTTGTCCAAACGGGCCATCGTCTCGGACCAGACAGAGATCATGTACGACGGCAAGAACATGGCCCGCTTGCCGCAAAACCAGATGCGGTTTCTGCGCGGCAACCGGTTGTCGATGATCTTTCAAGAGCCGATGTCCTCCTTGAACCCGGTCTACAAGATTGGCGCTCAACTTTCCGAGGTGTTGCGCATCCATACGAAGATCAGCAAAGCCGACGCATGGAAGCGTGCCATCGAACTTTTGGCAGAGGTGCAGATCCCCGATCCCGAAGCGCGGATCAACCAATACCCGCACCAGCTTTCCGGCGGGCAAAGGCAGCGCGTGATGATCGCCATGGCCTTGGCCAACAAGCCCGACGTTCTGATTGCGGACGAGCCGACCACGGCTTTGGACGTCACCGTTCAGGCCGAAATCCTGGGCCTGATCAAGGCGTTGAAGGACAAGACCGGGATGGCGGTGATCCTGATCACCCATGACCTGACCGTCGTTCGCCAATTCGCCGACCACGTCTACGTCATGCAGCACGGCGTCGTGCGCGAAGAGGGCCCGACCGAGCAGATTTTCACCAACCCGCAGCACCCCTACACCAAGCGTCTTCTCGGCTCGGAACCCAAGGGCCAGGCCAACGCGATGGAGGTTGGCACCGAAAGTGTCCTGTCCGGCAAAGATGTCCGCGTCACCTATACTTTGCGGCGCGGCGGGGCGTTTCGCGGCACTTATTCCAAATTGCAGGCGGTGGATGGGCTTTCCCTTGACCTCAAGCGCGGTGAAACCTTGGGTCTGGTCGGGGAATCCGGTTCTGGCAAGACCACCTTCGGGCAGGCCTTGCTGCGGCTGAACACACTGACCGGCGGCGAGGTGACGTTCCTTGGCCAGCGGATCGAGAAATTTGACCGCGCTCAGATGAAGCCATTGCGCAGCCGGATGCAGGTGGTGTTTCAGGACCCGTTCGCCAGCCTTAACCCCCGCATGTCGGTGCGCCAGATCATCGAAGAGGGGCTGATCGTCAACGGGCTGGGCACCTCGTCCAAAGATCGGGTGGCGCGGGTGGAAAAGGCGCTGCGCGATGCGGGCATGCCCGACACCATCCTGAACCGCTTTCCGCACGAATTTTCGGGTGGGCAGCGCCAACGTCTGGCGATTGCCCGCGCGATTGCGATGGAGCCGGAGTTTATCCTGCTGGACGAGCCGACGTCTGCCCTCGATTTGTCGGTTCAGGCCCAGATCATCGAGCTGCTGCGCCAATTGCAGCGCGACCGTGGCCTGTCTTATCTGTTCATCAGTCATGACCTGAAGGTGGTTCGCGCCCTGTGCCACCGGGTGATCGTGATGCAGGACGGCAATATCGTCGAACAAGGCCCGGTGGCTGACGTGCTGGAACGCCCGGCCACCGACTACACCAAACGCCTCGTCCGCGCCGCTTTCGAGATCGCGACCTGAGGCACCCCTTTCACGCCCTAAAGAAATCTGAGGATCCCATGGCTAAACCTGTTGTCACCTTCATCGGAGCCGGTTCGTCCGTCTTCACCAAGAACATCGCGGGCGACATCCTGTCGCGCCCCGCACTTGCCCAAGCCGAAATCCGCCTGATGGACATCAACCCCGAACGGTTGGCCGAGTCCGAGATCATCGTCGGCAAGATGGCCACGACCCTCGGCAACAAAGCCTCGGTCAAGACCTATACCAATCAGCGTGCGGCTTTGCACGGCACAGACTTCGTGGTCTGCTGTTTTCAGGTCGGCGGATACGATCCCTGCACGATCACCGATTTTGACATCCCCAAGAAGTTCGGTCTGCGCCAGACCATCGCCGATACGCTTGGCATCGGCGGCATCATGCGCGGCATCCGCACGGTTCCGGCGTTGTGGAGCATTTGTGCAGACATGATGCAGGTCGCGCCGAACGCGATCATGATGCAATACGTCAACCCGATGGCGATCAACACCTGGTCGATTGCGGCGAAGTATCCGAAAATCCGGCAGGTCGGCCTCTGCCACTCCGTCCAGGGCACTGCATCTGAACTGGCGCGCGATCTGGATATTCCGGTCGAGGACATCCGCTACCGCGCCGGTGGCATCAACCACATGGCGTTTTACATGTCGTTCGAACACCGTCAGGCGGATGGGTCGTACAAAGACCTCTACCCGGCGCTGAAACAGGGCTACCGCGAGGGGCGTTTTCCCAAGCCTTCGTCCTGGAACCCGCGCTGCCCCAACAAGGTGCGCTATGAAATGCTGATGCGGCTGGGCTATTTTGTCACCGAAAGCAGCGAGCATTTCGCCGAATACACCCCATGGTTCATCAAGCGTGACCGGCCCGACCTGATCGAGAAATTCGGGATTCCCCTCGACGAATATCCCAAGCGCTGCATCGAACAGATTGCCCGCTGGAAGAAAGAAGCGGCGACCCTGAAAGAGGCCAACATGGTTGAGGTCAAGGAAAGCCACGAATACGCCAGCCAGATCGTCAATTCGGTCGTGACCGGAGAGCCGTCGGTGATTTACGGTAACCACGGCAACAAGGGATACATCCCGCAACTGCCCGATGGCTGTGCTGTCGAAGTGCCCACCCTGGTAGACCACATGGGCCTGCAACCGACCATCGTGACCGATATTCCGCCGCAACTGATCGCCCTGATGCGCACCAACATCAACGTACAAGACCTGACGGTGCAGGCGCTTCTGACCGAAAACCCGGAGCACATCTATCACGCCGCCATGCTTGACCCTCATACCGGGGCGGAATTGGACCTTGATCAGATCTGGGCGCTGACCCATGATTTGCTGGTCGCGCATGGTGATTGGTTGCCGGAATGGGCGCGGGTGAAAACCTCCAAGGTGGCCTGATTGCCGCCGCGGCATCTGGTCATTGTCGGCGGCGGCACGGCCGGTTGGCTGGCTGCGATGATGTTGGCCGATGTCGCGGGCCGCAAAGGCTGGGGCACCCGTATTACGGTCATTGAATCCTCAAAGATCGGCACCATTGGTGTTGGTGAGGGGTCCACCGCCGTCTTCCGCCAGATGCTGAAGCATCTTCGCCTCGACGAGGACGAATTCCTGCGCGAAACCGGTGCAACAATCAAATACGCCATCCGCCACCGCGATTGGCGGCGGGTGGGGCATAGCTATGACGGCCCGATTGATGACCCTGCCTTGGTGTCGCCGGGGGTGCCGTTGGACACCTACGCCGTGGCTGCGGGCCGTTCGGTCGGTGAGGCGCATCTGTTTCAGCATCTGCTGGCCAAGAACCGCGCTCCGGTGGCGGTGAAAAATGGCCGCAGCTTTCCCGCCGGGCCGTTCCACCACGCCTTTCATTTTGACCAATCGCTCGCCGGGGCGTGGCTGCGCAAAAAGGCCAAGGGCATCGCCGTGATCGACGATCAGGTGAAGGGGGTGGAAAAGGACGAGGCCGGGATTGCCGCTTTGGCTCTGGAAAGCGGTGCGCAGGTCGAGGGTGATTTCTTTCTTGATTGCACCGGGTTCCGCCGGGGTCTGATCGGTGAGATGGGCGCTGCATGGATCAGCTACGGCGACCTGCTGCCGGTCAACCGCGCCATGCCGTTCTGGGTTGACCTGAAAGACGGCGAAGAGATTGCCCCCTGCACGACCGCCTGGGCGCAAAAGAACGGCTGGATCTGGCAAATCCCGACCCAAGACCGCTATGGAATGGGGTATGTTTATTCCGACCGTCACACCACGCCCGAGGCGGCCAAAGCCGAGGTCGAGGCGGCTTTGGGCTATGAAATCCACCCCCGAAACGACATCCGGATCAACGCCGGGCGGCAGGATCGGGCTTGGATCGGCAATTGCGTCGCCCTTGGCCTGTCCTCCAGCTTTCTGGAACCGCTGGAGGCGACCTCGATCCACGGCACCATCGTGCAACTGATGCTGCTCGCCGAATGGCTGGATGACCCGTCCGGTCCTGCGAAATACAACTCCGCCGTAGCGCAGCAAGTCGATGACTTTCGCGATTTCATCCGGTTTCACTATGTGAGTGAGCGGCGCGACAGCCCGTTCTGGCAAGACGTCGCAGCCTCTCATCCCGCCTTCATCCACGACCGGCTGGCCCTGTGGCAAACCCGCCTGCCCGAGCCTGCCGACTTTGCCCCTTTCCCCCTTGGCTTGCCGCATCTGCAAGGCCAGCTTTATATCCCGGTCCTGAACGGGCTTGGCCTTTTGAACCAGACCGCCGCAAGGGCGGCGATGGCGGCCGATCCGAAAGGCAGAGACAGGACTCGGGCGACCCACGCCGGGCTGGTGGCGGAATATTCCAAGGCAGCGGAGGCTTGTGTGCCGCATCGGGCTTGGTTGGAGGGGTTGAAGGCGGTGTGAAAACGAGGGGATTTCACCTGTGAAATAATTGTTAAAGCGTTGACTATCACCGTAAGTTCAAAACGCTCAGGTTTTGTTGACGTTTGAAGCGGTGCATTTGCAAGTCAAGCAGATGAGACTTTGACCTTGGCTTGCTTGGGTTGCAACACGCGCTTGCATGTCGCCCCACGCGCGCCGCCTTACGGATGCGCTCCGGTTGCGATCTGGTTGGCGAAGTTGTGGTTCTTGTCGCGGTGGCCCGCCTCGTCCTGCCGGATCACCAGAACGACGTCGCGCAAACGGGCGTCTGCGGGCAGGTGCCAGTAGTCTATCGCAATCTGGGGGGCCGCCACGTTTTCGGCGTTACCGGCATCAATTTGCGCCAGGTAATGCGTGTAGCTTACAACGGCTTCCTCCTCCAGATAACCCACCACGCGGTGCGCGACGCGGGGGGCCAGAAGGTACAAAAAGAAGTACAGGTTGTAGAAAACCAGTTGGGTGGTTGCGATCAAAAAGCGTTCAACGCCAGAGGGTTGCGCGATCTTGATGAAGGTCATCAGGTGCATGCGTTCGTTGTCAGCCTCTTCGATCAGCTCCCGGATCCAACCCTGATCATCGCGGATATGGCGCAGCGCCTTCAGGTGTTGCAGCAAACCGCCCACCATGCCCGGCACGGCGGCTACGGTTTCCAGGACCACGGCGCGGTGGCCGTAGCGGGTGGAAAAGAATCTGTCGGCAAAGATCCGCATGAATTTGACAAGACGCAGGGCGAAGCGGTCGCGAAAATCGCGCGGGACATAGTGAACCACCGGTTCAGCGGCCTGATTGGCCGGAAGAGATGCCATGTCTGCCATCGTCGTGTCTTCTATCGTCCCAACGTTCATGCGGACGTCTTTCATCGCCCTGACCCTCTCGTCAAACCGTCTCTATTCAGCTTCCCCAACATATACTGCGGTGGAGAAAGATCCATCACCCGACGGGTGCGGCATATTTGCGCGATGGCCGGTGTCATGGCGTTCGGTGACAAGTTGATAAACGGCGCCGATGCGCCGCTAGACCGCCTCCGCCCGGGTCGCGCGGAACTCCAGCGGGGCCATCCCGCGGTGTCTGCGGAAAGCTTTCGCTAGGTAGTTGGGGTCTTGGAACCCGGTGGCACGGGCAATCTCGGAGACTTTCATCTCGGTGGCCAAGAGCAGGCGTTCGATGCGTTCCAGACGGCGGGCCTGCACGTAGTCTGACGGCGGGGTGCCGAAGGTCGCGGTGAAATGGCGCACGAAATGAGCGCGGCTGATGCCTGCGATGGTGGCAAGGCGGTCGATGGGCAGCGGGGCGGACAGGTTGGCCTCGATATACGCGGTCACACGGGTCAGGGCGGGGGGCAGGGGTTTTTCGGGGCTGCGCAGGCCAAAGGCCGCATCGTGCAGGGCGGTCAGCGCTGTGTAGGCAGCGGTGGAGATCTGGCCTTGGGTCGGTTTTGGCAAGGTCAGCAAGGTCAGGCAAGCGTCGGCCATGCGGTCGGTAAGGGCGGTTCCGGGGGTCAGGACGGGGCCCGCTGCATCAAGGATCTCGCGGGCCAGACGCAGCGCCTCACGACCCGTGATCACCAGCCAGAAATACTCCCAATGGCCACCCCGTTCCAGCCAGTAACGGTGCGCCTGCGGGATAGTGACCAGCATCGTCTGACCGGGGCTCAGGCGGTAGTGGGTGCCGGCATGATCAAGGCGGCCCTCGCCGAGGGTGGTGTGTTGCAGGACAAGGAAAGGTTGGGTGCCGCGGTTCAGGCCGTCCCACGAATAAACCTCATTCCGGCGCTGTTCGTAACCCACAGCAGCGACGCGGCAGTGCAGGGGGGCCGGGCCTTTTGGACCGGGCAAGGCACGCAGGTCATGGCCGTGAACCAGAAGGTCAGAAAGCATGAAATTACCCATCATCGCACAAGATTTCTCTACTCCCTTTGGCCATTGAGGGCTAGCCTTTTTGGCAAAGAGGAGGATGCCATGACATTCAAGATCACGATCATCGGGGCCGGCTCGGTGGGTTTCACCAAAAAGCTGTGTCAGGATATTCTGAAGGTGCCGGAGTTTGAGGATATCGAGATCGCGCTGACCGATATCAACGCGCACAACCTTGACATGATCACGCAGATCATCCGGCGGATTGTGTCGGTGAACGGTTTGAAGACCCGCGTGACGGCCACCACCGACCGCCGCCGTGCCTTGGAAGGCGCGCGCTATGTGATGAACGTGGTGCGGATCGGCGGGCTTGAGGCGTTTGCCGATGACATCCGCATTCCGTTGAAATACGGGGTCGATCAATGCGTTGGCGATACGATCTGCGCTGGTGGCATCCTGTATGCGCAGCGCGGTATCGTGGCGATGCTGGAGTTTTGTGCCGATATCCGCGAGGTGTGCGAGCCGGGTTCGCTACTGCTCAACTACGCCAACCCGATGGCGATGATGACATGGGCTGCGATTGACCATGGCCATGTCAACACGGTCGGCCTGTGTCACGGCGTGCAGAACGGGCATCGCCAGATTTCCCGCGCTTTGGGTGTGCCGATGGAGGAGACCTCGATCATCTGTTCGGGGATCAACCATCAGACCTGGTATCTTGATATCCGCCACGGAGCGCGCAAGGTGTCGCGTGAGGAATTGACGGCGGCGTTTGAGGCGCATCCGACCTTCTCCAAACAGGAAAAGGTGCGGATCGACGTGCTGAAACGTTTCGGGTTTTACTCGACCGAAAGCAACGGGCATCTGTCGGAATACCTGCCGTGGTATCGCAAGCGCCCGGGTGAAATTCTGGACTGGATCAGCATGGATGAGTGGATCCACGGCGAAACCGGCGGCTATCTGCGCTATTCGACCGAGAACCGGAACTGGTTCGAAGAGGACTTCCCGAAGTTTCTGGAAGAGGCGGGCGGGCAGTTGGCCGACTATGCGCGGACCGATGAACATGCGAGCCATATTCTGGAAGGGCTGGAAACCGGGCGGACCTATCGGGGGCATTTCAACGTGAAGAATGGTGGGGTGATCAAGAACCTGCCCGCCGATTGCATCATTGAAAGCCCCGGTTTCGTGGACCGGTTCGGCATCAACATGGTGGAGGGGATTACCTTGCCCGATGCCTGCGCTGCGACCTGTATGGCGAGTGTGAATGTGCAGCGCATGGGGATGAAAGCGGCAGTGACGGGCGATGTCGAACTGCTGAAACAGTCAGTTCTTCATGATCCCTTGGTCGGTGCGATCTGCACACCGGAAGAGGTCTGGCAGATGGTGGACGAAATGCTGGTGGCCCAAGCCAAGTGGTTGCCGCAGTACGCCCACGCGATTCCAGAGGCGAAAAAGCGGCTGGAGAACCCCAAGGTCAAGACCAAGGACTGGGCTGGCGCGGCGCGGTTGGATGTCCGCTCGGTCGAGGCGCTGCGCGAGGCGTCGGCCAAGAAGAAAGCGGCTGAGGGGCATGGCCTGGGCACCAAGGTCATGGGCTAGGGTATACCGGACGCCGTCCATCTTGGCCGGAAGCTGCCGCCAAGGGCTTTTCCGGAGCGCTGTGGTCAAACGTTGTCGCGCAAAAAGCTTTTCTGCCAGTCGCGGCGGAAGATGGTGATGCCGTTCTCTGACACCTCCAGCCAAGTGGTCAGGTGGAAGTGGTTGGCATCGCAGGTCATTTTTGTGCCACTTGCATGGCCGGCCACCACGTCAGGCCGGTGCAGGACGACCTTGTAACCACATTCGGTTTCCGCACTCAGCGGATCATTGCCCACAATCGCAAAGCGCGCAAAACCTTCCGAGGTGACGCGCTGGCCGATGTCCGTCATCTCAAGGTCATAGGTCCAGCGCGGGAAATCCACCGTGATCCGGCCCGACAGCAAATCCCGCGTCACCCTGCGCGGGATTTTGGCCGGGCTATCGGGCGGCACCGGGTGAGAAATGGACGGGGTTTCGGGCGCGGTTTCAGGCAGATCGAACGCTCGCAAGTTGGCATCCTGCGGGTTATGCGGCCTATGGGGCAGTGTCAGGGCGCATTCTGCGAGATCCAAGGTCAGGGTTGCCAGATTGGGTGAGGGCCAGGCGATGGGACAATAGACGGTGGAAACCGAAAGCCCGATACGGTTGCCGGGGCTGAAAGCGTGGGCAATGTCGTCCAATTCCACCTCAGCCTCGGTCCATAGGCCGGGGGTCAGCGCTTGGGGGTTTTCATGGCTGGTCCGGTGGGTCAGGTTCAACAGGCCAAGGCTGATACGGGTGGATGTACCGTCCGGGGCCACCTCGTTCAGACGGACCGCCACCAAGGCTTGCGGCTGATCAGACCGAAAGCGCAGACGCAGGCGCGGCGCACCAAGAATTTCAAACCTTTCCTCCAGCGGTTGGGTAAGCCAGACCAGCGAGCCCGCGTCATCCTCGCGTTGATCGCCCGGCCAATCGGCATCCTCGCCATAGCGGCCAATTTCACCGGCCGCCATGCCGACCCAAAGCGGGGAGCGGATGGTGGCCTGCCCGGTCTGCGGGGCAGGTTCAAGGGTGGCACCGGGGTAAAACCTATGCGGCTGAATGCGGGGCGAGGGCCATTCAGCCTCACCCACCCAACGCCCGGCGCGGTGTGTGTAACACGTCTGCGGCGGCACCGTTTCCTGCATCCAGACCCGCAGCATCGGTTCTTGCATGATCCCTGTGGCGCGCCCCTTGTGCCAATGGTCCAGCCAGCGCAGCGCCTCTTGCAGCCAACCGATGGCCGGGCCAACCGTCACATCATGTGGAAAACTATGCGCCCAAGGCCCGATCAGACCAAGGCGCGGACCGCCAAGTCCGGCCAACAGTCGCGGGATCGCCTCCGAATAATTGTCAGACCATCCAGACACCGCATAAACCGGCACCTTTACGGCAGAGAAATCCTGACAGATCGAGCCTTGCTGCCAATAGGCGTCGCGGCGCTGATGCGCCATCCAGATGTGCGACCACGGTTCATTCGCCGCAATCCGTTCCATCCACATCGCGCGCCAGGGGTCACCCACGATGGCCGCGTCCGGCGGCAGATCGTTTTGCGCCATCATCGTGGCGGACCAATCGACATTGTCCTTCGACAGACAGCCGCCGATATAGTGGACATCGGTGGCATAGCGGTCATCAGTTGACCCCAGGGTGATCACGGTTTTCAAGGCGGGTGGTTGGCGGGCAGCAATCTGCAAGCCGTTGAATCCGCCCCATGAAATGCCCAGCATCGAGACAAAACCGTCGCACCAGTCCTGCGCCGCAATCCACGCAATCGCGTCGCAGCCGTCTTGCTGTTCGACGGCGGTGTATTCGTCGGCCAGGATGCCTTGGCTGTCGCCCATGCCGCGAATATCCAGCCGGATGCAAGCATAGCCATGGCCCGCAAGGTACATATGCAGGCCTTGGTCGCGGGTTCTTGTGCCGTCGCGTTTGCGGTAGGGCAGGTATTCCAGCACTGCGGGGACCGGGCCGGTCCCCTCGGGCAGCCAGACTTTGGCCGACAGAATGGTGCCATCGGGCAGCGGGACCGGCAGGCTTTCGATAACGCGAACCGGGTGGGGAAAATTGGTGCGGATCATGGAGGCTCCAGAATTTGGATCAGGAAATCGGCGGCTGCCTGGCGGGCTTGGGCGGGCGGCATCGAGTCCGGGTCGATGCAGTGCTGCAGGCCAAGGCCATCGACAAGGCAGATCAAGGACTTGGCCATAGTGTGGGCTTGGGTATCGGCGGGGAGCGAGCGGCCTCGCGCCCGCGCCTCGTCTGACAGGATTTGGGCGACCATCTGGCAGTAACTGGCATACTGGCTGCGATGTTCGGCGCCAAGCTGCGGCGTGTTAGAGATGGCACCCCACATCGTCAGCCAGATGTTCAGCACCGGCCGATTGAACTGGACCGGGTCGAACAGGGCGTCCAACAGCGCGGGCAGACGGGCTGGTCCGTCCGGCAGGGCCGCCGCACCCGGGATCGCTTGCGCATAAAGATAGGCATAACTGGCCGCCAGCAGGTCCGCCATGCCGCCAAAATGGTGGGTGATCAGCCCGCGTGAGACATGCGCCTTGGTGCAGACCCGATCCACCGTAAAGGCAGCAATCCCGCCCTCGGCCATGCAGGCCAGTGCCGCCTCTATCAAAGCGGTGCGACGGTCAGCGGCGGCGAGGCGAAAGAAGCGCGGGGTTTTGGCCATGGGTTTGGTGTTTTACAACAAACCGCGCTTGGCAAGATTGCGCATCAGGGCGGCGGTGCCAAACGTCCACGGCGGTGCCTCGGTGGACAAGCGGACGGTGTTGGACAGGCTGCCCAAAGCGGGGGTGGCGATGGTCACAAGATCGCCCAGATGGTGGGTAAAGCCTTGCCCCACGCCGTCACGGTCCTGCACAGGGGCAAACATGGTGCCGCAATACAGCATGAAGCCATCGGGGTATTGGTGATGTGTGCCAATGGTTTGCGCCACAAGATCGGCAGGGTCGCGGCTGATTTCGGCCATCGACGACCCACCTTCCAGCGTAAAGCCATCCGTACCCTTGACCGTCAGGGTCAGTGTCAACTGTCGCACATCCTTCAACGTAAAGCTGTCGTCAAACAACCGGAGCATCGGGCCAATGGCCGCACTGGCATTGTTGTCCTTGGCTTTGCCCAACAGCAGGGCCGACCGCCCCTCCACATCGCGCAGGTTGACATCATTGCCCAAGGTAGCACCAACGATCTGGCCATGGGAGTTGACGGCCAGTACCACCTCCGGCTCCGGGTTGTTCCATTTTGAGATGGGGTGCAGGCCAATCGACGCGCCCTGACCGACAGAAGCCATCGGCGGGGCTTTGGTGAACACCTCGGCATCGGGGCCGATGCCGACCTCCAGATACTGCGACCACAGGCCTTCGGCGATCAGCAGGCGTTTGACCTCGGCAGCTTCGGGCGAACCGGGCTTCAGGTTGCGTAGGCTGGTGCCAAGGATATCGGCAATCCGGGCGCGGATGGCATTGGCGCGCGAAGCGTCCCCGGCGGCGCGCTCTTCGATAACCCGTTCGATCATCGACCGGGCAAAGGTGACGCCGCAGGCCTTGATCGCCTGCAAATCGGCGGGAGACAGCAGGCGAGTCGTGTCGCCACCAGCCTCGGTCGAGGCGGCGGTGAGGATGTCCAGCGTGCCAATCGGGCGGGCCTCAACCTTGGTCAGATAGGTCAACGGGTCCGGCAATTCCAATAGGTCGCGCATGGTGGGGGCGGCCTTGGCGGTGATGTCGTAAAGCGTGCCGTCGCGCAGCAGGGCAAGGGCGGGGCCAACGCCATGCAGCCAGACTCGGGTGACGTAAGTGCCGGGGGATTGGGTCACGGGCGCTCCTTGAGTTTTGCGACGGGATTTGGGGGCGGTGGTTTGGCGGCGGTGGTTTTGCTACAGCGGTTTAGCGACAGCGGTTTTGTGACTGGGCTTTCGCGTTGGTCGCAGGTTTGGCGCAGGTTAGGCGGGGTTGGACGCGGAGGGAAGGGGGGACGCGCAAAGGACCGTTCCCGTCGCGGTTCGCTTGAGCCGCGTGTTTCATGCAAAACCGCGCTCAGGGTCGAATTGGCAGCGCCAGACACACCCACATACGACACTTCGACCGACATAGTCTGGCAAGTGGTCGCGCAACCTCCGCCGCTTACACCACCGACTCAGGTACGGCATCTTGCTGCAAAAGAGACGCCATTTCGCAAAGGACCATTTGCCTGCCCCCAATTCGCGCCGAGGTTGTGGGATTGCCCACACAGCGGGCCGGGGGCAGAACCGCGATCACCGACCAATATGTCGTACAAATGCTGAAAAGCGCCGCTATAGACCCGGTCCGTGCTTTGCCCACTGAAATTTACCAGGCCATGCCGGGTGCTTTGTAACAGTGCAGTTGACACAGGCACCGCAAGACAGGGTAAGGTTCGCGCAGGGAAAGGTTGCCCTGTCGCAAATCTGTCATGCGGCGGGTCTACCACGATCCTTCAAGAACGGGGCGGGCCTGCGTCATCGGCCTAACAACTCCCCGTCGATATCCGCGCAAGCGGCAACAAAGGGAGACTGACGTGACGAAAGACAACACCATCAGCCGTCGTGGCTTTATGAAGACCACGGCTGCGGGCCTCGGCGCACTGGCTGCTCCGGCGCTGATCTCTTCCAAAGCGCTGGCCTCCTCGGGCGAGCTGAACTTCATGGGCTGGGCCGGCTATCCTGCCTTGGCCGAAAAAGTGTTCCCGGCCTTCACCAAAGCCACCGGCATCAAGGTGAACTTCAACGAGCAGCCCGATCAGGACACCGAATTTGCCCAGGCCAAGGTTGCGATCCAGGCAGGCGGCATCGACATGGCAGAGCCGACGCTGGACCGTTGGGCTGGTTGGAATTCCAACGGCCTGCTGCAAGCCTTCGATCCGGCAAAGCTGGCCATGGCCAACTATCTGCCGGGTCTGGCCGATGGCGCTGCTGCCAAGCGGTCGCAGGACAAGGACGGCAAATTGTTTTATGTGCCGTCCAACTGGGGCACCGAAGCGCTGGTCTTCAAGAAAGACGGCGCCAAGCTGAGCACGCCGCCCTCGCTGGGCGATCTGTTCAATCAGGACAACAAGGTCGTGCTGCGTCCGCACTCGGCCTTGGCTGCGATGGGGCGTTATCTGGATGCGACGGGCAAGCTGCCGATGCCGTGGCTGGACGGATACTCGGACATGACCAAGATGGTCACCCTGTGGGACATCGCTCTGGCAGAGGCTGTCAAGGCGAAGAAAAACGTGGTCCAGTTCTGGTCGGGCGAAAACGAAGCCAACGCCGGTTTTGTGGCGAACGGGGCGACTTTGGGCCATTGCTGGGATTCGACGGGCTACAACCTGCGCAATGACGGCTACGGCTACGTGCCTGAAGCTGAAGGGGCGTTCGCTTGGCATCAGGGTTTTGTCCTGATGAAAAATGCCGCCAACGTCGATCAGGCGCATGAACTGGCGAAGTTCGTTTCGACTCCTGAAGGCGCTGCGGGCTGGGCAACGGCCTTCTCTTCCAACCCGGTCGGCAAGGGCGGCATTGATCTGATGAGCCCCGACGTGGCCACCTACTACTCCTCCGCGTTCAACGACGCCGCTTTGTCAAAACTGTGGTGGTGGCCGGAACAGACGGCAGAATTCGTCGCCAAGCGCGGCGAGTATGCTGACAAGTACAAGGCTTCCTGAAGTTCGGGGCGTCCTGAGAACGGGTTCGCCCTGATCTGACGGCACAATCGGTTTGCGCCGGGTCCATCGGGCCCGGCGCAACTTTAAAGCGCGGTTCAACTGCGCCAATCAAATCAAAAGACCAACAGGGGACCGATACATCCATGAGCGCCGGGATTGATCTTGACAATGTTTGCTGTGATTTCGGGAAGTTCCGGGCTGTTGACCATGTGAATGTCAGCATCCAGCCGGGAGAGTTCTTTTCCTTTCTCGGACCGTCGGGCTGTGGCAAGACCACGATCCTGCGGATGATCTCCGGTTTCACCGACCCGACCGAGGGCGTCATCCGCATCGGCGGTCAGGATGTGCAGGGCCAGCGGCCGAACCAGCGGCCCACAGCACTGATCTTCCAGAACCTCGCCCTGTTTCCCCTGATGCCGATCTGGGAAAACATCGCCTTCGGACTTGAGGTGCGCGGTGTCGACAAGGTCAAACGCCGGGCGCGGGCCGAGGAATTGCTGGCACTGGTCGATCTGCATGACAGTGCGGACAAGATGGTCAGCCAGCTTTCCGGCGGTCAGAAACAACGGGTTGCCATCGCGCGGGCTTTGGCGGTGGAACCCAAGGTGATGCTGCTGGATGAGCCCTTGTCCGCGCTTGATCTGAAGCTGCGCCAGCACATGCGCGCCGAACTGCGCGCCATTCAAAAGCGCACCGGCGTGACCTTCATCTATATCACCCACGATCAGGGAGAGGCTTTGGCGATGTCTGACCGTGTCGGCGTCATGAGCCAGGGCCGCCTGCAACAGGTCGCCAACCCGCGTGACATCTACAACAATCCAGTCAACGGCTTTGTCGCGTCGTTTGTGGGTGAAAACAACATCTTCACCGGTGATGTCCAAAACCGCGCCGATGGGATGGCAAGTTTTTCCACCGCCATCGGCCAGTTCCGTGCCCGCATCGCCGCCGACGTTGCGGCAGGCAAGCTGTATGTCCGGCCAGAGCATATGATCCTGCAAGCGACGCCCGGCACCGAAAACTCGGTCCCGGTGACGCTGACCGAGGTGGCGTTCGAGGGCAACTTCATCTCCGTTCAAGGTGTCACTGAAAACGGCACCACGCTGGTCGCTGAACTGCGCAACGATGGCGCTGCGGTTCCGGCGCAAGGCACAAGATTGCACATGACCTTTGACGCGAAGAACTGCTCTATCCTGCCCGACAGCGCCAGCGCGAGGGGCTAAGACATGGACAACCTCCTGCGCCGTTACGGCTTGGGCCTGACCTGCACCTTCATCGGCCTGACAGTTTTTTGGCTGGGGATTCTGGTGATCCTGCCGGATTTCACAATGCTGGAAAGCTCTTTCCGGCCCTATTTGCCGATTGTGGATGTCGGCGGGCCGAAGGACACCTATTCCTTCCACAACTACATGCAGATCTTCGGCAGTGACGTGGATTTCCCGATCTTCGGCCTGCATGTGCAGTTTCCGGCCCGGATGAAGGTTTTTGTGCTGACGCTGACCTATTCCGCCGTGGTCACCTTCATCACCTTCGTGCTGGCCTATCCATTGTCCTACTATCTGGCCAAAATCGCCTCGCCCAAATCGCTGCCCACCCTGTTCCTCTTGTTGTTCGTGCCGCTTTGGGTGTCCGAGGTGCTGCGGTCCTTCGCGTGGTACATCATCCTGACCCTGAAAGGCCCGCTGAACGTGGTGTTGATGACCCTTGGCATCATCAGCACAGAGATCAGATGGATTGACGGTTACAGCCCGGTGGTGGCGGTTCTGGTCTATACTTATGTGCTGTTCATGCTGTTCCCCCTCTATAACGCCATGCAATCGCTGGACAATAACCAGATAGAGGCTGCCAATGACCTTGGAGCCTCGGCCTGGCGCATCCATTGGCGGGTGATCCTGCCGCATGCCAAACCGGGCATCGCAAGCGGTGCCGTGATGGTGTTCATGCTGTCGGCGGGGTCGCTGCTGGTGCCCGCCATCCTGAACTCCACCACCGGGAACTGGTTCACCCAGACCATTCAGGGCATCATGCTGGAGCAGCAGGACTGGAACACCGGTGCCGCTTTCGCCTTCATCCTGCTGATCGCCTGCACTCTGGTCGTGTCATTGGCGATGAAGGTCTTCGGCGTCAAACTTTCCGACATCGCGAAATAGGTGGGACAGATGACCAAAAACCGCAACTTCCTGTTCCACCTCTATATGGTGATCTTTCTGGCCTACCTGCTGATCCCGCTGTTCGTGATGAGCGGGGCGGCCTTCAACGCCTCCAAACTGCCAACCATCGTGCCGTGGAAGGGCTGGACGACCCAGTGGTTCGTGGCGATGTGGAACGACAACCGCATCTGGATTTCGTTCCGCAACACGCTGTTGGTGGCTTTGGCGGTGGTGGCGCTGGCGGTGCCGATTGGCACGTCGGGCGCTATTCTGGTCAACTCCATCGGGGGCCGCACCCGCGCCGTGCTGTATGGCATGATGGTGGCCCCCATTCTGGTGCCGGGCGTGGTGATCGGCATTTCAACCTTGCTGTTCTGGAACCACTTCGGCATCGGCTCTGGTCTGCACCTGTCCACCCTCGGCCAGGTCAGCTATATCGCGTCCTTCGTGATGCTTCTGGTGCTCGCGCGCCTGCAAAGCTTTGATCAGGGGCTGGAGGAGGCCGCCTTGGACCTTGGCGCCAGCCATGCCCAAGTGATGCGTCGCATTCTGCTGCCACACCTTTACCCGGCCATCGGGGCAGGGGCCGCCATCTCGTTCTTTCAGTCGATCGAGAATTTCAACGTCACCCTGTTCACCCGGGGCGGGGCTGACACGCTGACGGTGTATGTGTTCTCCAAAGTCCGCTCTGGCATCACACCCACCATCAATGCGTTGGCGCTTTTGCTGATCCTCGTCACCTTCGTGATCGCAACCATCTACGAAGTGCGCCGCCGCCGCGCCGCCACCATCGAACTGGCACGTGAGGCCGAAGCCCGCCACGCCGAAGAAGCCGGGATCATCTGAGACGGAACCATAGGGCTAACACCAAAAGGGCGGAGGGGCAAAACTCCTCCCTTTCCCATTTCATCCCGGCCAAAATATCCGTGACCAAGGCGCTTGGGCCAGCCTCACGCGGTGCGGGTGGGCGTTCTGCCCTCAAACCACCGGAACATCAGTACGATAAGCCCGGTCAACGCCATATAGATCACCGCCAGCAGCAGCAGGGGTTCGTAGATGATGAAAGTGTCCTGCCGCACCTGCCCCGCCACCCGGTAGATTTCAAAGATGGTGATGGTCGACACCAGCGGCGTGGCTTTCAGTTGCAGCACGGTTTCGCCGCCGATGGTCGGCAGCACCCGTTGCAAGGCCTGTGGCAGCCAGATGCGGCGGAAGATGGTGAAGGCAGGCATGCCCATCGCGCGTCCGGCCTCCAGCTGGCCATGCGGTACCCCGTTGAAGGCGCCGCGCATCACCTCGCCCTCGTAGCCCGCCACCGACAGCGACAGGGCCACCACCGCGTAGGGCCAGGCCTGTCGCAAGATCGGCCACAGGGCGGAGTCTTTCAGCCATGGGATCGACGGGAACAATGATCCCAGCCCGTAATACAAAAGCCAAAGCTGCATCAAAAGCGGGGTGCCACGGATCACCGTGCAAAACATCCGGGCGGGCCAGGCCAGGTACCAAGGGCCCGCCGCCTGCGCCAATCCGATCGGGATCGCCAGCACCATGCCGATGATCATCGTGCTGACGGTCAGCCCGATGGTCCAGATCAGACCGGTGACGATCAAAGCCTGATATTTCGGCTTGGCCAACCAGTCCCACCGCAGATAGACCACGCAGACCACCACAAGCACCAGCGCCAGTAGGGCCATCACGATGCGGTGGGGTTTCAGAAACTCTTTCATCATCCCCTCACATCGCGCTGCCCGCGCCGGGCCCATTTCTCGATCCGGCTGAACAGCAGGATCGAGACCAGCGAGATCACCAGATACAGCCCCATCGCCGCCGGATAAAAGGTGAAGAAGGCTTTGGTGGTGGACGACGCCTGCTGCGTGGCTTTGGTCAGTTCCGAAAATCCGATGACCGCCAGCAAGGCGGTGTCTTTGGTGGCGTTCAGCCACAGGTTGCCAAGACCCGGCACCGCGTTGGCTGTCATAAGGGGAAAGATCACCCGCCACGCGACCAGAAGCGGCGGCATGCCCATCGCTCTGGCGGCCTCGATCTGACCATGTGGCACGGCAAGGATGGCACCGCGCAGCACCTCTGTCTGATAAGCGCCCTGCACAAACGCCAGAACCACAACCCCGGTCAGGAATTGCGGCAGTTCGACCCGGGCATGGCCGAGCCGGATCAGAAGCTCGTTCAACAGGCCCGGCACGGCATAATACAGGATCAGGATCAGCACCAGTTCCGGCACGGCGCGCACGATGGTGGTGTAAACCGCCCAAAGGTCACGACCAACCGGCCCGCCATACAGCTTGCCAAAAGCGCCGCAGACCCCAATGACGAAGCCAAGGGCATAGGCCCCCAACGCGATCATGATCGAATTGGTCAGACCCCAGACCAAAGTGGCCCCCCAGCCGCAGTCACCAAAGCCCAAAAGCTCCAGTGACGAAAGTTGTGCGGCTGAGGGGCAGATCATTACTTGGAACCATAAACGTCGAAGTCGAAGTATTTCTTGGTGATGGCATCATAGGTGCCATCGGCGCGCACGGCTTTGATAGCGGCATTCAGCTTGGCCAGAAGCGGGTCACCCTTGCGCAGACCAAAGCCTACGCCCGCGCCCAGAATCTCTGGATCATCCTTCACGTTGCCCGCCGATTTGCAGCAGGCCTTGCCCGCGTCAGACTTCAGGAAGGCGTCCAAAGCAATCGAGTCGGCCATGATGGCGTCCAGACGACCAGCCGCGAGATCCTGATTGGCCTCGTCCTGCGTCTGGTAGGTTTTCACTTCAGAGGCCACCGGCGCAAAGTATTTCGCAGTGTAATCGGCGTGGGTCGTGGAGACCTGGACCCCGACAATCTTGCCCTTCAAGCCTTCCGGATCCGGGGTGATGGTCGAATCTTTGCTCACGACGACCATGGCCGGCGTGTTATAGTATTTGTCAGAGAAGTCGATGGTCTTGGCGCGTTCAGCCGTGATCGACATCGAGGACATGATCACGTCAATCTGCCCCCCGGTCAAAGCCGGGATGATGCCATCCCACGCGGTCGGGGTGATCTTGCAGTCCAATTGCGCCTGCTTGCAGATCGCACCCAGAAAATCAACCTCCCAACCCACCCAGTTGCCTGCCGCATCGGGCGAGGTGAAGGGCGGATAGGGTTCGGCCGCAACACCGATTTTCAGAGTATCGGCCTGTGCGGCAGATCCAATGGCAAGGGCCGCAACGGCGGCGATAACAAACTTCTTCATGGTTAGCTCCCGGTTGGTTGGTGGTCCCGCAGGTCTTTTTCAGCCCACGGTTTTCAGAAATTGCTTGAGACGTTCGGATTTTGGCGCGCCGAACAATTGTTCGGGCGGGCCTTCTTCCTCGATGACGCCGTTGTGCAGGTAGATGACATGGCTCGACACTTCGCGCGCGAACTTCATCTCATGCGTCACCAAAATCATCGTGCGGCCTTCGTCAGCAAGCCCCTTGATGACCTGCAACACCTCCCCCACCAGTTCAGGGTCAAGCGCAGAGGTCGGTTCATCAAACAGCATGGCCTTGGGGTTCATGCACAAGGCGCGGGCGATCGCTGCGCGTTGCTGCTGGCCACCCGACATGAAGGCGGGAAAGGCACCCTCCTTCTCTGCCAGACCCACGCGGGCCAAAAGGGCGCGGGCGCGGGTGATCGCCTCGTCTTTCGAGACTTTCAGAACATGCACCGGCACCTCGATCAGGTTTTCCAGCACGGTCTTGTGGGTCCACAAGTTGAAGTTCTGAAACACCATGCCAAGGGTTTGCCGGGCCTTTTCCAGCTGGCGCTTGTCAGCGGCATGGCCATCGGGCTTCATCAGGATGTTCTCGCCGCCAATTTCAATGGCACCGCCCGAGGGGGTTTCCAGAAAGTTGATGCAGCGCAGCATGGTCGATTTGCCCGAACCGGAGCCGCCGATAATCGCCACCACGTCGCCTTCACGCGCGGTAAGCGAGACGCCCTTCAGCACTTCATGCGTGCCAAAAGACTTGCGCAGCCCGCTGACTTTGATGGCGATGGGCTGTTGCCCCGCGTTTGAACTTGTCGTTCCCTGGTCCGGCATGTGGTCCCGCCGCTTGTTTTCCTGATGTGAACCAGCGGCGCAGGATTGTGCAAGCGAATAATTTTTAGCCGTGGGCGAAGCGCGCTATTCCAGATTGGTGTGACGCGAGCGCATAGTTTCTAGGCTTTCGTCCAGCATTGGTTGCAGTGCCAGCACCAGAAGCTCAAATATCAGGAACATCGTGCCTTCAAAGACCGACCCCATCGGCAGAACCGACGTGGGGCCACTTTGATCGCGCGCCATGGTTTGCACGGGAATCACCAACACCAGGTCAGCAGAGCGCGGGTCAGGGCCATCCGGTTCCCCAGTGATGCAGGCAATCCTTGCCCCCGCAGCCTTTGCCTGACCGATCAGCGCCGCAACGGTTGACAGGGTTCCGGGGCCGCTGGACACCAGCAGCAAATCCCCGTCGCCAAGCGGAGGGCAGGACATATCGCCCTGGCACTGCACATCGCGCCCCAAGTGGTACAGCCGCATCGCCAGCGCCCGCATCATCAGCCCTTCGCGCCCGCAGCCATAAACCACGATGCGGCGCGCGGTGGCGATGGCCTGGGCCAGTGCCGCAAACTCCGCCTCTGACACCGCTGCACATCCGGCGCGCAACTCTTCGGCGGCTTGAAAGGCGCTGTCGGCCAGTGTCACGTTTGACCCCAATGCACATCGCAGGCGGCGACAGTGATGCCGTTGTGGGCAACGGGGTGCGGGTTGTAGTTGATCAGGAATGTGACATCGCCGGCCCTGCGACGGCGCAAGCCTTCCGGCATGTGTTGGATGCTGATCCCCTCATCCTGACACAATTTGGCAAGGATGCGGTCGCAGGCGGTGTCATCGGGCCATCCGGCCAGATAGTGCAGCTTTCCGCCTTTCAGGACAGCGGGGAAGCCATCTTCGGTGGTCTCAATCGCCAACCCCTCCAGCTTTTCGCGCCAGTGTTTGAAGGCACCGCCCTGGGTCAGCGGCACCGTCACATCCGGCGGAAAGCTTTCAACCCGCATCACCACGGCATCAAGGCCGGGCAGGTTGGGCGGCAAGGGGACCGGTGTAGCAAACTCCACCGTTTTGGCATTGGCGCGGGGGCCTGCCAGCGCGGTGCCCTTGAAAGCCGCCAGCGCATTCAGCAGGTTATCCGAAAGTGTCGCGATGCCGGGCGCCAGAACCAGCTTGTAGGCGGACAGGTCGGCAGTATCGGGTGGCAGGATGTCAACATCCAGCCCAAGGCGGCGCAACCCCCGGTAAAGATCAAACGCCAGCCGGAAGTAGCTGAAATCGCGGCCCTGCGGCTGCGTGGTCCATGCCCAATCCGAGGCGTAGTCGAACACCAGTGCCACCGGAGCCGCCGTGGGTTGCACCTCTGGCATGGCGGCCAGTTCGCGGGCCACACGCGCCACTTCGTCAAAGGCCGGGGCCGGGGCCGAGTCTGGCCGCAACAACCCCGCGTGCATGGTTTCCTGTGCAAAGGGGGCTTGCCGCCAGCGGAAATAACACACGGCCTCCGCGCCATGGGCAAACGCCTCCCAGGCCCACAGGCGGGCCATGCCGGGCAGGGGGTCCGGGTTCCACGGCGCCCAGTTCACCGGACCGGGCTGCTGCTCCATGATCCACCAGCGGCCACGGCCAACTGCGCGGTACAGGTCGTGGTGGAAGGCCTGAAAGTCCGGGTCACCCTGCCGCAGGAAGTGGCGCTTGTGGTCCGGGCTGGCCACCACATGGTCGCCCAGAAAGCCGATGGGGTAAGCATCCCACGACGCGATATCCAGATCGGCACCCACGTCGAAATGGTCAAAATCCGTGACCTGCCCCATGTAGTTGTGGGCGATGGGCGCTGCGGAGTGTTTGCGCAGGATGTCCACCTGCAGCTTGTTGAAGCTGACCACCTCGTCACTGGCGAAACGACGGTAGGCCATGACATGCGCCGGGTTGGCTTCGGTCACCATCAGGTTGGGCAGGGTGATCTCGTCAAAGCTGGCGTAGTCCATCGACCAGAACACATTGCCCCAGGCGCGGTTGAGCGCGTCAATACTTTGGTATTTCTGCGCCAGCCACAGATGAAACTGCGCCAGCGCTGCGGCGGAATAGCTGTGAACCGTCTTGTGGCAGGCGTATTCATTATCGGTCTGCCACGCGGCGACGTGCGGGTTTTTCCCATAGCGCACGGCCAGTTCCGTGACGATCTTGCCGCATTCGGTGCGGTAGCCCTGATGGCTGAAATCATAGTGCCTGCGCGAGCCAAATCCCCGCACCTGGCCATTGGCATCGACCGGCAGCATGTCTGGATGTCTGGCAATCATCCAGCGCGGCGGCGTGGCGGTGGGCGTGCCAAGCACCACTTTCAGCCCCTTTGACCCCAGCGTTTCTATCGCGCGGTCCAGCCAGCCCCAGTCGTATTGAGCCGGCGAAGGCTCCATCCGGCTCCACGCAAATTCGCCGATGCGCACCCATGTCAGGCCAAGATCGGCCATGCGGGTGGCGTCCGCTTCCCAGACAGTTTCATCCCATTGTTCGGGGTAGTAGCAAACGCCCAAGCCGCGCTTCATGCCAGAAACCTTGGTTCCGGCAGACCAATGGCCACACCTTCCACGGCAAAGACCTTGCCCGCATCGGGGCTGGCGGCACAGGCTTCGGGCGACATTTCTTCCAAGGCTGTGGTGCAGAACAGCGTGGTCAGGTCAGCGCCGCCAAAAGCCGGGCAAGAGGTGTGCGGGGCGTTGAACGCAACCTCTCGCAGGAACACGCCAGCGGGGGAATAGCAGGCCACGCGGGACGACCCCCACTGGGCGTTCCAGAAATTACCCTCGGCGTCCACAGTGGCCCCGTCCGGGTAAATCTCGGTCCTGGTGAAGTCGAGGAAAACCGAACGTTCACCCAAGGGCCAGCCATCGGCGTCCAATGCCACGGTCCAGACCAGTTGCGCCATGGTGTCGGCGAAATAGGCAAAGCTGCCATCGGGCGCAAAGCAAATCGCATTGGGGATTGAAATGTCAGGGAAAAGCTTGCGCCCCTCGCCTTGGTACATCCGGTAAATCGCGCCCTTGCCTTTGCGGTCGGTGGGGTCTTTGCCCATCGTGCCGATCCAGAAGCCGCCCTGCCGATCCGCCCGCCCGTCGTTGGAGCGGTTGTCGGGTTTGGAAACCTCCAGCGGCATCAGGGTTCGCGTCGATTCCGTTTCAAGGTCGAACAGAAAGACCTCGCGCTCGCTGGCCATCAACAGCACGTCATCATCCGCCCAAGCCATCGCTGACACCATTTCGGCGAAGTTCCAGACCTTGGGGCCGGTGCTGTCCTGCGACAAAAGCTGGCACTTCAGGATGTCGACCCAGAAGAATTGCTTGCGGGTCGGGTGCCAGAAAGCGCCCTCGCCAAGGGCGCATTTGCGGTCGTCAAAGATCATGGCTTGGCTCCGTCATAGGCGACGACGATTTCGGCGGCGCGGGTGGCGATTTCGGCGGCGGACAGGCCGGGGGTGTAAAGCGCTGTGCCGATCCCGAAGCCATCAATCCCGGCGTTGAACCATTGTGCGAAATTAGCGGCCCCGGCACCGCCGACCGCATAAACCTGACAGCCCTTGGGCAAGACGGCACGAATGGCTTTGACACCGTCGGGGCCGATCAGGCTGGCCGGGAAAATTTTCAGCCCATCGGCGCCAGCCTTCAGGGCGGCAAAGCACTCGGTCGGTGTCATGACACCGGGCCATGACGCCATGCCACGCGCTTTGGTGGCGGCAATCACCTCCGGATCGGCATTGGGTGAGACGATGAGGGTGCCGCCCGCCGCCTGCACCGCCATCACATCCTGCACCGTCAAAACCGTGCCCGCGCCGATTTGTGCCACCCCGCCAAACGCCTTGGCCATCGCGGCAATCGAGGACAAAGGGTCGGGCGAATTCAGCGGCACTTCGATGCGGGTGATGCCCGCGGCAATCAGCGCTTCGGCGGCAGGCAGCGCCTCGGCCGGAGAGATGCCGCGCAGGATGGCGATCAGGTTGCGCCGATGTTCTGACGGGTGTTGCATGTTATGCTTTCAGCTTTGCATGAAGGGCGGACAGGCCGGCAAGCGTGCAGGCGGTGGCGTCAAGACGGTCGGCTTTCAGGCCCTGTCGGGAAAGGGCGCGGGCATAGGACGCGGCAAGGGTTTGCGCGCCGATCAGCTTGACCTGCTGGCCCAGCCAATAGGGCTTGGCCCCCGCCAGTTCGATGCCGATCAGCAGGCCGGACAGGCGGGACCGGGCTTGGGGGGCGGTCAGGCCGTGCAACAACCCTTCAGCGCGCAGCGAAAACAGGCGGGCGGCGATGCGGTCGGGGCGTGAAAGGGCGTCCGACAAGCCTTCATCAAAGGCGGTGTCGTCCCAGCCTTCTGTGGTCAGCGAATGGCGCAGGACGGATTGGGTGGACAGCAGCGCGAACAGTTCGCCGGTCATGTAGGTCTGGAACGAGACCACCTCACCCGCCGAAACCTGCGCCCATTTGGAATGGGTGCCGGGCAGGCAGAACACGCCGTCGAAATTGGGATGCAGGGCAAGGGCACCGGCAAGCTGGGTTTCCTCACCCCGCATCACGTCGGCGGGTTTGGCTTGGCTCAGGCCGGGGGCGATGCGCACATCAAGGCGCGGGTCGGTGGTAGCCACTTGGGTCAGTCCAGCCGGATCGGTGGGCGTGCAGGGGACGGCGCGGTATTTGGCCTCAACCCAGCCCTGCCGTGCGCCGACCATACCGCAGGCCAGAACAAGGGTGCGCTGGCCCAGCCACGAGGCCACGAGGTCCAGCAAGGCCGCCTCGAACTGGTCAGGGGCCAGCTTGCCCATGCCCTTGTCGCTTTCGGCATGGGCCAGGATTTGACCCGAACCCATCGCCCAGACGCGCAGGTTCGACGTGCCCCAATCGACGGCGATCCAGTTTGCGGCCATGACATCCCCCAAGGTTCGCCAGAGTTTTGCCCTTTCCTGACCGCGCACGCAATTGCCGCTTTTGCCAAAATGCTTACGGGATCTGCATTTGGTGTGAAACTGCGGCACGGTGGTCTGGCGCTATCGCCAGTCATGCTCTGGACATAACCAGTTGCGGTGGGAAGGCGGAAGATGCATCCCATGATGTAACGCAAGCCGGGCTGCGACCCGGTCCGATTCGCGTATTCCAGCGGCGCTTGAAGGAGACCCCGATGAACACGATGACCAATGACCTAAGCGGCGTTGTGGCAGCCGACCGTGCCCATGTGTGGCACCATTTAAGCCAGCACAAGCAGTACGAAACCGTCGATCCTCGCGTGATTGTCGAGGGTAAGGGCCTGCGGGTCTGGGATGCCAAGGGCAAGGAATATATCGACGCTGTGTCGGGTGCGGTCTGGACGGTCAACGTGGGCTATGGCCGCGAAAGTATGGCCAAGGCGGTGGCCGATCAACTGGTCAAGATGAACTACTTTGCCGGGTCGAACGGCACGGTGCCGGGCGCTTTGTTCGCCGAAAAGCTGATCTCGAAAATGCCGGGGCTGACGCGGGTCTACTATTCCAACTCTGGCTCTGAGGCGAACGAGAAAGTCTACAAGATGGTGCGCCAGATCTCGCACCGTCATCACGCGGGCAAGAAGAACAAGATCCTGTACCGCGAGCGCGATTATCACGGCACCACGATTGCGACACTTGCCACCTCGGGTCAACTGGAGCGGGCGATGCAGTACGGCCCGTATCCGGACGGGTTCGTGATGGTGCCGCACTGCCTAGAATACCGCAAACAATGGGACGTGGCAAATTATGGGGAGCGGGCTGCGGATGCCATCGAAGAGGTCATCCTGCGCGAAGGCCCCGATACGATCGGCTGTCTGGTGCTGGAGCCGGTGACGGCAGGTGGCGGTGTGATCGTGCCGCCAGCGGGCTATTGGGAACGGGTGCAGGAAATCTGCAAAAAGTACTCGATCCTGTTGCACATCGACGAAGTGGTCTGCGGTGTCGGCCGGACCGGCACGTGGTTTGGCTATCAGCACTTTGGCATCAAGCCTGATTTTGTGACGATGGCCAAAGGGGTCGCCTCTGGCTATGCCGCGATTTCGTGCACGGTGACGACGGAAGAGGTTTTTGGCATGTTCAAGGACGATGCCTCGGACCCGCTAAGCTATTTCCGCGATATCTCGACCTTTGGCGGCTGCACGGCGGGGCCTGCGGCAGCGCTTGAGAATATGCGGATCATCGAGGATGAGAACCTGCTGGACAACACGCTGCGCATGGGCGCGCGGGTGATCGACAACCTGAACGCCTTGATGGAAAAGCACAAAGTGATCGGCGATGTGCGCGGCAAGGGTCTGTTCTGCGGCGCGGAACTGGTCGCTGACCGGGTGACCAAGGAACCGATGGACGAAAAGCGCGTCGCCGCCGTCGTGGCTGATTGCAACGCCAACGGCGTGATCATCGGCATGACCAACCGGTCGATCCCGGGGCTGAACAATACCCTGTGTCTAAGCCCGGCGCTGATCGCCACGGAGGATGACATTGATGCCATCACCGGGGCGATCGACAACGCGTTGACGCGGGTTTTCGGCTGACAGGCTGCAGGGGTTTCACACCCCCCGCACACGTTGCCTAGAAGCGGGGGTTTCACACCCCCGCACCCCTGTGGAGTATTTGGCAAAGAGCAAATGAAAGGGGGTGCGGTCGAAAGGCTGCGCCGCTTGACTTTGTGGGGACGGGGGCGGCCAATCGTCACAAGGAGGCCCTGATGGCCGCGATACCGCCGGAAGCGTTTGTACTGCCCGGGGCCGAGCGTGGGTCGTTGCAGCAACGCATCCGCCAGATGGTGACCGAGGGTGTTCTGTCGGGGCGGTTCCGGCCCGGGGCCAAGATGCCGTCATCGCGCGGGCTTGCCGTGCATCTGCAGGTCAGCCGGTTGACGGTCACACTAGCCTACGCGGAACTGGTGGCGCAGGACTATCTGGCGGCAGCGGGGCGGTCGGGGTATTTCGTGTCCCAGAATGCTCCACTGGCCAACGAGCTACCGGCGCAGGCCATGCGGGCCGAGGCGCCGGAATTTGGTCGCATCGCCGGGCGCTTTTCGGCGCGGCGCGGGGTTGAACGCCCCGATGACTGGGAACGCTACCCCTATCCTTTCATCTACGGGCAGGCGGATGCCAGTCTGTTTGACCATCAGAACTGGCGATTGTGCGCCGTGCGCGCCTTGGGGCGGCGCGATTTCGCCGCGATGACGGCGGATTATTATGCGCGTGACGACCCGTTGCTGATTGAACACCTGCTGCGCCAGATCCTGCCAAGGCGCGGCATTGCGGCGCGTGAGGATGAA
>JBBRLL010000024.1:0-60984 GCA_038231395.1 Rhodobacterales bacterium
AACAACCAGCGCTTTGACATGGGTTTTCATGAGGGTCACTCCGTACAGGATTTTCCCCATATGTGCCGCATCCCAAACAAAACAGTCCAGTCACCCCGACACTTGTTGGCCGAAAACGACATGGTGGGCGAAAAGCGGCAGCGCCTCACGCCAGATGGAAAACCTCTGCCATCCCGGCCCACCATTCGCCTTCCTTGCGCGTCGCCAGTGGGGCCTGACACGGCATGCACACCGCCCACCACGCCTGCGTCGCAGGGTCAGCCGCCATCTTTGCCATGTCGGCGGCATGGTCTAGCCCGTGATATTCGTAGTAGGCAAACATCAGATTCTCCGGCTCTTTCAGATAGATCGAGTAGTTTTTGATCTGACACTCCGTGATCATCTTCAAAACATCCGGCCAGACTGCCGCGTGCAGCCGAATGTATTCCGCCTTTTGTTCCTCGTTGACGCCGATCATCATCCCGTAACGCTGCATGTAGCCCCCCTAGTGCCGCAACCGGCCAAACGCTGCCAAAACCGCAAATAGTCCCGCCGCTGCCGCCACGATGGACGGCCCGGCCGGTGTATTCTGCCACAAGGACAGCCCCAACCCCAAAAGGCAAGCGGCAGCCCCGATCCCCGAGGCCAAAGCCGCCATCTGCTCTGGTCCGCGCGCCACCGCCCGCGCCGCTGCCGCCGGAATGACCAGCATCGCGGCAATCAGCAAAGCCCCCACCACTTTCAACGCCACTGCCACCACCAGCGCCAAGGCCAGCGTCAGGATCAGCCGCTCCCGCTCCGGATCAATCCCGTCGGCCCGGGCCAGATCGGCGTTCAGCGTGGCGGTCAGCAAAGCCTGCCATCGCCACACAAGCAGCGCCACCACGGCCATAGCCCCGGCCCAGATGTAGACAAGATCGCCCTTGGTCACCGCCAGAATGTCGCCGAACAGATACGCCTCAAGGCTGGTGTGAACGCCGTGCACAAAGCTGATCGCCACCAGCCCCAATGCCAGCGCGCCATGCGACAAAACCCCCAATGTGGTGTCCACCGCCCAGCCCCGCGCGGCGAGGCCAGAAACGGTCACCGCCATCGCCAGCGCCACGATCAGCGTGCCCACCGTCACCGGCATATCCACCGCCAGCGCCAAGGCGACGCCCAAAATCGCCGCATGAGCCGTGGCATCCCCGAAATACGCCATCCGGCGCCACAAGACAAACGCGCCCAAAGGACCGGTCGCGAAAGACACGCCCACCCCCGCCAGAACGGCCCGGATCAGGAAATCATCCAGCATGGCGATGCGCCTTTGGTCCGGGAGCCTTGGGATCCTTGCCCGCCTCATGGCGGTGGCTTTCGTCATGGGCGTGGTCATGCCCGTGCCCGTGCCCGTGGCCATTGTCATGCCCGTGGCTGTGCCCGTGGCCATTGTCATGCCCGCCAACGTGTTCATGGTCGAGGCCGTGCTCCGCCGCGAACCCCTGCTCTGGCTTATGGTCCTGCACAAGATCATGGCTGTGGTCATGCCGGTGCTGATACAGCGCCAACGCGCCTTGCGTGCCAAGGCCAAACAAGGCCCGATACTCTGGCGCGGCCGAGACGACCCGGGGCGTCCCTTCACAACAGATGTGGTGGTTGAGGCATATCACCCGGTCACTCGCGGCCATGACCACATGCAGGTCATGGCTGACCATCAGCACCGCCGCACCCGTGTCTTGCCGCACCTCCTCGATCAGCCGGTAAAACCCCGCCTCACCTTGCTGATCCAGGCCCTGCGTCGGCTCGTCCAGCACCAAAAGCCCCGGCACCTTGATCAACGCCCGCGCCAGCATCACCCTTTGCAACTGCCCGCCCGACAGGCCGGCGATGGGCTTGGCCCCGGAATCCTCCATCCCGACCCGCGCCAAGGCCGCCTGCGCGGCAGCTTCATCCACGAGGTGCGGCAACGACAGGAACCGCCGCACAGACAGCGGCAGGCTTGGGTCAATCGCCAGCTTTTGCGGCACGTAACCAACCCTTAGCCCTTCTGCCCGCACCACCCGGCCCGAAGCCGCCGGAACCATCCCCAGCAAGGCCCGCAGCAGCGTGCTTTTGCCCGATCCGTTTGGCCCTAGAATGGTGACGATCTCGGCCCGCTCCACCGCCATCGAGACGCCACTCAGCACCTCGGTCCCGCCCAGCCGGACCGTCAGATTTTCGGCTGCAAGCAGCATCAGGCGAACCCCCGCAAGGTCGCGGGCTTGGCCCCATCGGCATCCGGCGCAGCCATGGCACAGCCCGGACACAGGCCCAAAGCCTCTACCGTCGCGCGTTCCACCGTGAAGCCCACCGCCAGCGCGGCCTCGGCCAAAGCCTGCGCCACCAGCCGGCCCGGCGCCTCTGCCACAGCATGACAGGCCCGGCAAATCAGGAACGAGGGCGCATGCGCTTCACCCGGATGCATGCAGGCCGTAAAGGCGTTCAGGCGGCGGATGCGGTGCGCAAGCCCTTGCTCCTCCAGATACTCCAAAGCGCGGTAAGCGACGGGCGGCTGATTGCCGAACCCCTCCGCCGCCAAACGTTCCAGCACATCATAGGCCCCCAATGCCCGGTGCGCCTCCAGCAAGATCTGCAGGGTCCGCTTGCGCACCGGTGTCAGCCGAACACCACCCAAAGCCACGGCGAAAGCCATCACGTCGCCGGCGCATTGCGCGTGGTCGTGCGGCGCAAAGGCCAGATCGGGCTGTTGAAGGTGGTCATGCATCAGAAAACCCCGCTTGACACGTTATATTATAACGCATTAGACACGTAACAATATAACATACCGCCTCGCCGCGAAAGGTCCAAAATGCGTATCCTTGCCCTTCTGTTGCTCGCGACCCCCGCCTGCGCCGATGTGCCAAAAGTTGAAACCGATATTCCCCCGGTCGCCGCACTGGTGGCACAAGTGATGGGCAACCTTGGCACCCCCGGCATGTTGCTGGACAAGGGCGGCGACGAGCATGATCTGCAACTGCGCCCCAGCCAGATGCGCGACCTTGCCACCTCCAACCTGCTGATCTGGGTCGGACCAGCGTTGACCCCCGGTCTGGAAACCGCGATCCAGTCGGCTCCAAACCTGCAAAGCCTGACTCTGCTGGACAAACCTGCGACCAAACGACTGAACTATGCCGAGGGTGGCCTGAACCCCCACGCCTGGCTTGACCCCGCCAATGGCACAGCCTGGGTCGGCCTGATTGCTGATCGGCTTGCCCTGATGGACCCGCCCAACGCCGCCACCTACCGCGCCAATGCCGCCGCTGCCCGCGCCCGGATCGCCGCACTGGACACGACCCTTGCCGCCAAACTGACCCACATGCGCCCGTTCGTGACCTATCATGACGCCTACGGCTACTTCGCCCAAGCCTACCACCTGCCCTATCAGGGCGGCCTTGCTGCCGGAGATGCCGCCCCGCCCGGTGCCGCGCGCCTGTCTCAACTGCGAGAACAAGCCGTAAGCGGTGGTATCGCCTGCGCTTTCCCCGAGGCACAGCACGATCCGGCGTTGATTGACAACCTTGCCCAAGGCACTGCGCTGACGGTTGGGCCCGCGCTTGACCCGGTGGGATCAACGCTGGACCCCAACCCGTCGGCATATGACGCGCTTTTGACCAACCTCAGCGATGCGCTTGTGACCTGCGCTGATAAGCCTTGACCCTGCCCCTGCCATCCGCCACCAATTTCGGCGCATGTCAGGGGGACTACAATGTCAGATGCCACCATCACCAGCTTTGGAACCACCGCGTCGGGGATCGAGGTCAAGCGCATCACCGTGACGAAGGATGGCCTGTCCGCGTCGATCCTCACCAAAGGGGCCACGCTGCAATCAGTGCGGCTGGCCGGGGTGGACCATGACCTGACGTTGGGGTCCGACGACCTTGCAGAGTATGAGGGTAAACTGCGCCACCACGGCTCTTTGGTGGCCCCGGTCGTCAACCGTTTCACCGATGGGCACGCAACGATCGGCGGCAAAGCCTATGCGTTTGAAAAGAACCAGAACGGCATTCACACCCTGCACAGCGGTGCGGCGGGCACCCAGCACAAGGTCTGGAATGTGGTGGCCGCCGATGCGTCCTCGGTCACCCTTGGGCTGGACCTGCCCGATGGTGAGGGTAATTTCCCCGGCAACCGCCCGGTGCAGGTGCGCTTTTCCATCCAGTCCGGCCCGGTCCTGCGGATGGAGGTAACGGCCACGACCGACGCCCTGACCCTGTTCAACGTGGCCAACCACAGCTACTGGAACATGGACGGGTCAGAAAACTGGGCGGGCCATTCCTTGCAGATCGCCGCCGCCACCTATCTGCCGACGACCGACAGCTTTGCGCCGACCGGAGAGATTGCCGATGTCACCGGCACCCAGATGGACTTTCGCCGGGGCCGCAAGATCACCCAAGCCGACACCGTGCTGGATCATAACTTCTGCCTGTCCGGTGGCCGCCAACCCCTGCGTGACGTGCTGTGGCTGACCGGCAGCTCTGGTCTGACGATGACCATCGCCACGACAGAGGCGGGTATCCAGTTGTACGACGGCCGCGCTTCGATCCGCCCCGGCCATTCCACTTACGAAGGTCTGGCAATCGAGGCGCAAAACTGGCCCGACGCGCCCAACCACGCGGGTTTTCCTTCGATTGAACTGAAACCGGGTGAAACGTACAGCCAGATCACCGAGTGGCGCTTTACGACGTCGTAAGGCATTCGGCGAACAGGGTTTCCAAACGACGCCAGTGCCGCTCTGCCCCTTTGGCGTTGTAGACTGAGTGGTCCGGCACGCACCAGCCATGCGAACAGCCAACATAGTTTTCGAGGACGTGATCGACCTCGGCCTCGCGCAGCGCCTGCGCCAACTTCGCTGATTGTTCAGGCGGAAAGCCGCGGTCCACTCCAGCCGCGCCGACATAAACCCGACCTTTGATGGCTCCGACCCGCAGATGCGGGCTGTCGGGCTGATCGCTGGCCAAATTGCCACCGTGCAAGCTTGCAGCAAGCACGATCCGCTCCGGATAAGCCGCCGCCGCATTCAGCGCCCTGCCACCGCCCATGCAATAGCCGACCGTGGCAACGTGCTCCACACCCTGCGCGATCAACATCTTCAGAAACAGCGCCGTATCCGCCACTGTCATATCCTGTGAGGTTGCAACGATCATGCCGCGCAAGGCCTGAGCCGAAGCCTCAACCGCGAAGGCCGTCGCCGGATCAAACCGCCCATAAGCCCCGAAGCGGTAGAACAAATCCGGCAAAAGCACGACATGCCCCATGGCGGCCATCCGCGCTGCCATCCCTTCCAGCGCTGGTCTTGGGCCAAAGGCATCCATGTAAAGGATGATCCCGGTGGTTGACGGTTTGGCCGGGTGAAACACCTTCGCCGATATTGAACCCTCAGCCGTCATGACCTGTTTGGCTTCTTCGCTCATCATCCACCTTTTCGCTGCATCGCACCGAATGGTAACAATATTTCCATGACGGGCAAAGTCTCCAAGCGGTCAGCCGTCGATCCCCGCCATCCCTGCCCCACGAAACCACGTCACAATCGCCGCCCGCTCCTGTGGTTCCATATAGCTCAGGTTCGCGGGCGGCATCGCATGGGTGATCCCGGCTTGAATATAAATCCGCCGCGCCTCACGTGCGACATCGACGGGCGTTTCCAGCACAACCCCTTTGGGCGCCCAATTGATCCCCTCGTAAGCGGGCTCACGCGCGTGGCACATCGCACAGCGGCCCTGAATGATGCTCACCACGTCGTCGAACCCCTTGGCGGAGGCATAGATCACTTCCGGCCCTTCCAGTTTGGAGTCCTGCGCCGGGTGGTTCATCGTGGCGGTCGACAGCCACGCAATGATCAGAAACAAAACCCCGGTCGCAGCCCAGGTCCACGTCGGGCTGCCCTTTTTTGCGTGCCGTGTGTTGAACCAATGGCGCACCGTGACGCCCATCAGGAAAACCAGACTGGCGATGATCCAGTTGTACGGCGTCGCAAAGATCAGCGGGTAGTGGTTCGACAGCATCAGAAAGATCACGGGCAGCGTCAGGTAATTGTTGTGCGTGCTGCGCTGCTTGGCGATCTTGCCGTATTTGGCGTCCGGCACCCGCCCCGCCTTCAAATCCGCCACCACGACCCTTTGGTTGGGCATGATGACGAAGAAAACGTTGCCGCTCATGATCGAGGCGGTAAATGCCCCCAGATGCAGCATTGCCGCCCGGCCAGAAAAAACGTGGACGTAAAACCAACTCATCGCGACCAGCAAGACGAACAAAGCCACCATCACCGCCGTCTGATTGGCGTTCACGAAAACCCGGCAGATCGTCGTATAGGCTATCCAGCCAAACGCCAGCGAGGCCAGGGAAATCGCCACCGCCTGGCCCACCGTCAGATCCAGCACCGCCGGGTCAATCAGGAAAAACTGCGCGCCCAGATAGTAGACCAGGACCAGCATCGCAAAGCCCGACAGCCACGTCGAATAGCTTTCCCATTTGAACCAGATCAGGTGATCCGGCAGCGCCTCGGGGGCCACCAGATATTTCTGGATGTGATAGAAGCCACCACCGTGAACCTGCCACTCCTCACCCGAGGCACCCGGCGGCAAGGGCACATCGCGGCGCAGTCCAAGGTCCAGTGCTATAAAGTAAAAGCTGGAGCCGATCCACGCCATCGCTGTGACCACATGGATCCAGCGTACCGCGATCATCACCCATTCCCACAGAACCACCCAGTCGTACATGCTTGCCCCCGTCTGCTTTGACAAAACCTATACCGTTGGAAACTCTTCTGTTAATCCTACAAATGCCGCATCACTTTCAACTTTGACAAAAGAACGGACGAAACGGCCAAAAGGACCGCAGCACCTCATGTCCTATGTCAACAATTTACGCATGTTCGTGCGGGTCTATGAGCTGTCGTCGATGTCTGCCGCCGCGCGGGATCAGCGCACCTCGCCCGCCGTCGCCTCGGCCCGCATCTCGGAGCTGGAAAAGCACCTCGGCGTCAGGCTGTTCAACCGCACCACGCGCTCTCTGCAACCCACCGAAAACGGACGCCTTTTTTATGTCGGTGCGCAAAAGGTGCTGGAAGCGATTGACGAGGCAGAGACCGTCGTGATGGAAACCGCGCTGAACCCGCGTGGCGTGGTCTTTGTCGCGGCACCCCTTGGGCTGGGCCGTCGCTTCATCGCCCCGCATGTGCCAGCCTTCAAGGACCAATACCCCGCCATCGACGTGCGCCTGCGCCTGTCCGACCGGGTGATCGACCTGACGGCAGAGGGGCTGGATGTTGCCTTTCACCTTGGCATTCTTGACGATTCAACCCTCAAAGTCCGCCTGATCGCCGATTGCCCCCGGCTTTTGTGTGCAGCGCCCGCCTACGTCGTCCGCCGTGGAATGCCCTTGGACGGCGAGGCCCTTGTCCGCGACAAGCATGATTGCCTGAACCTGCGCTTCCCCGGTGCCAAAGAGTTTCAGTGGACCCTGCAAACCCCGGAAGGCCCGCGCCGCTATGAAATCTCTGGTCCCTACGAATCCGATGATGGCGATGTGCTGACGGGTTGGGCGCTGGACGGTCGCGGCATTGTCCTGAAGACCGTGTTCGAGGTGGCCAATCACCTGCGCGAAGGTCGCCTGATCCCGGTTGCCACCGCGACGCCGCCGCTGGCCAGCCAACTCTCCCTTCTGTCGCAACAGCGCAGCGCCAAAGACAGCAAGGTCCGCCTGTTCACTGATTTCATGGTGGCCCGCATCCGCGAAGAAATCCGCAAGGCCTGAGCGCTGAAACCCCTTGCCACATTTGACCGCGCGGGCTTAGCATGAGGTCGCATTTTCCAAACAACAATAGGACAGCCATGCCCCGCCGGATCATTGCCCTTATTGCCTTCATGCTTTTCTCCAGCGCCGCCCTTGCTGCCGATTGCCGCCCGCCGCCCAACGGCTTGTCCTTCGATCAATGGGCGAACCTGTGCACGAACGAGATTGACTATGCCTACCAGCTTTACGGGGGCGGCATGGACTACGACGCCTTCATGCAAAGCCTTTATGGCATGTACCTCAATCCACCAAGCCAGACTCCCGCCGCCTGCTCCCCAGAGGGTGCCACACAGTGCAACTCCTCCGGCTGGCTATACACCTGCACGAATGGCCAATGGCTGACCGGTTCGGTCAAATGCGGCGGCTAGGGGTGCCGTTCATCTGGCAAGCATCCAAGGCGTTATGCCACCGTGGCTGTGGCTGCATGACAACGATTACGCGCCCAAAACACGCTCCACCAATGGCAGCAGACGGCTGTCGCTGATGGCTGCGGTCCGATGGCCCATTCCTGCAAGATAGTCCGCATTCCCGGCAAATGCCGCGAAATCGTCCAATGAGGCCTGCCGCACCAGCATCGCCAGATCCCAGACCTCGCCCGGCGGCCCAATGAAGAACGCCCCGCCCTGACCCAGAAAGATCACATCCCCGCCGGATTTTCGAAGGATCGGCAAGGTATGCGCTACATAAAGATCATAGGCCGCCTGACCGGAAACAGGCGTTGCAGGTGCAAGCTCCGGATGGGCAGAATAATCCGCAACCGCCCGCAAACGCAGCAGATTCAGCATCACCACTGGCCCCGTGATGCCCCGCGTGAACAAATCCCGCCCCGCGTCTTGCGTTGGTTCAAGATAGGTCACGGCTCAACTGCCCCGATAGGTTGAATAGCCAAACGCAGACAGCAGCAGCGGCACATGGTAATGCGCGGCCTCGTCGGCGATGCCGAAACGGATCGGGATTTCGTCCAGAAACAGCACATCACCGGTGACCTGACCGGAGGCGCGCAGATACTCCCCCGCGCAGAACACCAGCTCATAGCCGCCCGCCCGATACTCCTTGCCCCGCAGCAAGGGCGCATCGGTGCGGCCATCGGCGTTGGTCACGGTTTCAAGCATCTTCTTGTGGTTGTTGCCCGATACCCGGTACAGCATGATCCTGACACCCGCAGCAGGCATGCCCCGCGCCGTATCCAGCACATGTGTCGAAAGCCAACCGTCCATCATCGCCTCCATTCGCGCCGATCTGTCGCGGCTCGGACCCCAATGCCAGCCCGCAGCACTTTCCGGCTTTATTTGATACCGGACCGCAGCTTTCCCGCATAGTCTATCCTGAAAAGACCGAGGTGCCAAATGCAACGCTATCCCCGCGATTTCCGTGGCCACGGCGCCACCCCGCCAAATGCTGCGTGGCCTGATGGTGCGAAAATCGCCATATCTTTGGTGCTGAACTACGAGGAGGGTGGCGAAAACAACATTCTGCATGGTGACAGCCAGTCCGAAGCATTCCTGTCGGACATCATCGGTGCCGCCCCATGGCCCAACCAACGCCACTGGAACATGGAATCCCTCTACGATTACGGTGCCCGCGCAGGCTTTTGGCGTCTGCACCGCCTGTTCACGTCGATGGATCTGCCGGTGACCGTCTACGGCGTCTCCACTGCGCTGGCCCGCAACCCCGAACAGGTCGCCGCGATGAAAGCGGCGGGATGGGAGATTGCAAGTCACGGTCTGAAATGGGTAGACCACCGCGACATGCCGCCCGAGGAAGAAGCCCGCCAGATCGCCGAAAGCGTGCGCCTGCATACCGAGGTGGTGGGAGAGGCTCCACGCGGCTGGTACACTGGCCGTTGTTCGGTCAACACCGTCGATCTGACCGCAGCCACCGGACAGTTCGACTGGATCTCTGACACCTACGACGACGACTTGCCCTACTGGCGCGAGGTCGGCCCCCGGGATCAACTGATCATCCCCTACACGCTGGAAGCCAATGACATGCGCTTTGCCACAGCCCCGGGATACACCGAGAGCGCGCAGTTCTTCACCTACCTGCGTGACACCTTTGACACCCTGTATGCTGAAGGCGAGGCGGGTAGCCCGAAGATGTTCTCCATCGGCCTGCACTGCCGTCTGATCGGACGCCCCGGCAAGATCGCTGGCCTGAAGCGTTTCCTCGACTATGCAAAAACCCACAATTCAGTGTGGTTCGCCAAACGGATCGACATCGCCGAACATTGGGCAAAAACCCACCCGAACAAACGCTTCCACCGCCCTTCTCAGATGTCACTTGAAGAGTTTACCGCGGCCTTTGGTAGCATTTTCGAACATTCCCCTTGGATCGCCGAGAGGGCGTGGCACCTTGAACTCGGCCCCGCCCATGACGGTGCGATAGGTCTGCACAACGCCCTTTGCCGCATCTTCCGCACCGCCAGCGCGGACGAACGCCTGCAAGTCCTCAAAGCCCATCCCGACCTCGCCGGCAAACTGGCCTCCGCCAAACGCCTGACCCCGGACTCCACCGCCGAACAAGCCTCCGCCGCGCTCGACGCCCTGACCGATGCCGAACGCGACGCCTTCCAGACCGCCAACGCTCTTTACGTGGCAAAACACGGCTTCCCCTTCATCATCGCTGTGCGCGACCACACCAAAGCCTCCATCCTGCACGCCTTCCAATCCCGCTTGCAAAACGACACCGCAACCGAACTGAGAACAGCCTGCGCGGCCGTCGAACGCATCGCCGAACTCCGCCTGAAAGCCCTGCTCCCATGACCAGTTACGCCCTGCCCCGCGACGGACTGCCGCCGCAAGCCACCCTTCACACCGGTCGCGCCATCTTTACCGAGGCTTATGCCGTGATCCCCAAAGGGGTGATGACCGACATTGTCACTTCCTATTTGCCGGGATGGAGCAAAACCCGCGCCTGGATCATCGCCCGCCCGATGTCCGGCTTTTCGGAAACCTTCTCGCAATACATCATGGACGTCGACCCTGACGGCGGCGCGCAAACGCCCGAGCCGGAGCCCGGGGCCGAAGGCGTTCTCTTCACCGTCGATGGCCGTTTTACCCTGACCCTGAACGGCGAGGCGCATGCCATGGCGCCGGGTGCCTACGCCTACATTCCCCCCGGCGCGCAATGGTCTGTCGTGAACGCCACCGCGGCCCCCGCCCGCTTCCACTGGATCCGCAAGCTGTACGAGGCGGCCCCGGGCCACCCCGTGCCCGACGCCTTTGTGACCAACGAACAGCACCACAGCCCCGCCGCCATGCCAGGCACCGAAGGCCGCTGGGCCACCACCCGCTTTGTCGCCCACGACAACCTGTCACACGACATGCAGGTCAATATCGTGACCTTCCAACCCGGCGGCCTGATCCCCTTTGAAGAAACCCACGTGATGGAGCACGGCCTTTACGTGCTGGAGGGCAAGGCCGTCTACAAACTCAACCAAGACTGGGTCGAGGTCGAAGCTGGAGATTTCATGTGGCTCCGCGCCTATTGCCCGCAAGCCTGCTACGCCGCCGGCCCCGGCCCGTTCCGCTACCTCCTGTACAAGGATCAGAACCGGCATGTCAGGCTGCGGGGGGTCGGGGCGTTCGGGCGATGATGCAAATGCTGTGGTCATCCACGACCTACCCGACAGGTAAGGCTGGTTCACCGCGCCACACCGACGCTCAACCGCAAACACGTGCCCCCACCGCGACCCATTCTCATTCCCCGAAAATTCCATGCGATTGCAGATACCAAGCTGGTGGCCCTGCGCCCACGCAGTCTCGACGTGCTCGCCTTTTTGCGTCATCGACAAGACCGCGTGCGGCTGGGGCCGATTGCTGCGAGAGTGTGTCTTAAAAACAAGACCTGACCGCGATCTTTTCTCGGTTTTTTACGACCCACAATCCGGGGTAACCCAGCTATTTTGCTCAAATTGCGGCGGCACACTGTTTCACACAAACGCCTTTCGGCGTTTCGGCCCGTCTGGATCCGGCGCTCGATGCGCATGCGCCACTCTTGCCGCCCGTCCTCAATTCCCCCAAACTCCCCCCATGCGTACCCTGACCACCCTCCCCCTCACCGCCGCCGCCTTCGCCCCTTTCGGCGACGTCCTTGATGCCACCGGCGACTTCCGCCTGATCAACGCGGGCCTCTGCCAGCGCCATCACGACCGCGCCCGCATCGACACCGCAGGCGCCAGCCCCGGCATCTCCATCTTCAACGCCCAACCCCGAACCCTGCCCTACACCTTCGACCTGATCGAGCGTCACCCCGAAGGCTCCCAAGCCTTCCTGCCGATGACCGAACATCCCTTCCTGATCATCGTCTCATCTGGCCCCGATAACGCGCCGCTGGCTTTCCTCACCAACGGCCACCAAGGCATCAACCTGCACCGCGGCACCTGGCACGGCGTCCTGACACCGCTGCACGAACCCGGCCTTTTCGCCGTGGTTGACCGCATCGGCCCAACCCCCAACCTCGAAGAATACCGCTACCCCGAACCCTTTACGATCCTGGGGTAATGGTAGGATGGGCGATCCGCCCATCTTCGGGCCTCGCCGTCTCAAACCGCAACCCACGCGCTGACCCAGCAGCAAAGCCCGCAAACTCCGCCGACAAAAAACGCGCCTGCCCGGCCTCACCCTTCAGATGCACGTCCAGAAACGCCGTCACGAAATGCTGTGCGATGTTGTTCATCCGTACCGTGTCCCAGACCTTGTCGGCATAGTGGTCAAAGGGCACGAACTCCAAGCCATCCACCCGCGCCCAGCTTTCCAAAGGGGCCGGACAGGGGGCCGCCGCATTGTGCCCTGCCCCGTCAAAGGTCAGCAAATGCCGCGTGCCCGCCGCCTCCTCCACAATCTGCCGCATCGCGATGTAGCCGGACACGTCATCCAGACTGCCCGCCATCACCAGCATCGGCACTGCCACCCCCACCGCGTCAAACACGCCGCGCTGGCGGCCCCACGGCCCGATCGGCACAATGGCCTTCAGCCGGGGGTCGACTGCCGTAACGCCGCCAATGGCGCCCAACTCTACGCCCTGGGCCAAAACCCGCGCCCCTGCCGACAGCAAAGCCCCGTAGCCGCCCATCGAATAGCCAATGATGGCCACCTGCGTGGAGCCCAATGCGTCCATCACAAAACGGGTGTCCAACGGCCGGTTGACGAGGGTGGAGGCAAAGGCCGCCCCGCCGCGATAGACCGGATCGCCGTAGGTGCTTTCCGGGTGATCAATGCTGGCAACCAGATAGCCTTTGGAGGCGAGGTTCTCTCCCAGATGACCCATCAGCATCCGGTTGCCCGGATAGCCGTGGCTGAGGATGACCAGCGGAAACTCCCCCGCAGCCGCAGCCGCATCGCGCGCGGCCTGCCCATGCAACACCACCTCAGTGCGGCCATCGCGGCAGAGCGTACTGTACGTGCCGCCCGGCAACGTTCCCAAAACCGCCGGATACCACAGTTCGACGTCGATGCGCCGGTCAGACCGCCCGCCCTGCAGCACATCCACCTGAGCAGGGTTGACCAGTGAAAGGGTTCGCACCCCCACGGCATGCGGCCCCAATTGCGCCAGTTCCGGCGCATCGGGGCGTATCAGGTCGATCCGGTTGTCATGCATTGCAAGGCTCCTGTTTCCTAGCCGACCTTATAGCTGACGAGGACCAAATCCACCCCGCGCAACGAAAAAGGGGCAGCCTTGCGGCCACCCCTTCCCAACCATCTGCCCCCGGACCGTGGTCCGGAAGCGAAAAGCTTATGCCAGCGCCAGATTGATCGCCGACTCGCGGCCATCACGGCCAGCTTCGATGTCAAACGTCACGGCCTGACCGTCGGCCAGTTGACGGATGCCAGCACGTTCCATAGCGGTAATGTGGACGAACACGTCCTTCTTTCCGCCTTCCGGAGCGATAAAGCCGAAACCTTTAGTTGCGTTGAACCATTTCACGGTGCCCTTGGCCATCGTGGTAACTCCTGTTTAGCTGCCATCCGCAGGAATGCGATGGCCCGGCGCAGTCACGTCAAGATCGAAAGCTGCAGCCGTAGCCAGACAGGGTCGATGTTTAGCGGTTCGCCGCGCCCATTTGCGCCTTTTTTGCGCCGAAAGCAACCCCCGGAGGAAAAGAAAGCCCCGCAGCGCAACGGTCCGACGGTGACGGAGGTCGGCAGTGGCCTTCCGTTTTTGCGGGCCGCACCCCATCTATAGATTGTCGCAGCGCCGTCCGTCCGAATTTCTACAACATCCGGTATGGGCCAGTTCAAGATGCACGCGGCGATTTCGTCCGCACCGCCAATGTGCCAAAATCCGCCGATATCGTAAGTTTCACATAGCGGTACCCGTAACCCCACACCTGCTCTGGTGACCGGCGCACCTGACCTGAAAGCCTGCATTCGACATGCTTCCGAAAATTTGCCAGTCCCTCACGGCGCAAAACTGCCACAACCGAGTTTCATGTCCTGTTCGGTCGTGCCATCAACGCCGCGCCATCTGTCGTCACGCCGCTCTGCACCTGACGCAGCTCAATACAACAAATCTTTCTACCAAAATCCCGGCGTCCGCAGGCAGATCCTCGTCCATTGCCAACTCGCCTTGACAGGCTGCGCTGTATCCCGCCTGATGTGACGACCAACTCAACCACATGACAATCATGACCCAAACCCTCGGCGCCAACCTGACCACCCCGCCGCCTGTTCTGTCGGCAGAGCACGCCCTGGCGCTGGTGCAAACCCATTGGGGCCTTGACGGCACGCTGTCCCCCCTTACTTCTGAACGCGATCTCAACTTTCGCCTCACGACTCCCCAAGCCCGCCATGTGGTCAAACTCGCCAACCCGGCCGAGCCCGCCGCCGTCACCGGTTTTCAGACCCGCGCCTTGCTTTATCTTGCCGCCACGATCCTACCGGTTCCGCGCGTCATTCCCACAATCACAGGTGCGACCGAGGTTGAAACCCCCCACGGCATATTGCGTCTGCTGACCTACCTTGAAGGCGCGCCGCTGCACCTTTCACCCAGATCCGACCTTCAACGCGCGGCGATCGGTCGGATTGCCGCCCGGCTGACCCTTGGCCTGCAAGGCTTCAGCGACCCTGCTGCCCGGCAGGATCTGCAATGGGACATCCGTCACGCTGCCCGCCTGGCACCGCTTCTGCCCCATATTTCGGCTGACCTTCGCCCGCTTTGCACCCAGATTCTTGAGCGTTTCGAAGCGGAAGTCCTGCCGCATCTGGCTGATCTGCGCTGGCAGGTCGTCCACAATGACCTTAACCCGCACAACCTGCTGACCGACCCCGATGACCCCACCCAAATCGCCGGAATCCTCGACTTCGGCGATATGGTTGAAACACCGCTGGTTTGCGACATGGCGGTTGCTGCCAGCTATCAGATCGACCCGAAAGCCCCCTCGCAAAGCCTGCAAGCCTTCGCCCGCGCCTACCATGCCACACTGCCCCTGACGCCGTTGGAGCGAAAGTTAGTCCCGATCCTCACACAAACCCGGATGCTGACCACCCTTGCCATCGCCAGCGCCCGCGCCGCACGATACCCTGATAACGCGCCCTACATCCTGCGCAACGTAACCTCCGCAAGCGCTGGTATTGTGGCGCTGCAAGGTCTGGACCTCGCAACCCTTTGGGAACCCGCATGAAACCTGATCAAACCATGGTCAACGCCTATGTCCCCGGTCAGGGCAATCTATCGCCGGAAGATCAGGCCCTGATCGCCCGCAGACAGCGCCTGCTCGGCCCCGCCTACCGTCTGTTCTATGAGAACCCGGTACATCTGGTGCGCGGCGAGGGGGTCTGGCTGTACGACGCCAGTGGCAAAGCCTACCTTGACTGCTACAACAACGTGGCGAGCCTTGGCCATTGCCACCCCCACGTCACCGCAGCCACCGCCCGCCAATCCACCATCTACGCCAGCCACACCCGCTATCTGAACGAGGTTGTGCTGGACTGTGCCGAAAAGCTGCTGGGACATTTCCCGCCCGAACTCAGTCAGGTCATGTTCACCTGCACGGGAAGTGAGGCGAACGACCTCGCCCTGCGCATCGCCTTTGCTCAAACCGGCGGCACGGGCGTCATCGTGACGCAAAACGCCTATCATGGCGTGACCCATGCCGTTTGCGGCCTTTCGCCGTCGCTGGGACGTGGCGTACCGCTGGGCCAACACGTCCGCACGGTTCCCGCACCCTCAGGCGATACCCCCGGCCCGACCTTTGCCGCCGATGTGCAGGCCGCCATCGACGACCTCAACCGCCACGGCATCAAACCTTGTGCGCTGATCGTGGATACGGTCTTTTCGTCGGACGGCGTATTCACCGACGCGCCCGGTTTTCTGGCGGAGGCGGTCAACACCATCCGCAGCGCAGGTGGTCTGTTCATCGCCGACGAGGTGCAACCCGGCTTTGGCCGCATTGGAAGCCACTGGTGGGGCTTTCAACGCCACGGCATCGTGCCTGACATGGTGTCTCTGGGCAAACCGATGGGCAATGGCTACCCGGTCGCAGCCCTTGTCCTGCGCCCCGAAACCCTGATCACATTTGGCACCAAATCCCGGTATTTCAACACTTTCGGCGGCAACGCTGTCGCTGCCGCAACTGCCATTGCGGTGATGGAGGTGATTGAGGGCGAAGACCTTCTTGCCAACGCCGCAAAGGTAGCGGTCCGCCTCGCCGCAGGCCTGCGCGCCCTTGGCGAAACCCATGACCAGCTTGGCCCCTTGCGTGCAGCAGGACTGTTCCTTGGGCAAGACATCACGCAAAACGGCCAACCCGACGCCGCCGAAGCCGCCCGCATCGTCAACGCCCTGCGCGACAATGGTGTCCTCATTTCCGCAACCGGACCACTGGGCCACACCCTCAAAATCCGCCCGCCGCTCATCTTGAAACCGTCGGAGGCTGACTTTTTCCTGGCCAGACTGGATCAGGCTCTTACCCGCTGACCCGCGCGCAACACCCTGATCTTTCACAGAAAAATCGAAAAAAATCACCCTTCGGCAGCCGCCCGCAAAGCCCGGATGTTGACACCGTAAGCCTCAGGCCGGTCCGCCGACCCGCCTTTGAAGATGCTGGACCCCGCAACCAGCACATCCGCCCCGGCCTCCACCAAAGCCCGCGCATTGCCCATCGTCACCCCGCCATCGATTTCGATATGGATCTCTCTGTCGCCAATCATTGCGCGCAGGTCCCTTATCTTGCCGATCATCGACGGGATCAGTGTTTGCCCGCCAAAACCGGGGCTTACGGTCATCACGTTGATCATGTCGATGTCGTCCAGCAAATACTCCACCGCCTCGATGCCTGACCCTGGGTTGATCGCCAGCCCGACCTTGACGCCCATTCCCCGGATCGCCTGTAACGACCGATGCACGTGCGGCCCGCTTTCAAGATGGACCGACATCACATCCGCCCCCGCCTTGGCAAAGGCCTCGATATACAGATCGACCGGCGCGATCATCAGATGCACATCCATCACCCCCTTGATATGCGGGCGCAGTGCGGCACACATCGCCGGGCCAAAGGTCAGGTTCGGCACGAAATGGCCGTCCATCACGTCCACATGCACCCAATCGCAACCCTGCGCCTCAATCGCCCGACATTCCGCCCCGAAATTGGCGAAGTCGGCGGCAAGGATGGATGGGGCGATCTTGACCTGACGCGAAAAGCTCATGGAGTCCTCCTGTGGATGCCCCGATGTGACCGACCACGGCCAAGTGGTCAAGGGTGCCGCCCCTTAGCGCTTGCAGAACGCCCCCGACATCCCGATATAGAAAGCACATCACAGGAGCGTCCCATGCCCGGTTTCCAGTCCATCCTGACCTCGCTCGCCTCTGGCCTGTCCGACGCCAACGCGGGGCAGACCGCAGCCAGCCTTGCCGACAAAGCCAAAGCAACGTGGAACGCGCAAAGTCCGGGCACTCAGGGCGCTGTCGCGGGCGGGCTTCTGGGCCTTCTTTTGTCCGGCAATGCCCGACGGATGACAGGTGCCGTGGTCGAGGTTGGTGCCGCAGCCCTGATCGGCAGGCTCGCCATGCAAGCCTATGCTGAGTGGCAGACTGAAAAGGCGGCGCCATCCGATGCTGCCAAAACGTCACCCGAAGACCTGTCTCACAGCCTTTTGAAGGCCATGGTTGCCGCGACCAAAGCCGATGAGGTTGTAACCGAGGCTGAACGCGTGGCGATTGACCTCCAGCTGACCAACCTGGGCCTTGGACCGGAAGCGGCAGCGATGGTCCGGGCCGAACTTGACGCGCCCCTTGACGTGGACGCCATCGCGGCCCTCGCCCACACGATTGAAGAGGCTGCCGGGATTTACACCGCCTCGCTTCTGGTCATCGACCACAACGGAACAGCCGAAAAAGCCTACCTTGCGACGCTCGCGGCCAAACTCGGTCTGGACGCGGCGTTGGTCAGACATCTGGAGGCGAAGGTGGCGCAAGCCTGATCGTCGGCTTCCGGGTCGAAAGTTCCGCGCCAAAACGCCCCCGCCCGAAAATCTGCCCGGACCAATCTTGGGCCGCCCGATATTGCGCCCCGTTGCGGTCACCGACATAATATGATCAAATTCCTGCAACGGCAGGGGGGCATCATGCAAGTCTTCATCAACGGCTTCGGGCGCATCGGCAGGTCAGTGTTGCGGGCGTGGGCGCAAAACCCGGCGCAGTGGCCGGGGATGGAGATTGCAGGCATCAACGACATCGCACCAGCCGAGATGTGCGCCTACCTGTTCGAATATGACAGCGTATTCGGCCCATGGCGCGGCAGCATCAGCCTTGAGCCTGGCGCGCTGGTGGTCAATGGCCGTGCCATAGCACTGCACCGTACCGCCGACATCTCTGCCCTCAACCTTGGCCATATTGACGTGGTTCTGGAATGCACAGGACGTGCTGACGCGCCCGAAGTGGCCACCCGGGGCCTGACTGCCGGGGCCAGACGCGTCCTGATCTCCGGCCCCGCCAAAGCCGCCGACCTGACCGTGGTGCTTGGGGCCAATGACGCAGAACTTGCCAGCCAACGCATCATTTCCAACGCGTCCTGCACCACCAACGCGCTGGCCCCTCTGGCCAAACTGCTGCACCGGACCTGGGGTATCGTCACCGGCAGCATGACCACGATCCACTGCTACACCGGCAGCCAACCCACGACCGACGCCCCTGCCGCTGACTACGCCCGCTCACGCGCGGCTGCCCTCAGCATGGTTCCGACCACCACCTCCGCCCAGCATCTCTTGGGCATCGTCCTGCCGGAAATCGCCGGACGCATCGAAGGGTCCGCCGTTCGTGTCCCCACCGCTTCGGTCTCTGCCGTTGATCTGACCGTGATGCTGGACCGCCCGGCCACAGTTGCAGAAGTCAATACGGCCCTCCAAACCGCCAGCCCGATCATCGGCACCACAGAGCGACCACTGGTTTCCTCTGATCTGCGTGCCCGACCCGAAAGCATCATCATGGCCTTGCCCGAAACGCGCATGACCAAAGGCGGACTACTGAGGGTGTTTGGCTGGTACGACAACGAATGGGGCTTTTCCAACCGCATGCTGGATGTCGCGCTGAAAATGGCCTGAATAGCAGTGTCCCATCGGCGCGCCCGTCCAGTTCATCGGTTCATCACAATCCCACGGGGCTGCGAAACCCCCGCTCTTTGTCAAGCGCTCAAGGGCAGGTGACGACAGCCACGGCCCTACGCCATGTGATCGCCCCACGGCCCATGCAATCCGGTCCCCGGCATATCCAGCCGTTCAAACCCATGCGCGCCGAAGAAATCGCGCAAGCCTTGGATCATGTTGGCGGTACTGCGCCCGGTCCGCATCATGTCAAACCACGCCAGCCCGGCTGACAGCGCCGGCAACGGCAACCCGTTCGCCGCAGCGACCGAAACCGCCGCCCGCAAGCCCGGCGAGGATGCCCGCAAATGGTCCGCAAAGAACGGTGCCAGCATCAGCCCGCGCTGCGGGTCGTCTTCCAGCGCCGTTGCCATGTCGTTCAGCATGGAAGACCGGATGATGCAACCTTCGCGCCAGACCCGCGCAATCGCGGGCAACGGCAGGTCCCAGCCAAACTCCGCCCCTGCCGCCACGATCAAGGCGAACCCTTGGGCATAGCACAGGATTTTCCCGGCAATCATCGCCTGTTCCAGTGCGGCCAACGTCAACGCGCCCTTGGCCAAAGGTTGCGGTGCTGCACCAAACAAGGCCTCGCCCCTGCGCCGCTCATCCAGCTTTGCAGACACATTGCGTGCCATCACTGCCGCTTCAATGACCGGGATGGCAGAGGCCAGATTCTGCGCCTCGATCACCGTCCAGCGTCCGGTGCCCTTCTGCCCCGCCTTGTCGAGGATTACATCCAGCATCGGATGCGCGCCATCGGTGGCCTTGCACACAGCCGCCGCAATCTCGATCAGATAGCTTTGCAGCGGGCCATCGTTCCAGGCGTCAAACACCGCACCGATTTCGGGCGCGCTCATTGCCAGACCATCGCGCATCACACCGTAAATCTCGGCGATCATCTGCATGTCGGCATATTCGATGCCATTGTGGACGGCTTTGACGAAATGGCCTGCGCCGCCCGGACCCATCCAAGTGGCGCAAGGAATGCCCTGATATTTTGCCGAAATCGCCTCCAGAATCGGGGCAACCCGGTCCCAGTCTTCCTTCAGCCCACCGCCCATGATCGAAGGGCCATGCCGCGCGCCCTCTTCGCCGCCCGACACGCCCATCCCCAAAAACCGCGGGCCCTTGACCAAAGCCTCCGCCGCACGCCGGTCGCTGTCGTGGAAATTGGCGTTGCCTGCGTCGATGATCAGGTCATCCTTGTCCAGCAGAGGCCGCAGCGCCTCGATCTGCTGATCGACCGCAGGTCCTGCGGGCACCATCAGGATAATCGCACGCGGCGGTTCAATCGCGGCCACCAGTTCGGCCAGGGTTTCGGTCGGGATGATCCGCGTCGACAACTCTCCCGCGTTGGCTTTGAACGCATGGGTCACAGCGGTCGTGCGGTTCCAGACCGCAATGTCGAACCCGTTCTCCGCGATGTTCAGCGCAAGGTTCGCCCCCATCACCCCCAGCCCGATAAGGCCGATCCGAGCTTTCGTCATGGCTGCTGCACTCCCCTGCGATTTAGCGCTAACATATACAGACTCGTCGTGGCGGTAATGTAAAGCTGATGCTTGGCGCGGCCGCCAAAGCAAAGGTTCGACACGATCTCCGGCACCAGAATTTTCCCCAGAACCGCGCCGTCTGGTGCGATGCAATGCACCCCGTCGCCCGCCGAGGACCAGATATTGCCGTCGCTGTCCACCCGCAACCCATCCGATGCGCCGGGCCTGACCGAGTGGAAAATCCGGCCCCCCGTTGGCCTGCCTGCGTCCATCTCAAACACCCTGATATGCTGCGGATCGGCGTGACCCATCCGCCCGGTATCCGCCACAGACAGCAGGCTCTCATCGGGGGAAAACGCCAACCCGTTCGGTCCGTTGAAATCGGTCAGCACCGCTTCAATCGTGCCATCGGGGTCAACGCGGTACACGTTGCACGGCAACTCCTGTTCCGCTTTGTACCCTTCGTAGTCCGATCCAATCCCGTAATGCGGGTCGGAAAACCAGATGGAGCCGTCCGATGTCACCACCACATCATTGGGCGAATTCAACCGCTTGCCCTGAAAGCTGTCGGCAAGCACCGTGACGGACCCATCCCACTCGGTCCGCGTCACCCGCCTTGTACCATGCTCACAGGTCACCAGCCGCCCGACCCTGTCACGGGTCTGCCCGTTGGAATAGTTCGAAGGCTGCCGATAGGTCGAAACCCCCACCTCCGGCGTCCAGCGCAGGATCCGGTTGTTGGGAATGTCCGAGAACAAAAGGCACCCCGCATCGCCCATCCACACCGGCCCCTCCACCCAGTCAAACCCGGTGGCAAGCCGCTTCAAAGGCGCGTTGAACATCACGTACTGGCCGAACCGCGCATCATAGCTTTCGTAAAACGACATCTTATCCCCTCACGCTTACAGCCACCCTACCCGTGCCCCGCAGGATGGGCAATCTGCCCATAGCCCGTCAAACCATCGCCGCATCCGACCTTCGTAAAACCCCAACCGACGCATCACCGCGCTGACCATCCTCCGTAGGATGGGCAATCTGCCCATGCCCCCTCAAAACAACGCGGCATTCCACCACAGATGCACCAGAACCGAGGCCGCATAGCCCAACCCCACCGCCCAGGCCCAACGCAAATGCGCCATAAACGTGTAAACCCCTCGCGCCTGCCCCATCAGCGCCACGCCGGCAGCAGACCCCACCGACAGGATCGACCCGCCCACCCCGCAGGTCAGCGTGATCAGCAGCCAATGGCCTTGTGACATCGCGGGCTCCATCGTCAGCACGGCAAACATCAAGGGAATATTGTCCACCACCGCCGACAACAGACCGATGATCACGTTGGCCGGCAAGGGCCCCAACCCTGCATAAAGCCCGTGCGAGGCCAGTGCCAGATAGCCCAGCACGCCCAGTCCGCCAACGGCAAAGATGATGCCGAAAAAGAACAAAAGCGTATCCCACTCCACCCGTTGCACCTGGGTAAAGCTGTCCAGCACCATGTCCTCATCGCCGCGCCGCCCGCCCCGCAGGCTCAGCGCATAGGCCCATATCTGCAAATACCCCAGTCCCAGCATCATCCCCATCGCCGGCGGCAGCCCAAGTTCGTTCTTGAACCCGACCGAGGTTGCAATGGTTGCGGCAAACAGCACCACCACGCCCCACAAACCGGGTTTGGCCACCACGGGTTCCGCCACCGCCGCAGGCCGCCCTTTGGGAACCGAGAGCAACATCAGCCCCGCCGGAACCAGCCAGTTCACCACCGAAGGGACAAACAAGGCAAAAAACCCGCTAAAGCTCAGGATGCCTTTCTGCCAGACCATCAGCGTGGTGATATCGCCAAACGGCGAAAACGCCCCCCCGGCGTTGGAGGCGACCACGATGGAAATACAAGCCAGCACCGCAAACTTCGGGCTCTCGCGCCCCAAAGCCAACACCACGGTTCCCATCACCAAAGCCGTTGTCAGGTTATCCAGCACCGCCGACAGAAAGAACGCCAGCACCCCGGTCAGCACAAACAACTGCCGGTAGCTCAGGCTCTGACGCACCAGCCAGCCGCGCAACACCTCAAACCCGCGCCGCTCTTCCAAGGTGTTGACGTAGGTGATCGCCACAAGCAGAAACAGGAACAACTCGCCGTAGTCCTCGATCACCTCCACCGCCCGCGCATGCGCTGTGCCCGGAGAGTCCGAAAACGCCACCCCGATCAGCACCCAGATCAAGCCCGCCGCCACCATCACCGGCTTTGACTTCCGCATGCCGGTTGCTTCTTCAAGGATCACCAGCACATAGGCCGCGATGAAAATCGCCAGTGCCGCCAACCCGATCCAATGTCCTGTCATATCCATCGCAGACCCTTTTTCTTGACCTCTTGGTAAAATCTCACCCCAAGGCCGCAGACCGCACCTTGCCAGCACACCGCCCGCCATGCAAACCTCACCCGACCTTGCGGAGGCCGCGATGCAGACGCTCACAGAACCAACCAATCCACCACACGATGCGCCAACCCTGAACCATCACCTCCCTCAACTTGCCCATGCGCGCAACCCCGGCATGGCGCTTGATCTGGATTGGGTGGCCGCGGTCCAAGCCAATACTTCCGCGATCGAGCGGCGCTGCGCCACGTTGCCCGGCAGGCGCTCGGTGAAAAAGGACTATCAGGCCGCGTGGCTTTTGAAGGCCATCACCCTGATTGATCTGACAACCCTTTCTGGCGACGACACCGCCGGACGCGTCCAACGCCTGTGTGCCAAGGCCCGCCACCCGGTCCGCGCCGAAATGCTGGCCGCTTTGGGGATGCCGGGCCTGCAAGTTGGTGCGGTCTGCGTTTATCACGATATGGTGGATACCGCCGTGAAGGCGCTGGAGGGGTCGGGCATTCCCGTGGCTGCCGTCTCCACCGGCTTTCCGGCTGGCCTGTCGCCCTTGCACCTGCGCCTCGCCGAGATCGGTGAAAGTGTCAAAGCCGGTGCCATGGAAATCGACATCGTGATTTCCCGCCGCCACGTGCTGACCGGCAACTGGCAAGCGCTTTATGACGAGACGCAGGCCATGCGCGCCGCCTGCGGTGCGGCACATATGAAAGCCATCCTTGCCACGGGTGAGCTTGGCACCCTGCGCAACGTGGCAAAGGCCTCGCTGATCTGCATGATGGCCGGGGCCGATTTCATCAAGACCTCCACCGGCAAGGAAAGCGTCAACGCCACCCTGCCCGTCACCCTGACCATGCTGCGCGCGATCCGCGCCTATGACACCCGTACCGGCTATAAAGTCGGCTACAAACCGGCAGGCGGCATTTCCAAGACCAAAGACGCGCTGGTCTACCTGTCGATGGTCAAGGACGAGCTTGGCCTGCCGTGGCTGCAACCCGACCTTTTGCGCTTTGGCGCGTCTTCGCTTCTGGGGGATATCGAGCGTCAACTGGAACACCACCTCACCGGCCGCTATTCCGCAGCCAACCGCCACGCGATGGGGTAGACCATGCCCGCCGCCACACTCGGACCCCCCGTCAAGGCGTTCTTCCACTTAGTTTCATCGGTGCAAAAATTTCTCCAACCGAGGCCGACCTCCCCACAATCGCTCCGCACCCTGCACCGGCGAATCCGCCACGCCATCGCAAACGCGCCTCACCGAAACCCGGCTTCGAACTTCATCGCGTCAAACATACTCCCGCTACAGGCCGACCTCCCCCGAACGGCTCCCTTTGAAACCCGCGCCCCAACCAGTCCAAGGACAACGCCATGACCGTCCGTGATATCTTTGACACCATGTCCTATGGCCCTGCCCCCGAATCCAATGCCGAGGCTCTTGCTTGGCTGGCCAAACACAAGGGGCGCTTCGGCCACTGGATCGACGGCGCGTTCACCAAGCCCGGCACCACATTCGCCACCCGCAACCCCGCCACCACCGACATTCTGGCAGAGGTCACCCAAGGCACGCCCGCCGACCTTGACGCCGCCATCAAGGCCGCGCGCCGTGCCCAACCGCAATGGGCCAAACTGTCCGGCCACCAGCGCGCCAAAACCCTTTATGCCCTTGCCCGCCTTGTGCAGAAACAGTCCCGCCTGCTCGCTGTCCTTGAAACCATGGACAACGGCAAACCGATCCGCGAAGCGCGTGACATCGACATTCCGCTTGTAGCCCGCCATTTCTACTACCACGCGGGCCTCGCCCAACTGCTGTCATCCGAACAGCCGGGACTGGAACCCGTGGGCGTTTGCGCCGCTGTCATCCCATGGAACTTCCCCCTCCTGATGCTGGCGTGGAAAGTCGCCCCGGCGCTGGCTGCCGGCAACACCATCGTCCTCAAACCCGCTGAATATACCCCGCTCACCGCCCTGCTGTTCGCCGAACTCAGCCGTGAGGCGGGCCTGCCCAAAGGCGTTCTCAACATCGTTACCGGCGATGGTGACACCGGAGCCGCACTGGTGGCCCACGCAGGTATCGACAAAATAGCCTTCACCGGCTCCACCGCCGTCGGGCGCAAAATCCGTGAAGCCACGGCGGGCACCGGCAAGGCCCTGTCGCTGGAACTCGGCGGAAAATCTCCCTACATCGTGTTTGAGGATGCCGATCTTGACTCGGCGGTAGAGGGGTTGGTGGATGCGATCTGGTTCAATCAGGGTCAGGTCTGCTGCGCCGGATCCCGCCTTCTGGTGCAGGAAGGGATCGCCGACGCCTTCCACGCCAAACTGAAACGCCGGATGGACGGCCTGCGCCTTGGCGACCCGCTGGACAAGTGCATCGACGTCGGTGCCATCGTCGACCCGGTGCAATTGGCCACGATCACCGCCATGGTTGACGCCAACACCGAGGGCCAAACCTATCGCGCCGCCACCCCGGTCCCCACCGGCTGCTACTACCCCCCCACCCTGATCACCGGCCTTTCCGCCGCCTCCCCCCTGATGCAGGAAGAAATCTTCGGCCCGGTCCTCGTCTCGATGACTTTCCGCACGCCATCCGAAGCGGTCGAACTGGCCAACAACACCCGCTACGGCCTTGCCTCCTCGGTCTGGACCGAGAATATCAACCTTGCCCTCGACATCGCCCCCAAGATCAGGGCCGGGATCGTCTGGGTCAATTCCACCAACCTGCTGGATGCCGCCGCGGGCTTCGGCGGGGTGCGCGAAAGCGGGTTCGGGCGCGAAGGCGGTTGGGAAGGTATGTTGGCCTACCTGCGCCCCACTGCCAGACCCAAACCCCTGTCACAGGTCAAACCTCTGCCAGAGCCGGTTTACCTGTCGGTGGAAGGGCTTGATCGCACCGCCAAACTGTTCATCGGTGGCAAGCAGGCCCGGCCTGATGGCGGCTATTCCCGCGCCATCGTTTCAGCCAAGGGCAAACTGCTGGGTCAAGTCGGTGTCGGCAACCGCAAGGACATCAGGAACGCGGTTGAGGCCGCCCATGCCGCCAAAGGCTGGGGCAAAGCCACCGGCCACAACCGTGCGCAAATCCTGTTCTACATCGCCGAAAACCTCTCGGCCCGCGCTACTGAATTTAGCCAACGTCTGAAAGACCTTACCGGCTATTCCGGCGATGCCGAGGTTGAAACTGCCATCCAACGCCTGTTCACCTATGCCGCCTGGGCCGACAAATTCGACGGTGCCGCCAAATCGGTGCCGATGCGCGGCATAGCCCTTGCGATGAACGAGCCCACTGGAGTCGTAGGCATCATCTGTCCGGACGAGGCACCGCTTCTGGGCCTGATTTCCCTGATGGCACCCGTCATCGCCATGGGCAATACCACGGTCGTTGTCCCCTCGGAGGCGGCACCCCTATCGGCCACCGATTTTTACCAGATCCTCGAAACCTCCGACCTGCCGGCAGGTGTGGTCAACATCGTCACCGGTTCTCATACCGAACTGGCGAAACCCTTAGCCGGTCATATGGATGTCGATGCGGTGTGGTCGTTCTCGTCCACCCCGCTTTCCACGCTGATCGAGCGGGAATCGGCGGCCAACCTCAAGCGCACCTGGGTCAACAACGCCCTCGCCCGCGACTGGCTCGCCCCCTCCTGCGAAGGCCGCGAATTCCTGCGCCACGCAACCGCCGTCAAAACCGTGTGGATCCCTTACGGCGAATAGGCTTTCACTTGACCAGATCCGTGGGGCAGCCGATGCTGGCCCGATGATCTTCACAAGCGGGGTTTCCAATGCCACCTGTCGCGCGCGCCCTTTCGGCGGCTTTAGTGCTGTCCGCCCAAACCCTTTTTGGCCAGATTGCCTCGGCCGATGTGACCCCCGAACAGGTCTGGCAAGGCTGGCAAGATTTCGCCAAGGCCCAGGGGCAGACCGTTACGGCAAAAGATACCAGACGCGAGGGCGACACGCTGATCGTGACCGGCGTTATCATGTCGATGACCTCTGACAGCAGCAAAGCTTCCGTCGCGCTCGGCAAATTGCAGTTTCAGGACAAGGGTGACGGCACGGTGGCAATCCTTTTGCCCGAAAGCTACCCCCTTCACATGACCCTGCCGCCCCCCAAAGGCGTGCCGGACGGACGGGCCGCTGACGTGACGGCGACGGTTCTGATGCCGGGGGCCGAAATTGTCGCCAGCGGCGTGCCTTTGTCGATCAGCCTTCAGGCCAGCCTGCCCAGAATGGAGGTTGCGGCGGAAGTGACCAGCGCCGATCCAAAGGTCAAATCCTCCACCAGCATCATCGGCACACTGACCGGCATAACCGCCCACTATCTGATCGAAGGGGCAGAGGCGGGTCAGAACATCACCCAGGACTTTGCCGCCAAAACCCTGTCCCTCAACGCCAAAATCCCCGCCCAACAGCCAGGGGATGCAGCGGACATCACCTTTTCGCTGTCCGATGTTGGCGGAAAGTTTGAACTGTCCAGCGTGCCCACCAGCGGCATGGCCGATTTCAACGCAGCATTGCAGGCGGGCCTTGGTATCGACATTTCCGCCCATTACGGCGACGGCATGCTGCATGTCACGGGCCCCAATGGCACCCAACCTTCGCTTGACAGCACCCTTGGCAGCGGCAGCTTTGCCATGGCGATGAATGCCAGCACGCTGCACATGGACCTTGGCAACAAGGCGCTTTCGGTCAAACTCAACGGCCCCAACACCAAGGGCGGCACCAACTTCGCCCTGACCGGATCTCTGGCTGATTTCACCACCAAGGTTGACGCTTCTGGGGGCAACTGGGCCAACCTCGACGATTTCGCCGCAGCTTTGAAAGCGGGTCTCGGGATGACGGGCAGTCTGGGCATCGGGGCGATGTCGTTCGACTTCGCCGATGACTCGAGCAAGCCCACCAAGGTCAAAGCGGCCCTCGCCAGTGCCAGCACCGATTTCGCGATGGATGCCAAAAAGATCACCTACAATCTTGCTGGCAAGGGCTTTTCCGCCACCGTATCCGCCCCCGATATTCCGGTGCCTCAGGTGTCGGCTGACTTGGGTGAACTTGCCTTTGGCTTTAAGATGCCCATCGCCAAATCCGCCACACCGGCCCCGTTCATCTACCTGACCAGAATCGTCGACCTGAACCTGCCTGAATCGCTTTGGGCCTTGGCCGACCCCACGGCTGCCCTGCCGCACGGGCCTGCCAGCCTGATCATCGACACCAAAGGTCTGTCCACCATCACGCGCGACATGGTGCAGGATGTGGCTGCCGTGCAAACCGGGTCAGGCGAGCCGCCGGGCCTGTTGAACGCGCTGGACCTGAGCCAGATCAACCTCAAGGCCCTGGGGGCCGAGGTTACGGCGGCAGGCTCTTTCACGTTCGACAATTCTGACCTCACCACCTTCAAAGGCATGCCGCTGCCGACAGGCAAGATCGACATCAAGGCCACCGGCGTGAACACTTTGGTGGACAAGCTGGTCACGATGGGTCTGCTGCAGAAAGAACAGGCGATGCAGGGCCGTATGGGCATTGCGATGTTTGGCGACACTTCCAGCACTGCAGACGAGATCACTTCGAAGCTGGAGTTCAAGGACAAGCACTTTTTCGCCAATGGCGTTCAGATGCAATAAGTTTACCAAAGCAAGGGGGGGCTTGCCCTGCCAAAGGCGCTGGTACGCTTGTCTGTGCCGCGCCTTTCCCCCATATCTGGCCCAAAGGGGACCCAGAATGACGCATGACCTGAACCGCCTGACCCAAGCCCTGCTGCAGGAGGCCAAAAAGGCCGGGGCAGAGGCCGCTGACGCACTTGCCGTGTCGGGCCAATCGCTGTCGATCGACATCAGACAGGGCAAGCTGGAACAGGCCGAACGGTCAGAGGGGGTTGAGGTTGGTCTGCGCGTGCTGATCGGCTACCGGCAGGCCTGCGTCTCGGCCTCCGACATCTCGCCCGCGACATTGGCCCGGCTGGCAGAGCGCGCCGTGGCTATGGCACGTGAAGCCCCCGAGGATGAAACGGTGGGCCTCGCCGATCCTGCCCAACTGGCGCAAAGCTGGGATGTGGCGGCGTTGCAGATGTGCGACAGCGGTTCCGAACCCTCTGCCAAGGCGCTGGAAGACACCGCCCGCCGCGCCGAGGCTTCTGCCCTGACAGCGGGGGCTATCACCCAGGTAGAGGCGTCCTCTGGATGGTCGCGCCGTGGCATGCACCTAGCAGCCTCAAATGGCTTTTCCGGCGGCTACGAACGCTCTTCCCATTCGGTTTCCGCCGTGGCCTTCACCGGATCAGGCACCGGGATGGAGCGGGATTGGGCCGCCGAGGGCCGCACTTTTGCCGCCGATATGCCCGCAGCCGAAGGCATTGGCAGTCTGGCGGGCGAACGCGCCCTGCAACGTGCGGGGTCGGTCAAACCGCCGACCGGGGCGTTCCCGGTTTTGTTCGACGAACGCATCGCCTCCTCCATCGTCGGCCACGTGCTGATGGCCGTGAACGGATCGTCCATCGTGCGCGGCACCTCTTGGGCGCGCGACAAGCTGGGCCAACAAATCTTGCCAAGGGGCATGTCGCTGATCGAAGACCCGCACCGCGCGCGGATCTCCGGCTCTCGCCCGTTTGACGGCGAGGGGTTGCCCACGCAGCGCCGTGTTCTGATTGAGGATGGCGTGTTGATGGGCTGGACGCTGGACCTTGCCAACGCCCGCAAGCTTGGCCTGCACTCCACCGGCAATGCCGCGCGCGGCACCTCTGCCCCGCCGTCGCCCGCCACCACCAACATCGACCTGACCCAAGGCGCTGCGACCCGCGATGACCTGCTGAAAGCGATGGGCACCGGGCTTCTGGTCACCTCGCTGATCGGGTCAACCATCAATCCGACCACGGGCGATTACTCGCGCGGGGCTTCGGGGTTTTGGGTGGAGAATGGCCAGATCAAATACCCGGTCAACGAATGCACCATCGCGGGCAACCTGTTGGAGATGCTGATGCGGATGACCGCCGCCAACGATGCCCGCAGCCATTACTCCACCCGCGTGCCCAGCCTGCTGATCGAAGGGCTGATGCTTGCCGGGGCCTGAAACGACAGGGCATGACCTTGACCTGCTGATCGAGGCGGCCAAAGCGGCGGGCAACATCGCGATGCGCCACTGGCGCAATTCCCCCAAGGTCTGGGAGAAGCCTGACGGTCAGGGCCCGGTGTCCGAGGCGGATATGGAGGTGAATTACGCCCTTCACCACCTGCTGCGCGCCGCCCGCCCAACCTACGGCTGGCTGTCGGAGGAGACGGAGGATACCGGTGAGCGACTGGCCACCCAAACTCAGTTCATCCTTGACCCGATCGACGGCACCCGCAGCTATGTGAAAGGCGACACCAGCTTTTCACACGCTTTGGCCGTGGTGCAAGGGGGTCAGGTGCGGGCCGGCGTGGTCTACCTGCCCGCGCAAGACAAACTTTATGCTGCGACGTCCGATGGCCCTGCCACCCTGAACGGCAGCGAAATCCGCGTCAGAACGGGCAGCGGGCCGCTGCATATCCTGACCGGGAAAGCCAGCCTTGCGCCGGAACTTTGGCCCGGCGGCGTGCCGGATGTGCAGCGCCACTTCCGCGCCTCGATGGCGTGGCGGCTGTGTCTGGTGGCCGAAGGCGCGTTTGATGCGATGCTGACCTTACGTCCGGCGTGGGAGTGGGACATCGCGGCTGGCACGCTGATCGCGGTCCGTGCTGGCGCTTTGGTGAGCGACCGCAGCGGAGCCGAGGTTCGTTTCAACTCCGCTGATCCGCGCAGCGCGGGCCTTGTTGTCGCCCACCCGACCCAGCATGCCGACCTGATCCGCCGCCTGACGACAAAAACCAGCTGACGGCCCCAGGCCAAAAATTTTCTGCGAAAATTTTTCTGCAGTGCCCGTTGCCAGCGGCCCGCGAGGCCGCAAAGAAAATGGCGCGGAGTGACCCGCGCCCCAATATCATTCTCTCGCAGCCGCTATGCCTTGGGTTTGCGCGGCGGCACAAAGCGGCGTGAGGTGTCGCCCGCTTCAGCCCGCGCGGCGGCAGGCTTGGCGTAGGACTTTGGCGCATCGCCGGTTCCGTGCGACTTGAAGCCTCCGGCCCGGGCTGGCCCCGCCTTGCCAGCGGCGTCGCCAAAGCTTTTCGCGCCATATGGTTTGGCGGGACGCGCAGCGCCCTCGGTCGAAGCACCACGCGGCTCGTAGGTCCGCGCCTTGTCACCGCCGTAAGGCGCACGCGCCGGTTTGGCAGGATCGCCCGCATGACTTTTGTAACCGCTGGCCCGCGCCGGACCACCTTCGGCACTGCCCTGCGACTTGTAACCCGCAGAGCGTGGCTTGAAGCCCTCTTTGGCCGCGTAGGGCTTGCCACCTTCGAAAGACTTGGCGCGGTCGTAGGGCTTGGCGTCGCCTTCTTCGCGGCGAACGAAGGGCTTGCGCGCCGCGTCGGCCCGACCGGCATAGGGGGTGCGCGGCGCCTCTTTGGGTGCGCCGTCGCTGGGCAGCGGCGTCCAGGTCTTGCGCGCGCCATCGTCACTGGCCGCAGCAACTTTGGCATCGGCAGGCTTGGCGTAAGCAGGCTTGGCATAGGCAGGCTTGGCATAGGCAGGCTCGGCGTAAGCAGGCTTGGCATAGGCAGGCTTGGCACCATACGCGGGTTTCGCACCATAGGCAGGTTTCGCACCGTAGGCCGGCTTGGCGCCATACGCCGGACGGTCAGACGCGGTCTTGGCGTAAGCCGGCTTTTCATAGGCCGGACGGTCTGCAGCATGCCGATCATAGGCGGGTTTTTCATAGGCGGGCTTTTCGAAAGCGGGCCGGTCCGTGGCGGTCTTCTCATAGGTCTTGCGCGGGGCCTTGTCGTAAGCCTTTGCCGGATCCTTGGGATAACCCGCTTTGGCCGGACGATCCTCGGCCTTCCTTGACTTTTCCTCGGCCGACCAGCGCGGCTTGGCGTCGGTCAGGTCGGCAACCGGAGCGTCGGCGGCACCGTCTTCGACCACACGGGCAGGCTTGGCCGAAGCATAAGCGGGCTTTTCGCTGGTAGAAACACGCGGCGCACGGGGGGCGTATTCCTTGGCCTCACGCGGGGCACGGGGCGCAGATTCGGCAGCCTCGGCACGCGGTTCTACGCGGTTTTCGGTGCGGTTTTCGGTGCGGGTTTCTACGCGGTTTTCGGTGCGGGGCGCACGAGCAGCACGTTCAGCACGGTCCGGGCGTTCAGCACGGTCCGGGCGCTCGGTCGAGCGTGGCTTATCCAGATCGGGGGCCACATCCATCTTCTTCATCACCAGATCGCGGTCGATCTCGGTTTGCGCATTGAAACGGTCGGCGAGGCTGGACAATATCTGCACATAGGTCCGGTCAGTCTGCACGCGTATGGCACCGATGCCGTCCTTGGTGATACCAGCGGCGTCGCAGATCTTCGGCAACAGCCAACGGGCCTCGGCGCGTTCATTGTGGCCGATGGCCAGTTCGAACCAGACCGACGGCCCAAACTCCGCCCGGTCACGCGGAACGTAAGGCGCGGGCGGGGCCAGATCGGACGACAGAACCTCGGGTGCCGAACGGCCTTCGCGCCACAGGCGGATGAAAGCGGCAGCGACGTGATCCGCACCGTAAGTGTCGATCAGATTCTGTGCCAGATCGCCTTCTTCGCCGGGGGCAATCGACAGCGCCGGGTGATCCAGAAGCCGCTGATCATCGCGGGTCTGCACGTCGTCCGCCGACGGCGGCTTGATCCATTCGGCGATGACCTTGGCGCCTTGCAGCAGCCGCTGCGCCTTTTTGAACTCCGCCGGGGCGACGATCAGCGCCGAAATGCCCTTTTTGCCAGCCCGACCGGTGCGGCCCGAACGGTGCAGCAGGGTTTCAGACGACCCCGGCAGATCCGCATGGATCACCAGTTCCAGACCCGGCAGGTCAATGCCGCGCGCCGCCACATCGGTCGCCACGCAAACACTGGCGCGACCATCGCGCAAAGCCTGAAGCGCGTGGGTGCGTTCGGACTGCGATAGCTCCCCCGACAAAGCCACCGCCGAAAGGCCACGGTTGGTCATGCGGGCAAACAGGTGGTTCACGTTGGCACGGGTCTTGCAGAACACGATAGAGGCGCGCGCCTCATGGAACCGCAACAAGTTGAAGATGGCATGTTCGCGGTCGCGCACGGCCACCGAGATGCCCTGATATTCGATGTCGGCGTGCTGGGTCTTTTCGGACTTCACTTCGATGCGCAGCGCGTTTTGCTGATAGGTGCGCGCCAGCGCCTCAATCTCACGCGGGACGGTGGCCGAGAACATCAACGTGCGACGCTCCTTCGGGCAAGCGCCGAGGATAAAGGCCAGATCCTCCTCAAACCCCAGATCCAGCATCTCATCCGCTTCGTCCAGAACGACGGCGCTGATCTGATCCAGCTTCAGGCTGCCACGCTCGATATGGTCGCGCAACCGGCCCGGCGTGCCGACAACCACATGAACCCCACGGTCCAGTGTGCGCTTTTCGGTGCGGTAGTCCATGCCGCCGACGCAGGTGGCGATCTTGGCGTTGGCGTTCTCATACAGCCACTCAAACTCACGCGCGACCTGCAACGCCAGTTCGCGCGTGGGCGCGATGATCAGGGCCATCGGCACATCGGCGTACAGCAGGGTTTCCGACCCGGCCAGCAGTTCCGGCGCAATCGCCAGACCAAAGGCCACGGTCTTGCCCGACCCGGTCTGGGCTGACACCAGAAGGTCACGCCCGACCACGTTTTCGGTCAGCATAGCGTCTTGAACCGGCGTCAAGGCTTCATAGCCTTTCGACGCCAAAGCCAGCGCCAGCGGCGCCGCAATGGAGATATTGGTCATGTCTGTTCCACAAAAGAGGGGCATTTTGCCCGTGAAGTACCAAGCGGCGGCACCTCATTCCCTATTGTGCGCCAGCCTCCTCGCTGGTGCGCACCCTGGAACCCTCGGGCCGACTGGCAGGCCTTACAGCGATTGCCCGGTTCTGTATAGAGGGTTTCGGTAGGTGCGACAGAAAGGCTCAAAAACCTCCCGCCGCCAAAAACCCCGTGCCAGTCCCCCGGACCTTCGCGCAAAATCAACAATTGCATGCCAATGCTGCGGCGCAGCTTGACGCTGACCACCAAGCCGTTACCCTTGCAACCGCAACTCATGAGGCCCGCATGCCCCAACGTCTTCACCTTGTTTTCGGTGGCGAACTGGTTTCGCCGGAAAAGAACGTCTTCAAGGATGTCAAAGCCATCCACATGGTCGGCATTTTCCCCGACTATGACAGCGCTTATCTGGCGTGGAAGGCCGAAGCGCAGCGCACCGTCGACAACGCCCATATGCGGTATTTCATCGCCAACCTGCACCGTTTGCGGCAGGAAACCTCGCAAGGCTCGGAGACCGAGCCGATGACAGCCTGAGCATACCGCACCCATGGCCTACTCGGTCGGCCTTACCCTTTACAACCTCGCCGCGCGTCCGGTGGCCGAGGGGTATGTGGTGCGTCCGCCCCGGCCGGCAGGCAGCCTTGTGTGGTTGCTTGCCGGCGACGGCGAAAGCCATGCCTCCGTGGCGGAGCTGGCGCGAAAGCTGATCGAGGATGATGGCGTCAGCGTCCTTTTGACTTTGACCGCGTCAATGCATGACACCCCGCCAGACCCCCTGCCGAAAGGGGCCACCGGCGCGATCGTCCAACCCAGCCCCGCTGATTTTCCGCGCGCTGTGCAGGATTTTCTCGACCATTGGCGGCCCGATCTTGCGATCTTCTGCGGTGGAGAGATGCGTCCCGCACTGATCCACGAGGCGACACTGCGCGGACTTCCCCTTCTGCTTGTCGAAGGCCGGGCACCGCATCTGATGCCAGGGCGAGAGGGGTGGTATCCCGGTCTGATCAAAACCGCACTTGCCGACTTCCGCCAGATGTTCCTTGTCGATGACGCCGCCGACCGCGCCTTCCGCCGTGCCGGTGCCGACCCTGCGCGTCTGGTCATCGCTGGCCGGATGGAAGAGGCCAGTTCCGCCCTGCCGCATGTCGAATCTGATCGCGCTGCTTTGACCCGGCTCTTGGCCACCCGCCCGGTCTGGCTGGCCGCCGATGTGGCCGAGGGAGAGGAAGCCGCCATAATCGCCGCCCACCGTGAGACCTTGAAACTTGCCCACCGCCTGCTGTTGATCCTTGTCCCACAAGACCCGGACCGCGCCGAGGGTTTGGCAGAGCGGATGGAACATGCCGAAGGCTGGCGCGTTGCCAACCGCCGCCACGACGAAGACCCCGAAACCGAAACCGAGGTCTACGTGGTTGAAGGTGGCGCCGAATATGGACTGTGGTATCGCCTTGCCCCGGTGACGTTCCTTGGCGGCAGCCTTGATGGCACTGGCTGTGCCCGCAACCCGATGGAGGCCGCTGCCATGGGTTCGGCCATCCTGTACGGCCCACGCTCCGGTGCGTTTGGCGCGGCCTATGGCAGGCTTGGGGCGGCGCGTGCGGCCCGGATGGTCGGTTCTGCCAGCGATCTTGGCGTGGCCTTGGGCGATCTCTTGTCGCCTGACCGTGCCGCCCGACAGGCGCAGGCGGCCTGGACCATCGCCTCTGACGGAGCAGAGACGACGGAGCGGGTGATGGCCCTGATCCGCGACATTCTGGACGGCAAAAGCTGATGCGCCCCCCCGGTTTCTGGAACAATCCAAGCGACCAGCCCGGCGCAGCCGCCCGCCTGCTGGCACCTTTGGGCTGGGCCTACGGCGCTGCCACCGCGCGGCGGGTGGCAAAACCGCCGCTGTACCGTGCGCCGATCCCGGTGATCTGCATCGGCAATCTGAACGTCGGCGGCACCGGCAAAACCCCGACCGCCATTGCCCTGATTGAACGCTTGACCGCGCAAAGCCGTCGCGTCGCCGTGATCAGCCGCGGCTATGGCGGCGCGCTGTCCGGCCCGGTTCAGGTGGATGAGGCCCGGCACACCGCGGCTCAAGTCGGCGACGAACCCCTGCTGTTGTCGGCCTTCGCCCCCACCTTCATCGGCCAAAATCGGGCGGAGGCGGCGAGGCTTGCGGTTGCCAGCGGTGCCGAAGTTCTGCTGATGGACGACGGCTTCCAAAACCCTGATCTGTTCAAAGATCTGTCGATTGTGGTGGTCGATGCCGCCCTTGGCTTTGGCAACGGCCGCTGCCTGCCCGCCGGACCTTTGCGTGAACCGGTCGTGGCGGGCCTGAAACGCGCCGACCTTGTGCTGTCTTTGGGCGACGCTCTGGCCCAGACCGCCTTCGCCGCGCGGTGGCCCATACTGTTGCCGCATCTGATCGGACATCTGGAACCCCTCGCCATGGGGATGAACTGGCAAGACGCCCGTGTCATCGCCTTTGCGGGCATCGGCAACCCGTCGAAATTCTTCGCCACCCTGCGCGGGCAAGGCGCCAATATCCTGCGCGAGGTGGCGCTGGAGGATCACCAACCCTTGACCGACGCCCTGATCAAACGGCTGGAGCTGGAGGCGATTGCGCGCGGGGCCCAACTGGTGACCACCGAAAAAGACGCCGTCCGCCTGCCCCGGCATTTCCGCACTCAGGTGCTGACGCTGGTGGTGCGGCTGAAGATTGCGGACTGGACAGCGCTGGATGCGGCATTGGCTGGTCTTACCGGCTGACATGGGCCAATGGCCCATCCTACACCGGCGCCAGATTCTGAATGGCGCCAGGTTTTCAATGCCGCCAGGTTTTCAATGGCGCCAGATTTTGGTAGGATGGGCAATCTGCCCATGCCGCGCCGTCGGTCAGGTCACCGGGGTCTGGTCCATCACGGCCAAAGCCTCCTCTGCTGTCTCGACGAAGGTGAACAAGGCCAGATCCTCGGCGTTGATCGTTCCAGCCTCGACCAGCGCCTGCCAGTTGATCACAGTCTCCCAGAAGGCCCGACCGAACAGCAGAAACGGCACTGGTTTCATCCGTTTGGTCTGAATAAGGGTCAGCGCCTCGAACATCTCATCCAACGTGCCAAACCCGCCGGGAAACACACAGACCGCCGCCGCCCGCATCAGGAAGTGCATCTTGCGGATCGCGAAGTAGTGGAAGTTGAACGACAGATCCGGCGTCACGAAAGGGTTCGGGGCCTGTTCATGCGGCAGCACGATGTTGAGGCCGATCGACTGGCCCCCCGCCTCATGCGCGCCCCGGTTGCCCGCCTCCATCACGCCCGGGCCGCCCCCGGTGCAGATCACCCAGTCGCGGCCATCGGTTTGCAGGCTGCGCTCGGTCACCGCATGGGCGAACCTGCGCGCCTCATCGTAGTAGCCCGATAGTGCAGCCAGTCCCGGTGTTGTGACCGCCGTCGCCCGCTCCGGTGCGGGAATGCGCGCGCCGCCGAACAAGACCACGGTGGATTTTATCCCACGTTCGTCAAGGATCATCTGCGGCTTCAACAGCTCCAGCTGAAGGCGCACCGGGCGCAACTCTTCGCGCGTCAGAAACTCCGGGTCGGCGAAGGCCAACCGGTAAGAGGGTGACCTTGTCTGCGGCGTATCGGGCAGACCGCGCGCCGCCTCGACATCTTGCACCGAGTCGCGGAACGGATGGGGGCGGGACGTGTCGGACATGAGCTTCCTGATGGTTGTTCAGCAGGCGCAACACCTATAGCCTCTGGCCTGAATCTGGCAAGGAGCGGGCGATGGATTGGCAGACAGAGATTGCGGCGGCGGCCCTGCGGATCGCCCCCTTCGCTCGGGTGACGCCGGTGACGGTTGTGACCCTGCCCGGCGCTGGCGTGGTCGAGATCAAGCTGGAAAACATCCAGCACACCGGCAGTTTCAAAGCACGTGGGGCGTTCAATACCCTGATCCAAGGCCCGGTGCCTGCCGCAGGCGTCGTCGCAGCCTCGGGAGGGAACCATGGGGCGGCAGTGGCTTATGCCGCGCGGACTTTGGGCCATCCGGCCAAGATTTTTGTGCCGGAATTTGCCGGCCCTGCCAAGATTGCTCTGATCCGGGCGCAGGGCGCCGATTTGCAGGTTGTGCCGGGGGTATACGCAGATGCGGCGGCGATGGCCCGGTCCTTTGCCGAGGCGACCGGGGCCATGCAGATCCATCCCTATGACGCTGTGGCCACCCTTGCCGGTCAGGGCACCCTGATGCGGGAATGGGAGGTGCAGGGCCTTGCAGCCGACACAATTCTGATCGCCGTGGGGGGCGGTGGTCTGATCGGTGGATCATTGGCGTGGCTGGAGGGACGGCGCAAGATTGTCGCCATCGAGCCAGAACTGGCCCCAACCCTGCACCACGCTTTGCAAGACGGGCCAGAGACGGTCGTTCAGGTCTCTGGCATCGCCGCCAACGCTTTGGGGGCCAGCAAGATCGGCCGGCTTTGTTATGATCTGGCTAAGGCGCAAGGTGTAACCTCGGTGCTGGTGACGGATCAGGCGATTGCAGAGGCGCAGGCGCTGCTCTGGCGCAGCCTGCGGCAGTTGGTCGAACCGGCGGGGGCAACGGCCTTGGCGGCGCTGACCTCGGGTGCCTATGTGCCGAAGCCGGGTGAGACGGTGGCGGTGCTGATCTGCGGGGCCAATCCGGCACCCGATCCGTTGGGATGAACAAGGCGCCCTACGGGGGAGAATTTGGGAATGGTGTCAATGCACGCCGAACAGCAAGAGGTTACTGCCGCGCAGGTCAAGGCGCTGTTGGCGGCGCAGATGCCGGATTTGGCCGGACTTGCCCTGAAACGGGAGGGGCTGTCGGGCACTGACAACGTGCTTTACCGGATCGGTTCGGATCTGGTCGGGCGCTTTCCACGGATGCCGCAGGCCGAGGCGCAGAACTCCCGGCAGGCGCAATGGTTACCACGGCTTTCAGAGGCCTTGCCGCTGCCCGTGCCTTTGGCAAAGCGGTTCGGCTTGCCGCGCGAAGGCTATGCCTTTCGCTGGATGGTGATGCCGTGGCTGCCGGGTCATGCCGCATTCGCGGGGCCACTGGAACAGGATGCGGCGGCTGTGGCGCTGGCTGGGTTTTTGAAAGTGTTGCAAGCGCAGCCCCAACCGGCCAATGCGCCTTTGCGGGGCGATGCCGATCGGCTGAGCCTGCGGTTTGACAGCCTTGGCGCAGATATCGGCCAGTTTCAGGGCGAGGCGGACCCGGTGTTTTTGGCCAAAATTGCCGCCGGGATGCGCAAACTGGCACCCTTTGCCGGCCCTTTGGTCTGGGTGCACGGCGATTTGCACCCGCTGAACCTGCTGGCACTGCGCGGGCGGCTGAGCGGGGTGATCGACTGGGGCGGATTGGGATTGGGTGACCCGGCGATGGACCTGATGATCGGCTGGACCCTGTTTGACGCCCCGGCACGGCAGGTGTTCCGGCAGGCGATGGACCCCTCTCCCGAGGCTTGGGCACGCGGCCGGGCGCTGGCCTTTGCCAAGGCGGTTGCGGCGGTGCCCTACTACCGTCGCTCCAATCCCGGATTTCGCGAGGTCATGCTGGCGACGCTGAACCGGGTGCTGGACGATTGGAGCGACGGACCTGCGCTGACCTGACGCGTCGCCATCCGGGTCCAGCCGTCAAAGATTGCAAGGCGAGGCTCATCCGTCTATAGCCGCCCAAACCCTTCAGCCTTGGGAGACCCCGATGTCCTACGCAGCCCTAGAGACCGCCATCGAAGCCGCATGGGAAGGTCGCGACGCCATCTCGCCCGCCACCAAGGGCGAGGTGCGCGACGCCATTGAGGCGACGCTGGAGGCGTTGGACAAGGGGGCGTTGCGGGTCGCAGAAAAGCGCGGCGCTGATTGGCATGTGAACCAATGGGCCAAGAAGGCGGTGCTTTTGTCGTTCCGGCTGAATGACATGGGCGTGATCGGCAGCGGCAATGGCGGGGCAACTTGGTGGGACAAGGTGCCTTCCAAATTCGAGGGTTGGGGCGAGAACCAATGGCGCGCGGCGGGCTTTCGGGCGGTGCCTGGGTCTATCGTGCGACGCTCTGCCTTTATCGGGAAAAACGTGGTGTTGATGCCATCGTTCGTGAACGTCGGGGCCTTTGTCGATGAAGGCTCGATGGTCGATGGTTGGGCCACGGTCGGATCCTGCGCGCAAATCGGCAAGAATGTGCATTTGTCAGGCGGCGTCGGAATTGGCGGCGTGCTGGAGCCGATGCAGGCGGGACCGACGATCATCGAGGACGATTGTTTTATCGGTGCGCGGTCGGAAGTGGTGGAAGGCTGCATCATCCGCGCAGGATCAGTCCTTGGGATGGGGGTTTTCATCGGGAAATCCACCAAGATCGTGGACCGGGAAACCGGGGCGGTGATGTATGGCGAGGTTCCGGCCGGATCGGTTGTGGTGGCGGGATCCATGCCATCCAAAGGCGGGATCAACCTGTATTGCGCGGTGATCGTGAAGAAGGTTGACGCCCAGACGCGCTCCAAAACCTCGATCAACGAGCTTTTGCGGGACTGAATGCGATGACGGATCACAACGACGAAGACCCGGAAAAAGAAACCAGCCCGGAAAAGGCCAAGCGTCGGCAGCAGGTGTTTACCCTGTTGGTGGAAGTGGGGCGCAAGACGGGCGACGGGCTGCCCGACAAGGCAACCGGGGCCGCCCTGATCATCTATGCCAGCGGTGTTGATGAGGCAGAGGCGGTGCGCGAGACGGTGGCGATTTTGAAACAGGCCGACCTCGCGCCACTGGACGTACAAGGCTATGGCACGCTGGACGAACGCCAGGCCTCTGGTGACGAGATCGAACCCGAGGAATTGGCGTTGATGGAGCGGGCCTTGGAAGAGAACTCTGTCATCGTGGCGCAGATGACGCCGTTTTACGATTGAGGTTGAGGTTTCGACAAGGGTTCGGGTTACGGCTGAGGTTGAGGACTTTCTGAAAAAGCGCGCACTTCATACGAAAACCGCCGCGCGTGATTTGGAATGCGGCTTTGCCCCGGTCTCAGGCCAGATGACGCAGCGCCGTGCGGCCCAAAAGGGCCAGCAGGGGCAAAGTTTCAAACGGGGCAAGGGCGCGGCGCGGCAGGGTGTCGGTCGCCGGATCGCAGGCCGACAAAAGGCAGCAGCCGTCAGCGATGATCATGGCGGGAAAGCCCAGGTCCAAAGCGACGGACGAGGTGACGGCGCGGCGCTCCTCTCGCAGGGCGACGTTGCCGTCACACAGCGCAAGGGCAGGCACCAAAGCCTCCTCTACGCCGCAAAGATACTCCACCGATGCGCCCGAAATCAGCACAAACTGGTCGGAGGAGACGACGATATCCGCCGACAGCCCAAAAAACGGCGTGCGCAGCAGGATGGGGGCAAAGCTGCCGCGTGAGGGCAAGCGGCGGTGCACCAGCCGGCGCAGCGGGACAAAGCCGTTGTCCAGCGTGTAAATCCGGTCGCCGGGGTTAAGATCGGCAGCCTCTACCGGACCGCGGCTGGTGTCAATCAGCGTTCGCGGGCCGAACCAGGGGGCGCGGGCGGGCAAGGTCATCGCGGGAGTGGCACCAAACCACAACAGCGCGGGGTGGCGTTGGCTGCCGGGGGCATGACCTGCCATCGCCTGCAAGTCGTCCACGTTCAACGGCAGCGTTCCCATCCCGTTGATACTGCGGCTGTGCTCGGGCTGGCCTTGCACCTGAAAGCTTAGGCGCCACAAGCGGGCCGGGGCATCGAAGGTGAAGCTGAGCCTTGCGGTGCCGCGCAATCCTGGCATCGCGCCGGGCAAATGGTGGCGCACGGCCGTCGGTCCCTGACGGTGCAGCAGGGTCACGCCAGTGTTGGGGTCGATCAGAAGGGACAGGTCACGCGCCCATCCCTGATCGGAGCGAAAGCCAAGCAGAACCTCCGGACGGTTCAGCGGCAAGGCGAATTCCACGACCAGCATCCCCCGCTCCATCAGAGCGGGAGCGGCTGCGCCGTTGGAAAAATCCGCCAGCACACTGTCAGAAAGCGCGAGCCATTCGGGCATGCTATGCCCTCCCGCATCGGGAATACGATTGAACTGCCATCACTGCCTCTGCCCCACGTACGTCTTGATGCGCCGTTGGTTTTGCTTTGAGTGATGATAGCCTGAACCGGACCGTCTGTCATCCATGTTGCAGCGAGGCCTTCGGGCGGCTAGATCTGGGGCCGTGACCTATGGGAGCCAGCCGTGTCCGATGCAATTTCCGCGACCGATCCTGCGACCGATCCTGCGACCAATCCTGCGACCGATCCCGCGACCGATCCTGTTGCCCTGACCGCCGCCCTGATCCGCTGCCCCTCTGTCACGCCGGAGGAGGGCGGGACCATGGCGGTGCTGGAGCAATTGCTGGCCGCTGCGGGGTTTGCGTGTCACCGGGCAGATCGTGGTGGGGTGGCAAATCTATTCGCGCGGTGGGGCAACAAGGCGGCCAACCGCAGCTTCGGCTTCAACGGTCATGTCGATGTGGTGCCGGTGGGCGATGTGGCGGCCTGGACCCAAGACCCGTTTGGCGCGGCAGTTCTGGACGGCTGGATGTATGGCCGCGGGGCCACAGACATGAAATCGGCTGTGGCGGCCTTTGCGGCGGCTGCGGTGGATTTCGTGACAGCCACGCCGCCGGATGGTGCGGTCATCCTTGCGATAACCGGCGACGAAGAAGGCCCTTCGGTCGACGGCACGGTCGCCTTGCTGGACTGGATGGCCAAGACTGGCGAGAAGATGAGCCATTGTCTGGTGGGCGAACCGACCTGCCCCGAGGTCTTGGGTGACATGATGAAAATTGGGCGGCGCGGGTCGCTTACCGCCCGGTTCACGGCGCAGGGGGTGCAGGGCCACTCGGCCTATCCGCACCGCGCCAAAAATCCGATGACCGCTTTGGTGCGCCTGTTGACGCGGTTGGAGGCTGCGCCTTTGGACCATGGGACGGCGCATTTTGACGCCTCTACCCTGGCCATCACCACCATTGACTGCGGCAATCCGGCGACCAATGTGATCCCGGCAAAGGGCGCGGCCACCGTCAACATCCGTTTCAACGATGCTCATTCCGGGGCCAGCGTGACGGACTGGCTGACGGCCCATGCGGCGGCGGTAGAGGCGGAAACCGGCGTGAAAATCGGTCTGCACATCTCGGTTTCCGGCGAAAGTTTCCTGACAGAACCGGGGGCGTTTACGGCTTTGGTGGCCAGTGCAGTCGCGGCGGAAACCGGGGTGACGCCGCAACACTCCACCTCCGGCGGCACCTCTGATGCGCGGTTCGTGAAGGATCACTGTCCGGTGGTGGAGTTTGGATTGGTCGGACGCACCATGCACCAGGTTGACGAACGGGTAGAGGTGGCGCAAATCGTGAAGCTGAAGGCGATTTATGGTCGGATCCTGCGGGACTATTTCGCCTGAACCGCCAAGCGGGACGGTCAGTGGGAACCCCTTGGCTTTGACTGGTAACATCACGGCAGCTGGTCCCGAAGTGCTCCAGATCGGTACAGCCTGCGCCAGCGGGATATGCGGGCAACTCGTAGGCAATTGCCAAAGCGTGAGGATTTGAAAAGCCGCTACCCTCTTGCAAACGCTCACCTTCGCCGGAACGAGCCAGGCGGTTGCCGTTCATCGCATCCTCCTGCCGCCACGGGGTTCACAAGGGAAATCCGATCGCCCGGTTCGTGCAAAGGTTTCCTGACGTTGCCCCGCGACACCGGGGACCGGGATACGCAAAAACTGGGCGGCAGGGCGCGCTTCCCGCGAGACTTGTTCAAAAGCTTTGCTTCAGGCCCGGTCCCAACCGTCACGCATCAGCCGAAAGCCCTTCCGGTAGACATCTTCGGGTGTTGCAAACATCGGTCGCCAAATCTTGGTCGCTGCGGCAAGCGCCGGCAAGGCGGAGCCGAATGCTTCGATGGTCATCCAGCCGTCATAACCCGCCGCCTTCAGCGCTTTGAACACAGATGGGAAATCGATGTGTCCCGCCCCCGGCACGCCACGGTTGTTTTCGGAAATATGGACATGATTGATTTGTCCGATGGTTTCCGGAATGACCGACGTCAGGGAGTTTTCTTCGATGTTGAAATGAAACGTATCGTAGAGATATCCGAAGTTGGGCGCGCCGACGCGCTTGACGAAGGCTGCAGCCTGCGCGGCAGTGTTCATGAAATAGCACTCGAAGCGGTTAACAGGCTCGACCGAAATCTGCACACCCACCTTCGCGGCATAGACCAACGCCTGCTTCAGGACTTCGGCCACCCGATCAATTTCTTCTGCCGAGGGGCCGTGGCCCGAGAATGTACCCAGCGGCTGATGCAGCGGACCGCAGAACATGGTTGCGCCAAGCGCTTCGGTGCAATCAGTCAGCCAGTGCAGGTGAGCCAGCGCCCCTGCGCGGTCGGCGGCGTCCGGTGAGATGGCGTTTTTGCCACCGCCTGGCATGACGCCAACACCCACCGCCTGCAGGCCAAGATCGCGAATGCGTTGCCCGAGCAAGCGGAAATATTCCGGATCGCCTTCAAACATCGGGATTTCGACGCCGTCATAACCCGTCGCCTTGATATCCTCGATGATGGGCAAGTGAGCGTCGGTGACATGCGTGGCCCAAAGCAGCATATTGAACCCAAGCTTCACAGCGACACCCACTGACCGGATTTGCCCGAGGCGATGATGGCATCGCAGACGCGGTTGGTTTCAAGGGCGTCGCGAAAGGTCGGCGCGGCGGGTTTGCCGGTTCGCACTCCATCCAGAAAGTCGGCAACTTGATGGGTGAAGCTGTGCTCATAGCCGATGACCAACCCAGGCACCCACCACTTGCCCAGATAGGGGTGATCGCCGTCGGTCACGAGGATATCCGTCCAGCCGCGCTGCGCCCCCGCAACACCATGATCAAAGTATTGCAGGCGGTTCAGATCGTGCAGGTCCCAGGCCAATGACCCCTTCGCGCCGTTGATCTCCAGCGTATAGCCTGCTTTGTGGCCACGGGCATAGCGCGTCGCTTCAAAGGTGCCGAGCGAACCATTTTCAAACCGCGTCATCACGGCCGAGGCATCGTCGATCCCCACAGACTGGACCTTGCCGGTATCGGCGTGCACCCGTTCTTTGACAAACGTTTCGGTCAATGCGGTCAACGAGGCGATGCCGCCGTTGATCCACAGCGCGGTATCAAGGCAATGGGCCAGAAGATCCCCCGTAACGCCTGATCCGGCAGCTTCCACGTCAAGCCGCCAGGTTCCCGCGCCACCCTGCGGCACGTCCGGCGAAATCGTCCAGTCCTGCAAGAACTTGGCCCGGTAGTGGAATATCCTGCCCAGCCTACCATCCTCGACCATCTGCTTGATCAGCGACACGGCCGGCACACGCCGGTAGTTGTACCAGACCATATTCGGCACGCCGGCTTTTTCGACGGCGGCGACCATCGGTTCACCTTCGGCTGCGGTGCGCGCCAGTGGCTTTTCGCACAGCACCATCTTGCCGGCCTTGGCCGCCGCGATGGCAATTTCGGCGTGCAGGTCGTTGGGAACACAGATGTCGATCGCATCGATGTCCTTGCGAGCGATCAGCGCCTGCCATTCCTGTTCGATGCTGTCATAACCCCACATCTCGGCAAATTCGCCCAACTTGCCCGTATTGCGGGCCGCCGCGGCTTTCAGATGCGGGCGGTAGCCGGTATCAAAGAAATGCGCGACGTTGGACCAGGCATTGGAATGGGCGCGCGCCATGAAACCATAACCCACCATGCCGATATTCAGTGTCTTGCTCACCATACGCCCTCCAGATTTGCAGTCCGTCCCGATAGTTTTGACCGGCCTAGCCCCGCCAACCATGCGCGTCGCGAACCCGGACCATCGCGCCCAAAATCTTGTTCCAGGTGTCTTGCTGGGTCATCACTTCATTTGAGAACATGCAGCCATCCCAGCAGATGTGGTGCATCGTCTTTGTCAGCGCGCCCTGCGCGTCGCGCAGCCAGTATCCGGCGTGTTTGGTGACATCGAGGCGACCATTCGGGTCGTCGATCTGGCAGTGGCGACCCGTCTTTTCATGGGTTCCAGAGCCGAAGGTGGTGCCATCGTTTTGCGCGACATGGAAGTCCAGCGTCCACGGTCGCAAGGCATCGGCAACCTTATGATAGGCCTCATCCAACGCTGCCTTATCTTCCCAAACGTAATCCGCCGGCAGGATGCGATCCTTTTCAGCGTTTGCACCCAGGACGAACAGCATGGAATGCGCCATGTCGGCCTGATAGCCGACAACGCCCGGCATCCCCACCATCTCCAGCAAATTCACGTTCTCGCGCCAAGAGTGCATGCCGCCCCAGCAAATTTCACCTTCGGCCACGATGTATTCGCCAAAGCTTTGCGCAATCCGCCCCGCCTCGCGAAACGTTTCGGCGATCCGCCTGGTGTTGGCCTTGGGGTCTTTGTCCCAGGCTTCAACGCCGGTGGAGGAATCTATGCGGATGCCACCAGTCGGACGGATACCGATCTCGCGCATCCACTGGCCGATCCGGCAGGCTTTCTCGACCTGCGATAGAAAACGCTTGCGTTCATCCGCATCCCCCATGGCCGATCCGCCACCAGCACCCCCCCAGATTGGTGCCACGAAAGAGCCGACTTTCAACCCAAAGCTGGCAATGTGGTCCGAAACCCGCTTGATCGCATCCTTGTCGGAATCGATCGAAATGTGGGGATCGGCGAGCCACAAATCGACACCGTCGAATTTCTGACCCTCGTAGTCTGCCTTGCTGGTCAGGTCGAGCAGCGTGTCAAGCCCAATGACCGGCTCCGAGTCCGGGGCCCCTTTGCCAACGACGCCGGGCCACATCGCGTTGTGAAGTTTGGGAAAGGTGTTCGCGTGGTCTGCCATGATGCGCCTCCAAGGGATCGTCGGTGACTGTCTCAGTTTGTGCTGCGGTCAATGTTCAGGCCGCTGACCGGGTCAAACAGCTTTACCTTGCTGGCGTTCCAGCCAAAGCTTACCACCTCTTCAACCGCGACATTGACGGTTCCAGGCACACTGGCCCGCACGAAATGGCCGCCCGACCGCAACGTCAGGATCTTTTCAATGCCATGATTTTCGATGTCGTGGACATTGGCTTGCACGGGAGCGCCCGCCTGCACGATGACGTCTTCTGACCGGATGCCAAAGGTGTAAGCTCCCTCAGGTGCCGCACGCTCTATCGGCAACTGGAAACTTGCCGCGTCAATGATGGCTTTGCCGCCGCTCAATCGGCCGGGGATCAGATTGATCGCGGGAGAACCGACGAAACTTGCCACGAATGTGTCACGGGGGTTGTTATAGACCTCGTTGGGTTTGCCGATCTGAATGATGCGGCCCTTGTTGAGCACACCGATCCGGTCCCCCATCGTCATCGCCTCGACCTGATCGTGGGTCACGAAAATGAAGGTGGTCTTCAGCCGCCTTTGCAGATCCTTCAGCTCGACCCGCAACGTCTCACGCAATTTGGCGTCAAGGTTGCTCAGCGGTTCGTCCATCAAAAAGACTTGCGGCTCGCGGACAATCGCCCGTCCGATTGAAACTCGCTGCATCTCACCGCCCGACAGCTTGTCGGTCTTGCGGTCAAGCAAATGGCCGATGCGCAAGGTGGTGGCGGCATAGGCGATGCGCTTTTCGATTTCGTCCGGCGAGGCAGCCCGCAGTTTTGACTTGAGCGGAAACGCCAGATTTTCCCGCACCGTCAGACGCGGATACAGCGAATATTGTTGCAGCACCAACGCCACGTCCCGCTCTGCTGCGCTCCAGTCGTCGACAACGCCATCATTGATGCTGACGTGACCCGTTGACTGCTTTTCCAGCCCGGCGATCAGTCGCAGCGTGGTTGTCTTGCCGGCGCCCGTGGGCCCCAGCAGCACGAAGAACTCCCCATCGGCAACATCGAGATCCAATTCCGCCAACGCCACATGCTTGCCGAAGGTTTTCGAGATATTTTCAAGTTTGATGCGGGCCACGCCTATTCCCCCAGCCGGATGTCGAGGGTTGCACCGGACCTGTTGTCAAAGAAATGCGCTTGGGACGGGTCGATGCGCGCCCAGACCCGCGCGCCCGGCCGATCCACAAAGCCCGACGTGGTGCGCGCCTTCAGGGTCTTGGTGCCGACATTCATGTCAAGAATGTCAAAACCGCCATAGGGCTGTATCAGGTGAACATCCACGGGGCGATATCCCGGCTTGTCTTCGCGGCTGACCAGCACACCCTCGGGCCGAATTCCAAGGCTCAGGCCGTCGCCTGCGCGCGCGGCGTCCAGCATGCCCAGCACCTCGCGCGGGAACTGAAAGCCTTCCCCCCCGACGACAAGCTCCACCTTGTCAGCGCTGTCACGCAGCGACACCTCGGCCACGTTCATCACCGGAGATCCGATGAACTGGGCGACATACAGATTTGCAGGCTTCGTATAAACCTCAGACGGTGTGCCGACCTGCTGTAAGATACCGTCGTACATCACCACGATGCGGTCGGCGAGTGACATGGCCTCTACCTGATCATGCGTAACATAGATCGAGGTCGAGCCGTTTTCGAGGTGGAGGCGTTTAAGCTCGACACGCATGCCTTCACGCAACTTGGCGTCCAGCGACCCGATGGGTTCATCCATCAACAGCGCCTTGGGCCGACGCACCAGCGCTCTGCCGATGGCCACACGTTGCATATCGCCCCCGGACAAGGCCGACGGTCTGAGCCTGAGAAGGTGATCAATGCCGATGGCTTTGGCGACCGCGCGGACCTTGGTTGCAACGCCGTCGCGGCTTTCCCCCGTCGCTTGAAGCGGAAAGGCGATGTTTTCAAAAACCGTAAGATGCGGGTAAAGCGCGTACAGCTGAAAAACGAATGCGATGTCGCGTTCTGAGGCGTGCAAGTCCTGCACGGGTTTACCGTCGATCAGGATTTCGCCGGAATCAATTTCCTCAAGCCCGGCGATTGCACGCAAGGTCGTCGTCTTGCCGCAACCCGAAGGGCCAAGCAGGACAACGAACTCCTTGTCCTTGATGGTCAGGTTCATGTCGCGGATGACATGTGCTGCGCCGAAATGTTTCTGCACGTTGAGAAGCTGGACCTCAGCCATGGTCTTGATCCTCCGCACTGTCAGGTGCGGGCAGATGGACCGCGATGTTGAATCCGACGATACCGACCAAGGCGATGGTGGTCGCATAGACGTGCAGCAGGCTGATCCAAGGCTGGCAAAGCGATACCACGCCCAGAACCATCAGCCACATGGAAGCTGGTTCCAGCCACCGCGCTAAAAATGCCCGAATATTCATTTGCGGATGGCTCCGAATGTCACGCCCCGAAGCAGGTGGTTGCGCAAAAGAAAGGTGAAGATCGCGACAGGTATCAAAAACAGGACGGTTCCCGCGGCGATCACCGTCCACTCGGGAAGGCCCGATCCCACTTGACTTGGAATGAACGGCGGCGCGGTTTGCGCCCGCCGGTTCGTCAGGATCAGCGCAAACGCATATTCGTTCCACGCCGTGATAAAGCAGAACACGGCGGTTGCAGCGATACCCGTGGCGGCTTCTGGCAGCACAATCTTGAAGAATGCCTGTAGGCGCGTATAGCCGTCTACAAGGGCCGCTTCCTCATATTCCTTGGGTATTTCGTCAATGAACCCCTTCATCAGCCAAACCGAGAAGCTTAGGTTGAAGGCGGTGTAAAGGATGATCAGTCCAAGGTGAGTGTCATTCAGATTGACGGTTCGGTACATCAGGAACATCGGGATCGCCACCACGATGGGCGGCAACATCCGGGTGCTGAGGATGAAGAACAGCAGGTCCGACTCGCCCTTGATCTTGAACCGCGAAAAGCCGTACGCGGTGATCGTCCCCATGCCGACGGCCACGACCGTCGAGATGATGGCGACGATCAGGCTGTTCATGTAGCGATTGGGATATTGGGATAATTGTGGCGCCGTGCCGACGCGAAGCACCCGTTCACCGCCGTCGAAGATCGCCTTTTCCCACCAGGGTGCTGCGGCATAAACTTCCGGTGTTGGCGGCTCTTTCGCCTGCACCCGCTTGGTGAACAGCTTGATGAACGGCGTGACTTCTGGTGCGAAAAAGACCGTGGGCGGGACTGATGTGGCCACGGCGCGCGGCTTGAATGCCGTTGATCCGATCCAGTAGATCGGCGACAAGAACAGCAGCACCGCAGCGATGATCGCGATCAGAGCAATCGGCCTGCCGATTTGTTGACCGCGCGACGTCAGGGCGGCCATCTCAGCGCTCCTTCACTTTATTCAGATACTTTACATAAATGTTGGTGATCGCCAGAACGACGATCAGCACAATATAGGCCAGCGCCGACGCACGGCCGGTTTCCCAGCCCTGGAACGCCATCTGGTACAGCCGGATCGAGACGGTCTCGACGCTCGCCGTACTCATCACAAAGGGCAGATCGAACGCCTTGAAGGCTTCCATCGTCCGAAAGATCAGCGCGATCAGCAGGATCGGCGCGACAAGGGGAAGCGTGATGCGGCTGAAAGTGAACCACCATCCCGCCCGGTCGATCGCCGCCGCTTCGTAAAGATGCTTGGGCACGGCAGACAGACCGGCAAGCGACAACAGCATGACGAAGGGCGACCACATCCAGATATCGGTCAGCGCCGTCGCAAACAGCGCATTGGTCGGATGGGACAGCCACTCGAACTTGCCAATCCCGAGCGCGTAATTGATCGGCCCCCATGACGGATCATAAAGCAGCTTCCAGAACAGCCCGACCACGGCCGGCGACAGCATCATCGGCAACATCAGCAGCGTTGTCACCAGTCCCTTGAAAGCGAAGGGCCTATTCAGCAGCAATGCCAGACCAAAGCCGACAATCATCTGACCGCCGACCGAAATGATCACATACTCTGCCGTAATGGTGAAATTCTGCCAGATGGCCGGATCGGCAAGCAGTTCCCGATAGTTCCTCAGACCGACAAACACGGCAGGCTTCGCCAGAGAAGCGCGATACTCGGTGAAGGAAAAGGCGAGCGAATAGATCAGCGGGAAGATATTGAAGACGATAAGAAAGGCGACGGTCGGCAGGATGAACGCATTCCTGATCGTCAAATCGCTCCAGCCACGCGCGGATGCACGCGGACGGTCAGCGGACTTTGCATCGAAAACCATTTTCACCTGCCGGGTTTGCCTCGATCTGGACAGGGCCGGAGAGAACGCCTCCCCGGCCCAATTTGCACGACTGTTACTTGTTGCCGAGCGTCTTGTTCCAAGCAACGACAAGTGCGTCCAGGGACGCCTTGGCCGACCCCTCTCCCGTGGTGATGTAGGGATGCAGGTTGTCGTTCATGGCGAACAGCAGATCAGCGAATTCCGGGTTGGCCCAGAAGTCCTTGACGATCTTCATGGAGTCCGCAAAAGCGCTGTTGTACGGCGTGGCCTTAAGGAACGCGTCAGAGTTCAGCACGGCTGTGCTACACGTATAACCGCCCAGATCCGCCCACTTCTGTTGCACATCGTCGCGGATGAACCATTTCAGGAACTTCTTCGCTTCTTCCTGATTCTTGCTGTAGCTGATGATCGAGATGCCCTGTCCACCAAGTGCCGCGTGCTTGTCACCGTTAGGCCCGGCCGGGTTGGCAAAATAGCCTGTGCTGTCCGCGTAGGGATTGGACGCCTTGTTTGCCAGAGCAGGCATGAACGCAAAGAAGTTCATGTTCATCGCCACCAGACCTTCAGTATAGGCCTGATTGTTTTCGGCGAAGAAAGCCTGGGTCCAGCTGGGCGGCGTGAAGGTGTACAGCTTGCGGTAGGCTTCCAGTGCTGCGATGTTCTTGTCAGAGTTCAAAATGCCATCGACCTTTTTGGTCGAATAGTCGCCAAGATCGCCACCCCAGGTGAAGATGGTCTGCTCGACGCCCATCGCCATCGCGTCGTAGGCGGTCTGTGTGTAAAGTGCTACGCCGTATTTGTTTTGGTCAGGCCGTGTGAAGAACTCGGCAATGTCCAGAAGCTGCTTGTAGTCCTTGGGAACCGCCAGATCATAGCCGTACTTCGCCTTGAAGTTGGCCATTTCCTTGGGATCTTCGAACCAGTCCTTGCGATAGGCCCAGCCGTTGGCGTCGCCTTCAAGCGGAATCGACCAGTATTTGCCGCCATAAAGGGAATAGTATTGCAGGGTGGCGGGCACGAACGATTTGTCGATGCCGTTCTCTTTTACAAAGTCGGTCAGATCAACATAGTGGCCACCCCCGGACGCGGCGCCAAGCCACTGGCTGTCACCGACAACCAGGTCATAGGCGTTGCCGTGCGCATTAAGCTCGGCAAAGGTCTTGGTCTGGAAGTCCGCCCAAGGCGTCGTCTGGACCGTCACGGTCACACCGGTTTCGGCGGTGTAAGTGTTCACGAGTTCCTGCAGATAGTTCGCCGGATCCCACTCAGCCCAGAAAATTGTAAGGTCAGTCGCCAGTAGTGGTGAACTGGTTGCTAGCATGAGACCCAAACCGGCCAGCATGCCCTTCAAGGATTTGCGCATTTTGTTTCCTCCCTTTTACGCATTCTCTAGACCGGCGATTGCCCCGGTCCCTTTGTTTTTTTCGTCGGGTCATCATCATTGGCAGGCCACCTCCTCCAAAATCGGCTGCCAAGAATTCGTATTAAGCGCTTCGATCTCCTGTTAATTCCGTCCGTCACCGTGAGAAGACAAACCTATGCTGCGGATTGGGCGCAGGCACTACTAAAAAGCGTGGGTGCAGCCAAATTCACGACGTTCCACATGTCTTTTGCTTCCAGCCTGCAAAGATCCTTCATGACAACTGCCGCTTCCAACCTTAAGACGCGCGAGAAAGCCCGGTTGAGACGCTTGAGCTTGGACGTTGACAGCTTGGATATCGGCGGACCGATAACGTCCCAAAGAAGCTCCACGCGGTTGCCGTGGGTAGACGCAGGCTCGGCCCCCAGTTCCCCCGACCGCGCGCACTCTCTGAACGCGGCTCAGCTTGAGCGCGATCTTGCACATGGTTTCCAATTCCAGCGTGCGGGGCTTGGAAAAGTCAAAGGGTTCGACGACCCGTTCCTCTGCGTCCGCGCTGTGCAACGGCCACGACAGGATCGGGCCACGCGCTTCGCCTGCAACTACGTGAACCAGCGCCGCCTGCCTTGGAAAATACGAATGGGCGGTAGCCGTCGACACCCTTACCGCTTCTGACACATACGGAGTCCTCCGTCCCTGCGCAAGGTCGACCACAGTAGCCCGCCTCAATCGCTTGGTGCGCGCGTTTGCCCTGGTAACAGCCATCGTCTTCTCTTCATTTGCCAAAGCTGAGATATGTCTTTGATGTTGTGATTAAGACGACACTAAAATTATGATACGCATATTCCATATTGCTTGGCAACTGGGCACACACGCGTCAAACAGGGGACTGACGGGCGCACGCCCAAGCCGCTTGGGACTGAGAAAGAGGATTGAAATTGTCGAGTGTTCGCCGGATCTGGGTCGTTGGTACCGCCGACACGAAGGGCGAAGAACTGGCATTTCTGGCCGCGCGAGTGCGGGACTTGGGGGGCGACCCGATGATTGTGGACGTCGGAACCCGGAAACCGACGATCAGGCCCGATATTGCTGCCACCGAGGTTGCCGGGCGGTCGGCGCACGACCTGCAAACGCAAACAGACCGAGGTGAAGCGGTGACCGCCATGAGCGCCGCATTCGGCGAATTTGCGGTTCAGCAGTTATCGGGCAACCCCTTTGCCGGCATCATCGGGATCGGCGGCGGTGGGGGCACATCTATCATCACTGCGGGGATGCGGCGGCTCCCCATCGGGCTGCCAAAGGTCATGGTTTCGACGCTGGCGTCCGGCGATACCGCTGCTTTCATCGGCGTATCCGACATCGTGATGATGCCAAGTATCACCGACCTTGCCGGGCTGAACCGCATCAGCCGGGAGGTCTTGGCAAATGCTGCCGGCGCCATCGTGGGCATGGCGCTGCGCCCGCGACTGGTGCAGATCGACAAGCCGGCTGTGGGATTGACCATGTTCGGTGTGACGACCGCCTGTGTCACCAAAATCGTCAAGGAACTGGGCGACGCGGTCGAGCCTGTCGTCTTTCACGCCACCGGCACAGGAGGCCGGGCCATGGAGGCGCTGGTCGACAGCGGCCTGATTGGCGGCGTCATCGACATCACCACGACCGAGATCGCCGATCTGCTGTGCGGCGGCGTCTTGGCCGCCGGACCTGACCGGCTCGATTGCATCGCGCGGACCGGTATCCCTTACGTGGGATCGCTTGGTGCCTGCGACATGGTGAATTTCTGGGCTCGCAATACGGTGCCCGAACGGTATGCCGACCGGCGCTTTTATCAGCACAACGCCAATGTCACCTTGATGCGGACCAACATCGCCGAATGCGCCACGATGGGCAGGTGGATCGGCGACAAGCTGAACGCTTGTCACGGGCCGGTGCGGTTTCTTGTTCCCAGACTGGGTCTGTCCGCGCTTGACATTGACGGTGGCCCGTTTAGGGATTCTGTCGCGGACGACGCGCTGTTTTCCGCCCTGCACGAGACATTTCGACCCACCACACTACGACAGTTGATCGACCTGCCCTTGCATATCAACGACCCCGCCTTTGCCCAAGCCGCTGTTGCGGCGTATCTTGCGATCAGCTCTTAGGAGATCACGTTGACGGCCATCCCACGCGCTGAAATCCTGAAGAAATTCCATGCGATGGTCGCAGACAAGCGGCCCATCATCGGGGGGGGTGCCGGCACCGGCATTTCAGCCAAGTCGGAAGAACAAGGCGGCATCGATCTTATCATCATCTATAATTCGGGCCGCTACCGGATGGCGGGGCGCGGTTCCGCGGCCGGGCTGCTGGCTTACGGAAATGCCAACGAAATCGTCAAGGACATGGCGCGCGAAGTGCTGCCAATGGTGCGACACACCCCCGTTCTTGCCGGCGTGAATGGCACCGATCCCTTTGTCTTGATGCCGCAGTTTCTGAGCGAGTTGAAAGCGATGGGGTTTTCCGGCGTCCAGAATTTCCCCACCATCGGCCTTTTCGACGGCACCATGCGCCAGTCTTTCGAAGAAACCGGGATGAGCTATAGTCTGGAAGTGGACATGATCGCCCTCGCCCGCAGTATGGACCTGTTGACGACGCCTTATGTCTTCAATCCCGACGAAGCCACCGCCATGGCGAAGGCGGGCGCGGACATCATCGTCGCCCATATGGGCGTCACGACCGGCGGCTCGATCGGTGCGCTGGCCGCCAAATCTCTGGACGCCTGCGTGACAGAAATTGACATCATCTCAGCAGCCGCGCGCCGGGTTCGCAGCGATGTGATTGTCCTTTGCCACGGAGGGCCAATTTCGAGCCCCGCCGATGCGCACTATGTGCTCTCCCGTAGCCAAGGGTGTCACGGCTTTTTTGGTGCCAGTTCAATCGAAAGGCTGCCGGTGGAGGAAGCGATCACCAGGCAGGTTCGGGATTTCAAAGCCATAGTGTTGGGAGGGTAAGAAACGCAGATGTCCGAAAGTGCTCAGGGCTATTTTGTGTATCCAAGTGACGTCGATGCTTTTGGTTTTGATTGGGGCCGCCTGTCGTTGACCGTCGGGCCAGAGGTCAACGGTGCCAAGACTTTCTCGGGTGGCGTGGTCGATTTGCCAAGCGGCAAAGGCCATACGCGGCACAATCACCCCGGCTCGGAAGAGATCATTTTCGTTATCTCGGGAAATGGCGAACAGATGGTCGAAGACGAACATGGCGTTCCCATGACGAAGGTCGTCGGACCCGGCTGCACGGTATTCGTGCCGGACAGCCGTTTCCATTCGACACTGAACACCGGGTCTGCACCGATGCAACTTTTTGTCGTGTATTCGCCTGCCGGACCTGAAGCCCTTTTACGAGAACTGCCCGATTTTCAAGTCGTGCCGCGCGCCAGGTAGCTGAACGTGGGGTGGGTCGGCGGAATGCTAGCCCCTGCAATTTCCCCTATCAACAGATTGATCAGGCCGTAAAAAAGGCCGCTCCACTGGGCGAAAGCAGCACTGCGGTTCACCCTGAAGTCAGTCGGCGAGTTTTTTTGGCATCGAACCTAAGGCGCGGCACGACAAGCTGAAGCAGCAGGTTATAAGCGTCCATTCAGGGTTGTTGTAGTGCGGCCCTAACTTTTGCTTGGGTGTTTTCCAATTCCATGGCAGCAGATCTGACGTCCGCGAAACGGGAAGTGGAACAGAACCTCTGCCAGCCAGACGAGCGGGTCGATGTGGTTCAGTTTGGCGGCCATGGTCCGGGTCCACATCAATGACGAGGGGGTTTCCCGGGTCGATACCGGCGTCACCGTCGTTGCGGGCGCACAGAATAGACAGCGCCGGCGACAGTGTCGAAGACCGTTTCGCCGGCTGTGACGCGCGCTTTGACGACCTGAGTTGTGCAGTTAACTTCGATGTCACCGGATGCGATCCGCAACGGGAGGCCGCAATGCGACGTGATCCGGGCTTCAACCAGTGCGCCCTCCCGCCAAGTGATGCCGACCGTAAAGCCGCCCCGCGCGCGCAGCCCGCTCAAGTTTCCTTCGGGCCACGCCGACGGCACAGCAGGCAGCAGCTTGAGCCGTCCGGCTTGCGATTGCACCACTGCCTCGGCGACAGCCGCGGTGAAACCCAGGTTGCCGTCGATCTGAAAAACATGGTTCGGGTTGCTGCCCTGTGGCGGATGCATGCTGAACATGTTGAGGTCGGTGCTTTCGCGGATAAAGGCGTTGAGGTGCACGTGCATCTCTTCACCGTCGCCAAGCCGGGCCCAGAGGCCGCAGATCCACGCCCGGCTCCAGCAGGGTCCGGCCCCGCCATTGGCGATGCGCCATTCCAGGGAACGGCGCGCAGCAAGGGCAAGATCGGGCGTTGCCTCGGGCGTGATCTGGTCGTCAGGATAAAGACCGAACAGATGTGAGTTGTGGCGGTGACCGGGCTCGTATTCATCGCCATCGTCCAGCCATTCGGCGACGCGGCCGTTGCCATCGATCTGCGTCGGCGGCAGCTTCGGCAACAGGTCCTTCAGCCGGGTGGCGAAATCGGTGTCGATGCCGAGGATCGGCATGGTGCGCAAAGCGACCTGATCAGGCGGCAGCACGATGTCGAGCCTGAAGCGGCCAAACCGGCTTTGGTGGTCGGCGATATGTTCGGCGCGCAGGTCGGAATAGCGGCGGGCGGCAGCCTTTTCGACTGCGGCGCGCGCGGCGGCGCCGAAATCGGCATGGCGGAAATCGCTGGCGCAGTTGACGGTGATCGTCACCGCATCGGCATCCTTGATCACCAGATGGTCACCGGTGGCCGCGACGCTGCCGCCTTCGGTCACCACCTTCACCAGCGTTTCGTAGCGCACCCCCTGAACACCGCATTGGCCCTTCAGCGACAAAAGGTCAGGTGCGACAGGAAAGCTGCGATAGTTGTTGTCGTAGGGCCGCCAGAAGGCCGCGCTGAAGTTCAGGGCGGCGGGCCTGTCAGCGGTTAGCCGGATGATCACCGCATCGGCTGGGCCGCTGGCAAAGATCTCGCGGGTGAAATGCGTGCCGCCGATGCTGAAGCGCACCGTGGCAATCCCGGTCGCAAGGTCAAGATCGCGGCGATAGTCGCGGGCATCCTCGTCATACTGGTCGGCGAACAGCAGGACGAGGTTCGACAACGTCTCGTAGGTGGTCAGCCCGGTCGGTGTGCCGAACATCGCGTTTTCGGCAAGATACTGCGCCTCGCGCACGCGACCGTCCATCAGCAGGCGTTGCATCTCGGAGAGGTTTTCGCGCGCTGCCGGGTTGAGGCGGCTTTCGCGGTTCCGCGTCCAAAGGGTTTCCTCGTTCAGCTGGATCCATTCCTTGCGGACCCGGCCAAACACCTTAGCGTCCAGCCGGCCATTGCCAACCGGCAGCGCGGACAGCCATTTCGGGGCGGGTTTGTCATACCAAAGGCTCAGGTCGTCCATGGCTGTCTCCGGTCAGATTGTTTGTTGGGGGTTCGGTCGCGGGCACGATGGGCAGGCTGCCCGGGATCGATTGGATGAGTTGACGGGTATAGGCGTGTCGGGGCGCACCCAGCACCTGTTCGACCGGGCCATGCACTACGATTTCGGCGCGGTGCATGACGTAGATACGTTCGACCACCTGTCGCACCACGGCAAGGTCGTGGGTGATGAACAGGTAGCGATCTCCTCCGCCTGATCGACCAAAGTGCGGTGTGTGGCCATGTCGTCCGCGATGTCGGCGATGCGCAAACAGGCCGTCTGTCGTCTGGCCCCCACCCCGGCAAGCGGCGGGCGGGCGGATGTGCAAGCCGCCTGACACCAGTGGCAGCGCGGCGCAAAGGCGCAACTTTCCGCGACCGCGTCGGGTGTCGGGACCGTGCCGGGGATCGCGGCAAGCAGCGCCGCACGGCGGTCGATGGCAGGTTCGGACATCAAGAGGCCAAGGGCATAGGGATGCAACGGTCTGGACCGCAGCGCTGCGGCCGGAGCCGATTCCAGAACCCGACCGGCGTAAAACACGTTGACGCGGGCGCAGACCGAAAACGCCACGCGCAGGTCATGGGTGATCAACAACAGCGCCATGCCCCGCGCCTCTTGCAACGATTTCAGCAGCGCCAGAATCTCGGCTTGCGTGGTCACATCCAGCGCGGTGGAGGGTTCGTCGGCGATCAGGAGCTGCGGGTTGCGGGCCAAGGCGGCGGCCATCGCGGCGCGCTGACGCATGCCGCCCGACATCTGGAACGGATAGCGCAGTGCGACGTCCGGGTCGCGGATACCGACTTCGGCCAGGCGGCGCAGCGTTCCATCCTGCACCTCGCGCCGGGTCGCGCCCGGCATGCCAAGTTTCAGCCCCTCGGCCACCTGCGCGCCGCAGGACAGCAGCGGATCGAGCATGGTGAACGGGTCCTGCATCAGAAGCGAGATCTCACTCCCGCGCAGCGCCGTCATCCGGCGTTCACCGGCGGCCACAAAGTTCTCGCCGCGATAGCGGATTTCACCCCGGACCGAAAATTGCTGCGGCAGAAGTTGCATCACGGCTTTGGCCGTCAACGACTTGCCGCTGCCGGATTCGCCGACAATGCCGACCGTTTCCGCCTCGCCCACGGTCAGTTCGACATCCGAAAGCAGGGTCCGCTGCCCCTGCGGCCCGGCATGCAGGATCGAGAGCTGCCGTATGTCAAGGATATCGGTCATCGTCCGGTGTACCGGTCGTAGACCCAGTCACCGATCAGGTTGACCGAGATCGCGAGCAGGATGATGGCCAATGCTGGCGCGAGTGCGGCGGCCGGGTTGCCAAGCAGCAGTGCCTGCCCCTCGGACAGCATCGAACCCCATTCCGGCGAGCCGATTTCGGCGCCAAGGCCAAGAAAGGCAAGTCCGGCCAGCGCCACCAAGGCCCCGCCGAAATCGACGGCAAAGGTCGCGGCCAGCAGCGCCAGCAGGTTGGGCAGAATATGCCGGAACATGATCCGGGCCGGGGGCACGCCGACGGCGCGGGCGGCCTCGACATAGGTCAGACGGCGTTCTTTCAGCGCGGCGCCGCGGACGATCCGGATATCGCCTTGCACGTTCAGAAAGCTGAGGACGGCGATGGCCAGCCAGTAGCCGCTGCCCAGCACCGAGACCAGCACGATGGCGAGCAACAGCCCGGGCAGCGCCACCACGAAATCGACGATCCGCATGATGATGCCGTCGGCCAGGCCGCCCGAGTAGCCTGAAAAAATGCCGACCCCGGCCGAGACCACCAACCCGAAGGCCGCCACGATGACGGGGCCCATCACAGCGGTCCGGGCACCCGTGACCAGACGCGCCAGCACGTCGCGCCCAAGCTCGTCAGTGCCAAGCCAGTGGCCTCCACTTGGCGGCACCGCGATGGAAAACAGGTCCTGATCGGTCGGCGACTGGGCGAAGACGGGCCCGATCATGGCCAGCACAAGGATGCCGCCCACAAAGCCGAACGCCAGCCAGACGAGGACTGGCAGTCGTGATCCGAAGCGTTGCGCCGGATCGGGCGAGGTTGAAGGTGCCGCACTCACGTAGCAACCCGGGCGAAATCGACACGGGGGTCGACGACGACATAAAGCAGGTCGATCATCAGGTTGGTGAAGACGATCCAGGCGGCCACGATCAGCACGATGCCTTGAGTGACCGGGAAATCATTGAACTGGACCGAGGTGACCAGAAGCCGCCCAAGCCCCGGCAAGCCGAATACCGTCTCGACAAATACCGTCCCGGTCAGCAAACCCACGAACAACAGGCCTGCTGCCGTCAGCACCGGCACCAAGGCGTTGCGCAACCCATGCATGATCACCACCTGACGGGGCGGAATGCCACGGGCGCGGAGGAACAGGATGTAGTCCTGCTCAAGCTGGTCGATCATTGCAGCCCGGGTGATCTTGGTGATGAAGGCAAGCGGTCCTACCGCAACAACCAGCGCGGGCAGGGTCAGATGCCACGCCGTGATCCAGAACCCGCCATTGCCCAGACCGAACAGCGGGAACCATCCCAATTGGAAGCTGAGAACGAAAAGGCCAGTGATGGCCAGTACGAATGGCGGCGCGCTGATGAGTGATAATGCACCTCCCACCACCAGACGATCAACCGAGGTCCCGCGCCGGGTTGCAGCGATTATGCCCAGTCCGACCCCGCACACCAGCGCCAAAAGCATACCGCTCAGGTTCAAGACCAGCGTCGTGCCGATCCGCTCGACGATGGCTGCGACCACCAGCTGACCGCTGACGATAGAGGTGCCAAGGTCGCCGCGGACCAACCCGTGCAGCCAGTACTGAACCGCCCTTGCTTTACCGGAGGGTGATTTTTCAATGACTAGGCGACCATATCGAGTGTGTTCAGGTTTGCATAGAACGCCTCCTCTGCTTCTGCGGGTGGGATGTATCCGATAGGGCCGAGTAAGCGGCGGTTGTTATAC
>JBBRLL010000025.1:0-59876 GCA_038231395.1 Rhodobacterales bacterium
CATCCGTCCACTCTCGCCGCCGACCTTTGTCGACAACCGGGAGAACCTCAATCTGTGATCTGAACTTACGGTCATCCATAAGGTCAGCGTCTTAGCCCACCTTAGAACGCTGCATCAGACGGCCCTCACCGGAGGAATACCGAGGATGGCCGCAAATGGTTCCTCAACATGCGGTGGAACCACCGCGGTCCCGGCACTGGACTGAACCCGTCCAGCGATCCGTTTGACGGGACCGATAGGCGACCGTGCTGTTCCGCTGTCGCAATTTCCAACCTTGATTGCTGGCAAAAACGCGTCATAACCCATTTGATCAAACCGCCACTCCCGCTTTCCTTGAACTGCCACGGGTCACACGATGAACGACACGCGCAAAATCCCGACCCACGAGGTGACTTATGCCCAGCTTCGCGACATGATCTTGTCCGGCTTGCTGGAACCGGGGCAGCCTGTCACAATTCAGGGCCTTATCAAAGACTTGGGCGCGGGCATGACCCCGGTACGTGAAGCAATCCGCCGACTGGCCGCCGAAGGTGCGTTGCTGCCGCAGGGCAACCGCCGGGTCACGGTGCCGCGCCTGACCCTTGCTCTATTGGATCAAATAGCCTTCGCGCGGCTGACTTTGGAAACCCGTCTTGCCGAACTTGCCGCCGCCCATCTGACGCCTGCGCTGATCTTGCAACTGGAAGCGCTGGATGCCCGTGTGGACGAAGCGATCCGCGCGGGTGAGATCACCGACTATCTGCACAACAACCACGCCTTTCATTTCACGCTTTATGAGGCCTCTGATGCGCCGGTTCTGGTTGACATGGCGCGCTCGCTTTGGCTGCGCTTTGGGCCGAGCCTGCGGATTGTGATCGCCAAGGGCGGCGCGCTCAGCCTGCCGGACCGCCATGAAGAGGCGCTGACCGCGATGCACAGCGGCGATGCTGCGGGCCTTGCGCGGGCCATCAATTTCGACATTGCGCAGGGGGTCGATCAGGTCCGTCTGGCTTTGGCGCGGGGCGAAATCTGAACGTCCCCGCGTCCCCCCGAATAATTTGATCAAATTCCTTGAACCGCTGTTGATTTGATCATAAACTGTCGGCAACGGGCACCGGATTCGCCGCACATCCGCCCAAACGGACAGGGTTCATCATGAACAAGATCACCAACCACATGCCGACCGCCGAACTGCAAGCGCTGGACTCCGCCCACCACATGCATCCTTTCACCGACAATTCCGCGCTGTCCAAAAAAGGTCCGCGGATCATGAAATCGGCCAAGGGCGTCTGGCTGACCGATACCGAGGGTCACAAGATCATCGACGGCATGGCGGGCCTGTGGTGCGTCAACATCGGCTATGGCCGCACCGAAATGGGCGATGCCGCCAAGCGCCAGATGGACGAACTGGCCTATTACAACACCTTTTTCCAGACCTCACACATTCCGGCCATCGCCTTGGCGGCCAAGATCGCGGAAGTGGCGCCGAAAGGCATGAGCCACGTGTTTTTCGCAGGCTCCGGCTCGGAAGCCAACGACACCAACATCCGCATCGTGCGGCGCTATTGGGACATCAAGGGCCAGCCGGAAAAGCGCATCATCATCGCGCGGCTCAATGGCTACCACGGCTCCACCCTCGGCGGCGGTTCGTTGGGCGGCATGTCGGGCATTCACGCGCATGGCGGCAAGATCGCGGGCGTGGTCCATATCGGAGAGCCGAACTGGTGGGCGCAAGGCGGTGACATGACCCCCGAGGCCTTTGGTCTGATGCGGGCGCAAGAGCTGGAGGCGATGATCGTCAACCTTGGCGTCGAAAACGTCGCGGCCTTCATTGGTGAGCCTGTGCAAGGCGCTGGCGGCGTCATCATTCCGCCCTCCACCTACTGGCCCGAAATCCAGCGCATCTGCGACAAATACGGCATCCTGCTGATTGCCGACGAGGTCATCACCGGCTTTGGCCGCACCGGCAACTGGTTTGGCAGCCAGACCTTCGGCATCAAACCGCACATCATGACCATCGCCAAGGGCCTGTCCTCTGGCTACCAGCCGATTGGCGGCTCGATTCTGTGTGATGAGGTGGCCGCTGTCATCGCCTCGGATGAATTCAACCATGGCTACACCTATTCCGGCCATCCGGTCGCTGCTGCCGTGGCACTTGAAAACATCCGTATCCTGCAGGAAGAACATATCGTGGAGCATGTCCGCGACGTGGCCAGCCCCTATCTGATGAAGAAATGGCAAGGCCTGACGGAGCATCCTTTGGTGGGCGAGGCCAAGCTGGTCGGCCTGATGGGGTCAATTGCCTTGACGCCTGACAAGGCCAGCCGGGCGCGTTTTGCCTCCGAGACCGGCACCGTCGGCTATCGTTGCCGCGAGCGGTGCTTTGCCAATGATCTGATCATGCGCCATGTCGGTGACCGGATGATCATCTCGCCGCCTTTGGTCATCACCACGAGCGAGATCGACATCCTGATCGAACGCGCGTGGAAATCCATCGACGAGTGCTATGCCGGCCTGAAGAAGGACGGCTTGCTGAAATCTGCCTGACGCGCTGGTGAAGACGTCTGGGAAAAGGTCGGCGGAGACTGTTTCCCGTCCGCCTGCAGACCGCGCATCGCTTGACAGAACCCACGTGGGTCCTGGACGCAGAACCCCCGGCCAACCGGCCGAAGGGTCCGTTGGTTGGCGTGATGATGCTGATCAGCGGCACAAATCCCACGCGCCACGTGTGGGCAATCCATACGACCGCCGAGAGCCTTTGACGATGGCTTTGGGTCTACAAGCGGGCAGTGCAGCGTAGGGCGGTCGCAACCGGTGGTGCAAGTTTCAGGTCGCGCCGCCCGTACGACATCGTTGAAAATATATCACGCCCAGTTTCCTTCGAAATCCTCTGGCACAAGGATATTCTCCCGGCCAAACTCCCGCGCCTTTTGCACGCCGCACAGCGCCATGGTGATGTCCATCTCTTTAGCGATCACTTCAAGGGCTTTGGTCACGCCGGCCTCGCCCATAGCCCCCAGGCCATAGACAAAGCTGCGCCCGATAAAGGTGCTTTTCGCCCCCATCGCCAGCGCCTTCAGCACGTCCTGACCCGACCGGATGCCGCCATCCAGATAGACCTCCATTTGGTCACCCACCGCGCGCACCACGGCTGGCAGACTGCGAATCGTGGACAAGGCGCCATCCAGTTGCCGCCCGCCGTGGTTTGACACCAAAATAGCATCGGCGCCGACATCCAGCGCCATCCGCGCATCCTCGGCATCCAGAATCCCTTTGAGGATCAGCTTGCCACCCCATTTATCGCGCAGTTTCCGCACCTTGCCCCAATCCAGTTTCGGGTCATAGTTCTCGTTTGACCAGGTGTTGAGGTCGCGCAGGCTGACAACCCCCTTGGCATGGCCCACCACGTTGCGAAACGTCCGCCGCTGCGTTGTCAGCATCCCCAGCGACCAGCCCAGGTGCAAAGCCATGTCCAACAAATTGCGCGGCGTCATCTTGGGCGGCGCGGTCAATCCGTTCTTGATGTCCTTGTGGCGCTGGCCCAGAATTTGCAAATCCAACGTCAGAACCAGCGCATCGCAGCCAGCTTTGCGGGCACGGTCGATCAGGCCGTCCACAAAATCCTCGTCGCGCATCACGTAAAGCTGAAACCAGAAGGGGGCCTTGGTGTGCGCTGCGATGTCCTCTATCGAGCAGATCGAAAACGTGGACAGGGTGAACGGCACGCCGAACGCTTCTGCCGCGCGGGCCGCCTTGATCTCGCCATCCGCTGCCTGCATCCCGCAAGAGCCTACCGGCGACAGCGCGACCGGCATCGCCACCTTGCGGCCCAGCATCGTGGTTTCGGCTGTGCGGTCCGACAAATCGCGGGCAACCCGCTGGCGCAGGCGTATCTTGCTGAAATCAGAGGCATTCTCGCCAAAGGTCTGCTCGGTATAGGACCCGCTTTCGCAGTAATCCCAGAACATTTTTGGCACGCGGCGCTGGTGCAGGCGCTTCAGGTCTTCGATGCAAGTGATGATCGGCATCAGTCTTATTTCTCAACGACTTCGGCAAAGCGGCGGTCAGGCACAAACCATATTGCCGCAACCAAAGCGATAAACCCAAGCGCCGCGACTGGCATATACAGCGATAGCGGCATCGCAATCACATAGGACGCGAGCGAGATTTTCCCCTTCAGATCGCTGCCCAAGGCGCGGGCAAACTCGCTGTTCGCACCGTGCTGGGCCAGCAGGGCTGCTTGCAACAGAATATAGGACACCGCACACATTAACAGATCTGACGCATACAAGAACACCGTGACCCCGGCGAAGTCGTTTTCGCCCATCATTCCGGTCACAAACGGCATCAGCGACAGCCAGAACAGAAGATGCAGGTTTGCCCAAAGCACCCAACCGCCGATATGACGGACTGCGTGAAACATGTGATGGTGGTTGTTCCAGTAAATTCCGACATTGGCGAAGGAAAGCGCATAGCACAGAAGAATTGGCACCAGCGGCTGAAAATCGGCCCAGTTCATGCCATGCGGTGCGTGCAGTTCCAGAACCATGATGGTGATGATAATGGCGATCACGCCATCGGAAAACGCCTCGATCCGTCCTTTGGTCACGCGAACCCCCCCCTTGCTTGGGTCCACGCTACTTCGGGCCTGCCGCCTTCACAAGCCAACTCTGGTGGCAGATCAACGCCAAAATGGCCGCCAAGTTCAGCATCTCTGACCTTTGGGCAGGGCTGGCTTTCTTCAACCGCAGGTCAGTGGTCAGCCTGGCCAAATGCTCCCGTGAAGGGCAAACCATTGTTCTGATCGGCACCGACCTGTCAGGCACTGGCGACCGACCGACCGGACACTTCGTTCCCAGCGACGGCGGCGTTGCCGAGACCTCGTTCTGCGATGACGGCTTTGAAAACTCTGCGTCGGGCTTCAATCATTCCATTTTCAAACAGTCTCAATCGCACGATGCGGATTCCGGCGCGGAAGGGTCTACGGTGCCATGGTCGTCAGGAACTCTGGGCAATCTGAGCCGGCATCATTGTTTCTTCTAAATCAGCGATTTACTAGCCTTTGCCACGCCACTCAGGCCCTGTGCGCCGCCGCAGAAATGCTTGCCACGAATCCCAAAACGTCCGCAACCGGCAGGCCGTCACCGATTTTCTTGACGATGGCAGAGCCTACCACGCAGCCATCCGCCACCGATGCAATCGCCTGCGCCGCCTCGGGGGAGTTGATGCCGAAGCCCACGATCACCGGCAGATCGGTTTGCGATTTGATCCGCGCCACTTCCGGGGCCACATCACCAGCAGAAGCCGCCGCAGCCCCGGTGATCCCGGTGATCGAGACGTAGTACACAAAGCCAGACGTGTTTTGCAGCACCTTTGGCAGGCGTTTGTTGTCGGTCGTCGGCGTGGCCAGCCGGATGAAGTTCAGCCCGGCCGCCTGCGCGGGCAGACAAAGCTCTGCATCCTCCTCAGGCGGCAGGTCAACCACGATCAGCCCGTCGATACCGACCGCTTTCGCCTCGGTCAGAAAACGCTCAACGCCGCGCGAATAGATCGGGTTGTAATAGCCCATCAGAACGATTGGGGTGGTGGTGTCGCCAGCCCGGAAATCGCGCACCATTTGCAGGGTCTTGTCGACCGTCATGCCGGCTTCCAGCGCCCGTTGACCCGCCAACTGAACCGTCGGGCCATCGGCCATCGGGTCGGTGAACGGCAAGCCGAGTTCGATGATGTCCACTCCGGCACCGGGCAAACCCTGCATCACCGCCAGCGAGGTTGCCACATCCGGATCGCCTGCCATGATATAGGCCACGAACGCCTTGCGGTCCTGCGATTTCAGCCGGGCGAACGTGTCATCGATTCGGGTCATGTCAGCGATCTCTGCAAAGGGGTTTCCGCTGTCGGATTTGCACGTGGGCGCTCACAAAAGCAATGGCGACGCTGCCTGAAAGCTGCCTGAATGACGCGCACACAGGATTTTGCGGGACGGGAGGCTGGGTCCTGACGGTGGCCCGAGGCATTACGGAAGGGGAACCGGATCTGGCAGCTTTGTACGGCTGGTGGCGTTTGCCGAAAGAATGCCCAGCCCAGCCTTACTATCGTCCAACCGGTCGATGGCCAACACGCGTTGGCTGCCCTTCTCTGGACTGATGCGCTGGCGGTACACCAGCCAGCTTTTGCCCGCGCCATCCCGAACCACGGTCGGCACCCCGGGCGAATAGACCTCCGGTGTCAGCGTGTTGGACAAGATCGGATTGTTGGGTCCACGCTCAAACGGGCCGCCGGGGTCTTTGGACACCGCATAGCCCACGGCATAGGATTTATCGCCGTATGGTCCGCCGGTATAAAGCAGAAAGTAAAGGCCGGCCCGGTAAATGACCGTCGGTCCTTCGACAGACTGGAAGCCGTTGTCCTCGAATGTCTGGCTTTCGGGATGCAGGATTTCGGCGGCTGAGCCTGCGTCAACCGAGGCGGGATTGGTCATCCTTTGCGCCCAGATGCTTTTTTCGCCCTCGGTCGTGTTCTTGTAGTAAAGCCACAGGCTGCCGTCGTGTGCCCGCATCGGAAAGGGGTCGATCGCATTCTGCGCCACGATGCCCAAATCGGTGTAGGATCCGGTGAATCCATCAGCCTTGGCCACGTGAACCATTTTGGTCTGATCGCGGTCAACCGTTGCGTAATAAAGGTAAAGCTGGCCGTCACGGTCGCGAAAGTATGATCCCTGCCACAGGGCGGTACCACGGTCCTGTTGCAGGATACGCACCGGGTCCGACCAGTGAACCAAGTCATTGGAGGTGCGATAGTTGTAGTAGCCACGTCCGCCACCCTCCGGCTCGATCAACCTGTATAGCCCGTTCATCTGGATGCAGTCGGGGTCGTTGATCGCTGACAGGATCGGATTTTCATAGGCCAAAACCGGAAAAGCAGGCAGAGTTGCCAGGATCGCGGTACATACCGTTGCGCGGAAAGCATGCATGGGCGGCCCTTTCATTGTGTGAAAGCCTACCAAAGCCTAAGTGTGTAAAGATCGCAATTCAACCGGTGGAAATGCCGGAAAATTCGGCGGGTTGGATACGCTGTCGGCAGACTGCTCTTGACCACGACGCGCGCCGCACCTATGCCGCTTGGGGCTAAGAACCGGAGGGCGTCATGGGTTTCAAGATGGGTATCGTGGGCCTGCCAAACGTCGGCAAATCCACCCTTTTCAACGCGTTGACCCGGACGGCCGCTGCACAGGCCGCGAACTTTCCGTTCTGCACGATTGAACCCAACGTGGGCGAAGTGGCTGTGCCGGACGCTCGGCTGGACAAATTGGCGGAAATTGCCGGGTCCAGGCAAATCATTCCGACCCGGATGACCTTTGTGGACATCGCGGGTCTGGTGCGCGGAGCGTCGAAGGGCGAGGGGCTGGGCAACCAGTTCCTCGCCAATATCCGAGAATGCGATGCGGTGGCCCATGTGCTGCGTTGTTTTGAGGATGGCGATATCACCCATGTGGAAGGCCGGATTGATCCGGTTGCCGATTCCGAGACGATTGAAACCGAACTGATGCTGGCCGATCTGGAAAGCGTTGAACGTCGCAGAGCCGGGCTGGCGCGCAAGATCAAGGGCGGCGACAAGGATCTGATGGATCAGGACCGGCTTCTGGGATTGGCTCAGGTGGCGCTGGAGGCGGGGCGGCCCGCCCGTACGGTGAAGGTGGCAGAGGATGACCTGCGCGCCTGGCGCCTGTTGCAGCTTTTGACAGCAAAGCCCGTGCTTTACGTCTGCAATGTCGAAGAGGCCTGTGCGGCCAAAGGCAACAGCCAGTCCGACCGGGTGGCTGCGATGGCGCGCGCGCAAGGGGCGGGGTCGGTGGTGATATCGGCCCGGATCGAAGAGGAAATCTCGCAGCGTCCCGCCGAAGAGGCTGTGATGTTTCTGGAGGAGATGGGGCTGCACGAGGCGGGTCTGGACCGGCTGATCAAGGCGGGCTACGACCTGTTGGGCCTGCAGACCTATTTTACCGTCGGCCCAAAGGAAGCCCGCGCCTGGACGATCCTGAAGGGCACTCTGGCACCGCAAGCCGCGGGTGTCATTCACGGCGATTTCGAGAAGGGCTTCATTCGGTCTGAAACAGTCGGCTACGAGGATTACGTGGCTGGCAAAGGCGAGGCCGGGGCCAAGGAAGCCGGCAAGTTCCGGGTCGAGGGCAAGACCTATGAGGTCAAGGACGGCGACGTGCTGCACTTTTTGTTCAATGCCTGACACGTATCGTCTGACACAGATCGCCTGACACGTATCGCCTGACACGGAGCGGCCAAGAGCTTGCGCAGCATGGGCAGATTGCCCATCCTACCATTGGCAACCGTCACGCCCTTGCCAACCAACTTACTTTTGCAATGGTCCAGACACTGGCGATGTTCTTCCATTGGCGTAAGGCGCGTCGCAGGGTTGAGGTAGGATGGGCAATCTGCCCATACCCCCGCTAGCGCGCCGCTTTTTCCGCCACGCCTGAAATACCTTCACGGCGCGTCAGTTCGGCTTCCACCTCCGCCAGCGTCACATCCCGGGCTGCGAGCATCACCAGAAGGTGGTACAGCACGTCAGCCGCCTCAGAGGTCAGGCGCGCGCGGTCACCCTTCACGGCTTCGATGATCGCCTCGATGGCCTCCTCGCCGAACTTTTCCGCACATTTCTCCGGCCCTCTGGCCAGCAGTTTCGCGGTCCACGAGGTTTCAGGATCCGCGCCTTTGCGGGCTGCAATGGTGGCGGCAAGGCGGGTGAGGGCAGTCATTGAAGCCTCATGGGGATGCCAGCGGCGGCCATGTGTCTTTTGGCCTGCCCGATGGTGAAGGTGCCGAAATGGAAGATGGAGGCGGCAAGCACCGCCGATGCGTGACCCTCGGTGACGCCTTCAACGAGGTGGTCCAGCGTGCCGACACCGCCGCTTGCAATCACCGGAATTGATACGGCATCGGCGATGGCCCGGGTCAAGGGCAGGTTGTAGCCGCCCTTGGTGCCGTCGCGGTCCATCGAGGTCAGCAGGATTTCGCCAGCGCCCTTCGCGGCCATCAGCCGTGCGAAGTCCACCGCGTCGATGCCGGTGGCCTGCCGACCGCCATGAGTGAAAATCTCCCACTTTCCGGGGCTTACGGTCTTGGCGTCAATCGCCACGACGATGCACTGGCTGCCAAAGCGGTCGGCGGCCTCTGCCACCACATCCGGGTCTGCCACGGCGGCAGAGTTGAAGCTGACCTTGTCGGCCCCGGCCAACAGCAAGGCGCGCACGTCGTGATGGGAGCGTACCCCGCCACCCACTGTCAGCGGCATGAAGCACTGCTCTGCGGTGCGGGTCACCAGATCAAACATCGTGCCACGGTTTTCATGGGTGGCGTGGATGTCCAAAAAGCACAACTCATCCGCCCCTGCCGCATCATAGGCGCGCGCGGCCGCCACCGGATCCCCGGCGTCAATCAGGTTGACGAAGTTGACGCCCTTGACCACACGGCCATCGGCCACATCAAGGCAAGGGATAAGGCGGGTTTTCAGCATGGGGTCTGAATGCCTTGGCGGGGAGAGAAAGGCAAGTCGGCAGCAGGAACGGGCGGGCTTTCGCATCGAAAAGCACTTGCCAAAGCGCTGCGAGATGCTTTCTTGGCGGGATGACAAAGCTGATCCTCTTGCACAAGGCGGACTCGATCTACGAGGATAAGCCTGAAATTCAATATGACTTCCCGAAGTCATATCTGAAGGCTGTGCAGGAGGGAGTGGGGGACTGGGCAATCTATTATGAGCCTGTAAAGGCGGGACCACTGGGCTATTTCGCTGTGGCCAAGATTGCGAGGATTGAACCCAAGCGGGACGTGTTGGGCCGCTATCTGGCGCTGATCGAACCGGGAAGCTTCTTGCCCTTTGATCGCGAGGTTCCGCGCTTGATAAACGGGCGCCCGCTGGAATCGGCGTTAGCGGCAGAGGACGGTTCACCCAAGTCAGGGGGTGCCCAGCAGTTGGCGGTACGCCGGCTGCCGGACCGTGAGTTTGCCCAGATTGTTGGTCTTGGACTGCCGCAGGATTTGGTGTCGCAAGAGGATCGGCGTTATGATCCCAAAAAGGAGGAAATGGACGATGCTGCATCGCCGTTCGAGCGCCCCGTCATTGAACGCCTGACCAGCCGACCGTACCGCGAAGTGGCGTTTCGCCGCAAAGTGCGCGAGGCTTATGACTACCGTTGCGCCATTTCTGGCTTGCGACTGCGCAACGGTGGCGGTCGGCCAGAGGTACAGGCTGCCCATATACGCCCGGTGGATCGAAACGGCAGCGACTCGGTCCGCAATGGTCTGGCCCTGTCAGGAACCCTGCACTGGATGTTTGACCGGGGGCTGATTTCGGTGGCTGAAGATCATACGATCCTGGTGTCGGGCAACAAGGTGCCGTCGGACGTGGTGGATCGGTTGATCTTACCCCAGGGCAAATTATGCCTTCCGGCAAAAGAGCGCGATTGGCCGCATCCCGAGAACCTGCGCTGGCATCGCGAGAATATCTTCGGCCAGATGATCGGAGATGATCCGTTGCCTTGGGAGTGAAGTCCGGGTTGCGTGGGGCGAGTGCGGCTCAGCGGCGTCAGACCTGTTCCAGAGCATGCAATGCCGCGGCCAGATCAATCGCGCCGTCGTATAGCGCGCGACCCGAAATCGCGCCTGCGATGGTGCCAGTGTCGCGCAACGCGATCAGGTCGGCCAAGGTGCTGACGCCGCCACTTGCAATCACCGGGATGGTGACGGCGCGGGCAAGGGACTCGGTGGCTTCGATGTTGGGCCCCTGCATTGCCCCGTCGCGGTCGATGTCGGTGTAGATCAGCGCCGCCACGCCGGCATCCTCAAAACTGCGGGCAAGGTCGGTGGCCTGGATTAGGGTCTCAGTTGCCCAGCCTTTGGTGGCGACAAAGCCTTTTCGGGCGTCAATCCCCACGGCAACCTGACCGGGGAAGGCTTTCGCCGCCTGCCGCACCAGACCGGGGTTTTCCACAGCCACCGTGCCAAGGATCACCCTGGCAAGGCCCTTGGTCAGCCACATCTCAATCGTCGCCATGTCGCGGATGCCGCCGCCCAACTGGCAGGGCACCTTGACCGCAGCCAGGATCGCCTCGACCGCCGCCCCGTTGACAGGAGTGCCCGCAAAAGCGCCGTTCAGGTCAACCAGATGCAGCCACGAACAGCCCGCCGCCACGAAGGTCGCGGCCTGCGCTGCCGGGTCATCGCCGAACACAATGGCCGCCGCCATATCGCCGCGCAACAGGCGCACGCAGTGGCCGTCTTTCAGGTCGATGGCGGGGTACAGGATCATCGGCGGCCTCCGGTTCGGACGTGGTTTAGGCGGTTGGGGTGCCGCGGGCAAGACTGTTGCAAGGGTCGGTGTCCTGGCAGCAGCCTGCACTCGTGCGGGTTGGTCCGACGGTTTGGGCCGGAGCCGATACCATCGTTGTCCGAAAAGGCGAAGTTGCCGGACAAAGCACGCGCGCTCCATTCGCCGTTCACAAAATTCCCACGGGGGGTCTTGGGGGTGTCAAACCCCCCAGCCGGGTCGGCAAAGCGCAGCCCGGCCCGGTATGAAGCCGCCCTCAGGGTCTCCATGCCAGAAAGTTGGCGATCAACCGAAGCCCTGCCGTCTGGCTTTTCTCGGGGTGAAACTGGGTGCCGATGATCGTATCGCGTCCGACGATTGCCGTCACATCGCCTGCATAATCGACATGGGCCAGACGTTGAGCGGGGTTTTCCACGTGGAAATGGTAAGAGTGAACGAAATAGGCGTGGTCGCCGGTTTGGAGGCCCGCCAGCACCGGATGACCGCCGGAAATCTGCGGGTCGATGACAAGGTCGTTCCAGCCCATATGCGGCACTTTCAGATGCGGATCACCCGGTTGCGGATCAGCGGGGGTGATCTTGACCACTTCGCCGGGTATCCAGCCGAACCCGGCCGTATCCTCATATTCCCGCCCCCAGTCCGCCAGCATCTGCATGCCGACACAGATGCCAAGGAACGGCCGCGCCCGGCGGGTCACCGCCTCGTCAATCGCCTCGAACAGGCCACCGTAACTGCCCAACGCCTTGCGGCAGGCCGGAAAAGCCCCATCGCCCGGCAGCACGATGCGGTCAGCCCGCGCCACATCTTCAGGGCGAGACGACACCAGGATGGTGCCCCCGGTTTCAGCCGCCATCCGCTCAAACGCCTTTTGCGCAGAGTGCAGGTTGCCGCTGTCGTAGTCGACCAGAACCGTCACGCTCATAAAGCACCCTTTGTGGAGGGCAGGTCGTCGTTGCGCGGGTCCTTTTCCACCGCCATGCGCAAGGATTTGGCGACGGCCTTGAAACTGGCCTCGGCGATGTGGTGGCTGTTGATGCCGTGGCGCTTGTCGATGTGCAGCGTGATGCCGCCATGCGTGGCCAAAGCCTGAAAGAACTCGCGCACCAGTTCGGTGTCAAAAGTGCCGATTTTGGCGGTGGGAAAGTCAAGATTGCAGATCAGGTAGGGCCGGGCCGACAGGTCCAAAGCGCAGGTGACCTGCGCGTCATCCATCGCCAAAGCGAAATGGCCATAGCGGCGGATGCCCCTTTTGTCGCCAACGGCTTTGGCAATCGCTTGCCCCAACGCAATCCCCACATCCTCTACCGTGTGATGGTCGTCGATGTGCAGATCACCCCTAGCGCTGACCTCAATGTCGATCAGCGCATGTTTGGCCAGTTGGTCCAGCATGTGGTCAAAAAAACCGATCCCGGTGGCGATGGTCGCTGTGCCAGTGCCGTCAAGGTTGATGCGGACTGCGATTTCGGTCTCAGCGGTCTTGCGGGTGATTGTGGCGTCGCGCATCGGGGCCTCCATCGGTTTGGCGCTTTATAGTCGGGGCAGCACGCAGGGGAAAGGGCAGGATTGGCGATGCGCAACCGCAAGCTGGCTCTTTGCGCTGAGCCGAAAGATGGGCTGGATTTGCGGCGCGCAATCGGGTCAATTGATGGCAAAGATGGAGGACACGATGCCATTTCCCGATTTGATGCCTGATGTGGTGGCGGACTACCGCAGTGCCGCTGTAGCCCCACCGGATTTTGACGCCTTCTGGGCGCAGACCTTGGCGGAAACGCGGGCGCATCCGCTGGAGCCGCGGTTTGAAAAGATTGACGCCGGGCTGGTGTTTGAGGTGTACGATGTCACCTTTCGCGGCTTTGGCGGCCACCCTGTGCGTGGCTGGTTCATCACGCCGAAAGGTGCGCAAAGCTGCGTGGTCAAGTTCATCGGTTATGGCGGTGGCCGCAGCTTTGCGCATGAACACCTGTTCTGGCCCGCGACAGGACGTGCCGTTTTGGTGATGGACACCAGAGGGCAGGGCTCGGGCTGGGCGCATGGCGTGACGGCGGACCCCGTAGGCTCTGACCCGTCGCAGGCGGGTTTCATGACCAAGGGCATCCAGCGGCGTGAGGATTACTTTTACCGCCGCGTCTTTGCCGATGCCGTGCGCGCGGTAGAGGCCGCTAAATCCTTCCCCGGCATCGACCCGAACAGGATTGCGGTCACCGGTGGCAGTCAGGGTGGCGGGATCAGCCTTGCGGTGGCGGCACTGGTGCCGGGCCTTGCAGCCGTGATGCCCGACGTGCCCTTTTTGTGCGATTTCGCCCGATCTGTCGTGGTGGCGACCCGCGACCCCTATCTGGAAATCGCCCGGTATCTGAGCGTGCACCGTTTGTCGGAAGATCAGGCCCTTGCCACGCTGAACAGCTTTGACGGTGTCCACTTTGCAGCGCGCGCCAAGGCTCCGGCGCTGTTCTCGGTCGCCCTGATGGACACCATTTGCCCGCCCTCTACCGTCTACGCCGCCTTCAACGCCTATTCGGGCGCCAAAGAGATGGCGCGCTACACCTATAATGACCATGAAGGCGGCGGCCCGTTTCAGATGGAGCGGCAAATGTCGTGGCTGGCTGAGGTCATGCCCGCCTGACACTCCACCGAAACCGGCGCGAGGTTGATCCGGCGTCAGTTGGCCCCTTGCTCCGGACGTCAGAAAACCCCGGCACGTCGGCGCGCTCTTGGATCAGCGGTTGAGCCAGCCGAGCGGGTGGGAAGAAAAACCGTGGCAGGCAGAACCATCGGGAAAGTCGATGTTCCAGTTCTCCCAGGTCGTGGGTTCGCCCGCTTCCGCCCAACGGCCCCAGCGGGCGCGGATGATGGCGGTGATGGCGGGATGATGACCAAGGTGGTCCAGGGCCTGAAAGATGTAATGGTGCATGAAGGGGCTGGCGAGGGTCAGCTTGCCCGGTGGCGCGGTGTCGTCAAGGTCCAGCGCGCGGGCGATGATCCGGGCGGCTGCGTCTTCCGCTTCGGCTCCGGTCACCGTGTCGGTCAGGATCAGGAAGGCCAGCGCCAGTTGCGACGCCACAGGGCCGTCCGGGCTTTCATGCCACTGGCCATCGTGAAACCGGCTGCGGATCGCCTCGCGCAGGGTGGCCGCCTGCGCATGGCCATGCGGGTTGGATGTCAGGCGGGCTGCGATCTGCAACGCATGCAGATAGCGGGCGTTGTAGGTCAGCGACGGCTCCGTCCGGCTGACCTGCGACCAGTCCAGAAACAGCCGTCGGCCCGGTTGCGAGCGGATCAACCCGTTGCGGCCCACATCGGCATGCAGGCGGGCCAACAGCTTTTCCAGCGTGGCGCGGTGGCTGGCGATCATCTGCGGGCCGTCCGTGGCACCGGGGTGTTTGGCATAGATCTCCAACAGTTCGATCCAGGCAAAGGTGTAGTCGGTGACCACATAGGCCGGCACGTCGCCGGGCAGGACCGAAGGCAGGATCCCGTCCTCTGCCGCACCCGCCGCCGCCATCTGGATCGCACGGGCCAGCGGGCGCGCATCGTGCGAAATGGCCTGCAATGCAAACGCCTCTGCAACTACATCGCCCAGCCACTGGCTGCTTTCGCGCCAGATGCTGTCGACAAATCCGTCTTGCAGGCAAGCAAGGATGGTGCGGCGGCACATCTGGGCTATCGCCTCAAGGGTCGCGTCAGGTTGCGGTTTGCGCGGGATTTCTTGCAGCGGGTAGGCGGTGGTCCGGGCAAAAAAGCTGATGTCGGGTGAGACGTCGCCCACCGTATCAAGCCGGAACACCACATAGCGCGCACCACGCTGGCTGAAAGGCTCCACCGTTTGGGTGCCGGGACGCAGGGTGGTGCGGTCCGTCGGACGCATCCGGCAATAGGTCTCGGGGTCAGACAGCAGGACCTGACCGTCACGCAATTTTTCGGCGTAAGAAACCGTCAGCGTTTCGCGCCCTTTGGCGTTGGCGATGGTGATACCGGCGGTGCACAGGCGGCTGTGGCCGAGGTCAAAGATCCAGATCGCGGTTTGCCGCGCTTCGAGTTTGGGCGGGATGGCGGTCGCAGGGCAACAGGCAAAAGCCGCCCGCAAGTCCTGATGGGGATCTTGCGTGGTGTGCGGCGTCGGGCCAAGGCGGGTTTGCCATGGGTTTGTAAGGGGGGTGAGGGTTTCGGTCAGGAGAGGCAGGTGGCGTTGGGTCAGACCGCTCCAGATCGGGCCATTTGGCGGCTGAATGATGCGGGATTGCGCCCAGCCTTCGGTGGCGGCTGTTTGCCAATCGGCGTCTGTTTCGGCCCCATTGACCCTATCGGGTGCCGGAGTGCGGGTCGTGTCGCTGGCCAAACTGCGGCCCATATCGCGCAGTTCCACTCCGGTGCCGTAAATCGAAACCCGGGGGGTCAGGGCGCTCCACGACAGGTCGCGCTTCATGTGCCAATGGCGGTCCGACGGGAGAATGTCGCCGTCCGTCTCCAGCCAGCCCAGCCATCCGGTGGCCGCGCGGTGGACGTAGGCGAAGTGAGAGTAGCCGGGGCAATAGACTTGAACAGCCAGATGGTTCGGTCCCGCGCGCAGGAACCTTGTGACATCCAGACAATCCAAGCCCATCGCTTGCGGCCACGCGCGGGCAGGGCCGCGGGCCACATAGGCCCCGTTGATCCACAGGCGGTAGCGGCTGTCGGCGGTGAGGGTAAAGCGGGCGTTACGGGGTGTGGCGTGCAGCACAAGGTCGCGGCGGAAATTCAGATAGACTTCGGCCAGATCAAACGGGTGATCCGATCCGATCCAGAAAACCCCTTCCGGTGTCATGTCGGTTGTCATGCGGCCAAAGTGCCGTAAAGCGGCGCCAGCCTTTGCGCCACGCGGTAGGCATGTACCAGCCGCATCGGCGGGATGTCAGGCTGAATGAAGTGCCCGCCGTTGAAGATGAAACCGCCGCCGGGGGCGTAGATGGCAAAGCGGTTGGTGATATACTCTTCCAACTCATCGCCTTCGTATTTCAACAGGCCGTCGATCACGTCCAAGGAGCCGTAGATGGTGATCTTGTCGCCCCATTTGGCCTTGACCTCGCGCGGGTCCATGCCTGCCGACTCTTGCACCGGATGCCACGAAGTATAGCCCATCTCGATGATGTCATCGACGATCTGCAGGATATAGCCGTCGGAATGCAGGTTGACCGGAAGCCCGCGCGAACGGGCGTGCTGGACCACGCGCATGGCGTAGGGCTTGATCAGCTTGCGCCAGGCTTTGGGGTTGAACAGCATGGTGCCATTGCTGCCCCAGTCGTCCGACAGGGTCATCATGTCGACTCCGGCCTCCACCAGATTATCAACCTGCACGCACATCCAGTCGGCGTATTTGTCAAACCACGCGGCCATCCGGTCCGGCTGCCCCCCCAGATGCATCCAGCAGTTTTCAATGCCAAGGAACGAGGAGGTACCCTCCACCATCCCCCAGCAATGCGCCAGAACGCAGCGTTTGCCTTTGTGGTTGGCCACGGCGGTGGCAATGTTGGTGCCGCCGAAATCATAGTTCCAGGCGGTGTAATTCATCCACTTGGGATCTTTGGGGTCCTCAAAGCTTAGGGTGTCCAACTCCATTATGTCAAAGCGGCGGCCATATTGGTTGGGAAACGGCATCAGGCCCACAAAGACATCGACGCCGAATTCCTCAATGAACTTTTCGCGCGGGCCATAGTCGGCCTCCAGCCGCTCCAGAAATTGCTTCTGGTACAGCCAGCAGTCGATGGGGGTGCGGTCAGTCGGCTGACGGTTGATGGTGGCCATCACGCGGTCTAACGAGTTCATTCTTCCTCCAATACCAACATGCGCCGCCAATCGGCGAGATCCACTCCGTCCACGAAGGCGGAATGAAAAGATTCCCAATGCACCTGTTCCCATTGCGGGATCAGGGATTTGATTTCTGCCGGGCACTTCTGGATCAGTTCGGCATAGGCCGATTCCAGCAGACGATAGCCCGAGGTTGTTGACACCTTGTAGCGCGGATGTGCGGCGATCAGGCCATCTTCCACCATGGTTTGATCGAGGATATCGGACATTTCGTTAAGCAGGGTCAGTTTTTCGTCCCAACCCATCGACAGCAGCGGCGCCTTTTCGACGATATGCGCCAGACGCGGGCCCATCCGGGGCAGGCGGTGGAACATCTCGGTCAGCCATTTGTCGTAGGGGTAGTAGGTGCGGTCCAGCATGAAGGCCATCTGCACACCCCAACGCAAAGAGCGGGCGAAGGTGGAATTGGCGTAAAGAGTGTTGTGGCGCAGCAGCGCCCGTTTCAGCGCGTAGACCCCCATGCCAGAGAAATACCGGCTCCAATGCGCAAGGCGGCGCAGGCGGACGGGTTCGGGATAATAGGCCAGCAAGGCGGTGCGGATCGTCGAAAGCTGGCCCGTCGGATCGTGCCAGACCTCGCCTGCGATGATGTGGGTGATGTCTTCCTCGGGGATCGAAAGCCACTCGGTCAGCGTGCGCGGCGCATGATCAAGGCCGATGGTCGAGCGCAGGTGGTGGTCGAGCGACGCCAATGCGACGCCCTTGGTGCGGGTGTAGCCCTCGCGCAGTTCGCGGCCCCGCCACTGTTGCGGCAACAGGGCGGCAAGCGTGTCCTCGATGGCCTTGCCCCTGGAGTCCATCAGGGCTTGCGGGATCAGGATGTTGACGCGCAGACCAAAGTGGTGGTCGGTTGAATAGTCGTCATCCAGCCGCAGCACGTCAGAGCCGTAGCCGTAAAAGCCCGCAGCCATCTGTGCGGTTTCAGCGGGGCAGTGGGTCTGCAACAAGGGCAGAACAACCTCGGACCAGAATTCTTGGCTTTCGTCGATGATGGAGCGTTTTTCTGCCATGCCCCGGCCTCCCCTCCGGATTCAGGCGTCTCGAATTTTCTGCGAAAATTCAGGGTCGTTTGGGTCGCAGGCGTGATTTTTCGCAGAAAAATCGTGGCATCACACGATGCCCGAGGATGAACCCTGCACTGCCGGGCGCTCTTTCACCTTTTCCGCGCGGTATCCCGATGCCCGGTAGGTCGCGATTGGGTCCAAAGCCCCGCCTTGACGCACACGCGCCTCGGCCAGTATTGGCGAGACGTCGGTCAGGTAGGCCGCCTTCAGCATACGGTGCGCGGCCAGCACGTCGTTCGCCTCCTGTGCCGCAGCCAGCGCCTTGCGGTCAACCAGCGACGCCTGCACATAAGCCCGCGCAATTTCGATGGCCGACGCCATCAGGCTTTCGATCGGGTCGGTCACGTTGTGGCTTTGGTCGATCATATAGGCGAGGTTGACGCTTTTGGCCTCGGCATCGACCAACTCGTTGAACACCAGAAACAAACGGAACGGATCGACAGAGCCTGCGTCCAGATCGTCATCGCCGTATTTGCTGTCATTGAAGTGGAACCCCGCCAGTTTGCCAACATGCAGCAAACGCGCGACGATCTGTTCAATGTTGGTGTTCGGTGCATGGTGGCCAAGATCGACCAGACATTTCGCCTGCGGTCCAAGGGTTTGCGCTGCGATCAGCGATGACCCCCAATCCGAAATCACTGTCGAATAAAACGCCGGTTCATACATCTTGTGTTCGATGAACATCGTCCAGTCGTTGGGCAGACCGGCATAGACCTTGGCCATTTCCTCCAGATAAGTCTCAAACATCCGGCCCATGTTTTGCTGGCCGGCAAAGTTCGTCCCATCGCCGATCCACACCGTCAGAGCGGTCGATCCCAGCTTGCGGCCAATCTCGATACATTCCAGATTATGCTCGACCGCCTGCGCCCGCGTCATCGGGTCTGCATTGGCAAGCGAGCCGAACTTGTAAGACCGCACCTGACCGACCTGATCCTGAAACGTGTTGGAATTCACCGCATCAAAGCCAAGCCCGTATTGCGCAGCCTCTTGGCGCAAAGCATTGTAATCGCTGACCTTGTCCCACGGGATATGCGGTGACACGGTCCTTGTGCCCTGCGTCAGGCTTTGGATCACCCCGCAATCGGCCAGCTTGTCATGGATATTTCGCGGCTCACCAGCCCCCGGAAATCGGGCAAAGCGCGTGCCGCCGGTGCCCACGCCCCAGGTCGGGATGGCCACCGTCCAGGCCATGGCCCGCGCCGTCAGCGTTTCAATATCCACCCCACGCCGCGCCAGTTGGCGGCCCAAGGCTGCGTAATCTTCAGCCTGCGCCTCGGCACCTTGATGGTTCAGCGATCCGATAAGGTCGTCAGAAATCATCGCTTACCTCGTAAAGGACACGGCATTGCCCGCGTCCACGTTCAGAAAATTGCCGGTCGATTTGTTGGACAGATCAGAGGCGAAGAAATACACCCCCTCGGCGATATCTTCGGGAAACACCGACCGCAGCAGCAACGACCGTTTGCGGTAGTGCTCTTCCAGCTCATCCACCGCGATCTTGTTTGAGGCGGCGCGTTGCTGGCTCCACTCGCCTTTCCAGATTTTCGATCCGCGCAAAACCGCGTCCGGGTTGACCACGTTGACGCGAATGCCCATCGGCGCCCCCTCCAAAGCCATGCAGCGCGCGAGGTGAATTTCCGCCGCCTTGGCCGTGCAATAGGCCGAAGCGCCGGGCGATGCCGCAACCCCGTTCTTTGAGGCGATAAACACCATCGACCCGCCAAGCGCTTGGGTCTTCATCACGCGGTACCCCTCACGGCCCACAAGGAAATAGCCGGTGGCCAGAATGTCCATCGTCTTGTTCCACATGGCCAAAGTGGTATCTTCCACCGCAGCCGCCGACGTGATCCCGGCATTGTTGACCAGCACATCCAGCCCGCCAAACTCTGCCACGGTGAATTCGATCGCCTTGATCACCGCCTCTTCGCTGGTCACGTTCATCACAATGCCGCGCACCATGTCGCGCCCGTACCGCCTGGAAAACCCAGCCGTCACCTCATCCAGCGCGGCCGCGTCAATATCGGCCAAGACCACATTGCAGCCCTCGCGCAGCAACCGTTCGGCAGAGGCTGACCCGATGCCGCCCGCCCCCCCGGTGATGAACGCCACACGGCCCTGCATCGACTTCGGCTTGGGCATCCGTTGCAGCTTTGCCTCTTCCAGCAGCCAGTATTCGATGTTGAACGCCTCTTGCTCATCAAGGCCCTGATACTGCGAAACCCCAGAGGCCCCACGCATCACATTGATCGCGTTGACGTAGAACTCTGCCGAAATCCGGGCGGTCGATTTGTCTTTGGCAAACGACAGCATCCCCACGCCCGGGATCAGGTAGATCACCGCATTCGGGTCGCGCATCGCCGGAGAGTTGGCGTGCTTGCACCGGTCATAATAGGCCGCGTAATCCGCCCGGTAGCCCGCAATCAGCGCGTCCAACGTCGCTGCATCGGCATCGGCGGGCACAATCAGCGGCTTGATCTTGGTGCGCAGGAAGTGGTCCGGGCAGGACGTGCCAAGCGGGGCCAGCGCCGCCATAGCGTTGGAATTGACAAACTCCAGCACCTCAGGCGCGTCGGTGAAATGGCCCGCTTTCCTTTCAGACTTGGAAATGCGCCCCCGGATCAGCGGCATCAACCTACGGGCGGTTTCGGCACGAGCCTCAGCGGCCAAAGCGGGCACCGCCTCACCGCCAAACACCGGCGTTTTCACGTGTGCATCCAGCCACACAGCCGCTTTGTTGATGATCCGCAGCGTTTGTTCGTAGCTTTCTTTGGCGGTGGCCCCCCAAGTGAACAGCCCATGTGACCCGAGCACAAGCCCGATCATCTTTGGATTGGCCTCCGCCATCTGGCCAAGTTTGATCCCCAGATCAATGCCCGGGCGCTGCCAGGGCAGGTAGCCGATCTCATCGCCAAAAATCTCGGACGTCAGGGCGATCTGGTCCTTGCAGGCGGCAATGGCGATCACGGCGTCAGAATGGACGTGATCTACATGGGTGGCAGGCACAAAGCCGTGCAGCCAGGTGTCAATCGAGGGCGCGCGTGGGTTCAGATTGAAGATGCAGTGGCCAAGAGCATCGACCATCGCGTCCTCTTGGTCGAGGCTTTTGTAGTGGCCGCGCAGGGTCAACAGCTTGTCCATATAGAGCGTTGCGAACCCGTCCAGCTTCATGCTGCCAATGTCGCCGCCAGACCCTTTGACCCACAGCACGGTCACATCCGCACCGGTCAACGGGTCCTTCGCTGCGACTTTGGCAGAGGTATTTCCCCCGCCAAAATTGGTGATCCTGAGGTCGCTGCCCAAAAGGTTCGACCGGTAAAGGAGTTTGCCCGGCTCATCCAGCGGGGCGGCTATGGCATCGTCCCACAGGGACGGGAGGAGGAGGTTTTGGGTCATGACCCCAAGGCTAGGACCAGAATCGCTCATCGTCAATCATTTTGACGCATACTGCGGCGCAGAAAACTTACTGCAATGCGGCATTGCGATTGCTTATTGACGGATATGAGCGATTCTGACTACCTTGAACGGATGCATGAACGTGAAAGATGGCATCTTATTCTGACCCGGTTGCGGGACCGCGGCATAGTTCGCGTGAACGATCTTGCTTCTTTGACCGGCGCTTCGCTGGCCACTTTGCGGCGTGATCTGGCGCGGCTAGAAGACACCGGACAATTGCGCCGGATCCATGGTGGGGCCGAAACCGCAGAGGTGTCGGGGCAGGGTGATCTGACAGCAGCGTCTTTCGGCGTCAGCCAGACCACCAATGCCGAGGCCAAGCTTGCGGTGGCGCGCAAGGCGGCAAGCCTTTGTGGGGACGGCGATTCAATCATCCTTAACGCGGGCTCTACGACATGGTTCATGGCGCAATGCCTGCGCCAGCATCGGATGCAGGTGCTGACCAACTCCTTTCCCATTGCGCAGGAACTGATTGCCAATTCCGGCAACCGCGTCGTGCTGCCGGGCGGCGAACTGTACCGCGAACCGGGGATCATCCTGTCGCCCTTTGAAGAGGATGCCATCCAGCATTTCGCCGCTTCGATGATGTTCATGTCTTGTTATGCGATCACGCCGATGGGGGTGATTGAAAGCGATCCGTTGATTGCGCGGGCCGAGGCGAAACTGCTGAGCCGCGCCGAAAAGCTGATCGTGATTGCGGATTCCTCGAAATTCGAGGCGCGGGGCAACATGGTGGTGTGTCCCCTGACACGGGTGTCAACGGTGGTGACCGACAGCGGCGCACCATCGGGGATGGTGGATCATCTTCGCGCATTGGGAGTGGATGTGCTGATCGCGGAGGATGACAGAGTAGCGAAGCTATCGGCGGCTTGAAGCCGAACACAAAACGGGAGGACTACAATGAACAAGTTTGGAATGATGCTGACGATCGCGGCGGGCCTGATGGGCACCACCGCTTTCGCAGATGCGATGATGGCAAAGCCGGGTCAGGCCGTGAACATGGTTCTGATGCCGAAGTTCCTGGGGATTTTGCCCTTTGATCAGGCAAACCGTGGCGCGCAGGAAGCGTCCAAGGAACTGGGCAACACCGGCACCTACCAATACATCGGGCCGACGCCAGAGAACTCCGCTGCCGGTCAGATTGAAATGCTGACGACGGCGACCACGCAAAAGCAGGGCGTGGTGATGTTGTCGAACAACGCGGGCGAGCAGATTTCAGCCACCGCCGAGGCCGCCCAGAAAGCTGGCACCAAGGTCGTGACATGGGACAGCCCGATCCCGTCGGGCAAGGGCGAAAGCCTGTTCGTGGCGCAGGTCGACTTCGGCTCGATCGGCACCGTGATGGCCGACATGGTGTTCGACCTGACCGGCGGCAAAGGCGAATTCGCCGTGCTGTCGGCGTCACCCGACGCGGCCAACCAGAACGCCTGGATTGACGCGATGAAAAAGGTCCTGTCCACAGACGCCAAGTACAAGGATCTGAAACTGGATGACGTCGTTTACGGCAATGACCAGTCGGAGGAATCCTATAACCGCGCTTTGGGTCTGGTTGACAAGTACAAGGACCTCAAAGTGATCATGGCGCCGACCACTGTGGGTATCGTTGCTGCGGCCAAAGCGATGCAGGACGAAAAGCTGTGCGACAAGGTCAAAGTCTCCGGCCTTGGTCTGCCGGCAGAGATGGTCAGCTACACCATGAACGGCTGTGCGCCCAAATTTGCACTGTGGAGTTTTGTCGACCTTGGCTATTTGACCTATTACACCAGCTATATGCTGGCGACCGGGGCCATTAAGGGCGAGATCGGCGAAAGCTTCCATGCCGGCCGCATGGGCGATTTCAAGATTGACGAAGATCCGGGTCGCAAAGGGGCCAAGCGCGTCCTGATGGGGCCGTTCACGGTCTATGACAAAGCCAACGTGGAAGCCGCCGCGAAGTAATTCGCCGCTGTTTTTCATGATCTGCAGGGCCGCCCCGCTGGCGGCCCTGCGTTCTCTTACAGGTTGGATTCCGCCCGTGACAGCCGTTCCCGTGCCCCTGTTTCCTACGCCCGCTGAGCCAGTGGCTGCCGTCCTTGAACTGCGCAACATCGCCAAAAGCTTTGCGGCGACGGCGGCTTTGAAGGACATGAACCTTGCCATTGCGCCGGGCGAAGTTCATGCCATCGTGGGCGAAAATGGGGCCGGCAAATCGACGCTGATCAAGATCATGACCGGGGTCTATCAACCGGACGCTGGCTCTATTTTGGTGAAGGGTGCCTCGGTTTCGGTCCGCTCCACCCAAGACGCCCAAACCCTTGGGATTGCGGCGATCTATCAGGAACCGATGGTGTTTCCTGATCTGGATGTGGCTGAGAACATCTTCATCTCCAACCGCGCACAGGGCGCTTTCATGAACTGGAAGCAGATGTATGCCGCCGCAACCAAGCTTATCGAACAACTGGGCGTGACGGTGGATGTGCACCGCGCCGCATCTGGCCTGACCTTGGCCGAGCAGCAGACGGTAGAGATTGCGCGCGCCCTAAGCCTCGACGTCAAAGTGCTGATCATGGACGAACCGACCGCCAGCCTGTCGGCCCATGAGGTCGCGCGATTGTTGGGCATCGTTCGGACGCTGAAAGCCAAGGGGGTCGCGGTCATCTATATCTCGCACCGTCTGGATGAGATTTTTGAGGTGGCCGACAGGGTTACCGTGATCCGCGATGGCCAGCACATCTCGACCAGACCGATAGCCGAGGTCACCCCGGATGGCATGGTCAAGGATATGGTGGGCCGGGCGGTTGACATCCATGCCGTCAAGACCGCAGCCAACCTGCATGGCGCGTCTGTGCTGCGGCTGGAAAACCTTGGGCGCGAAGGCGTGTTCCGCGGCATCAGCTTTGACCTCGCGATGGGGGAGGTTTTGTGTCTGGCCGGGCTGGTTGGGGCCCGGCGCACCGATGTTGGCCTGGCCCTGTTTGGGATTGCGCCTGCAACCGAGGGGCGGATTTTGATTGACGGGGCAGAGGTCATCCTCCGCTCTCCGGCGGCGGCGATGGCCAAAAGCATCGCCTACGTGTCGGAAGACCGGCGCAAGATGGGGCTGGCGATGGCGCTGCCGATCTTTGCCAACGTGTCCTTGGCCAGCCTTGGCAAGCTTTTGGGAGCCTTTGGCATCATCAACCGCACCGCCGAAATGGCGATGGCCGAAAAGTACCGCAAGCAGCTGGCAATCAAATCGGTGAGCGTGCGGGTTGAGGTGGGCAAACTCTCGGGCGGCAATCAGCAAAAAGTCATGCTGGCCAAGTGGTTGGAGACGAAGCCTCGCATCCTGATCTTTGATGAACCGACCCGCGGGGTCGATGTGGGGGCCAAGGCAGAGGTTCACAACATCATCCGGGCTTTGGCGAAAGAAGGGGTGGCGGTGCTGGTGATCTCTTCCGACCTGCCAGAGGTGCTGGCTTTGGCCGATCGGATTTTGGTGATGCGCGAAGGCAAACAGGCGGGGATCATGGATATATCGCAGGCCACGCAGGAAAACGTGATCCGGTTGGCCGCTGGCACCGATGTGCGGGGGGCTGCGTGATGCGGATACATCCCCAAACCCTGCGGTTAATCGCGTTAGGGCTGGCGCTGCTGGCGACGGTTTTGTTCTTTTCAACCCAGATCGACAGCTACCTTTCGCCACGCATGTTCACCCGCATCACCACATCGGCTGCGGTGATCCTGCCGGTTGCGGTGGGGCAGGCGCTGGTGGTGATGACGCGCAACATCGACCTGTCGATAGGCTCGACTGTGGGGGTTGTGGCCTATCTGACCGGTCAGTTTCTGGGCCTGCATGGCGATCTGAACCCGGTTCTTGTGGCGGGTCTGGCGATGGGAATTGGCGGGGCGATGGGTGCTGTCAACGGCGTACTGGTGGCTTGGGGCCGGGTGCCCTCGATCATCGTGACGCTGGGGACGCTGGCCTTGTTCCGCAGCTTTCTGGTGCAATATTCCGATGCCAAGACCATCACCACCGCCAGCTTGCCGCAGTGGCTGGTCGATCTGCCGCAGGCCAACGCGTTTTCGATCTTCGGATTGGATGTGCGGGTGACGGTGGTGCTGGCGATGTGTTCGGCCATTGCGATGGGGCTGGCGCTGACCCGGCTGCGGGCGGCGCGCAGGTTCTATGCGGTGGGGTCCAACCCGGATGCGGCGGTGATGGCCGGGATCAATTCGGCCAAAGTCGTCTTTGTGGCCTTCGTGCTGTCCGGGGTTCTGGCCGGCTTGGCCGGATTTCTGTTTCTGGCGAAGTTCGGCAATATCACCGTGGTTGCTGGCTTGGGGTTTGAACTGAAGGCGGTGGCGGCCGTGGTCGTCGGCGGGGTCAGCATCATCGGCGGATCGGGCAGCATGATCGGCGTCGTCATCGGAACTGTGCTGGTGGATACGATTGACAACTCCCTGACCCGGTGGGAGCTGGTGTCGGAATTCTGGCGCGATGCGCTTTTGGGCATGCTGATCATGGCGGCGGTGACGGTGGATACGGTGATGAGCCGCCAACTGGGCCGCATTGGCTTGAAGACTGGGCCCCTCAAGGCTGGGCCGCTGTGATGGCGGGGCTGACAGCACGCTTGAAAAGCTGGGAGGGCATCCTTCTGGTGCTGTTCCTCATCACCTTCTTCGGCAACATCTGGCTGGCACCGGAGTTTCTGACCCTGCAAAACCAGATCAACCTGTTTCAGCTGTCGATCGAAAAGATCATTGTGGCATTGGTGATGACACTGATCATCATCAACGCCGAGATTGACCTGTCCGTCGCCTCGGTGATGGGCCTGTCGGCCTGCGCCTTTGGTTATATGACCACCAACGGCTGGTCGGCGGCCGGGGCCATGGTGATTTGCCTTGGCATCGGTCTGGTGGCGGGCACACTCAACGCGTTTTTGATTGCGCGGGCCAAAATCCCGTCGCTGGTGGTGACTTTGGCCATGCTGATCATGTTCCGCGGGTTCGCGCGGGTGCTGGTCAAGGATCAAAGCATGGGGAACTTCCCCGAATGGGTGACACATCTGGGCCAGAACGCGCTGATCGGGCCGTTTCCGCTGTCTTTGATCCTCTTCGCCGTGGCGTTGGTCGGGCTTGGCATCCTGTTGCACCGCACCGGATTTGGCCGTCAGATCGTGGTGATCGGCACCAATGCCGAAGTTGCGCGGTTTTCCGGCATCGACGTGGCGCGGGTGAAAACCGTGTTGTACCTGATGAGCGGCTTTGTCTCTGCCCTCGCCGGGCTGTTGTACGCGGCCCGGCTGGGATCGGTGCGCGGCGATGCGGCAACCGGGTTTGAGCTGGACATCATCACCATGGTTTTGCTGGGCGGCGTGTCAATCTTTGGCGGCAAGGGCAGCATGACGGGCGTGTTGCTGTCGATCCTGATCATCCTGAACCTGAGGAACGGCATGGCCCTGACCAACATCACCGGACATATCCAGACCGGGGTGATCGGGATATTGCTGATCGCCTCGGTTCTGATCCCCAACCTTGCGGCGGATTTTCGCAACCGCCGCGCCAAAGCATAAGGGCCTGCCATGCGCCATGCGTTCAAGATGTACCTCAACCCCGGGATGGAAGCGGAGTATATCCGCCGCCATGATGCGATCTGGCCGGACTTGCAGGCCTTGCTGACGGCGGTGGGGGTGTCGAATTACTCGATCCATCTGGACCGCGAAACCGGGGTGCTGTTTGGCTATCTGGAGCGGAAGACGGGGCACACCATGGCCGATCTGGCCAGTCATCCCGTCATGCGCAAATGGTGGGCGCATATGGGCGACATCATGCGGACCAATCCGGACGGCTCTCCGGTGGCGGTGGATCTGGTTGAGACGTTTTATCTGGCTTAAGTGGGTTGGGCCTGAGCGGGTTAGGATTGGTCGGATTGGGCCTGGTCGGATTGGGCCTGAGCGTGTTGGGCCAAAGAGGGTTGGGCACCAGGAACAGGTGGCATGGGCAGATTGCCCATCCTACCTTCGCCCATCCCACAAATCCTTCACCATGGTCCGCCACCTCCGCACATACCAAAGCAGCGCCATGTTGGTGCCGGGCTGCACCACCCGCGCTGGTGGCTTTTCAGCCGTCAAAGGCCCGGCAAGCAATGCCGCACCGAGCCCGGTGCCAGCACTTTGGCCAGAGGCCACAACCGCCCGCCCGGTGATCGCGGCCAGCATCTGGGCAAAATCATCGTTGCCGCCGAACGGCCCTTCGACATGGATCGGCCCCTGCGCGGCGATCAGGTCCAGACATTGCGCCGCCATCAGTGCTGCGTAATAGCTCGCGGCCAAAGTGCGCGCGCCGTCGGTTTCAGGCTCTGCCGTCCACCACAGATGCAGCCCGGGAAACGGCCCGGTCTCTGGGTGAAGCGAGGGCAGGATCATGATCCCGGCCAGCACCGCCCGCCTGTCCGCCGGTGTCGGCGCAGCAATACGGCCCCCCGTCAGTTCATCAAACTCCCGCCCGCCCATATACCGCGCCGTGGGGGTAGGTGTCCCCCGCGCGTTCACATTCACCAGCACGTCGCGCTTTGGGTCCAGATCCACCGCAGGTCCGCCCACCGCCATATGAATCATCCATGTCCCGGTGGAGATGACGGAAAACGCCGCCTGTGCCCCCAGATACGGCAGCAAAGAGGCGTTGGAATCATGGATGCCGGAATGGACCTTCACGCCCTGCGGCACACCAAGTGCCATAGCCAGTTCCGGTTTGAGGGCGAAGGCCGCTGAAGCCGGTTGCACGGGCGCGAAAAGCCGGGTCCATCCCATCTTTTCGACCAATGTCGAAAATCGCCCTTCCCACGGGTTCCACAGATCGGTGTGGCAGCCAAGTGAGGTCACCTCTGACGCCGCCACCCCGGTCAGTCGGAGGGCCCAATATTGCGGATAGGTCAGGATGTGGGCGGTTTTGGCGAAAGCCTCCGGGAAGGTTTGTGCCTGCCAGTAAATCTGTGCGCCAAGGTTCAGGCCACCCGGCAGGCGAGGCGAGCCGGTTTCGGCAAAGCTTGGACGCAGGTCGTTATAGGCAGGCAGGCTGTCAGGACCGGCAAATTCATAGTCAAGGATCGGCAGCGCAAGGTCGCCTGCCGCGTCAACCAGCACACCACTGGCGCCATGGGTCGTGATCGAAATCGCGTCAATGGCATGGCTGGCCGTCAGGGTTTTGAGGCTGTCTTGCAGGAAAGTCCACAAGGCTTCTGTGTCGAAATGCGGATAGGGGGCCACGTCGATCACCCGGTTCGGCGTCTTGAAGACCGCGACTTCGGCCCCGCTGGCAAGGTCAATCAACAGAAGTTTCGCATTGGTCTTGCCGATGTCGATGACTGCCACAAAGCGCATGATTTCCCCCGTCTTTGCGCGGAACTCTACTGGACTTGGCTCCGAAATCCCAAGGAAAACAACGGTCGGGCCGGGTTTAGCGGATGTCGACCAGACGTTGAATGCTTTCGGCAAGGCTCGTTTCCAGACCAGCGGTGCCCTCAGCGCTGCATGCCGACAGGCCCAGGACCCGGGTGACCAGATCAAACCCTGCAATCAGGGCCGCGATCAAAGCCGCGCGCTCCGCCCGGTTCGGGCCGGACAAGTGTGCGGCCAAGGGTTCAAGCACCTGTGCGTTCAAAGCCTGCCGTAGTGATGGAACCGCGTCAGGGCTGGAGGAGGCGCGCAACAGCGCAATCATCGGATCAAACCCCACCGCCGTAGTCTTCTGGACCGCCGCCGCAGCCACCCTTTGCCCAAAGCAGGCCATGTCGCCGTGCAACAGGCTGCCCAAGGTCATCCGTGGTGGAATTGCCGCCGCAAAGAGACCCTCTTTCGAGCCGAAATAGCGGCTGATCAGCGCCACGTTGACCTGCGCCCGCTCTGCAATCTCGCGGGTGCCCGCGCCGTCATAGCCTTTTTCGGTAAAAACGCCGCGCGCCGCAGCCAGAATAGCCTCGGTCGTGGCGGCAGAGGAGCATTTGCGTGGCGTCGGGGCAGGATCCATAATGTGTAATCAGGCGTTGACCAGGCGTTGCGCGGCTATATGTAATCGGTCGATTACTGCGGAAGAATGAATTAACATGCCATTACATGAAAGGGAATTGATATGACCGAAACAATCCTGATTACCGGAACCTCTTCTGGCATCGGCAAGGCCACGGCTAAGCTTTTTGCCGCCAAAGGCTGGAACGTCATTGCCACGATGCGCACCCCTGCGGCTTCGGATCTGTCCGCACCAAACCTGCTGGTGGCGCAGTTGGATGTCACCGATCCCCAATCGATTGCGGCGGCGGTTGCCGTTGGATTGGCGCGCTTTGGCCGGATTGACGCGCTGGTCAACAACGCCGGCTACGGCGCTTCAGGCCCATTGGAAGCGGCCACCGATGCGCAAATTCGCCGGCAGTTCGAAACCAATGTCTTTGGCCTTCTTGCCACGACCCGGGCGGTTCTGCCGCTGTTTCGGGCGCAAAAGTCGGGCACGCTGGTCAATATCTCTTCAGTGGGGGGGAAGATGACCTTCCCGTTCTTCAGCCTGTACCATGGCACCAAATTCGCGGTCGAGGGCATCACAGAAGCTTTGGCCTTCGAAATGTCCGCCTTTGGCGGTCGAGCAAAGATTGTCGAGCCGGGCTCGATCAAGACCGATTTCAGCGGGCGGTCGATGGATTTCACCAATGACACGACCCTGACGGAATACCAGCCGATGATTGCCCAGGTGCTGGCCCGTTTCGCCGCGTCCGGAGAGCTTGGCTCTGAACCCTCGCTTGTGGCAGAGGTCATCTGGCAGGCGGTGACGGATGGAACCGACACCTTGCGCTATACCGCGGGTGCTGATGCCCGCGATCTGATGGCCAACCGCAAGGCGCTGGATGATGCGACCTTTACCGGGGCGATCAAGGCGCGGTTTGGCATCTGACGCAAAAGGCCAGCCTTGCGGCTGGCCTTTTAGACTGGAGCGGGCGAAGGGATTCGAACCCTCGACCCTGACCTTGGCAAGGTCATGCTCTACCCCTGAGCTACGCCCGCACTCCGTGGCGGTGTACTAGCGCGTGTCAGGGGCCGGAGCAAGCGGGTTTGTTGCAGGACTTTGACGCTTTGCCAGCAATTCGGCCAAAAGGTCCGCAAAGTTGAGGTTTTGGCTGAACGGGCGCTGCCGGGGATCAGTTGTCGCAAAGCCAAGCGACGCATAGCCGTGCACCATGGACCAGACGGCGACCTCCAGCGTTTCGTCGGGGACGCCGGTGAAGGGCAGGCAGGCCTCGCGCAGGATCTCATACGACCTTGCGGCATGAGGCATGAGCGCCGGGTCACCGCGGTTCACCTCTGGGCTGACAAACATCACATGGAACAGGCCCGCGTGGGTGGCGGCGAAGGTCAGATAGCCTTGGCAAGTGCCGTTAAGGCGGGCCATCGGGTCAGAGCCTGCGGCCTCCCGCGCGGTGTGCAGCGTTTTGGCAAAGGTAGCGAAGGCGTGGGTTGCGATGGCGGTCAAAAGACCGGGCAACCCATCAAAGTGGTGGGCAGGGGCTGCATGCGACACGCCCGCCCGCGCCGCTGCCCGACGCAAGGTCAGGGCCGGCATCCCGCCCTCGGCCAGAAGGGCAGTTCCCGCGTCAATCAGCGCATCACGCAAAGAGGGTCCATCGCTCATGATCATGGCTTCGAGGATTTACTTGACAGTGTCAAGGCCGTGTGAGAATTTGCCTTAGCTTTACACTGTCAAGGAGGTTGAAATGCCACGTGCAGGTTACTGGATGCTGTCTGCCCTAAGCTTGTTGATCGCGCTCGGTTCGCTGCGCGTGCTGTTTTTACCGTTCCCGCTGGTTATGCCGGGGATGGCGCATTTTGTGACTGAAGCGCCGTGGCGGCTGTGGGGGCACATTCTGGGCGGACCCTTGGCGCTGGCCCTTGGCCCGCTGCAATTGTCAGGATGGGTGCGCAAGCGTTGGCCTGCGCTGCATCGCTGGTCGGGGCGGCTTTACGGGGTTGCGGTGCTGATCGCAGGTCTCGCCGGGTTGACGCTGGCACCCACGTCTGACGCGACTGGGTTTGCGCGGACCGGGTTCATGGTGCTGGCAGTGCTGTGGATTTCCAGCACCGGCATCGGGATTTCCTATGCCATGCGCGGCGATCTGGCGCGGCACCGCTGGTGGATGGAACGGTCGTTGGGGCTGACCTTTGCCGCAATTACGCTGCGGGTCATCATGGCACCGCTGATGGCGATGGGCTGGACCGTCCCGGAAACCTACAACATCACGGCATGGGGTGCCTGGATCCTCAATCTTGTGGTGCTGGAGGTCTGGCAACGGCGCGGCAGCCTGCAAAGAGCCTGACGTTTGGTAAACCCAAGCAAAAGGGCTCCCCTGTGGGAGCCCTTTGTGCGTTCGACTGGAGCGGGCGAAGGGATTCGAACCCTCGACCCTGACCTTGGCAAGGTCATGCTCTACCCCTGAGCTACGCCCGCACTCCGCCGGTGCCGCGATTTATGAGGGGGCGGGCGGGGCCGCAAGAGGGAAAGCGCAGCCGTCAGAGATTTTATTGGCGGGGTTGGCTGCGGGCAGATGGTCGCAAAGGCGGGCGCGGTTTGAAGGCCAGCCAGATGCCTGACCGATTGACCTTGAAACCGGCCGCCACACTGTCAGACGCACCGGCCCGGCGCGGTATGCCTTGGCGTCTCACTCCAGTTCGATCAACAAATCCTTGGCTTCAATCATCGACCCCGGATGGACGTGCAGCGCCTTCACGGTGCCCGCCCGGTCGGCGTGGATGCCGGTTTCCATCTTCATCGCCTCTATCGTCAGCATCAGATCGCCCGCGTTGACCTTTTGGCCAACCGCCACACCCACCGAAGCGATGGAGCCGGGCATCGGCGCGCCGATATGGGACGGATTGCCCTCCGCAGCCTTGGGTCTGGCCGCCGTTTTGCTTTTGATCGCACGGTTTGGCACCCGGATCACCCGGGGCTGGCCGTTCAGTTCAAAGAACACCCGCACATCGCCGTCGTCGGTCGTATCGCCCACCGCTTGCAGGCGGATTTCAAGGGTTTTGCCGGGGTCAATCTCTGCGCTGATCTCCTCTCCGGCTTCCATGCCATAAAAGAAGGTCTTGGTCGGCAGGATGCGCACCGGGCCATAGGCGCGGTGGCGGGTGAGGTAGTCGAGGAAGACCTTGGGATACATGAGGTAGCCGTTCAGGTCCTCATCATCGATCGCGTAACCGTCGAGGTCTTTTTCCAGCTTGGCGCGGGTGCCTTCGATGTCAACCGGGGGCATGGATTTGCCGGGGCGCTCGGTCAACGGTGTCTCACCCTTCAGCACCTTTTTCTGGATGCCTTCCGGCCAGCCGCCATGGGGTTGGCCGATGTTGCCTTTCAGCATGTCCACGACTGACTCGGGGAATGACACTTCAATAGCAGGGTCTTCGACCTGAGCGCGGTTCAGCCCCTGCGCCACCATCATCAAAGCCATGTCACCGACAACCTTGGAGGAGGGCGTGACCTTCACGATATCGCCGAACATCTGGTTGGCGTCGGCATAGGCTTGGGCCACCTCGTGCCAGCGTTCCTCCAGCCCCAGACTGCGGGCCTGAGCTTTGAGGTTGGTGAACTGACCGCCGGGCATTTCGTGCAGATAGACCTCGGAAGCCGGGGCGGGCAGGCCGGATTCAAACGCCGCATACTGGCCGCGCACCGCCTCCCAATAGTTGGAAATCTCACGGATGGCGGCGATATCAAGGCCGGTGTCGCGGTCGGTGTGGCGCAACGCCTCGACAATCGACCCAAGGCAGGGCTGCGAGGTGCCACCGGAAAACGCATCCATCGCGGCATCCACGGCATCGACGCCAGCGTCGCAGGCGGCGAGGATGGTGGCGGCAGCAGCACCAGAGGTGTCATGGGTGTGAAAGTGGACGGGCAAGCCGACCTCTTGCTTCAGCGTTTTCACCAGCAACCGGGCGGCAGCGGGTTTCAACAGGCCCGCCATGTCTTTCAGCCCAAGGACATGCGCGCCGGCGGATTTCAACTCTGTTGCAAGATCGACGTAGTATTTCAGGTTATACTTGGCGCGGTTCGGGTCCAGCATGTCGCCTGTGTAGCACAACGTGCCTTCGCAGACTTTGTTCGCCTCCAGCACCGCGTCCATCGCGACGCGCATGTTTTCGACCCAATTGAGGCTGTCAAACACACGGAACACATCAACGCCCGAGGTGGCGGCCTGTTTGACGAAGCTTTGCACCACGTTGTCAGGGTAGTTGGTGTAGCCGACGCCGTTGGAGGCGCGCAGCAGCATTTGCGTCATCAGGTTCGGCATGACGGCGCGCAGATCGCGCAGGCGCTGCCAGGGGCATTCCTGCAGGAACCGGTAGGCGACGTCGAAGGTGGCACCGCCCCAACACTCCACGCTGAAAAGCTGGGACAGGTTGGCGGCATAGGCGGGGGCGACCTTGATCATATCGAACGAGCGCATCCGGGTGGCGAGCAGGCTTTGGTGGCCATCCCGCATCGTGGTGTCGGTGATCAGCACCTTTTTCTGCTTCAGCATCCAGTCGGCAACCGCCTGCGGTCCCTTCTGCTCCAGCAGGTTGCGGGTGCCCATCAACGCCTCTGCCCCGACCTTGGGCTTGGGCGCGCGGGCTTTCCTCGCCTCGGCATGGGGCTTGTTGCGGCCAGCGGTTTCGGGGTGACCGTTGACGGTGATGTCGGCGATATAGGTCAGGATCTTGGTCGCCCGGTCCTGACGCTTTTTGAAGGTGAACAGGTCCGGCGTCGTGTCGATGAATTTGGTGGTGTAAGAATAGTCAAGGAAGGTTGGGTGTTTCAGCAGGTTGATGACGAATTCGATGTTGGTCGAAACGCCCCGGATGCGGAATTCCGACAAGGCCCGGTCCATCCGGGTGATCGCGGCCTGCGGGGTTTGCGCCCAAGCGGTGACCTTGACCAGCAGCGAGTCGTAATACCGGGTGATCACCGACCCCGCATAGGCCGTACCACCATCCAGCCGGATGCCGTTGCCGGTGGCCGACCGGTAGGCCGTCAGGCGGCCATAGTCGGGGATGAAGTTGTTTTGCGGGTCCTCGGTTGTGACGCGGCACTGCAAAGCGTGACCGTTCAGCCGCACCTCGGCCTGACTGGCAACACCGGTCGCCTCGGCCAACGTCCGACCCTCGGCGATCAGAATCTGGGCCTGCACGATGTCGATGCCGGTGACCTGTTCGGTCACGGTATGTTCGACCTGCACGCGCGGGTTCACTTCGATGAAATAGAACTGCTCTGTGTCCATATCCATCAGAAATTCAACGGTGCCGGCACATTCATAGCCGACAAAGGCGCAGATTTTGCGGCCCATCGCACAAACTTCGGTGCGCTGCGCTTCAGTCAGATAGGGGGCAGGGGCGCGCTCGACGACCTTTTGGTTGCGGCGCTGCACGGTGCAATCGCGTTCGTAGAGGTGGTAGATCTCGCCGTGCTTGTCGCCAAGGATCTGCACCTCGACGTGGCGGGCGCGGATGATCATCTTTTCCAGATAACCCTCGTCGTTGCCAAAGGCGGCGGCGGCTTCGCGGCGGCCTTCCAGCACCTTGGCCTCAAGTTCTTCGGGGTTGTTGATCGGGCGCATGCCGCGACCACCGCCGCCCCATGAGGCTTTCAGCATCAGGGGGTAGCCGACCGCAGCCGCCTCAACCTTGACGGCGGTGAAGTCATTGCCCAGAACCTCGGTCGCCGGAATGACCGGCACGCCCGCCGCCATCGCCACGCGGCGGGCGGAGGCTTTGTCGCCCACAGCGCGCATGGTATCGGCCTTGGGGCCGATGAAAGTGATGCCGTTCTGGTCGCAGGCATCGACCAGATCGGGGTTTTCCGACAGAAGGCCGTAGCCGGGATGTATGGCATCGGCGCCGGAATCCTTGGCAACGCGGATGATTTCGGCAATCGACAGATAGGCCCCGACCGGCGACAGCCCTTCACCGATCAGATAGGCCTCGTCCGCCTTGAACCGGTGGAGCGACAGCTTGTCCTCCTCGGCATAGACGGCGACCGTCCTTTTGCCCAACTCGTTGGCGGCGCGCATCACGCGAATGGCAATCTCACCGCGGTTGGCGATCAGAATTTTCTTGAAGTCGGTCATCTGGCAGCCCCTTGGTCCCTGCGAGACAGTGTCGCGGATTTGGCGACCATCCTAAGTCTGCTGCGGTGCGGCGCAAGGGGGGCAGGGGCTTTCGCGCAACAATTCCGCAAACGAAAACAGTTTGCTCAAGTTTTAAGCGCAGAGAGGATGAACGCCGGGATAATGCAGGTCAAAGATGGTCAGACAGATGGCAGCCGATAGCGCTCACCGCCCATTCCCAAACTGCGCGGTCAGGCTGAACCGACCGCGCGCCATTTGGTTCGTTCGCGCCGTGCCTATTCGCCTTTGGGAACCACACGGTTGACCAGCGGAATTTCCTGCAGCACGAAGGCAAAGGCAAAGGCCACCAGCCCGATGGCCGCCGCGATCCAGTAGATCGGGTGGATCGCATTGACGACGGCAGCGGCCACCGTTGCCTGCATTTCTGGCGTCAGTTTTGCCAGTGTCTGCGGCCCAAGCTGCGCGCCGCCGCCCAGAAGACCCGCCGCATCGCCAAGGCCCGACATCAGCCGCACCGAAAACAGGGCACCAAAGGCCGCCACGCCAAGCGCACCGCCACTTTGCCGCAACAAAACGCCTGCGGCGGTGGCCGTGCCCAAAGTCTCACGCGGGACGGCGTTTTGAACGGCGGTGGTCAACACCGGGAAAATGCAGCCCATGCCCAAGCCCACCAGCACCAGTTGCGCCGAGAACACCCAAGACCCGGTGTCGCGCGTCAACTGGGTCAGCGACAGCATCCCCAACGTCAGAAGGCCGGTCCCGATGATCGGCAGGATCCGGTACTTGCCCGTCTTGCCCATATAGCGGCCCGCCAAAGTCGAAGCGGCTACGATCCCCAATGTCAGCGGGATCAGTTGCAAGCCTGATCCGGTCGGCGTCGATCCCTTGGCGATTTGCAGGTACAGGGGCAGGAAGGTGATCGCACCAAACAGGCACGCCCCCACCGCAAAGCCAAGGATCGAGGTGACGCGGAAAATGTTCATGCCAAACAGCCACATCGGCAGGATCGGCTCTTCGGCGCGGCGTTCTATCATCACAAAGGCGACAAACCCCAGAACCGTGACTGCCACCAGCGCCAGGGCGGCGGTCGAGGTCCACTCAAAGCTGCGCCCACCAAGGCTGGTCACCAATGTCAGCGCGCCCAGACCCGCCGTCAGGCTGACAGCCCCCCACCAGTCAATTTTATGGCTGACCCTTGTGCCGCGCGGTTTGAAGCTGGCCGCAAAGCCAACCAGTGCGATCAGACCCAAAGGCACGTTGATCAGGAAAATCCAGTGCCAGTCGGCTTTTTCGGTCAAGAAGCCCCCAGCCAGCGGCCCCAGCACCGAGGAGGTCGAAAAGACCGCCGCAAACAGGCCCTGGATTTTGCCCCTTTCGCGTGGCGGCACCGCGTCGCCCACCACCGACAAGGCCAGCACGAACAAGCCACCGCCGCCCAGACCCTGAATGGCGCGCGCCACGATCAGAAACGTCATCGAGGTGGCTACCCCGCACAGGATCGACCCCGCCATGAAAATCGCAACCGAGACGAAGATGGTATTCCGGCGGCCATAAAGATCACCCAGCTTGCCATACAGCGGCGCCACGATGGTCGAGGTCAGGATATAGGCGGTGACAACCCACGACAGATGCTCCACCCCACCAAGGTTTGCCACAATGGTCGGCAATGCAGTCGACACGATGCTTTGATCCAGCGAGGCCAGGAACAACAAAAGCCCGATCGACATGATCACCAGCCGCAAGGAACCGGTTTCTTGCGGCGCGGCACTTGGCGGGACACCCGAGGCGGCTTGGCTCATGTCATTCTCCTGTTTGCAGGGCTGAGGTGTAGGTTGCGCGCAGATATATGTCAACAGCACGCATTTGCGATTGTCATATACTTGACATGTGCACGGATCATCTCCTACTCAAAGACATGAGCGATAAACTGCATCAGCGCCCGCACGAACGCATCAAAGCGAACCTCGAAGCCGCAGGCTTTTCCGAGGATGCGGCGATTGCGCTTTTGTCATGGGATGTGGACCAGCTGCGCTATGTACGGCGGGTGATGAAGGGCGATGTGCCGCAAAGTCTGATGGATGAACTGGGTGCCGGGCTGGAGGCGACGCAGTTTCACGCGCTGTCCGCCATTCTGCGGATCAACGGCGGTTATGGCCGGGCCCCGCAAGAGGCGACCGTGGGGCTTTTGGCTGAGGAGATGGCACTTGACCCCTCTCGGGCCAGCCGGATTGCCGCTGATCTTGTGGAGCGCGGGCTTTTGGTGCGGGCGGTCAGTCAGGAAGACGGCCGCCGTTCGGTTCTGGTGCCGACCGACGCCGCCTGGGGCCTGATGGACGGCTTTCTGCGCGCCAAATGGCAACGGACGATGAAGCTGTTCGCCACGTGGAGTGAGGATGACATCGTAGCCTTTTCCCGCCTTTTCGCCCGCTATTCCGATGGGATGCACGAACAATATCCCGCCCGGGGTTGAAAGCCTTGTCCTGATAGGCGGGTCCCCATCTAAAAAATCGCAGGTACTGATCAAAATCCCGTCATGGAATCCGCTCAAAGCACGAACATTCCACGAACAGCGCTTTCCCTTTGGTGGGCTTGGCGTTAGATTTCAGCCATGAGCGACTCTGCCGACCCATCTGACACGATCCCCCTGTCACGCCGCGCCCTTGCGTCCCGGCCTGCGCCCTATCTGGACGACCTGAACGCTGCACAGCGCGAGGCGGTCGAGGCGCTGGATGGCCCGGTTCTGATGCTGGCAGGGGCGGGCACCGGCAAAACCAAAGCCCTGATTGCCCGGATCATTCACCTGCTGGCGATGGGCAAGGCGCGGCCGAATGAAATTCTGTCGGTCACCTTCACCAACAAAGCCGCGCGCGAGATGAAGCTGCGGGTCAGCCGCATCATGGGCGAGTCGGCGGAGGGGATTGCCTGGATGGGCACTTTCCACTCCTTGTCGGTCAAGATCTTGCGGCGTCATGCGGAACTGGTCGGGCTGAAGTCCAACTTCACCATTCTGGACACCGACGACCAGTTGCGCCTGCTGAAACAGCTGATCGCCGCTGCCAACATAGACGAAAAACGCTGGCCCGCGCGGCTGTTGGCCAGCCTGATCGACAGCTGGAAGAACCGGGCCTTGCTGCCCGACCGGGTGCCAACCTCGGAAGCCTCGGCATACAACAACCGGGGGACGGAGTTGTATGAGGCCTATCAGGAGCGGTTGAAAACCCTGAACGCCACCGATTTCGGCGACCTTCTGATGCATTGCGTCACGATCTTCCAAAAGCACTCCGACGTTCTGGAGCAGTATCAGCGCTGGTTCAAATACATCCTTGTTGACGAATATCAAGACACCAACGTCGCCCAATATCTGTGGCTGCGGCTTCTGGCGCAGGGCCATCGCAACATCTGCTGTGTGGGCGATGATGACCAGTCGATCTATGGCTGGCGCGGGGCCGAGGTGGGCAATATCCTGCGGTTTGAGGCGGATTTTCCCGGTGCAAAAGTGGTCCGGCTGGAGCAGAACTATCGCTCCACCCCGCACATTCTTGCCGCGGCTTCGGGGGTGATTGCCACCAACGCGGGCCGTCTGGGCAAGACCTTGTGGACCGAGGAGACGCGGGGCGAAAAGGTCCGCCTGATCGGCCAATGGGACGGCGAGGAAGAAGCGCGCTGGATTGGTGAAGAGGTTGAGGCGCTACAGCGTGGCGGGCGCGGCATAGGCCTGCTGGGTCTGGATGACATGGCCATTCTGGTGCGCGCCAGCCACCAGATGCGGGCGTTTGAGGATCGGTTTCTGACCATCGGGCTGCCTTACCGGGTGATCGGCGGCCCAAGGTTCTACGAACGGCAGGAAATCCGTGACGCGATGGCCTATTTTCGGCTGGCGGTCAGCCCGGAGGATGATCTGGCGTTTGAGCGGGTGATCAACGTGCCCAAGCGCGGCCTTGGTGACAAGGCGCAGGCAGATATCCAACGCACGGCGCGGGGCAGCGGGGTGTCCTTGCTGGAAGGCGCGCGCGAAGCCGTGGCGCATGGCATGATTGGCGGCAAGGGTGGCTCGCAGGTCCGCGCCTTTGTCGAAAATATTGACCGTTGGCACGCAGCGATCCAATCCCCGCACAATCATATTGAGATGGCGGAGCAGATCCTCGACGGTTCCGGCTATACCGCGATGTGGCAGAACGACAAGACGCCGGAGGCTCCGGGCCGGCTGGAGAACCTGAAGGAACTGGTCAAAGCCTTGGAACAGTTCGAGAATCTGCAGGGATTTCTGGAACACGTCTCTCTCATCATGGACAATGAAACCGAGGAGGCCACTGAGAAGGTCAGCATCATGACCCTGCACGCCGCCAAGGGCCTGGAATTTCCCGCCGTCTTTTTGCCCGGCTGGGAAGACGGCCTGTTCCCCAGCCAGCGCAGTATGGACGAAAGTGGCGTGAAGGGTCTGGAGGAGGAGCGGCGGCTGGCCTATGTGGGCATCACCCGGGCGGAGCGGCTGTGTACGATCTCTTTTGCCAGCAACCGCCGGGTTTATGGCCAGTGGCAAAGTCAATTGCCCTCGCGCTTCATCGACGAATTGCCGGCGGACCATGTGGCGGTGCTGACCCCTCCGGGTCTGTACGGTGGCGGGTTTGGCGCGGCTGCACCGGGGTTTTCGACGATCGAAGACCGGGCGACCAAGGCGGATGTCTATAACTCACCGGGTTGGAAGCGCATGCAGGACCGGGCGGGGGTGCGTGGCGTTTCCCAGCCCCGCGAGGCGCGCGGCATCGTGATCGACGCCGAGGCAGTGTCAGGCTACGGCATCGGCGACCGGGTGTTTCACCAGAAGTTCGGCTACGGCGAGGTGATGCAGGTCGAAGGCGACAAGCTGGACATTGAATTTGATCACGCCGGGTCCAAGAAGATCGTTGCCCGCTACGTGATGCCCGCGCATCAGGTGTCGGATGTGCCGTTCTGACCGGGCGGCGTAACCGGGGCCAGCTCCGGCACCTCGGGAAATTCAGGACCAGATGAAATCAGGGCTTCAGGCGTTTGAGGCCAGTCTCCAATACCAGCATGGCAAGGCCGGCCAGCAAGCCCCAGAACGCCGCGCCCACGCCGAACAAAGCCAGGCCAGAGGCGGTGACGGTCAGGGTTATGCTGGCTGCAAAGCGGCTTTGCGGCGGGGAGTATGCTCCGCTCAGCGCCCCGGTCAGGGGGCCCAGCAGGGCAAGCCCTACCAGCAGCGTCAGAATTTGGGACGGCATCGCTTGCAGAACGGTGATCAGCAGCGGGCCGGCCAGACCAAGGCAAAGCCAGACGGCAGCATAGGCCAGCCCGACTTTCCAGCGTTGGTCGCGGTCGGGATGGACGTCGTCGCCCATGCAGATTGCGGCGGTAATGGCGGCCATGCTGATCGTATGGGCACCGAACAGGCCTGCAAGCGCCGATAGTGCGCCGGTGGTGATCAGGGCGGGGGTCACGGGCGGGGTATAGCCAGCCGCGCGCAAGGTGGCGAATCCGGGCAGGTTCTGGCTGGCCATCGTGACCACGTAAAGCGGCAGGGCGAGGCCCACCAGAACATCGGCGCGCCATTCGGGTGCGATGAAAATCAAGGTGGGGAAGGGCAGGGTCAGGGCGGGAAAGGCCACGCCGCCGGGACCAAAGGCCGCGATCAGGCCAGCGGCGAGGGCGGCCAGCACGGCCAGCGCGGGGTTGGCAAGCCGGACCAGCGCAAAGATGGCTCCCATTGCCAAAGCGGCAAGGCCAAGCGGGCCAGCGGCAGCCATGCCTTTGAGGCAGAAGGGCAAAAGCACACCCGCCAGCATGGCTGCGGCCATCGCGTCGGGGATTTTGGCGATCAGTTGGCCAAGGGGTTTGACCGCTCCGGTCAGCGCGATCAACACTCCGGTTGCCAGAAATGCGCCGACCGCCGTTGCCATCGTCATGCCGGATGTGGCGGCGATCAGAACGGCACCGGGCGTGGACCACGCCAGGACCACCGGCACCCGGGCCCACCATGAAAGTGCTGCGGAGCCTGCCGCTTTGGCAATGCAGATGGCGAACACCCAACTTGCGGTCTGCGCTGGCGTCGCCCCTACAGCATGGGCTGCGGCAAGGATCACAGCAATTGTGCTGCCGTAGCCGACCAAAGCCGCCACCAAGGCCGCCGAAATCATCGAAATGCGCATCTTGCCCCCGGTTTTGGCTTTTATCAGCGGCGCGCGGGCTCAAGGCAAGGCGAATGTAACCGGGTCAATTTTCAGCATTCGGTCACCACCGCAAAACGCTCCGCCCCGGTTCCAAAGGCTCTTGGCGAGGTTCGGCCATCCAACAATGTCCGGGGACAGGTGCCACATAGACGGCGATGTCGGGCGGCCGCAATCCTTGGTCCATCATCGACCAACAAAGCTTTCATCCTCGCAACACCAACGCTGGCAATCCACAGCGTCATGCCGCCTGCCGCGAGATTTCTTCCCAGGCGGCGTTGATGGCGCGCATCCGCTCTTCTGCCAGCCTCACGGCTTCAGGGGGCACACCGCGCGCCAGCATCACATCGGGATGCGAGGCTTTGACGGCGGCACGCCAGGCTTTGCGGACATCGGCCAATGAGGCACCCGCGGGCACCCCCAACACGGCGTAGGGGTCATCCTTGACGTGGCGGGCGCGAAGGCTGCGGAAACAGCGGTCATCCAGACCGAAGATGCGGGCCACCTCGCGCAGAAACTCTTCCTCAGCCGGGTGAAATGCGCCATCTGCCATGGCGATGTGAAAAAGCCCCTCCATCAGGTCAATCATCACGTCGCGGTCATCGGGGCCAAACATCGCTCTGATCTGCCAGGCATAGGTGTCAAAGCCCGCCACATCCTGCCGGGCGAGGTTGAAGACGCGGGCGGCGCTGTCCTCCTCGCCTTTGGGAATCATGAAGACGCGGCGAAAGGCGGTGACCTCATCCCGGGTCACCTGCCCGTCGGCCTTGGCCATCTTGGCCCCCAAAGCAATGACCGCAATGGTGAAGCCGACCGACCGTTGAGGTACGACCCGCAGGCGTTCGAATACCGCAGCCAGCCCCTCGCCTTTGGCAAGGGCTGCAAGAGCCTCGGATATGCGGAACCAGATCGACATGGGTCAAGTGTAACAAGGGATTTGAGCGATGTCAGGAGAGGAATTTCTGCATCAGCACAAGATCCATGTACCTGCCGAATTTATAGCCGGCATCACGGATGCGGGCGGCCTCGGCGTAGCCCATCGCCAAGTGAAACTTGATGCCGTCGGCGTTTTCCGAACTGACCCCGGCGAGGATTTGATGGGCGCCTTCCTCGGCTGCGTGCTTTTCGGTAGCCTGCAAGAGGGCCTTGCCCAGACCCTTGCCGCGCGCTTGCGGCGCCAGAATGATGGAATGCTCCATCGTTTTGGCATAGCCGGTGCCGCCGCGAAACTGGGTGTAGGTGGCAAAGCCAAGGATCACCCCGCCGTCATCGGTGGCCACCAGAAAACCGTGGCCAGCGGTGGTGCGGTTGACGATCAGCTGCGCCACCTCCTCCGGTCTTTTGTCCACGGCGTTAAAGGTGATGCCGGTGTCACGGATCCACGGGTTCCAGACGTCAGCAATCGCTTGCGCGTCAAGCACGATGGCGGGGCGGATCATGACAGGCTCCTGTCGCCTTGAGGGGTGTGAAAAAGGGCTAAGAGTTTGACCGGGCCTTGGCTGAGGCGCAGGCGTGGATCGGGGGGCAGGTACGCCCGCAACGCCTCGGCCTGCGGATGGACGATCGTCAGGGTTTTGAGGCGGACGCCGCTGTCAGGCAGGGCCTGCGTCGGGTGCAAGGGCGTAAGCCATTGGATCAAAGCGGGAAATGCGCCATCATAGGGCAGGATGCCATCTGCGGGGACGGCCATTTTCCAGCGGTAATCGCCGCGTGCCAAGGAAAGCGGGGTGCCGATGCCAGCGGGGCTTCGGGTGATTTCGGCGTCCATGTCATCGGTCCGCGCCACCCAGTTGGTCAGACGCGGCGGGCCTGTAAAGCGGTCAAGGTCGAACCAGCGCGGCTGCTGTGCGGTGTCTTCGGGATCAATGGCAATCACCTCAAGATACAAATCCCCCATGCCCAGCAAGCGGTTATGGGTGGCCATCACCGGATGCTTGCCGCCGCCAGCCATTGTGACGCCCAAGGCATTTTCGACCCATTCGACCCCTGCACCAAGCGTTTCGGCGGAAATGGCCAGGTGGTCGAAGGTCAACATCAGGCGGGTTCCACCACTTTGATCTCGGCCCGCATGGCAAGGGCCAGAGAGGACAGCCGGGCCTGCGCCACCTCGCCGTAAAGATCATGGCCATCTGGGGTCAACTGCAGTTCCAGCACACGCTTTCGCGGCTGCCAGTCCAGCTTGCCCGCCTGCGCGGGGTCGCCCGCCGCGAACATCGCGCCAAACCGCATCGCCTTGCCCAAGATTTCGGCGTCCTGAATCTGGTCATCGCTGAGCAACCGGAACAGCGGTTCCAGCCGCGAACCCGCGCGCGAGTTCTTGTAGCGGTGCAAGAGGCTTAGCCCCAGAAACACCCGGCCCGGATGGTCAAGTCCGCCCAGATTGGCGCGGGTGGCATTGTCAAAACACGCCTCGGCCCGGTAGTCAGGGTGGGCGCGCCAAGTGGTGTCGTGCAACAGACAGGCGGCCTTGATCAGCCGCAGACGGTCGACATCGGCGCCGGGAAACAGCGGCACCAGAAATTCGAACAGTCGCTTGCCGGTGCCCGGGATGCGGGCGGCGGTCTGTTCGCTGATGCGCGCGGCCTCAATCAGCGGGTCACGCTGGCGCAGCCGTTCCGGCATCACCTCATACAGCAGCCCTTCGCGAATGCCGTAGGCCGAGACGTCAATCTCTGACGGTTTCAGCATCACGATCAGGTCGCGCAGAACCTCGCAGGCCAGCGGCACCAGTTCCATCCGTTCCGCCGAGGTGCCGGTACGGGCGCGCAGTGCTGCGGGGTCAGACGCCTGGATCCATTGCAAAGTGTCCAACAGTGGCTTTGGCATCATCCGGTATTCATGCAGCACGGTCAGCGGGTAATTCCGCCGCTCCATATCCAGCCGGGCGATCACCCGCCAACTGCCGCCAACCAGATAAATCCGTTCACCTTCTGAACGAATTTCAGCCTGCAAGCCCTTGAGAATACTATTTATATGCGCTGCACGCTCTTTCGGACCGCCGGGCACCTGCTGCAACCGAAACGGTCCCAACGGCGACGTCGCCCGCCTGCCAACCGTGCCGTTTTCGATCCGCGCCAGTTCCATCGAGTTGCCGCCCATGTCGCAGACCACGCCCTTGGCATCGGGCCAGCCCAGCAAAACGCCCTGTGCGGACAGCCGCGCCTCTTCATCGCCGTCGACCACCCAGATTTTCAGCCCGGTTCGCTCCAACACCTCTTGCTGAAAGGCCGGGCCATCTTCGGCCTCACGCGTGGCAGCGGTGGCCACCACCGTCAGCTTTTCAATCCCCATGCCCTTGGCCAGCAAGGCGAACCGCTTCAACGCGTCCAGCGCCCGCCTGCGACCTTCAGGGTTCAGCCTGTTGGTTTCTGCCAGACCCTTACCCAAGCCGCACATGATCTTTTCGTTGTAGAAATACGCAGGCGAGCGGGCAGCGCCATCAAACACCACCATCCGGACCGAGTTTGATCCGACATCCACCACGCCAACCCGGCTGAGCGCACGGGCGGAGGGGTCGTCAAACAGCGGTTTGCCGAACGGGCCCCAGTCCGCTTCTGCGGTTGCGGGACGACTTTGGTCCGTCATCGTCGATTCCCCCCGGATCGTCCTCTTTGGCGACCTGAATGGCCCATGGCGGGCAGCGGGTCAACAGTTTGGCTTAGTCCCCGGCCAGACGCGGCGCGTCTTTGGCCCCAGCGGTGCCACGACCGGACAGCGAAGGGTTCTCCATAAAGAAGCGGTGGCAGTTGAACAGCGTTTTCCCGCCATTCTCCAAGTCGCGGATATAGGCACCATCGGGTGACAAGAGCCAGCTTTGCGCCTCATCCGCAAGATTTGCGGCCATGATCTGGCCCATGATCTGACTGCGGACCGTGGGATTGTGGATTTCGACCAGAGTTTCCACCCGGCGCGACAGGTTGCGGTCCATCCAATCAGCGGAGGACAGGAACACTTTCGCTTCGCGGGAGGGCAGGCCGTGGCCGTTCGCAAAACACATGATCCGGCTGTGCTCCAGAAAACGTCCCACCACAGACTTTACGCGAATGTTCTCTGACAAGCCTTTGATTCCTGGTCGTAATCCGCAAATGCCGCGGATGATCAGGCTGATCTTGACCCCGGCGTTCGAGGCCGCATAAAGCGCGTCTATCACATCAGGCTCGAACAGAGAGTTCAGTTTGATCCAGATTTCAGCGGTGCGGCCGGCGCGGGCGTGATCCGCCTCTGCCGCAATCAGGGCCAGCAGGCGCGGCTTCATGGTGATCGGGGCGATGGCAAGGTTTTCCAACCCCTCTGGCTGCACATAGCCGGAGAGATAGTTGAACACCTTGGTCGCATCACGGCCCAAAGCGGCGTCGCAGGTGAAAAACGACAGGTCGGTGTAGATGCGGGCGGTGATCGGGTGGTAATTTCCGGTGCCATAATGGGTGTAGGTGACAAGGTTCTCCCCCTCACGCCGCACAACGGTGGAGATTTTGGCGTGGGTTTTCAAATGCATGAAGCCGTAGACCACATGCGCCCCGGCGCGCTCCAGCCGCCTGCTTTGCAAGATGTTGGCAGCCTCGTCGAACCGCGCTTTCAGCTCCACTAAAGCGGTGACGGATTTGCCGTTCTCCGCCGCCTCGCACAGCGCCGAAACGATCGGGCTGTCGTGGCTGGTGCGGTACAGGGTTTGTTTGATGGCCAGCACGTTCGGATCACGCGCCGCCTGTTCCAGAAAGCGGATCACCATGTCGAAGGTTTCATAGGGGTGGTGCAGCAGCATGTCCTTTTGCCGGATCGCTGCAAACATGTCGCCATTGTGGTCCTGAACCCGTTCGGGAATGCGCGGCGTGAAGGGCGGCCACAACAGATCGGGACGTGAGGACAGCACCAGTTGTTTGAGGTCGGTGACGCCCAACAGGCCACGCGCTTCGACCACCTCATCCGCCGTGACGCCCAGTTCTTCCATGATCAGCGCACGCAATTCGGCAGGTGCCCCGGCGGAAAGTTTCAGGCGGATCACCTCGCCGCGCCGCCGGCGTTTCAGGGCGGTTTCAAACTCGCGCACCAAATCCTCGGACTCCTCCTCCACATCCAGATCGCTGTCGCGCAGGACGCGGAACATGCAGTGGCCCCGGTCGGTATAGCCGGGAAACAACATGTCGAGGTGGAGAAGCAAAAGCTCCTCCAGCGGCAAAAACCGCGCTTCGCCGGGCTTGCCGGGCAGGGGCACAAAACGGGCGATTTGCTGCGGGATCGGCAGCAGGGCTTTCAAGGTGCGGCGGTCAGAGACGCGTTCCAGCTCCAGTGCCAGCGACACTCCGGCATTGGGGATGAACGGAAAGGGGTGGGCGGGGTCGATGGCAAGCGGCGACAGAACCGGAAAAACCTTGGTAAGAAAGTTTTCCTCCAACAGTTTCAGATCGCGCGCCGTCAGTTTGGAGCGGGACAGGATGATGATCCCCTCGGCCTCCATCGCCTTTTTCAGCTTGTTGTAGACGGTTTGCTGCATGTGCATCAGGCGGCGGGCGTCGGCGTGGATCAGCGCCAGTTGTTCTGCCGGGCTGCGGCCATCGTCGGACAAGGCTGCATTGCCGTTGCGCACCTGTGCGCGCAGGCCTGCCACCCGAACCGTGTAGAATTCGTCAAGATTGGCCGCCGAGATCGACAAAAACCGCAACCGTTCCAGCAAAGGCACGCCGGGGTTCAGCGCCTCGTCCAGAACCCGCCAGTTGAAGGCGAGCCACGAAAGCTCTCGGTTGAACAGGCGGCGGGGTCCAGCAGTTTCAGCCGCAGGGTAGGCCACGGCCTCGGGAAACCGGGATTTCAGGAAATCTGCCTTGGTCATGGCGGGGTTATGTCTATGAATTGTTGCTCTGAAGCGCTTGTTTCACTCTGGCGCGCCCAAGTCCAGCACCTCAGCCGCAAGCTGCCGGGTGATCGGGCGCTGATGGGCCAGTGACCGCGCGTCCAAAGCCGCCACCAGTGCACGGGCGGCAGCGATGGAGCGTTCCATCCGAGGCAGCAGATAAGGGATCAGATTGGCGGCGGCAGTGATTTGGCGGTCGGCCAGAAGTTTGGCCAACACGGCGCCAAGCAGGGCATCGTCCGGCGCCTCCAGTACCGCCACGGGCATCGCTTGCAATCGTGACAGCAGGTCCGGCAGATTGAGGCGCCAGTCGCGTGGCGGGGCAGGGGCGGTCAGCATAAGAAAACCCTTTGCCATCAACCTCGTGTACAGGTGGAACACGGCGGTTTCCTGATGGCCCGCCACCCGGTGCGTGTCGTCCAGAATGACACAGGCATCGGGCGGGACGGCGGGCAAATGGTCCTCGATGGTGTCCGGGGAAAGCCAGATCGCTCCGGCTTCTGCGGCCCAGATATGCGCCAGATGGGTCTTGCCGGAGCCGGAAGGCCCCAAAAGCAGCAGTCTTTGACCGGGCCAGTCGCGCCACCCGTCGATGGCCTTAACGGCAGTCTCGTTTGCCGGGGAGGTGAAAAAATCCGCCCGGGCCCAGGTTTCGAGGGCGGGAAGATCAAACGCCAGTTGACCTGTCAACCCGCGCCGCCTTTGTCGTCAGATTGGCCAAGATACAACAGGCTTTGCTGGTATTTACCCAAGGCAAAGCGGATAAGGACGCCAAGCGTGGCCGACAACGGCACGGCGACCAGCATCCCCGCGATGCCGAACAACCCGCCAAAGACCGACAGCGCAAAGATCAGCCAGACCGGGTGCACACCGATGGATTTGCCGACAAGGCGCGGGGTCAGCACGTTCCCCTCCATGAACTGCCCAACGGCGAAGATGCCAGCAATGATGCCGATTGCCACCCAATTGCCCCAGAACTGGTATAGGGCGAGGGAAAGCCCCAGGGTGCCGCCGATCAGTGCCCCAATATAGGGAATGACCGTGATGGCCCCGGCAATCGCTCCGACAATCAGGCCAAATTGCAGACCCGCCATCATCAGGGCCGACGCGTAATACGATGCCAACAGCACGCAGACCGTGACCTGCCCGCGCAGAAATCCAGCCAGTGCGGTATCAACCTCACGCGCCAGTTTGCGGATGACGGGCGCATGATCGCGCGGCAACAGCGCATCAACCTGCGCCACCATCCGGTCCCAGTCCAGAAGCAGATAAAAAGCAACGACCGGGACAACGATGATGAACACCAGCCAGCCCACCACGCTGAACACCGAAGCGATGAACCCCTGCGCCAAGGTGCCGCCGCGGTCCTGAATGGCCCGGGCAATCTCGGCCAGGGTGGTGCGCATGACAGAAGTGCTGTCGGTCAGGTCAGGGAAGCGCGAGACCAGAAACGCCTCAAGTCTGGCAGAGATCGCCGGGGCCGCGTTGATCAGAGCGGTCAATTGATTGACCAGAACCGGCAGGACGGCCAGAACCAGCAGGACGACCAGCAAAAAGGCGGTCAAAGTGATCAGGGCGGTAGCGGCCACGCGCGACAGGCCCAACCGTTCCAGACGATCGGCCAGCGGATCCAGAAAATAGGCCAGCGCCCCGCCCACGAGGAAAGGCAGCATCACCGACCCCAGATACCACAATGCCACAAAGAAAAGCACTGCCGCGATGGTCCAGTACCTGCCTTGAAGTTGGATCGGCATCGCCCGCTCTCCTTTGCCACGCCGGCCTGATATTGCCTTTGAGGCGTCGGGATGCAAGGCCGGGTGCGGCAACTAGGCTGTGAGCTATGCGATCCGGGCTGCCGTGGGGCGATAACCCGGACGTCTGGCAGATTGCGGAACGGCGCTGGCTTGCTTGGTCCGGCGCAACCCGTTAGGAACATGCGAACCGTTAAAAGAGGCCCGCCCATGCGTTTGTCGCGCTACTTCCTGCCCGTGCTGAAGGAAAACCCCGCCGAGGCGCAGATCGTCTCGCACCGCTACATGCTGCGCGCCGGCATGATCAAGCAGCAGGCCGCCGGGATATACTCTTGGCTGCCGCTGGGGCTGCGCGTGCTGCGGCGGATCGAGACCATCGTGAACGAAGAACAGCAGCGCGCCGGGCACATTCCCTTGCTGATGCCGACGCTGCAACCGGCTGATCTGTGGCGCGAGTCGGGCCGGTATGACGATTATGGGCAGGAAATGCTGCGGATCACCGACCGGCAGAAGCGGGAATTGCTGTACGGGCCAACCAATGAAGAGATGATTACCGACATCTTCCGCTCTCATGTCACGTCCTACAAGGACTTGCCGCTGACCCTGTACCATATCCAGTGGAAGTTCCGCGACGAGATGCGGCCTCGGTTCGGGGTGATGCGCGGGCGAGAGTTCCTGATGAAGGACGGCTATAACTTCGACATCGACCGCGACGCCGCGCTGCACGCCTACAACCGTCACATGGTCAGCTATCTGCGGACCTATGAGCGGATGGGGTTGACGGCCATTCCGATGCGCGCCGCTTCTGGCCCCATTGGCGGCGACAACACGCATGAATTCCTGGTTCTGGCGGCAACGGGCGAGTCTGAGGTGTTCTTTGATGCGGCCGTGGTCGATCTGAAGTTGGGCAACCGCGAGGTTGACTATGATGACCGCGCCGCTGTCGCTAAAGTATGTGAGGAATTCACCACACTTTACGCGCGCACCGATGAGACTCATGATGCGGCCCTGTTCGATATGGTCCCGGAGGAGCGCCGGAAAGTGGCGCGTGGGATCGAGGTCGGGCAGATATTCTACTTTGGCACCAAGTATTCCGAGTCAATGGGGGCTACGGTCGTCACCGCCGACGGGGCCAAGGTTCCGGTTGAGATGGGAAGCCACGGGATCGGGGTCAGCCGGTTGTTGGGGGCGATCATCGAGGCGAGCCATGACGACAAGGGGATCATCTGGCCTGAGGGGGTCACGCCGTTCCCGGTGGGGATCGTGAACCTCAAACAAGGCGATGCCGCAGCCGATGCCGCCTGCGCCGGGCTGGAGGGTGCCTTGCTGCAACGCGGACTGGAGCCTTTGTATGACGACCGCGATGAACGCGCCGGGGCAAAATTCGCCACGATGGACCTGATTGGCCTGCCATGGCGGATTACGGTGGGTCCGCGCGGGCTGGCGAATGGCGTGGTTGAACTGACCTCGCGCAGGACCGGCGTGTCGGAGGAGATGTCGCCGGAGGCCGCGGTGGCGCGAGTCGTGGAAATATACGCCGGGATTTGAAGCGCGTAAGGCCAAGATTTGTAGACGGGCAAGGCTAGGCAACATATTGAATTCGTAGACTATAGTGAATTTTGCGACGGCAACCGCCAGACGTGATGCTTGGCGTGTCAATCGACGCCGGGCATTGCCACCAAGTTTTTCGAGGGGCGCATCCCGGCAGTCTGGTTTCTTCGATTGTCGATCATCTGGAAACAAAGGTTGATTCGCTAAATATTTGTTGGAATTGCGGCTGATTCGCGTCTAACTTGTGGCACGTGGAAAACATCAAAAGGTGATTGAGTATGTGGAAAAAGATACTGGTGCTTCTGGCTATGGTTATTTTCGCGGCGGTCAGCGCACCCCGCGGCGGTCAGGCTTCGACGCTGACCGAAGGGGCGGGTTGGTCCGGTGACAACTTCAACACCGGTGTCCCGTTGACCTATGATTTCTCGCTGTCGGGCAACGGAATTTTCTCGCTGTCCGATTGCTGCGTTGCGGGCGACGTCTACTCGATCACCGGAAGTTTCTTGGGTGCAAGCACCTTTGGTCTGGCGCCAATCGCCATTACACTCGGCCTTGGCAACACCTTCTTTGACAGCTACTGGACCGACTCCACCTTTTCGCACTTCCAGATTGCCTTGGGGCAGGGAAGCTACAGCATCTCGGTGACCGGGGATTGCACGGGCGGATGTCCATCTGGCGTTGGTGTGCGGGTCGATCTTGCAACCGTTCCGCTTCCTGCGGCAGGTTTCCTGTTGGTTGGCGCTTTGGGCGGAATGCGTCTGTTGGCGCGCCGCCGTGGTCGCAAGTCTGTGTGATCATTGCTTGACCACTAGCCAAATATTCCGGCCAAATATTCCGGAACGAAAAGGCGTGCCACTTGGCGCGCCTTTTCTATTCTATGGGGACGTCGTATCGGCATTGCAAAACACACGCAAAGCAGGACCATCGCGATTTTTCTGGATCACGTAACCCCATTTAAGTAGCCTGCACACACGTCAACATTTAAGGATTTCAAGCATGAGTAAAATCTTCGCTTTGCTGACTGTGTTACTTCTCGCTTTCTTCGGCGGGCAACGGCAGTCTGAAGCTGCTACCATCACCACTGGAGGCGGCTGGCTGGAGGGGCTGATCGGCTCGCCTTCGGACACCGTGTCGTTTGAGTTCACTTTGTCCGGCGCTGGCGTCTTTTCCCTCACCGATTGCTGCGCTTTGGGTGACACATGGTCTTTGGCGGGCGATATTGCCGGGGTAAGCAAGATCGGCCTTTCGGCGATCACGGTACCGTTGGGGGTGAACCCGGTTTATGCTGCTTTTGATGACAGCTGGACCGATGTCGCCTTTACGCATTTTCAAATGGCACTGGCGGCCGGAAGCTACTCGTTCACGGTCATGGGAGATTGCGGTGGGACTTGCCCGGCGGAATTTGGGGTGCGTGCCGATCTCTCAGCGGTTCCTTTGCCTGCGGCCGGGTCTTTGCTGTTGGCCGGATTGGCCGGATTGGGCGTTGCCGCCCGGCGCAGACGGTCGGGCTATCTTGATTGATCTTTGGCGTGGTGAACGGCCTCGGACTTTAACACTGGCATAGGCATGCCCTGCGAAGCATGCCTGTGTTGGTTGAAGGCGCGCTAGTTTTGCGCGAGGTTGTGCCGCTTGCCTCTGGCGGAAACCGTTTTCCGGCTCTAGCTATGTGGCAACCAATCAGGAGGCTATCATGGAATATCGGCGTTTGGGCAAGTCGGGGCTTAAGGTCTCGGAGTTTTCCTACGGGTCCTGGGTGACCTTTGCCAAGCAGGTCGACGTGCAGCCGGCCAAGGCGATGCTGACGGCAGCTTATGATGCCGGGATCAACTTTTTCGACAACGCCGAGGGGTACGAGCAGGGCAAGTCGGAACTGGTGATGGGGCAGGCCATTCAGGAACTGGGTTGGGGGCGCGACAGCTATATCGTATCCTCCAAAGTCTTTTGGGGCGGGGCCAAGCCGACGCAGCGCGGCCTCAGCGCCAAGCATGTGACCGAGGCTTGCCATGCCGCATTGAAGCGTCTGCGGGTCGATCATCTGGACCTGTACTTCTGCCACCGCCCCGACATTGACACGCCAATTGTCGAAACCGTGCGGGCGATGCATAACCTGATTGCGCAGGGGAAGGTTTTGTACTGGGGCACCTCTGAATGGTCAGGTCAGCAGATCACCGAGGCCCATGCCACAGCCGAACGCTGGGGCCTGACGCCGCCGACGATGGAGCAGCCGCAGTATAACCTGTTCGAACGTGACAAGGTGGAGCGCGATTATACGCCGGTCTACGACCTGGGGTTGGGCACGACGATCTGGTCGCCGCTCGCTTCAGGTTTGCTGACCGGCAAGTATAACGACGGGGTGCCACAGGACAGCCGGATGGCCTTGCCGGGCTACGAATGGCTGAAGGACATGGTGAACTCTGACGCGGGCAAGGCCAAGCTGGAGAAGGTCAAGGCCTTGGCCAAGATCGCCGGGGATGCGGGGCTGACGGTGACCAACATGGCGCTCTTGTGGTGCCTGCGCAATCCGAATGTGTCAACCGTGATCCTCGGCGCCTCGCGGATCAGCCAGTTGACCGATAACCTGGCAGCGCTGGACCAGAAGGCCAAACTGACGGACGACGTGGTGGCAGCCATCGAGACGGTGATGGCCAACAAGCCCGCCGCCCCACAGCGGTTCTGAAGATTGCGGTTCTGACGGTTGCGGTTCTGACGGTTGCGGTTCTGTAGGCAGCCGCTTCGGGCTTCGATCTGAAACGACCTGATCCGTCCTGACCTGCACATGTTTTGCGGGGATTTGCGCCGGGCGTTCAGGTCCGGTCAGACGGGCAGGGCACCAGAGGCGCAACCACCCGCCCGCGATTGGCTTAACCCAGCACTGCTTTGATCTGCCGCTCCAGCCGGCGGATCAGGGTGGCTTGCGGTTCCTCGCACGCATTGGCCAGCCAAAGGTCAGTCGCGGCGAAAATCCCGCCCATCACAAAGATCAGGTCAGCGTTGGTGACGGTTTGACCCCTAGCCTCCAGATCGCGGCGCATCAGGCCAGAGGTCATTGCGCGAAAGCGGGTCATGATCAGGCTCCCCGCCGCTGTACCTTGCAGGCGGCGCTGAAAGCCCGCAACGGAGGCGAGGTGCCCAACCAGCCAATGCAGCGTCGGTAGCGGACCGGGGGCCGCGGCGGCGTGCCGCTCCACCTCGGCCAGACCAACCGCAAAACCCATGTCCAGCACATCCTGCTTGGTCGGAAAATGCGCGTAGAAGGTGGAGCGCGCCACATCTGCCCGGTCGCAGATCATCTGCACATTGATTTCGCCCCAGTCATGGTCTTGCAGCAGTGCCATCAAAGCTTGCCACAGCGCCCGTTTGGAGCGTTCTGCGCGGCGGTCGGTGCGCGGTTCACTGCGCGTATCGCCGTGGTTTCTGGCTGGGCCAGCGGTGTCGGACATCTGGCGGCCCTTCCGTCGGTTAGCGGCTATTTCGCCGGGGACATGACCTGATTTTATCGAACATATGACCGATAAAGGACAGGTGTTCAATAACCGAGAGCATGATACCAACCATTCGACACATCCTTCGCTGGGGTCTTTACCCCGCCAGTTGGGCCGCACTTTTGTTCGGCTTTCACCGGATCATCGCCTGGGGTCACGGCCCACGGACGGTGTGGGCGCAGACCACCGCGGGGCTTTTGGCCGTCTATCTGGCGGTCGAATTCCTGCACCCTTATGAAAAACGCTGGGCGATGAGCTGGGCCTCTTTTCTGGCGGACCTGAAGTTTGTGGTCTGCAATGCCGGCGCGATCGCGGCGATTTCAGCGGGGCTGGCCTATTTCACCATCACCACATCCGGCCTGCATCAGGGGCCCGCCAGCGGGTGGCCGGTTTGGGCGCAGGTGGCCTCGGCCCTCGTGATCTTTGAGGGCATCAACTACAGCCTTCACCGGGCGATGCATCAGATGAGCGGTCCGTTGGGGTGGTTTTTGTGGCTCAGCCATGCCGCCCATCATCTGCCACCACGGCTGTATCTGGTGATGCACGCGGTCTTTCATCCGGTCAACGCAGTGATTATTCAGGCGCTGGCGATCACGCTGCCGATCTGGGCCATGGGCTACGGCCCAAAGGCTGCGGCGATGTTTCTGATGATCACCGGGATGCACGGGCTGATCAGCCACTTCAACGTGGATGTGCGGGCAGGGTGGTTCAACTACATCTTCATCACCACCGAAACGCACCGCTATCACCATGCAGCCGCCGTAACCGATGCGGGTAATTTCGGCGCCACCCTGTCAATCTTTGATCAGATGTTCGGCACCTTTGTCTATCGTCCCGGCGTCCCTCCGGCCGAACTTGGAGTGAGCCCTCGCACGGGTTTGCCAGCTCACGAGCGTTTTGCCGAGGTGCTTGCCCTGCCGTTTCACCGCTGAGGGCTTGCCTGTCCGCGGGCCATGGCGAATAGTGCGGCAAAACGGGAGGGCGACATGAAAGCATTGATCACTTGGGGCGGCTGGGATGGCCATCAACCGGATCTGGTGGCGAACCTGTTCGCCGGGATCCTGCGCGAAGCGGGCGCGGAAGTGCAGGTCACTGACAGCCTGTCTTGCTTTGACGATGCCGAGGCGCTGAAAGCTCTCGACCTGATCGTGCCGATCTGGACGATGAGCACCATCGAAAAAGAGCGCAGTCAGGCCGTAGCAGACGCGGTGCAAGCGGGCGTCGGCCTCGCGGGGTGCCATGGTGGCATGTGTGACGCGTTTCGCAACGATGTGGTCTGGCAATTCATGACCGGCGCGCAATGGGTCGCGCATCCGGGCAATGACGGGGTGGAGTATCGGGTGCGGATCACCGATCCGGCCAACCCTTTGGTCGCAGGGATCGGCGATTTCGACGTGAAGACCGAACAATACTACCTTCACGTCGACCCTGCGGTGAAAGTTCACGCGGTTTGCGACTTTCCCATCGTTGACGGCCCGCATGCGCCCAATGGCCCGGTGGCGATGCCTTTGGCTTTCACCAAGATGTGGGGCAAGGGCCGGGTCTATTACAACGCTTTGGGCCATCATGCCGATGTGATCGACCACGGCGCCCCAAAAGAGATGATCAAACGCGGGATGCTATGGGCCGCGCGCTAGGTTTTTTGGCGTCAGGTGAGCCCGCAGAGGTCTGGTGCTCGTCTGGCGGCACGTTGCGGCAGTGCTTATCCTCGGGCGACATGCAGGTTGTGCAGCGCTCTGCCTGAGGTGACCATCAGTTGCAGCCAGACCAGAACGATCGTCTCGATGGCGCGTGAGGCTTTGATGTCGCCCATGTCCTGAACATGGGTCCAGCCAAGGCTGCCGGCAATCTCGGTGACGGTGCCTTTGGCTTGCGCGTCGTTGCCCGCGATGAAAAGGTTATGGTCTCCGTTGATCTGGCCCGGGTTGGTCATCTGGCCAGCCCCTATCGTGTTGAAGCCCTTGACGACTTTGGCGTCCGGAAAGGCGGTCTGGACCGCCTCGCCCAGACTGGTGTGACCGGAATACTGTGCCGACAGGGCCGGCGGAAATGCTTGCGAGAAACGCAGGGTGCTGGCGGCTCGCGCTCACCTTGAAGGCCTGTCTCTGCCGCGTGAGGCGACCGAGGCGGTTTTTCTGTTCCTGGAAGGCGTTTGGGCGGCGCGGCGGATGTTCGGGGCCGACGCTCCGCTCGACAACGCCCCCCGCGCCGTGCTAGTCTTGATCGATAGTTTAACGAGGGCGGCATGAGCTTTCAGGCCTATCTTGACAACATTCAGGCCAAGACCGGCAAGACGCCGGCTGACTTTCGCTTGATGGCAGCGGACAAGGGTTTTGCCGGGCCGGACGGGCTTGTCAAAGGGATCAAGGCGACGCAGATCACTGACTGGCTGAAGGCGGACTTTGATTTGGGTCACGGTCATGTAATGGCGATTGTCGCCCTGCTTAAAGGCAAGTAGGACTTATCATGTGGCGCTTGGTGGCTATTCTGGGCGGTGTCGCGGGGGCAGTGGCCATGTCACAATTCCCCGAATTCTCACAGCAATATCTCCAACGGCTGGCGGGCAAGGTTGACGCTTTGCAGATCGTTGTGGCCGATTTCGACGCTTCGGCCGCCAAAAGTGGCCTGACGCGCGACGCGGCCTTGACCCAGATGACCGGAACCCAGTTCAACACCGATCATCAGGCCGATATGCGGGCCACGTTCACAACAGCCCAAACACTTGGCAATAACCTTGCCACTTTGCGCGCCGCTTCACCGCTGACCCGGCTTGCGATGCCACAACGCCTGGCCGATGTAGAGACGTTGCAGGCCACCTGGGCCGACTATCAACCCGCGATCCCGACCACCGCTGACGGTGCCATCACCGCAGGAATTGGCTATGTCGCCGGCTGGGGTGCCATCGCGTTGCTGTGGCGGCTGTTGGCCTGGCCGTTCCGCAAGCGGCGCTATGCCTGACCGCTTTCGGACCATCCGGCAACAGGCAATCCCCCGGCACGCGGTCCCTCTACAGAAACGTGGCTTGACGAGGCAGGGTGCTGCCCGCATGGTCCGCAAAAATCGAAAAAAGAGCAGACCGAAAAGAGCAAGCCCGTGGCCACACCCCCTTTTTCCGCCTACGAATTCATGATCGCCTGGCGCTATTTGCGCGCAAGGCGAGCCGAGGGAGGCGTTTCGGTGATGACCTGGATCAGTCTCATCGGCATCACATTGGCAGTGTTCGCGCTGATCGCCACACTGGCCGTCCGCGCCGGGTTTCGGGCAGAGTTTGTCGATACGATCCTTGGCGCCAACGCCCACGTCACGGTCTATTCCACCGGGCATGATGATGGAAACGGCAATCTGGTCAAGGGTTTCACCGACTTTGCTGCCATCTCTGACCGCTTGAAGGCCATCCCCGGCGTCACCCGGGCCGCACCTTTGATCCGCGGTCAGGTCATGGTCACCGCCTTCGATGCCACCCAAGGCGGCGACGTTTACGGCATGTCGGTCGAAGAATTGGCCACCCTGCCGCGTATCGGTACTGGCACCAAGGCCGAGGGCAGTCTGGCCGATTATCCGAACGGCATCGCCATGGGATCAGAGCTTGCCAAGGAACTTGGCGTCAATGTCGGCGACAAAGTGCGGCTCATCTCCCCGTCTGGTGCCAAAACCGCTTTCGGCACCAGCCCCCGCGTCAACGCCTATACCGTGGAATATATCTTCACCGCTGGCCGCTATGACATCGACAAGGTGCGGATTTATATGCCTTTTGCCGAGGCGCAAAGCTATTTCAACCGCGAAGGTCTGGCCGATGAATTCGAGGTGATGGTCAAAGATCCCGACACGGTCAACACCTATTCCGACGCTTTGCTGAAGGCGGGCGGGCCGGAGTCCCTGCTGTGGACGTGGAAGCAAAGCAGCGGCAATTTCCTGCGCGCGCTGACGATTGAAGACAACGTGATGTTCGTCATCCTGTCCATTCTGGTGCTGATCGCCACGATGAACATCATCTCCGGCCTGATCATGCTGGTCAAAAACAAGGGCCGCGATATCGGCATCCTGCGCACCATGGGCCTGACCGAGGGCGCCATCCTGCGCATCTTTTTTCTCTGCGGCTCATTCACCGGCATCATCGGCACCTTGGCGGGCGTCATCCTTGGCTGCCTGTTCGCCATCTACATCGACCCGATTTTCTCGTTTGTGAACTATTGGAGCGGGGGGGGCGTCTGGGACCCCTCGATCCGCGGCATCTACAACCTGCCCGCCAAGCTGCAATGGCAAGACGTGGCCTCCGCGATGGCGCTGTCGCTGGGGCTAAGCTTCATCATCACCCTGATCCCCGCCCGCAAAGCTGCCCGCATGAACCCGGTGGAGGCGTTGCGCTATGAATAACACTCTGGAATTGAAGGAGATTGCCAAAGCCTACAATCGTGGCAAGCCCTCTGAAGTCGTGGTGCTGCAAGGTGCATCGTTGACGGTTGGTGTGGGAGAGGTGGTGGCGTTGGTCGCCCCTTCCGGTGCCGGAAAATCCACTTTGTTGCAGATCGCCGGCCTGCTGGACGTGGCCGATGCCGGCACCATCCGCTATGGCGCGCTTGAGATGAGCGGCCTTTCCGACAAGGCACGCACCGAAGCGCGCCGGCAACAGATCGGCTTCATCTACCAGTTCCACCACCTGCTGCCCGAGTTTTCCGCCCTGGAAAACATCACCCTGCCGCAACTGGCCAATGGCGTCAGCCGCAAGCAGGCCGATGCGCGGTCACGCGATCTTCTGGCCCAGGTCGGCGTGCTTCCCCGCGCAGATCACCGCCCCGCAGCCCTGTCCGGCGGCGAGCAGCAGCGCGTCGCCTTCTGCCGCGCTTTGGCCAACGGCCCCCGGTTGCTGCTGGCTGATGAGCCGACCGGCAACCTCGACCCCGCCAATTCTGCGCAAGTGTTCGAGGTTCTGATGAAAGTGGTCCGCGAAACCGGCCTGTCCGCCCTGATCGCCACGCATAATATGGAGTTGGCGGGTCGGATGGACCGTGTGGTCAGGCTGGAGGCGGGGCGGGTGGGGTGAGGGGGGACGAAAAATCCACCCCTCAGTTTCTTTTGCTTGTCTGGCCGCGACCGCAATATACTTTCTAGACAGCTATGTAGTCTATGGTATACTGAGCTAGTGTTCTGCATCTGACATAGGATTCCCGACGGCGCCACGCTGTGGCATAATCGGCGGATGAGACGCTCCGACATCTGCCTATACCTTGGCCCCGCCGACCGCGCTGAGCTTCAAGCTCTGCTGACCAACCGCAACACG
>JBBRLL010000026.1:0-59250 GCA_038231395.1 Rhodobacterales bacterium
GGCCCCGGCGTATGCGGCCCGGTGGAGTCGGCGTTCAGGAACAGGTTGTCATCATGGGCGCGGCTGTCCCAATCGCTGCGCAAAACCACCCATTCGCCCGCGTTGATCGCGCCATGCTTGGCCTCCCACGCTTTCACATGCTCGATGGTCAGCAGGAAATCCGGGTTTGCCCCACACTCCGCCGCAAAATCCAGCACGTTGACCGGGGCGACCAACCGCTGCACGGCCAGGGTATCGGTGTACCCGTCGGCATAATCCTTGCCGGTGATCCAGTGGTGCGGCGCGTCAAAATGGGTGCCCGAATGCTCCCCCACTTTCAGCCAGTTCCACGCCCAGAACGGCCCGTTCTGATCATAGGCCGAAATCGCGTGAATCTCTATCTTGGGGGTGTCCTTGGCGAAATCCGGCGGCAGTTTCAGCAGCGGAGTATCCGGCCCCAGAACCCCGGTGCAATCCACCACCTCAACCCCGCCCGAGGCCAGCATTCCGGCCAGATCGGCCAGCATATTTGCAGAAGTCATAGCGTTCTCCCCATCGTTTTGTCCCTACCGAAATAAGACTGAGGGCCGCCAGAACGAAGCCGCCGCCACCCTGCCGTCTTGCGCTTCACGAATGAGAATCATGCTAGACAGATTTAAATGCATTTGCAAATATCCTGTGGAGCAGACCGGAGGAAATGCGCTTGCCCCAGTTCGACCCTGTGTTCGACGCCGTGCTGATCGGGGCGGGTCACAACACGCTGGCCGCCGCCTTGCATCTTGCAGCCAAAGGCTGGCGGGTCGGTGTCTTTGAACGCGCTGTGGTTGCAGGGGGCGCGGTGAAAACCGGCGCGTATACCTTGCCGGGGTTTCGCCACGACTGGGGCGCCATGAACCTGTCTTTGTTCGCCGCAAGCCCATTTTTCAAGCTTTATGGCGCGGAATTGGCGAAACATGGCTGCGCTTTCGTGCCTGCCGCCAAACCCTTCGCTTCGTCATTTGGCGATGGAAAATATCTTGGCGTTTCGACCGATCTGACGGAAACTATTGCCTCGATCGCCACTGTCTCTGCCGACGATGCGGCCGCTTGGCAAACTCTGTTCGCGGGCTTCGCAGATATGGCCCCGCATCTGTTCGGGCTGCTCGGCAGTCCGATGAATTTCCGTGCGCTTGCATATTTCATGTTTAAAACATTGCGTGCCAAGGGTTTGGGCGGCACGCTGGACCTTACTCGTTTTCTGCTGCAATCCCCGCGTGCCTGGCTGACCGAAACCTTCAGACACCCGCATGTTCAGGCGATGCTGGGGGCCTGGGGGATGCATCTGGATTTTGCCCCCGATGTCGCGGGCGGTGCGATTTTTCCCTATCTGGAGGGTATGGCAGGCCAAGCTTTCGGTATGGTCATAGGCCAAGGCGGCGCGGATACGATCATCACGTCCCTGATTGCTGCCATTCAAGCGCGGGGTGGCGTGGTTGAAACCAACGCCCCGGTCACCCGTATTCTTCACGGCAACGGAAAAGCCAATGGGATCGAGCTGGCGGATGGTCGAACGATCACGGCCAACCGGGCCGTGATTGCCGGAGTTGCCCCCTCGGACTTGATGCGTCTGACGGGTGGCACGACGGAAGCCTTCGACGCAGGTATGAACAGCTTTACCCATGCGCCGGGCACCATGATGATCCATCTGGCGCTGTCCGATCTGCCAGAGTGGCGCGCCAAAGCGTTGAAGTCCTTCGCCTATATCCACATCGCTCCAAGCCTTGACCAGATGGCAAGAACTTACCAACAGGCCAAAGCGGCCCTTCTTCCGGATGAACCGATCCTTGTGGTGGGCCAACCTACCGTGATTGACCCCAGCCGCGCGCCTGTCGGACAGCACGTCCTTTGGGTGCAAGTTCGCATGGTGCCGGGCACGATCCTTGGGGATGCGAAGGGTGAAATTACCGCGACGGATTGGACGGAGGCCGCCGTCCAGTATGCCGAACGGGCGCTGGACATTCTGGAAACCCACGCCCCCGGCACCCGTGCAAAAACCCTCGCCCGGCGGATCGTCACACCGGCCGAGCTTCAGTCCGACAACCCCAACCTGATTGGCGGCGATCAGGTTTGCGGCTCACACCACCTGTCGCAAAACTTCGTTTTCCGTCCGATGCGCGGCCATGCGGACGGCTCTACCCCTATCCAGAACCTGCACCTGACCGGCGCCGCTGTGTGGCCCGGTGCAGGGACGGGTGCCGCGTCGGGCTATCTTCTGGCCAGAAAACTTGGCGGAAATTGAACATAAAACAACAGGGACCAAAACCATGAACCTCAACAGACGGAGCCTTCTGAAACTGTCCGCAGCCGTGGTGGCCACCACCGTGCCGCTGCGCGGCTTTGCCCAAGCCATCACCGAACTGGTGATCGCTTATAACGTTACCCTGCCAAGCTGGGACCCAACGACCGGGCCAAGTGCGGTCAACCCGACGATCCAGGGCATCTACCAATCGGTGTTCGACCAGTTCATCCTGCAACAGCCCGATCTGAAGCCGGCGCCGGGCCTCTTGACCGAATGGGGCTGGAACGACGACAAAAGCCAGATCCACATGACCGTGCGTGACGGTGTGACCTGGCACGACGGCAGCCCCTTCACCGCCGAGGATGTGGCGTGGAGCCTGAGCCGCGCCGCCGACCCCAAGACCGGCAACCCGATCCAGTTCGTCTGGGGCTCTCTCGCCAACATCAAAGCGGATGGCAACAAGGTCACCGCCGACGTCAAACAGTTTGACCCGACCATCTTCAAGTGGATGTATTTCCTGACCGGCTATGTCCTTCCGAAAGCCTATTACACCAAAGTCGGTGCGGAGGGTTTTGAGAAAGCGCCGATCGGCACCGGCCCTTATATGGTCGAAAAGTTTGAACAGAACGCTTTCGTGCGGCTGAAGGCCAACCCGAATTACTGGGGTGGCAAGCCTGACTTTGAAACCGTCACCATCAAATTCGTGACCGATCCGGCCGCGCGGGTGGCCGAGATTGAAAGTGGCTCGTCTCACGTCACCCTTGAAATGCCCTATGAGGAGTTTGACCGTCTTAAAGGCAAGATGAACGGCTATGCGACGCCGGTTTCGAACATCGGGATGATCTTTCTGAATGACATCGAGGTCATGCTGGACGCCAATGTCCGCAAAGCTGCCGTTGCTGCTATCAACAAGAAGGCCATCGTCGAACGGCTGCTGTCGGGGTACGGCGTGCCGATTGATACGCTGGAGACACCGGATTACGACGCCTATGACGCCACGATCAAGACGCCTTACGACCCGGAACTGGCGAAGAAACTGCTGGCCGCTTCAGGCTATTCCCCCGACAAACCGGCCAAGTTCACCATCCAGACCACCAAGGGCTATATGCCCAAGGATTATGAGATGATCCAGGCCATCGTCGGCGAATGGCGCAAAGTGGGGATTGAGGCGACGATAGAAGTCTATGAAATCGCCAAACATTACGAACTGCGTGCGGCAGACAAGCTGGCCCCGGCGGCTTTCTACAACTGGGGCAACTCTGTCGCCGACCCCACCACCTCTACCGGTTTTGCGATGTTCGGCCCCTCGCCGCACTCGGTCTGGGACAGCCAGGATCTGATTGACAAGATCGGGCCGTTGTGGGGCGAGAAAGACGAGGCCAAACGGATTCAAGGCTGGAAGGACGTTGACCGCTACATTGCGGAAAACGCCTATGTGATCCCGCTGCTGCAATACGTGCAGCCGATTCTGGCAGCCAAAGGGGTTACGGTCACGCCGCACCATTCCGGCGCGCTGTTGCCGCATCTGATGAAGCGGGCCTGAAGACGCTCTGCGAACCCGGCTGGAGGAATTCAGAGCCCAGCCGGGTATTCAGGAACCGATGAAGGGGGAAACGCCCCTTGGGATGTGGTGGATGGCGTTTTTTCGCACCTTTCTGTTGCGGATGATCACGACGGCCATCACGCTGTTCGGGGTGGCGGTGATCGTGTTTTTCGTGATCCGCGTGGTGCCGGGCAATCCTATCGCCATGATGCTGCCACCCGGGGCTACCGCAGAAGATATCGCGCGGTTGACGGCGTTGTACGGGTTGGACAAGACAATTCCGCAGCAGTTCCTGATTTGGGGCGCGGGCGTGGTGCAGGGTGATTTTGGCACCTCGATCACACTGCGCCAGCCGGTGCTGGCGCTGGTGTTGGGGCGGTTGCCTGCAACATTGGAGTTGTCAGTCTTGTCTTTGTTGATTGCGGTACTGGCTGGCGGGGCTGCGGCCTTGACCGGCACAAGGCTGCGCGGCACGCGGGTTGAAGGCGGCATCGACATTGCAAATGGCATGGCTTTGTCGGTGCCGGATTTCCTATGGGGGCTGGTGCTGATCCTGACGTTTGGAGTGCTGTTGCCGGTGTTCCAGATCTCGGGCCGGGTGACGCCGTCGCTGCAATTGCCGTTTGCCACCAACTTCTATCTGGTGGAAAGCGTGCTGCGGTTACGGTTTGATCTTACTGTAGATCTGCTGTCCCATATGGTCTTGCCTGCTTTGGCGCTGGCCATTCCGTTGGCGGCCATCATCGGGCAGCTTTTGAAGCAAAGCCTGAAAGAGACGATGCATCTGGATTACGTGACACTGGCGCGGACCCGAGGCTATTCGGAAGCGCAGGTGATCTGGCGAGAGGCTTTGCCAAATGCCATCCTGCCGACGCTGACTTTGGTGGGGGTGCAGTTCACCTTTCTGATCGGCGGCACCGTGATCATCGAGCGGCTGTTTTCTTATGAGGGGCTTGGCAACATGGCGATTGACGCCGTGATCAACCGGGATTTGCCGCTGATTCAGGGTATCGTGATCCTGTTCGCCGTGATCTTCACCGGGGTCAATCTGGTGGTTGATCTGACCTATGCCGCTTTGAACCCAAGGCTGCGGCATGGCTGACGCAGGCCAGAAACGCGCCGGTTTGCGGCTGTGGTTGTCCGCCCTTTGGCTTTTACTTTTGGTGCTGACAGCCATTTTCGCGCCGGTCCTCGCGCCCAAAAACCCGCTGGAGCAGGATTTGATGTCCGGCCGCCTGCCGCCGTTCTGGGTAGCGGGTGCCGATCCTGGCTTTCTTTTGGGCACCGACAGCCTTGGCCGTGACGTGCTAAGCCGGATCATCTTTGGCAGCCGCATTGCGCTGTCGGTGGCGCTGATCGCCGGTGCTTCCACCTGCGTGATTGGCGCCAGCCTTGGTCTTGTCGCCGGGTTTTACCGGGGCTGGGTGGACATCATCGTTTCGCGCCTTATCGACATCTGGATGGCGTTTCCGCCGGTCTTGTTCTCGATCCTGTTGATTGCCGTGATCGGGCCGGGGTTGGTTTCGATCATCCTGGCCATTGTGGTGATTGACTGGACCCGGTTCGCCCGTGTGATCCGGGCCGAGGCGATGGCGCAGGGGGCGATGGATTATGTGGCCTCTGCCCGTGTCGCGGGACGGGGCCGCTTTGGCACCATGCTGCGGGAAATCCTGCCCAACGTTCTGCCGATCATCGTGGTCTTGCTGACGCTGGAGATGGGCATCGCCGTCATTGTCGAGGCGATTTTGTCCTTTGTGAACCTGTCGATTTCAACCGACGATCCAACTTGGGGCGGCATGATCTCTGAAGGTCGTCAATCCATCCATCAGGCGTGGTGGGTGCTGGTGTTTCCGCTGATCACCCTGTTCCTGACCGTCCTGTCGTTCTCACAGTTGGGCGAGGGGTTGAAGGATCGTTTTGACCCGGTGCTGCGATGAGTTACCTGACGATCCGCAACCTTTGCGTGGGCCTGAAAGACGGCACCCCCCTCTTGCGCAACGTCTCATTGGAGGTAGCCGCCGGCGAGGTCCGCGGTCTGGTTGGCGAAAGCGGCGCCGGCAAGTCGATGATCGGCAAGGCAATCCTTGGCATCCTGCCCAAAGCGGCAAAGATCACCTCCGGCCAGATAGTGTTGGACGGCACCGATCTGCTGGCTTTGCCCCCCGCCCAACGCCGCGTCAAAGTTGGTGCGACCTGCGCGCTTATCCCGCAAGACCCGCTGACCGCACTTAACCCGTCACGCCGGATCGGGCCACAGATGACCGACCGGCTGGTGGATATTCTGGGCTGGACGCGGGCCGCGGCTGACACCCGCGCGCTAACCCTGCTGCAAGAGGTGCAGATCACCGACCCCGCGCGCGTGCTGCGCCAATATCCGCATGAGCTGTCGGGTGGCATGCGCCAGCGGATCCTGATCGCCTCTGCTTTCGCCGCCGAACCCAAGCTGATCATCGCAGATGAACCGACGACAGCCCTTGACGTCACCGTGCAAAAGCAAATCCTGAAGCTGATTGCGGGGTTGCAGGCCCGGCATGGCACCGCGCTTTTGTTCATCACGCATGACCTTGGTGTGGTGTCAAAAGTGTGCCAAAGCCTGTCGGTCCTGTATTCCGGCAAGGTCGTCGAGGATGCCGACGTCAAGACCTTCTTCCGCACCCCCAAACACCCCTATTCTGCCGCGCTTCTGGCTGCGACGCCGAGGTATACCGATCCGTCTGCGGGCCTGCATCCGGTGCCAGAGGCGGTGATTGCCGCCGTGCGTGCCGAGGAGGAGCATGGCTGACCTTTACACAATCACCGACCTCAGCCTGTCCTTGGCTGACATGACCCGCAAACCGCTGTTCGGCGCGGCCCCCCGGCTGGACATCCTGAAGGGTCTGACCTTCACGATCCCGAAAGGCGAAGTGATCGGCATCGTGGGCGGCTCCGGTTCCGGCAAATCCACTCTGGGGCGGGCACTGGTGCGGCTCTTGGAACCCGCCAGCGGGAAGATCCTGTTTGATGGCACTGACATCACCCACCTGAGCGACGCTGAACTGCGCCCGCTGCGGCGCAGGTTTCAGATGATCTTTCAAGACCCGTTGAGCAGCCTGAACCCGCGCCACCGCGTCGGCACCATCATCGCCGAACCGCTGCGCCTGCATGGGTTTGACGCCATCCCCCTGCGCGTTTTGCGGGCTCTTGACCATGTGGGCCTGCCTGCCACCTTTGCCCGCCGCTACCCACACGAGTTGTCCGGCGGCCAACGTCAGCGGGTCGGGATTGCCCGGGCCATCGCCCTTGAACCGGAGTTTATCCTTGCGGATGAGATCGTTTCCGGCCTTGATGTCTCCTCCCAGGCGCAGGTCCTGAACCTGTTGGAGGGGTTGGTCCGCGACCTTGGCCTGACGCTGGCCTTCATCTCGCATGACCTCAGCGTGGTGCGGCGGTTATGCCAGCGCGTCATGGTGCTGCACCACGGTGTCATTGTGGAAAACCGCGAGACGGCGGCCCTGTTTGCCAATCCGCAGGCGCAGGTTACCAAAGACCTGCTGGATGCGATCCCGCTGCCTGACCCGGATCAGGTCTGGCTTTGAAGCGCCGCCTTCAGGGCTGCAACCTTGGCGCGGTCAGTTCGTTTGTCGCTGGCTGACTGAAAGCCAAACTCCAACGCTTTGCCTCCGACCGGCAAAGCAACCGCACAACTGGCATGAACCTCGCGCAACGGCAGGGCGCGCAGGATCGGCAGGGTTTCCAGCGAAACGCCAGAGCCGGGCATCACCACCAACCGACCCGCTGCAACCCTGAACATCTGCGCCAGCCGGGCAACCCCCTGCGCCGCCGTCTGTGCGCCGCCAGACGACAGGATACGCGAAAATCCCAAGGCTACCGCTTGTTCAACCGCCTCTTCGACATGGGCGCACAGATCCACGGCCCGGTGCAGGGTCAGGTCCAACCCCTGCGCTTCGGCCACCAGATCGGCCAGAACCGCCGTATCCAAAGCCCCACCCAACTTGGACGCCCCCAGAACCACGCCCGGCAAACCTGCCGCCCGCGCGGCGCGAATGTCACCCCTCATCACGGTGACATCGGCGGCAGAATATACGAAGTTCCCGGCGCGAGGCCGGATGATCGGGAAGCACGGCACGCCACAGCCCGCAGCCAGTGCCATCATCCCGGCCGAGGGCGTCAGACCACCCAAGGCCAGCGCGCTGCACAACTCGACCCGGTCGGCACCGCCGGCGACCGCCTCTGCCAGACCCAAAGCATCATCGACGCACACTTCAAGCTTGACCAAAGGCTGCCTCCCCCGCCGCCGCAGCCCCAATCAAACCTGCATCGGCACCCGCCTCTGCCACCACCACCAAAGGCTGATCCACCTGACGCAAAATCCGCGCCCTGACGGCCCGGTCCAACGCGGCAATCAGCGCCCGGTCGTTGGCCAACCCGCCGCCAACCGGCACGACAGAGGCGCCCACCACGTTCACCACCATTGCCAGTTGCCCACCCACCAACTCCAGCCACAAAGCCACGGCCGGTGAAGGCTCCCCCGCCCGCCACCTGCGAATAATTTCCACCGAACCAATGACTTGCTTTGTCAGGTGCTGGTGCAGCCTTTCCAGGCCACGCGCCGAACCCACAGTGTCCAGACAGCCGGTCTGCCCGCAACCGCAGACAAACGCCGGATCGCGGACCACCGGCCCGTGCCCCCATTCGCCGGAAATTCCACCCGCGCCCTGCACCACCCTGCCGTCAATTACCAAACCGCCGCCGACACCGGACCCCAAAATCACGGCAAACACATGGCGATGGCCGCGCGCAGCACCCACCGCCATTTCGGCCAAAGCAAAACAATCGGCGTCGTTCAAGACCAGAACGGGCAGCCCCAAGGCCACCTGCAACTCTGCCGCCAAGGCCCGTCCGTTGATGCAGGGAATATTGGCCACCGTGATCCGCCCGGACTCCGCGTCCACGACGCCTGTGATGGAAATCGCCACCCCACGCTCATCGCCGCGCAAAAACCCGTGCAGCGCCCCCACGAAGCCTTGCGCATCGTTCAGCGGGGTCGGCACTTCACCCAAAACCACGCCATCCCGCGCCGCCTTGATCCGCGAACCGCCAATATCGAAAGCCAGGATCATGCCGTTTCCCCTTTGGGCGGTGCCCGTTTGCCAGTGCAGTCTTGAACCGCCGCCTTCAACCGCGATCGAGCAAGGCAGTCTTGCCGCGCAGTCTTGCCGCGCAGTCTTGCCGCGCAGTGTTGACAGCGCAGTCTTGACAGCGCCACCGCCAGCTTGCAACACACCGCAACCCCGGAGGCTGATATGTCCGATGACCGCCTGATCCTTGCTTTGGATGTGCCAAATCTTCTTCACGGCATGGCCCTCGCCGACCGCTTGGGCGATTCAATCAGTTTCTACAAGATCGGTCTTGGCATGCTGACCGGCGGTGGTTTGGCCCTTGCGAATGAGCTGAAACACGAACGCGGCAAACGCATCTTTTTGGATATGAAGCTGTTCGACATCGGTGCGACAATTGAGGCCGCTGTGCGGGGCCTTGCCGAATACGAGCTTGATTTTCTGACGGTTCACGGCGACCCGCAGGTGGTGCGCGCCGCGGCAGAGGGGAAAGGTGGCACCGGCCTGAAAATATTGGCCGTCACTGTCCTTACCTCGCTTGACCGAGCTGACCTTGACGCCAACCTGATCAAACCGGGCGACATCCATCAGATCACGCTTGAACGTGCCGCCCGCGCGTTGGAGGCCGGGGCCGATGGCGTCATCGCATCACCCCAAGAGGCTGCGATGATCCGCGCCTTGCCGCAAGCGTCCGGCAAGCTGATTGTCACGCCGGGCGTGCGTCCAGCAGGTGCGGCTGCGGGTGACCAGAAGCGTATCGCCACCCCGGCGCAGGCCATCGCCGATGGGGCTGATCATGTGGTGATTGGCCGCCCGATCTGGCAAGCCGCCGATCCTGTGGCAGCCGCCCGGGCCATTCTGCGCGAACTTGCCTCGCCTCAGGCCGTCCGACCCAATCGCTGACCGGCGCTAAAGCCATCCCAACTCGCCCATTGCCAGCTTTGTCCGGGCCTGAAGCCCCGGAATGCCCTGCGGATGCGCCAGAAACTCTGCGACAGGCATCATCTGCCAGTGCTGCCCCTCACTGCCAAAGCGGATCGCGGCAATCTCTGACGGAACCAGGATCCCGGCGAAAAACCATGAGGCTTTGGTGGCATCCAGCATCGCCGGCATCTCGCGTTGCCAAAGCAGGCGGTCAGGGCCAAGGGTCAGCCCGAACTCCTCTGCCAATTCGCGCAGCACGCAGGCTTCCGGACTTTCGCCCGCCTCACGCCCGCCGCCCGGCAAATCCCAGCTCGCGGGCCACGGGATATGGGCGAAATCGTCGCGCAGGTAGGTCAGGATCAATCCGCCAGACAGCAAAGCGAGTTTTGCGCCCAGAAAGTCCATCTTCACCTCTTTTGCATGACCCGGCCGATTTGTCAGATCATCACTGCGGATCAGCGCAAAACGTATCGCGCAGGGCAGAAACGGCTTTGGCAATCTCTGGCCGGGCAATCGAATAGTAGACGCTTTTCCCATTGCGCTCGGTCCGCACCAGACCTTCCGCCCGCAACCGCATGAGTTGTAAAACCGCCGGTTGTGCTGCGCCAATGGCCGCCATCAACTCTCCAACGTTGCGCTGACCATCAATCAGGTTGCACAGAATTCCAGCCGGCCCGCGTGGCCAAGGACTTTGAGGAAGGTGACAACGCGTGGCAAGGTTTCGTGCTGACCCTCGGGCGCAAAACGGCTGGGGAGCGCGGTACGGGGTTGCATGGCGGCATCTCCACATTGGCTTCAACAAAGGTAGGCCGACATTCGCGAAAGAAAATATGACGACCTTACGGCAACCGCATTGGCGCGTCAGGCACCGGCATTCCCCCGGCAACCGCCCCCCAGACCGATTGGTCAAAGTTGACAATGGCGCCGGTCATCAGGCCCGCATCGTCCGACACCAGAAAGTTCACCGCGCGCGCCGCTTCGTCCGGGTCCACCAGACGACCAAAGGGCAAGTGTTGGGATGCATGCGCCTCCCAGTCGGGGCCGGATTGCTTCACCTGCAACTCCCGCTCGTGGTCCGACGACATCCAGCCGACGTTCAACTGGTTGACCCTGATCCGGTTGGCCAAGACCGAAAACGCCGTGTTGGCGGTCAGGGTCGACAGCGCGGCCTTGGAAGCACAATAGGCGTTGATGAACGGCTGCCCCGCCAGTGCCGAGATGGAGCCGATGTTGCAGATTGCCCCCGGAACACTGTCGCGGATCATCAGCTTGATCGTCTCTTGCATCAGAAAATAGGGGCCCCGCACATTGGTTGAAAAGATGCGGTCGAACAACTCCGGTGAGGTGTCCAGAATGGTGCCCCGGTCGGTTGACGCCCCAGCGTTCACCAGCACGTCAATCCGGCCAAACATCCGGTCCGTCTCTGCGATGGCGTGCTGACATTCGGCGACCCGGGCGAAATCGGCACGGATGAAGCGGGCCTGCACGCCAAAGTCGCTTTGCAAGGCCTTGGCCACCGCATCGCCGCGCCGCAGGTTGCGCCCGGTGATCACCACCCCCGCCGCACCCGCCGCAGCCAACCGACGCGCAATCGCCGCGCCAAGACCCTGCGTGGCCCCGGTGACCACGCAAACCTTGCCATCCATCCGGTTCATCGCACACCCTCGCCCTGCTTTCACCGGACCATAGCTTGACGACGCCTTTGTCGCCAGTGCTGACGAATATCCGTCAGCCTGACCCTGAGGCTGCTTGACATACGGCGCGGTCCAGCCTCCCCAATCACCGCAAAAGAGGGGATATCCATGACCAAACCCAAACTGCGCATTGGCTTGATCGGCACCGGCTTTATGGGCAAAGCGCATGCTTTTGGATTTGCCATGGCGCCAAGAGTGTTCGACTTGCCCTACGATCTGGAATTGGCGACCGTCGCAGATGTCACCGAAGACAGTGCCTATCGTGCCGCTCTGGCTTTTGGGTTTGCCGGTCATACAACGGATTGGCGGACGATCATGGCCGATGCCAGCATCAACATCGTCTCTATCACCGCGCCGAACGCCCTGCACAAGGCCATGTCGCTGGCAGCGATTGCGGCGGGAAAACATGTGTATTGCGAAAAGCCGCTGGCACCCTTGGCTACCGACGCGCTGGAGATGGCCATTGCCGCAGAGGCTGCGGGCGTGAAAACGCAGGTCGGTTTCAACTACCTGTGCAACCCGATGATGGTTTTGGCGCGTGAGATGATTGCTGCTGGTGAGCTTGGCGAAATACGCGGCTACCGTGGCCTTCACGCCGAGGATTACATGGTTGACCGCAATGGCCCCTTCACGTTTCGTCACGATCCGGCGGGCGGTGGCGCGCTTGCCGACATCGGCTCTCATGCGCTGGCGACAGCCGAGTTTCTGGTTGGTCCGATCACCCGCGTGATGGGCGATTGTGTCACGATGATCGCACAAAGACCCGATGGCAGGGGTGGCATGAAGGCGGTTGAGGTGGATGATGTCGGCCGCGCATTCCTGCGATTTGCCAATGGGGCCAGCGGGTCGATCGAAGGCAACTGGATATCAACCGGGCGCAAGATGCAGCATGACTTCGAGGTCTACGGCTCCAAAGCTGCTCTGTCGTTCAGTCAGGAACATTTCAACGTTCTGAACTTCTTTTCGACCGCCGATGCCAAAGGCCGGCAAGGCTTTCGCCGGATCGAGGCTGGCCCGGATCACGCGCCCTACGGTCAGTTTTGCGTGGCTGCGGGCCACCAACTGGGCTTCAACGACCTTAAAGCCATTGAAATCGCAGGCTATATCAACGCCATCGCTGGCAAAATCGCAGAGCCGTTCAACTTCCGCGATGGCCTTCGCATTCAGGCTTTGGTCGAAGCGATCCAGCGGTCAAGCATCGAGGCGCGGTGGCTCAACGTCTAAACGCTGCTCTCGCGGATCAAAAGTTCCGGGGTGATTTCAATGCGGGCCGGTGTTGTCTGACGCCCGTCCAATACATCCAGGATCAGCGTGGCCGCGCGCGCGCCGATCTGCCGCGAGAACGGATTGATCGTCGAAAGCGTCGGGACCGAAACGGCACCGATCTCATAGTCGCCAAATCCGGCAAGGCTGAGCGTTCCCGGCACCGCCACACCCCTGCGCTGACATTCGGTCAACGCGCCAAAGGCTGAAAGATCCGAAACACAGATCACGGCATGCGTATCTGGCATAAGGTCCAACAGGCGGGCCATCGCAACGGCGCCTTCCTGCATCGAAATCGGTGGTGGACCTGCGGCGATCAGCCGATCCGCCGGCAAACCATGCGCTTGCATCGCGGCCATGAACCCCAGCCTGCGGTCGGCGCCACGGGTATCCTGACCGACATCGCCGCCAATAAAGGCGATCCTGCGCAAACCACGCGCCACGAAGTGGTCAACCAAGCCCCGCACCGCAGCCGCATTTGAAAAGCCCACGACATGGCCAATCGGGGCCTCGGGCAGGTCCCAGGTTTCAATCACCGGCAAGGCGGCGTTGGCCAGCAACCGGCGACATCTGTCACTGTGCTTGCCGCCTGTCACCACAATCGCCGCAGGTCGCCGCCGCAAAAGCTGCTCGATCAGCCGCTCCTCCTCCGCCGTGTCGTAGTCGGTGGAGCCGAGCAATATCTGATACCCCCGCGCTTTCAGCCCCTCGGTCAGGCCCCGCACGGTATCGGCGAAGTTAGCGTTGTTGATCGAAGGCACCGTCACCGCCACAAAGTCGCTTTTCTGCGACTTGAAGTTCGCGGCGGTGGCATCGAACAGATACCCCAACTCTTCCGCAACTCCCAAAATCACCTCGCGCCGGGCAGCGCTGACCGAGGCATCCCGTTTGAACGCCCGCGATACAGTCATCGGAGAAACCCCCGCCACCCGTGCCACATCGGCCATCGTTGGTGGCTTTCGCGCCATTACAGAGCCATTTTCCCCAGGATTTCGGTGACGATCGCATCAAGCGTCTGATCAATGGAAACAGCCATCGCTTCTTCCGGACCGGGAGCCTCCAACGCCGCAAACTGGCTGTCCAGCAGAGACATCGGCATATAATGCCCTTTGCGGTCCGCCATCCGTGCCGCAATCAATGCGCGATTGCCGACCAGATGAACGAAGGTCACCGGACCCGTCGCACCTGCCCTTATACGGTCCCGATAGGCGCGCTTCAGGGCCGAACATCCCACGATCACCGGCGCTTCATCGGCCAAAACCTGCGCCACGCCGTCCAGCCAAGGCCAGCGGTCGGCGTCGGTCAGCGGGATCCCCTGCTGCATTTTAACAACGTTGTCCGTCGGGTGCAGATCATCGCCATCACGGTACGGCACACCTAACCGTTTCGAGACCGCCGCACCAACAGAGGACTTTCCGCAACCCGAGACGCCCATGATGATCATCCGCAGGCTCATAAAGAGGCCGTAATCCCGCCGTCGACATAAAGGATGTGCCCGTTCACGAATGACGCCGCATCAGAGGCGAGGAAAATCGCCCCCCCAACCAGTTCTGCGACATTTCCCCAGCGTCCGGCGGGCGTGCGTTTCTCCAACCAAGCCGAAAAGGCCGGATCAGCGACCAATGCGGCGTTCAGCGGCGTATCGAAATAGCCGGGCGCAATCGCGTTGCAATTCAGCCCATACCTCGCCCAATCCGTCGCCATCCCCTTGGTCAGATTGCCCACCGCCCCTTTTGTGGCCGTGTAGGGCGCTATCGAGGGCCGCGCCAAAGCCGTCTGAACCGACGCGATGTTGATGATCTTGCCGCGTTTGCGCCCAATCATGTGGCGGGCAACCGCTTGGCCAACATGAAAAACGCTGGCGATGTTGGTTTGCAAGAGACGCTCAAACGCTTCAGCCGGAAAATCCTCCAGCGGGGCGCGGTGTTGCATCCCGGCATTGTTGATCAGGATGTCAATTGGGCCAACGGCGGCTTCAAACCCGTCGATGGCTGCGCGCACGTCATCATGCTTGGTCGCATCAAATGACAAGGTCCGCGCCCCAGGAATACGGCTGGCCGCCTCGGTGAGTTTGGCCAGATCCCGCCCGTTCAGCACAACCTGCGCTCCGGCTTGCGCCAAGCCATTGGCCAAAGCAAAGCCGATGCCCTGCGATGATCCGGTGATCAGGGCCCGGCGTCCGGTCAGGTCGAATAGATTGATGCTCATTTGTCCCCCGTCGGCCCTCGACAGACCTACGTTCCTCGTTTATGTTATCGATAACAACGCCTGTCAAGCTGCCAGTCCGGGGAACAAGATGACAAAACCGAATGTCCTGCAACTGGGTTCGTATCCCGAGTGGGATCAGACCCCGCTGAATGCGGCTTTCACCACGCATCCGTATTTCTCGGCTCCCGACAAATCTGCCTTTTTGGCCAAGATAGGGCCTGATATCCGGGCCATCGCCACGAACGGCGGGATCGGTGCATCTGATGCCATCATCGCGGCCTGTCCAAACCTTGAGGTGATCAGCATTTATGGCGTGGGTTATGACGCGGTTGACCTAGCAGCCTGCAAGGCGAGGGGCATCCGGGTGACAAATACGCCCGATGTGCTGACCGCCGACTGCGCCGATCTGGCGGTTGGGATGGTTATCGCCATGGCGCGCGGCATCGTGAAAGCCGAGGCCTGGGCGCGTGGCGACTGGACAAAAGCGAGCTTCCCTCTGCAACGCCGCGTGACCGGGATGAAGGCCGGAATCCTTGGTTTGGGCCGGATTGGGGTCGAAGTTGCCAAGCGGTTGGCAGGGTTTGACATGGACATCGCCTATTCTGCGCGCACCCCAAAGGACGTGCCCTATGCCTATCTTGCCGACCCCGTGGCCCTTGCCCAACGGTCCGATGTACTGATCGTCACGGCTTTGGCCAATGCCGAGACGCGGCATCTGGTGAACGCCAAAGTAATTGCCGCGTTGGGGCCGAAGGGTTTTCTGGTCAACATCTCACGCGCCGCAATCATTGATGAAACACCCCTGCTGGAGGCGTTGGAGGCTGGCAATTTGGCCGGTGCAGCGCTGGATGTTTTCGAGGGCGAGCCGAACCTGAACCCGCGTTTCCTGAGCCTGCCCAACGTGCTTTTGCAACCGCACCACGCCTCTGGCACGGTTGAGACGCGCAAGGCGATGGGGCAGTTGATGCGCGACAATCTGACCGCCCATTTCGCCGGAACCCCCTTGCTGACGCCGGTGATCTGACATGAAAGCCATTGTCATTCATGCGGCCAAAGACCTGAGGATTGAGGATCACCCTCCCGAAACCCCCGGACCCGGCCAGCTTGGCCTGCGACTGGCAACGGGCGGCATCTGCGGATCGGATTTGCACTACTACAACCACGGCGGCTTTGGCTTGGTGCGGCTGAAACAACCGATGATCCTTGGCCACGAAGTCTCGGCCTACGTAGATGCAATCGGACCCGGCGTCACCGGCTTTACGCCCGGCCAATTGGTTGCCGTCTCGCCCAGTCGCCCGTGTCAGGCCTGCCAGTATTGTTTGGAGGGGCTGCCCAATCAGTGCCTGAACATGCGGTTTTACGGCTCTGCCATGCCTTTCCCCCACATTCAGGGGGCGTTTCGGGAGTTCCTCGTGGCTGATGCCAGCCAGTGCGTCGATGCCTCCGGTCTGACGGCCGGACAAGCTGCGATGGCAGAGCCCCTGGCCGTCACCCTTCACGCGACCAACCGCTTGGGTGGGATGCTTGGCAAACGGGTTCTGGTGACCGGATGTGGTCCGATCGGCACCCTGTCAATCCTTGCCGCCCGACGTGCCGGCGCGTCTGAAATCGTGGCCGTCGACCTGTCAGATTTCACCCTTGGCTTAGCCGCTCAAGTGGGCGCGGACCGGGTGATCAACAGTGCGAAGAACCCGCAGGGGCTTGACCAATACAGTCTCAACAAAGGCCATTTCGATGTGCTTTACGAATGCTCGGGTGCCGCACCTGCGCTGGTGTCCGGCATTGCTGCGTTGCGTCCGCGCGGGGTGATCCTGCAACTTGGCCTTGGCGGTGACATGACGTTGCCGATGCAAGCCATCACCGCAAAAGAGCTGGACCTGCGCGGTTCGTTCCGCTTCCATTCGGAGTTTGCCGTGGGTGTCGGCCTGATGAAGCAGGGGTTGATCGACGTCTCACCCCTGATCACCCATACCGTGCCGTTGGTGGAGGCTGACGCCGCCTTCCGCCTTGCCTCTGACCGCAATCAGGCCATGAAAACGCAGATTGTCTTTTCGGAATAAGGTCTAACCCGTCTCGCCCGCCACCAGACGTGTGGCAATGACGGTGACATCTTGCACCGGCTCTCCCTTCAGGCGCGCGACCAAAGCCTCTGCTGCCAGTTTGCCGATCAACGTGGTTGGCACGATGGTCGTGGTCAGGCGTCTTGGCAGGACCGAGGCCGCCTCCATCCCGCCCCAACCGACAATCCCCAGATCCTCTGGCACCCGGATACCGCGCTGCTGACAGAAGGCCAGACCGCCAATCGCCATCTCGTCGTTGTGGAAATAGACCACGTCCAGATCGGGGCAGCGGGTCAGCAAAGTCTCCAGCCCATAGTAGCCGGCATAAAAACCGGGGCTGTCCAGCAGCACTTCGCTGTCGATCAACGGAAAACCGGCGCGGCTTAGGGCGGTAGCAAACCCCTCCATCCGCGCCTGACCCATGACATCGGCGCGCGAGGATGCACCGACATAACCGGCTCTACGACGGCCTTTTCGGATCAGAAACTGACCAATCTCGATCCCGCAATCGAAATGCGAAAAGCCGACGGACATGTCGATCGGGCTGGTCGTCAGGTCCCAAATCTCTACAACCGGGGTACCCGCGTTTTGCAGCAACTCCACAGCACCGGCGGTATGGCTGCGGCCGGACAGGATCACCCCGGCGGGCCGCCATGTCACGACCTGACGCAGCCAAGCCTCTTCCTCAGCCAATTCATGGTTGTTGCAGCCGATCATCACCTGATAGCCCAACCGCGTCAGCGCGCGATCCACACCGTCCAGCACATGACCAAATAGGCCGGAGGTCAGGCGTGGCACGCACATGCCGACCAAAGTGCTGGCTTCAACCGAACTGAAGGCCGCAGCAAGACGGTTGGGTACATAGGCCATCCGGTCAGCCGCAGCGATGACACGGTCGCGCGTTTCTCCCGAAAAGCCGGAGCCGCCGCGCAGAACGCGGCTGACCGTCATTTTCGACACGCCCGTTGCCCGGGCGATGTCCTCCAGAGTGGCCTTGCTTTTGCGTTCCACGATGTCACACTTTCGGACATTGTTATCGATAACTTTTGATCTTGACAACAGGGTTGAGTCGGGTTCACCTTCACTAGGTTACCGGTAAACTGCCACTGAAGCAGCCCGAAAATGTTTCCTGGGGAGGAGACTTGTCCATGCAACCGTCCTCTGAGGGCCTGTTCTTCGACCGTGTGGTCAAGAGCTTTGGCGGCACGCAAGCGCTGAAAGGCGTCTCTCTGAAGGTTGGGCGCGGAGAGATCTTGGCGCTGTTGGGCGAGAATGGAGCCGGTAAATCGACTTTGATCAAAGTGCTGGGCGGCATCCATCGGCCGGACCAAGGCGGGGTTTTTATCGACGGTGCCGCGTATGCCCATGAAGCCGGTCGGGCAGGCGGGCAGAAGGTTGCCTTCATCCACCAGGATCTTGGGTTGATTGAATGGATGAGCGTCGCCGAAAACATCGCGCTTTCCTTAGGCTACGCCAAGAAGGGTCGCCGGATCGACTGGCCCGCGACGGAGGCTGTGGCCGACCGGGCGCTTCAACTGGTGGAGGCCGATTTTCCGGCAACCGCACGGGTGAACGGATTGACGCGCACCCAGAAATCGCTGGTCGCCATTGCGCGCGCTTTGGCCGCTGAATGCGACTATCTGGTGCTGGATGAACCCACGGCAAGCCTTCCGGCGGATGAGGTGGAACGCCTTTTTTCGGCACTAAGACCGCTGAAAACCCGTGGTGTCGGGATGATCTACGTCTCTCACCGTCTGGATGAAATCTTTCGCATTGCAGACCGGGTTGCGGTGCTGCGCGATGGTCAGATGGTGGGCATGCGTCCGATCGAGCACACAACGCCGGATGAGTTGGTCTCTTTGATCGTTGGCCGTCAGGCGCGCGAAATCAACCGTCCCGCCGTGCAGGATGGCCCCGCGATCCTGCGCGTGCAAAACCTGACCACGCGGCAGGTTGGTCCGGTCAGTTTTGACATCAAGCGTGGCGAACTCCTTGGCCTTGCTGGTCTCCGCGGTGCCGGACACGAGGATATCGGGCGGGCGCTTTTCGGCGTGACCTCTCATGCAGGGACCGTCACTTTGGATGGCAAGGCCCCGGATTTGTTCAACGCTCAGTCAGCGATGCGGTCTGGAATTGGGCTGGTTGCGCGGGACCGGGTGGGGGAAAGTGTGGCGCAGGGACTGACGATCCGTGAGAATGCCTTTCTTAACCCCTTGGCTGCCGGGCGCAAACTTCTGTCGTTCATGCCCGCCAAGACCGAGGAGAGTCTGGCCCACGCCATCGGCCAACGCGTTGGTTTGCAGCCCAATGATCCAACCCTGTCCATCGAGGCTTTAAGCGGCGGCAATCAGCAGAAGGTCGTGGTCGGGCGTTGGCTGGATACGGGCCGTCGCCTGCTGATCACCGAAGATCCGACCGCTGGCGTTGATGTTGGGGCCAAGGCGGAGATCTATCATCTGCTTTATCAGGCGCTTGCATCCGGAATGGGGGTTCTCGTTGTCTCCACCGATTTTGAGGAAATCGCCGCAATCTGCCACCGCGCCATTGTGTTTTCCCGTGGGCTTCCCGTTGCGGAATTGACCGGCGTTGAACTGTCAACTGAATCCCTGCTCCAGGCCGCTTCGGCCGGTGAAGCTGCCTGAGGTCGCCATGCCCGGACTTGAATCCCACGCTGTTGAACCCACAAAGCATGAGCTGAAAGGCCTGTCGACGGGTGCCAAGGCCTTACGTCTTGCGCCGACCTATGGGCTGGTCATCCTGATGTTCGGGCTGCTGATCCTGTTCTCGCTGCTGCTGCCTGACACCTTCCCAACCCTGCTGAACCTGCGGGCGATCCTGTCGGACAAGGCGATCATCGCTTTGTTGTCTTTGGCGGCCATGGTGCCGATGGTGGCGGGCCGGATCGACCTGACGGTGGGCTACGGGATCGTACTGTGGCACATCCTCGCCATCAGTTTGCAGACGATGTTCGGCATTCCGTGGCCGGTGGTCGTGGTGATCATCCTGGCTTTGGGCGTGTTGACCGGCGCGCTGAACGGCATCTTGGTGGAGGTTGCCCGGATCGACAGCTTTATCGCCACTTTGGGGACCGGAACGATCCTTTATGCGCTGGCATTGTGGCACACTGGCGGGCGGCAGATGGTCGGCCAACTGCCAACCGCGTTTTACGGCCTGTCCGGCACCTTCATCTTCGGCCTGCCGATCACCGCCTATTACGTCGTGGTGATCACCTTCGCGCTCTGGATCATCCTGGAATATACCCCGATTGGCCGCTACCTTTATGCCATCGGCGCCAATCAGCGCGCGGCAGAACTTAACGGCATCCCGACCCGAAAATTCGTCATCGGCGCGTTTGTCACCTCTGGCACCATGACCGCACTTGCCGGGGTTTTGCTGGCGTCAAAGCTGCGGATCGGCCAAGCCTCTGTGGGGTTGGAGTTTCTGCTTCCCGCGCTGGTCGGGGCGTTCCTTGGCTCAACCACCATCAAGCCCGGACGGGTCAACGTCTGGGGCACCATCGTTGGCGTGATGATCTTGGCCATTGGAATTTCGGGCATTCAACAATTCGGTGGCAGCTTCTGGGTGGAGCCTATGTTCAACGGCTGCACCTTGCTGATTGCCATCGGGATCGCCGGCTACGCGCAACGCAAAAAGGGCGCGAAGTCTAAATAACTCAGCACTTTACGGGAGGAAACCATGCTGAACAGAAGAACCTTCACCGTCTCGCTTCTGGCACTTGTTGCCGCATCGCCGGCAGTGGCCGATGCGATTGGCGACGCCAAGGCCTATGTGGCGAAATACGCCACGCAGGTCAAAGACTGGGACGGCCCGAAAGACGGCCCGAAAGCCGCCGAGGCCAAGAACATCGTCGTTCTGGCTGGTGACATGAAGAACGGCGGCATCCTTGGGGTAGTCAACGGCATCACCGAGGCTGCGACCAAAATTGGCTGGAAAGTGACCGCGCTGGATGGTGCCGGTTCCGTGCAAAGCCGTGCTGCGATCTTCGGGCAAGCCCTGGCGCTGAAGGCCGATGGTATCGTGATCACCGGCTTTGACTCGTTGGAACAGCAAGCCGCACTGGATCAGGCAAAAGCCGCGAAAATACCTTTGGTGTCCTGGCATGCAGGTCCGGTCATCGGCCCGGATGAGAAAAGCGGCGTTTTCGCCAACGTCTCGACCGACCCGATGGAGGTGTCTGCCGCCGCCGCCAAATGGGCTTTCGTCGATGCCAACGGCGCACCCGGCGTGGTGATCTTTACCGACAGCACCTATACGATAGCCATCGCCAAGGCCGACAAAATCAAGGCTACGATCGAGGCTTTGGGCGGCACGGTGCTGGAATATGTTGACACGCCAATCGCCGATACCTCGAACCGGATGGGGCCGCTGACGACCTCGCTTTTGCAGAAGTATGGCGCCAAGTGGACCCATGCTTTGGCGATCAACGACATCTACTTTGACTTCATGGGCCCAGCTTTGGCGGCCGCGGGCATCGCGGGTGACGGCGCGCCCAAGGCGGTTGCGGCGGGCGACGGGTCGGAGTCGGCCTATCAGCGCATCCGTTCGGGCCAATATCAGGCTGTGACGGTGGCGGAACCGTTGAACTTGCAAGGCTGGCAGGTCATTGATGAGATGAACCGCGCCCTCAACGGGGCACCATGGTCCGGCTACACTTCGCCCTTGCATGTCGTGACCAAAGACAACGTCGCTTTCGACGGCGGCGACAAGAACACCTTTGATCCCGGCAACGGCTACCGTGAGGCCTATGCCAAGCTTTGGGGCAAGTAGAGCGTGAAACCGCGCCGGGGCACCGCTTTGCCCCGGCGTTCTGACTATCGACTTCGCCAGATCGCACGCCCATATTCGACGCCAAAAGCGGAGGCTGATATGCGGAACGGCGGTCAAATTCTGGTGCAAAGTCTGGTGGCTTGGGGTGCCACCAAGGCCTTTGGCGTTCCCGGCGAAAGCTATCTGGCGGTGCTGGACGCGATGCACGACACCGTGGGCCAGTTTGACTACATCCTGTGCCGCAACGAGGGTGGTGCCGCCTTCATGGCCGCTGCCTATGGCAAGTTGACAGGCACGCCCGGCATTTGCATGGTCACCCGAGGCCCCGGCGCTTCAAATGCGATGATCGGCGTCCACACCGCACGTCAGGACTCCACCCCGATGATCCTGTTTGTGGGCCAGATTGCTCGCGGTGATCGTGAGCGTGAAAGCTTTCAGGAAGTTGATTACCGTGCAGTTTTTGGCACGATCGCCAAATACGTGGTGGAAATCACCGACACCGCCCGCATTCCCGAACACCTTGCCCGCGCGTGGAGTGTTGCAACCTCTGGCCGGCCCGGCCCCGTGGTGGTTTCCCTGCCAGAAGATATGCTGGCAGAGCTTTCCGATGTGGCCCCGCTTTCCGCCCCAATCCCCCAAATCGCAGAGCCCGCGCCCGATATCGACGCGCTTTTCGTGGCGTTAGACAGGCTTTCAGCGGCAGAGCGCCCCTTGATCCTGGCCGGTGGCACCAACTGGACGCCTGTCGGAAAAGCCGCTTTGCTGCACTTCGCCGAAGCATCCGACATCCCCGTGGTGGCAGCCTTTCGCTGTCAGGACGTGATCGACAACAACTCCCCGGTGTTCTGCGGTGAGGCGGGTGTGGGCATGTGGCCCCATGTCGCCAACCTGATCAAAGAAGCCGACGTTATCCTGGCGCTGAACCTGAGGCTGGATGAGATGACGACGGGGGCCTACACCCTTCTGAACGTGCCACGGCCTGCGCAAACCCTGATCCACGTCCACCCCGACACCGCGGAACTGAACAAGATCTACATCGCCGCCCAGCCGATCCAGTCCGGCCCAAACACCTTTTCCGCCAGTTTAGAGCCTATTTTGCCGCACAATACCGATTGGCGCAGCAAGGCGCGCGCGGGGTACGAGGCGCTGTTCAAAGCCCCGCCGCAACCCTCGCCGGTCGATATGGCCGAGGTGATGACTTACTTGGATACTCACCTGCCCGAGGATGTCATCATCACCAATGGTGCTGGCAATTTCGCGGCCTGGCCCAGCCGCCATCTGCGTTTTGGCCCCAGAATGCGGCTTTTGGCACCGCAATCCGGGTCCATGGGCTACGGCGTTCCGGCTGCGATTGCGGCCTGCATTGCGGAGCCTGATCGCCTTGCCCTGTGTTTTGCCGGCGATGGTGATTTTCAGATGAACTGTCAGGAACTTGCAACCGCCGTCCAGCATGGTGCCGCTCCGGTCATCCTGATTCTGGACAATGGCATCTACGGCACCATCCGCGCCCATCAGGAACGGCACTTTCCGGCCCGCGTTTTTGGCACCACCATGGTGAACCCCGATTTCGCTGCGGTCGCCCTCGCCTACGGGTTTTACGCCGAACGGGTGGAGGCCACCGCCGACTTCATTGCGGCCTTCGAACGCGCGGTAGTTTCGGCCAAATCTGGAACCGGCGCGGTTTTGGTCCTGACCATTGCGCCAGAGGCGATTGCCCCACGTCAAAGCATCAGCGCCCTGCGTGCCGCTGGTTTGGCGGAACAGGCTAAACCGTAAAAGTTACCGGCACCACTTCGGCGGTCAGGAATGACCTTGCCTTATTTGCTACCCTTGCAGCATCGCGGTTCTTTTTCAGAGCGCGTAACACTGGTATCGCCCCTGCTAACCCGCTCTGGCATCGACTATCAGCACAATTCAATCATGTTCCACGCGGCGCTCTGCGGTGTGCAAATGCAAAGGTACAACTAACGACGCGGTCGATTTTTGGTGCGGGCCAATTGCTCTGGGAGGCCAAAAACCTAACTGCTACCGATCTGCCGAAACGCCATTCGACAGGCTTGCCGCACTGCAAACCCTCGGCGCTTGTAGCCCATCGGACTGTCATCGGAACGCGCCCGCAAGAGGTTTGCTCAGACTTACCGTGATCACCGCCATTCGTCAGGCAAAGTGCGGAAGGCATCTTTTCGGGCGGATTCACACAGTGCTTGAGTTTTGTGCAACTTCTGCCAAAACTACTTAGGAAATCGTTTTCCTAAACGCGAATCATTCAAAGCGAATCGCGGATCGACAAGAGAAAACCTTTTCTGCACCGCCGACCCGATCGGCATCCAAGGGAGGATGACATGAAAAACCTGTCCGCAACCGGCATGCGCCGGCTGCTTCTGACTGCCTCACTCGCAGCTTTCGCTGCGGGAATGGCGGATGCCGAAACGCTCACCATGTGGGTGCGCAAGTCGGCGTCCGACCCCGGCCAGCTGATGGTTGACTTGTGGAACGCCAGCCATCCGAACAAGATTGAATTGACCGCTATCCCGGACAATCAGTTGGTGACCAAGTTGGCCACCTCGATCCAGGGCGGCAATGCGCCGGATCTGGTGTCGTTTGACCTGATCTATATGCCCGACTTCATGAAGGCCGGATTTCTGACCGACGTGACCGAGCAGTTGAACGCCGACCCGCACTACAAGACCCACGTTCAGGCGTATAAAGACATCGCGACGTATGACGGAAAGGTCTACGGGGTCGGCTTTACCCCCGACGTTTCGGTGCTGGCATGGAACAAGGACCTTTTCAAAAAGGCCGGTCTTGACCCGGAAAAGGGCCCGGCGACCATTGATGAAATCGTCGCTGACTCTGCCAAGATACACGCTTTGGGCGCTGATACCTATGGCTTCTGGTTCTCGGGTGCCTGCGCGGGCTGCAATATCTTCGTGACCTCGCCGATGATGGTCGCCGCTGGCTCCAAGATCCTGCCCAAGGATGGCAAGGACGAGGCGCTGACAGGTGATGGCGTCAAGAAGGTTCTGGAAGCCTACCAGACCATGTGGAAAGCCGGCGATATCCCGGCCGATGCGCAAACCGACACTGGGGCCAAGTTCGTCTCGGCTTTTGTCGGTGGCAATATCGGCATCGTCGGGACCGGTGGCTTCCTGATCAGCCTGATGAAGCGCGAACATCCTGACTTCAACTATGGCTTGACCCTGCTTCCGGGCACCACGGCGGGCCAGGTCTCTGGTTTTGTCGGCGGTGACGTCGTTGCGGTTCCGGCCAAGGGCAAGAACGAAAAGGACGCGCGTGAGTTTCTGACATGGGTTCTGTCGGATGACGCCCAACTGAACGGTCTGGCAAAGAACTCGCTTTTGACCACCCGGACTGACCTTGCCGACAACCAGTACAGCAAGGGCAATGACAAGGTCCTGACCACGTCCAAGGCTTTGGCTGCGGGTTACGTGCCGTGGGTGTTCCACTTCGCCGACATGGTGAATTCTGACTCCAGCCCGTGGATCGGGATGATCCAGCAGGCGATCTTTGATGGCGACATTGACGGTGCCATAGCAGATGCCAAAAAGTCGATGCAGGACATCGCAAGCCGCTGAATCCTTGGCTGCGGCGTACATTGCGCCGCAGCCTTTCTCACGACTGACCTCCTGATCCGGGAAGCGGAGACGTATGAGCAGGCGCAAGAACAACTGGGTGGGTTTCGCCTATATCGCCCCGGCGCTGGCCTTTGTGGCCGTGTTTGTGCTGTGGCCACTGGGGCAGTTGATCGTGCTGTCGTTCACCTCGCAAAGCCTGTTGGGCGGTGGTGACTGGATTGGCTTTGACAATTACCGCCGCGCCTTTGCCGACAAGAACTTCTGGCGGGCGATGGTGTTTACCCTGACCTATACCGCCTATCTGACGCCAATATTGCTGGTACTGAACCTTGCGCTGGCCCTGCTGACCGCAAAGAATACACGGTTGCGGCAGATCACGCGGACAGTGGTGTTCATGCCGGTGGTGATCGGCTTGGCCTCGTCTTCGCTGCTTTGGTACTGGTTGTTTGACCAGCAAGTCGGCCCGTTCAACAAACTTCTGGTTGACGCAGGGATTCTGGCGCAGCCTCTGGTTTGGTTCAAGAAAGCCACCACCGGGCAGTATGCCGTGATCATCTCTGTCGTCTGGAAGGTCGTCGGTTTTGGGATGATCCTGATGGTGGCGGGGATTCAGGCGATCTCGAATGACGTGATCGAGGCGTCGATGATCGACGGCGCTTCCGGCTTCATGCGGCTGCGGCGGATCATCATTCCCCTCGCCTCACGGTCGATCATTCTGGCGACGCTGATCTCTGCCATCGGCTCCATGTTGGCGTTTGACCAGTTTTACCTGATGACAGGCGGCGGACCACGCGGGCAAACGTTCACAACCGTCTATTGGATTTATCAAAGCAGCTTCATCCGGTTTGAATTGGGCTATGGGTCGGCGCAAGCGGTGGTCCTGATGGTGGTGATCACTTCGGGAACCGCGCTGCAACTGTGGCTTTCACGCAAGGGAACCAAGGGATGAGCGCAGTTGCAAACCTTCGCCCGCGCCGCGTGCGCAAGGGGGAATATCTGATTGCGGCGATCTGCGTGGCGGTCATTGTCATCATGATGTGGCCGCTGGTGATGTCTCTGTTCGCCTCGATCAAGACCCCGGACGAAGCTACTACGCCGCCGCCCAGCTACTTGCCTCATTCGTTCAGCTTTGAAAATTACCTGTCAATCATCCACTATCACGCCGGGATTGCGACCTATGTTGGCAATTCGCTGGCGGTGGCGGCTTTGACAATCCTGTTCTGTGTCGTGCTGTCAGTTCCTGCGGGTTACGCTCTTGCGCGCTTTGATTTGCCGGGCAAGGAGGTGATCTTCCTCATCCTGCTCGCCTCGATGATGTTGCCGTTTCAGGCCTTGTTGGTGCCGCTTTATCTGATGCTGAACGTGTTGGGACTGACGGCAACCAAAGTCGGTCTGGCGATATTGCACACCATCCTGCAACTACCGTTTTCCATCTACCTGATGCGCAATTCGTTCGAAGCGATCCCGAAAGAGATGGAGGAGGCTGCCGTGGTCGATGGCGCCAGCAGCCTGTTCGCCTTTCGCCGGATATTCCTGCCATTGGTTCTGCCCGGCGTCGTGACAGTGGCGTTGTTTGCCTTCATCACCAGTTGGAACGAGTTTCTGGGCGCGCTGATCCTGATGAACAACGAAAACGCCTTTACTGTGCCGATCATGATGACGGGCGTTATCACCGGGCAGTTCGGGGCGGTCAACTGGGGCGGGTTGCAGGCGTCGGTCATCATCTCCATCCTGCCGTGTCTGATCGTCTACCTGCTGTTGCAGCGCTATTACATCTCTGGCCTGCTGTCTGGTGCCGTCAAATGATTGCGCCACGGCATACGACCATCCGCGATGTCGCGCGTGAGGCCGGGGTGTCAATCGGCACCGTGTCGAAGGTGTTGAACAAGACCGGCACGATCGCCTTTGAAACCCGCAAACGTGTGGCGGAAGTCGCGGAGCGTTTGCAATTCCGGCCAAACACGCTGGCGAAAAGCCTGCATACCGGGCTGTCCGGGGCCGTCGGCCTAATCTCCAACGACAGCTTCGGTCGCTTTACCATGCCGATCATGGAAGGGTTGGAGGCGGTGCTGGCTCCACTGGGCATTGGTGTGTTCATGTGTAACGCCACCGACGATCCAGCGCGTGAGGCAGCGCATGTCGAACAGCTGTTGGCCAAACAGATCGACGGCATTGTCGTGACCGCCCGCCGGTCAGACCGTCGCCCCGCAGCGCCGCTTTCAAACCTTGGGATTCCGGTGATCCATGTCTTTGCCCATGGCGAGGATGATGGCCTGACCCTGCTGCCCGACGACTATGGCGGCGCAGTGCTGGCCGTCGAGCATTTGCTGTCGGTCGGACGTCGCCGCATCGCGCACATCACCGGGCCCGAAGATTTTGAGGCCGTTCGTCTGCGCGGTGCGGGCTATGCGGAAACTCTTGCTGCGGCTGGCATAGAACCGATCCCGATCCGTTATGGCAAATGGACGGAAAGCTGCGGGCGAGCCGCAATGGCAGAGCTTTATGGCCCCGGAAAGCCGAACCCTGACGCCCTGTTCTGCGGCAACGATCAGATTGCCCGCGGTGCTGTTGATGCGCTGCGCGAAATGGGCCGACGGGTGCCGCAAGACGTGGCCATTGTCGGCTTTGACAACTGGGAGGTGATGGCCGAAGCCGTCCGCCCTCCCCTTACTTCTATCGACATGAACCTTGCAGCTCTTGGTGCCGAAGCCGGGCGCTGCTTGGTTGCGATGATCAAAGGCAAGCCTGAACAAGGCCTGCGCCTGCTGCCCTGCCGTCTGGTGACGCGGGCCTCAACCCTTGAACTTGGATAAGCGGCCCTCCTCAATCCAAGGATGGCCGGAATGGAGGAACTATGCGGAAATATGCCTCAGTCACGTTCAGCGACGTGCAGATCACCGGACCTTTTTGGAGCGAGCGTCTGGAGTGCGTGCTGAACCGCACCATCCCCAGCCAGTACGCCCAACTTGCCGCCCATGGCATGCTGGAAAGCCTGACGTTGCCCAAACCGGTGCCGCCGCTGCGCTTTCCGCGCAACAAACACAACTTTACCACGCAGATCTTCTGGGACAGCGATATCGGCAAGTGGATCGAGGCGGCGTCTTACGCCCTGTCGCATCGCCGCGATCCGGGGATTGAACAAAAGATCGAAACCATCATCAATGACCTTGAAAAGGCGCAGGCCGAGGATGGCTATCTCAACTGCTGGTATCTGGAGCGGGAGCCGCAGAACCGCTGGACCAATCTGCGCGACAATCACGAAATGTATAATGCCGGCCACATGTTAGAGGGTGCGGTCGCCTATTATCACACGACGGGCCGTGATCGGTTCATGAAGGTGATGATGCGCTATATGGACCATATCGCCACGGTGTTTGGCCGTGGGCCGGGGCAAAAGCGCGGCTACTGCGGTCATCAGGAAATTGAGCTGGCCCTGGTCAAGCTGTACCATGCGACGGGCTTGCGCAAATACCTCGACCTCGCCACCTATTTCATCGACGAACGCGGTGCCCAACCGCACTATTTCGACGTCGAGCGTGCGGCGCGGGGCGAGGCGCCGGAAAGCTTCATGCAGGGTACCTACGAATACAGCCAGTCGCACATCCCGGTGCGGCAACAAACCAAGGTCGTCGGCCATGCGGTGCGCGCAATGTATATGTATACGGCGATGGCTGATCTTGCCGCCGAACATGGCGACGAAAGCCTGAAGCGGGCGTGTGAGGTGTTGTGGGCCGACGTCACCCGCACGCGGATGTATGTCACCGGGGGCTTTGGTCCGTCGGCCAGCAACGAGGGGTTCACCAAGGATTACGACCTGCCCAACGACACCGCCTATGCCGAAACCTGCGCCAGCGTGGCGATGATCTTTTGGGCGGCGCGCATGCTGAACCTTGACCTCGACGGGCAATATGCCGACATGCTGGAACTTGCCCTGTATAACAACGCCTTGGCCGGGTTGTCGCAAGACGGCATCCAGTATTTTTACGACAACAAGCTGGAAAGTGACGGAACCCACACCCGGTGGGACTGGCACCCCTGCCCGTGCTGCACGATGAACGTGGCCCGTCTGGTGGCCTCGGTCGCCGGTTATTTCTACTCTGTCGCCGATACCGAAGTGGCCGTTCATCTTTACGGTGGTGCGACGACCACTTTGGCCGTGTCAGGCGGTTCCGTGACATTGGCAGAGACCTCCAACTACCCTTGGTCTGGGGAAATCGCCATTTTTGTAACGCCGGAAGATGCCGGACCCTTCACTTTGGCTTTGCGCATTCCCGGCTGGGCCACAGGCGCCAAAGCGTCGGTCAACGGTGTTTCCGTTCCGATGGAGACAGAGCGTGGGTATCTGAAGCTGACCCGGGTCTGGGCAAAGGGCGATAAGGTGGAACTGTCGCTGCCGATGCCCGCCGAACGGACCTATGCCCATCCTGACGTCCGGCAGGATCAGGGCCGGGTCGCGCTGCGCCGTGGTCCATTGGTTTATTGCGTCGAAGAGCGCGATGTCGCAGGCCCGGTCAGCCGGATGCGGCTGCCGTCGACGACGGTCTTGTCATCGGACTGGCAGCCGGATCTTTTGGGCGGCATCACGGTGGTCAAAGGTCAGGCACACATCGCGGATGTCGCAAACTGGGGAAATGCGCTTTACCGCAGCACCCCTGCCGCTGAATCCTCCAGCCCGTTGACCGCCGTACCCTACTACATCTGGTGCAACCGGGGGCCAAACCCGATGCGGGTCTGGTTAAAGGAGTAATTATGCCGCATGTCGAGTTGAAAGCGCTGTCCAAGACCTTCGGTGGTTTTCAGGCGCTGCAAGACATCAATCTGGCGGTTGAGAAGGGCGAGTTCTGCGCCCTTCTCGGCCCGTCCGGTTGCGGAAAATCGACCCTGTTACGGCTGATTGCGGGGCTGGAGGATGTAACCTCCGGCGAGATTCGTATCGCTGACCGTGATGTGACAGACCTTGAACCCTCTGACCGTCGTATCGCCATGGTGTTCCAATCCTACGCGCTTTACCCGCACATGAGCGTTGCCGAAAACATCGCCTTCTCACTGGAAGCTGCCGGGATGAAAAAGGCAGAGCGTTTGGCCAAAGCCACCGCCGTCGCCAAGACCCTGAAGCTGGACCATCTGCTGGACCGCCGCCCCGCCATGCTGTCGGGTGGCCAGCGCCAACGTGTTGCCATCGGTCGCGCTTTGGTGCGTGACCCGGAGGTGTTCCTGTTCGACGAACCACTTTCCAACCTTGACGCCATGTTGCGCGTCCAGATGCGGGTGGAACTGTCCAACCTGCACCACGACCTTGCCGCCACGATGATCTACGTGACCCATGACCAAATCGAGGCGATGACGATGGCCGACCGCATCGTCGTGATGGATCAGGGGCGGATCCAGCAAATCGGCGCACCGTTGGAGCTTTACAATCACCCCGCCAACAAGTTCGTGGCCACGTTTATCGGCTCTCCCTCAATGAATATCTTGCCGGCAATCGTCACTGAAGCCGCGGAACAGGCCCTTGTTGTCCGTCTTGCCGAACGTCTGTACCCGCTTCAGCTGCGGCGTGGTGGTTTGGTCATGCCGGGAGAAAAGATTGATCTGGGCATCCGGCCCGAACATGCCCGTCTGGTCGATGCGGCAAGCCCTGATGCCGTTCTGCAAGCCAAAGTTATGTTGGTGGAGCGGTTGGGCAACCAGACGCTGGTGCATCTGCAAACCGACAGCGGGACATTTGTGCTGCAAGGGCCGGGAGAGTTGGCGGCCAAAACCGGCGACCTGACGGCTGTGGCCTTTGACCCGACCCGGACCCATGTGTTTGGCGATACCGGGCAGGCGTTGTAAAATCAATTCCGGTCGGCTGAGGGGTTGGGTACACACACTCAGAAATTCGGTTTTCCGGTGCGGTTTGGGCTGGCCCATGGTTTGATAATGGTCTTATCTGCCAGTGTCGGCTCCTACCCGATTCAGGGCCAGCCGCGCACCGGAACCTTACTGTGATATCCCAAACAATGATTTTGCGCCGACCGTTGGAGGTCATGGCCGTAGCCGACGCCCACACCTGGCGCGGTGGTTTGCGAACGCTGTGGCGGATGACGCAGATTGCCTTTCTCACGCCATGGCAGGTGGTGTTCGCCGTCGGTGCCACGCTGATTTCAGCGGGAATGCAACTGATTATTCCGCGGCTTCTGGGCCAGGCGATCGACCAGACGCAGCATCTGGCGCAACAAGGCGACGCCAAAGCCGCGTTGATGACGACGGCAGTGTTGGTGCTGGTTGTCTCAATCGTGCGGGGGGTTTTCACCACCTTTCAGAACTATTTCTCCGAGGCCGTCAATCACACCACCGGCGTCGAACTTAGGTTGCGCTATTATGAGCAGGTGCAGCGGCTTAGCTTCGGTTTCCATGACTCGGTCCATTCGGGCGACCTGATCACGCTGGGCCTGCTGGATTTGGACGGCGCACGCCAGTTCTTTTCGACCGGACTGGTTCGGCTGGTCCTGCTGTCGGTGCTGATCGGCTTCGGCGGCACGATGTTGTTGCGGATCGACCCGGTGCTAGGGCTGATGGCGCTGAGCTTCGTGCCTGTGGTGGGCTGGTTCTCCTCGGTGTCGCAGCTGCGGCTGCGCCTGACCTGGCGGGATTTGCAGGACCGGATGTCGGTTCTAAGTCGCGTGATGGAGGAAAATCTTGCCGGTATCCGCGTGGTGCGGGCGTTTTCGGCCGGGGCACACGAGATGGGCAAATTCGACGCCGCCTCCGCCTCCGCCTTGGAACTGGCCCATGAAAGGGTGGATATCCGCGTCCGCTCCACCGGCATCATGACCCTGTCATTTCTGGCTGCGATGGGACTGGTCTTGTGGGTGGGCGGCGAGAAGGTGATGGCAGGAACCATGTCGGTCGGCACCTTGACGTCCTTCCTGACCTTCAGGACCATCCTGCAAATGCCAGTGCGGCAGTTGGGGCTGCTGGTAAACTCTTTCGCCCGGACCTCGACCTGTGGCGCGCGGGTTTTTGCATTTCTGGACCTGCAACCGGCCATTGCCGATGCGCCAGATGCCGTGGACCTGAGGTTGACCGATGCCGTATTGCGGTTCGAAGCGGTAGACTTCGCCTATCCCAACGCGCCGAGTGCCAAAGTGTTGGCAGGCCTGACCTTCACCGCCAGGAAAGGCGAAACCATCGGGATCATCGGCCCGCCGGGCAGCGGAAAATCGACACTGTCTCACCTGATACCACGGTTTTATGATGTCACTGCCGGCCGCATCACTCTGGATGGCCAAGATGTCAGGCATCTGACATTGGCGTCCTTGCGTCGGGCGGTTTCGGTGGTGGCGCAGGACGTGTTTTTGTTCACCACGACACTGGAGAATAATATCGCCTATGCTGAACCCGGAGTTGACGAAGGCGAGATTTTTCAGGCCTCCGCCGATGCGCAAATCCACAGCCATATCGCCGGGTTGAAATCGGGCTATCGGACTGTGGTGGGCGAGCGGGGGGCGTCACTTTCGGGCGGGCAGCGGCAAAGGGTGGCGATTGCGCGGTCTTTGGTGCCCAACCCCGCCGTTTTGATCTTTGACGACAGCACGGCTGCGGTAGATGCCAACACCGAAGGCCGCATCCGCACCGCCTTGGCAGAGGGTGCCGCCGACCGGGTGACGCTGATTGTGGCGCACCGTCTGAACTCGCTTTTGCACGCCGACCGGATTTTGTTTCTGGAAGGCGGCCGCGTGGTGGAACAGGGCAGCCATGCCGAACTTCTGTCGCTGAATGGCCGGTATCGGACGCTTTTTGACCTGCAAACCAATGCCTCGGATCGCGAGGGGCTATGACCGATCACCCGGCCTTGGATGACTACCAGTCCGACCGCCAGTCGGCCCCCGGAGCGCCAACATTGCGCGCCGTGGTGGGCAGCCACCGCATCGAGGAGGAGATGTTTGGCAAGGTGTTCGACCCGCAGATCATCCGGCGGATCGGCGCATTTGTAGCACCCTACCGGCGCAGTTTCGTGATTTCAGTGGTGGCGGTGCTGGTGTTCACCCTGACGCAACTTGCCATCCCGATGATCATCCGCCGCGCCATCGACCAGGGCGTGATGGTTGGCAATATCGGTGTCCTGCATGCCGCCCTGATCACCTTTGCCCTGGTCATCGCGGTGAACTACTTAGCCAGCTACGTGCAGGAAACCGTCGTTGGCAAGGCCGCCGAGAACGTTTTGTTCGACATCCGCCGCGCCATGTTTGCCCATCTGCAAAAGGTGTCGCTGTCTTTCATGGACAAGACCGAAGTCGGCCGCCTGATGTCGCGCTTGCAGGGCGATGTCGGCTCCATGCAAGAGTTCCTTGAAACATCGGTGCTGTCGGTTGGCGATATTGTCCTGTTGTTCGGCATCATTTCCTTGATGCTGTATCTTGATACCAGCCTTGGCCTGATCACCCTTTCGGTTTTGCCAATCCTGTTTGTCGTCCGGATTTTCTGGCTGCCCTTGGCGCGCGACGCGTTCATCGCGGCGCATGAAACGAACTCTGCCGTCAATGGCGCTTTGGCTGAGGGGATCCACGCAGCCCGCACTGTGCAGGGGATGGGGCGTGAGGCGTTGAATGCGCAGCTTTACAAGGGCAAAGTGCTGGCAAACCTGACAAGCAACCTGCACGCCTCAAAGATCGCGCAGGTGCTGGTGCCGATTGTGGATGCGCTGACCGGGCTTGCGATGGCGCTGGTTGTGGTGCTGGGCGGCATGTTGGTCTTGGACCGCAAGTTGGATGTGGGGGTGATGGTGGCCTTCCTGTTCTATATCCAGCGGTTCTTTGACCCGATCCGATCGCTGACCATCCAGTATTCGGTGATGCAGCGCGCCATGGCCTCTGGGCAACGACTGATCGAGGTGCTGGATGTGGCGGTTTCGGTTCAGGACAAGCCCGGTGCCATCGACCTGCCGGAAACCGATGGCTCGGTTGAATTCCGCCATGTCACGTTCGGCTATGACACCCGACAGATGGTGCTGAAGGATCTGTCGTTCCGGGTTGAACCGGGCCAGACGGTCGCTTTGGTCGGGCCCACAGGGTCCGGCAAATCCAGTGCCATGTCGCTGATCCATCGGTTTTATGATGTGACCGAAGGCCAGGTTCTGGTCGGTGGCCACGACGTGCGCGATGTGACGCAAGCCTCGCTTGGCCGCCAGATCGCCATGGTTCTGCAAGAGCCTTTCCTGTTTACGGGGACTATTCTGGAGAATATCGGCTACAACAAGGTGGAGGCTACGCGCGATCAGATCATCGCCGCTGCGACCGTTCTTGGTGCCGATCCTTTCATTCGCGCGCTGCCCTTGGGCTATGACACGATGCTTGGGGAACGTGGTGGCAGCCTGTCCACCGGGCAGCGCCAGCTTCTTAGCTTCGCGCGCGCTTTGGTGGCCGATGCCAAGATTCTGGTGCTGGACGAAGCGACCGCCAGTATCGACAGCGCCACCGAACTGGTGATCCAGCGCGCACTGGCCACCTTGTTGAAGGGGCGGAACGGGCTGGTGATCGCCCACCGTCTGGCCACGGTGCGCCACGCCGACCGGATCATGGTCTTGCAAGCAGGGCGGCTGGTGGAAAGCGGCACCCACGCCCAGCTTTTGGCGAATGGCGGGCTTTATGCCGGGCTGTACCGGGCCAATTATTCCAGCTTTGATGACGTGCAAAGCGCGGACTGAACCCAAAGGGAAAAGATGCCCAAGTTGTTCGACGAAGACCTGAGCCGCCTTGACCTTGCCCGCCGCAGCGGTAGCCTTGGGGCGTTCGGCGGGGTTCGGCTGATGGAATTGTCAGACGGGCTGGAACGCGGCGTGCGGATGCTGGAGTTTCGCACCGGGTCCGGCCTGCGCTTTACCGTGCTGATCGACCGTGCGTTTGATATCTGCGAGGTGGAGTTCAAAGGATGTTCGATTGGCTGGCATGGGCCATCCGGCGTGCGCCACCCCGGGCTGCACGAACACGCCTCGGAAGGTGGCTTCAGTTGGGGGCGCAGCTTTTCGGGGTTTCTGGTGACCTGTGGTCTGGACCATATCGGCGGGCCAGAGGAGGTTCCAGCCGACAATTACAACTATCCCAACATTGCCACCAACACGCATGGGCTGCATGGCCGGATTTCCACGATTCCAGCCAAGCTTTCGGGTTACGGAGAGCGGTGGGACGGCGACCGTTGCATCCTGTGGGCCGAAGGTCAGGTGCGGCAGGCCACCACCTTTGGTGAGCAGTTGACGCTGTTCCGGCGGATCGAGGTCGACTTGGGCGGCACCGAAATTCGCCTGTCAGACCGGGTGCAGAACACCGGTTTTCTGCCGACACCGCACATGCTGTTCTACCATGTCAACATAGGCGCCCCGTTGCTGGCACAAGGCTCGCGCTATCTGGCACCGATTTCAGATGTGATCTGGGCAGCCCACACCAATCGCTACACAAAGCAGGGCGTCGGCTATCAGACCGTTCCCGCCCCGACCGACGGCTTTGCCGAACAGGTGTGGGCGCATGAAACGACCGCTGATCAGGCGGGCGAGGTTCCGGTGGCATTGGTGAATGACCGCCTGTCACTTGGCATCGAAGTGACAACCCGCAAGGATCAGTTCCCCTGCCTGTACGAATGGCAGCATTTTCAGGCGGGCGGCTATGCCTTCGGGATCGAGCCTTCGACCCACCACGTATTGGGTGACCTTTCGGCACGCGCGCGGGGCGAGATGATCTGGCTGCAAGGTCAGGAAAGCCGCAGCTACGACTCGCGGTTCCGGATTCTGGGCGGGTCAGCCCAGATCGCCGCGGCAGAAGGGCGGATCCGGTCCATCGCACAACAACCGTCGGACGACTTTCCGATACAATCGGGAAATTTCCGGCCCTTGCGCGGCTGACCCGTCATCTAAGGTTCATCCGTCGTTCACAGCACGGTCATGCAGGCGGCTCAGGGTGCGCGAACCTTTCCGGTGCTTGCAAAGACCACCCTCAGGAAAGTCCGCCCTTCGCAAAGGATGCCTGCCATGCTGTCACGTCGTCAATTTCTGGCCACCACGGCCGCCACTGCGGCCTTAGCCTCGACCCGCGTTCTGGCTGAGGACAAAAAGGTTCTTCAGGTTTTCACCGACGGAGATACCAATATCTCTGACTGGTGGAACAACATCCTGAAGCCCGCGTTCGAGGCTGCCAATCCGGGCATGTCTTTTAACGTCACGATCACCCGTGGCGTATCCGATGGCAACGGCACCATCGCAACCCGCGCTTTGGCTGCCATGCAGTCGAAATCGGACCCGCAGGTCGATTACTTTGAAGAGATCGAGGCTGCTTCGGTCGCAGGTTCGGTCGAAGCCGGCCTGTGGCTGGCGATGGACGAAAAGAACGTGCCAAACCTGAAGTTGATCAACCCGGCTGCGGTGGAAGCACCGATCCAGCTGCCCTATCGCGGCAGCCAGGTGCTGATCGCCTATGACAGCGCCAAGGTCAAAAATCCGCCGAAGACTTTCGCCGATCTGGTGGCATGGGCCAAGGCCAATCCGGGCCGCTTCACCTATGGTCGTCCCGACAAAGGCGGTTCAGGCTCTAACTTCGTCATCCGTGCCATCCATGAAGGCAACGGCAAAGACCCGTCGATGTTCACCACCACCAACTTCGACCCGGCAAAAGCCGAAGAGATGCTGCAAAAGGGCTGGGCGATCCTTAAGGATCTGCATCCCTTCACGTTCGGCGAAGGCACCTACACTGCCGGCAACACCCCGGCTTTGCAGCTTCTGGCGCAAGGCGCTGTCGACATGATCCCGGCCTGGTCGGATCAGGCATTGCAGGCGCTGAAGAACGGCGTTCTGCCCGAAACGGTGAAGCTGGTTCAGCTGCAGGATCTGGCACTGTGCGGCGGCTTCGCTTACTCGGCCATCCCGGTCAATGCGACCAACATGGCGGGCGCTTTGACGCTGGCGAACTTCATGCTTTCGCCCGCAACCCAGACCTCTTGCGTCAAGGACATCGGCGGCTTCCCGGGCATTTCGTGGGACAACCTGCCGGCAGACCTGAAGGCCGAATATATTGACGTGATCCCGGTTTCCATCCCGACGTTCCCGTCGGGCGACTGGAGCAAGGCCAAGAACGACGGCTGGTACAAGAACGTTGCCACCAACATCAAGCGCGACTGATGTCAACGATGGAGCCTGCGTCCGGGGGTATTGCCTCCGGACGCCAACGACGCACCGGCCTTGGCCCACAAGCCTTGGCCGGTTTGGCGCTTGTGGCCTTGCCGGTCAGCCTGCTTCTGGCGCTGACGCTGTGGCCGACGGTGCGCATGGTGGCGGCAACCCTGCTGGTCAACGGCAGCGTCAGCATGTCGCGTTACGTCGGGTTCTTCACCGACGCCTATTCGATGGCCAACCTGCGCTACACAATCGAAGTCACGCTGATTTCGGCATTCACGGCCATATCAATCTCGTTTGGCATAGCGCTTTACCTGCGGTTTTCCAGCGGCAGGATCGCCACCATGATCCATGCCTTGTCGCTGTTTCCGCTGTTTGTGCCCTCCATCATCATATCCTACGCTTTGGTCCGGTTTCTGGGCCCGAACGGATTGTTTCAGCTGCTGCTGGAACAGGTCGGCTTTACCCATTATCGCACGCCCTATCTGACACCCGTCGGACCGTTTCTGGCCTTTGTGTGGGAGAACCTGCCGTTGCCGGTTCTGGTGCTGACCGCCGGCTTGACCCAAGTGTCAGATCACGCCGTGGAAGCCGCCCGCGACCTTGGCGCTGGTGCCACCCGCATCCTTTGGGAGATTTTGCTGCCCCAGATCCGCCGGTCTTTGCTGATCGCCTTTTCTTTGACCTTTCTGGGCATCATCGGTTCTTTCACCGTGCCCTATATGCTTGGACCTGCAGCGCCCGAGATGATGGGCCCGTTCATGCAGCGCACTTTGGGCAATCTGCGTGACCTCGACTCGGCTCAGGTGCAGGCGGTGATCCTGATGGCAATTTCTTCGGTGATGGGCGCGTTTTACATCGCCACCATGCTGAAGTCGCAGGAGGAATGATGAAGCGCACTCCCCTTGGCGGGCTTTTGATTCTGGGCACGATGGGTCTGGTGATGCTGGGCCCGATTGTGACCGTGATCATGTGGGCTTTCGCGGTCAAATGGCGCTATCCGCATCTTCTGCCGACCGAGTGGGGCATGAAATTCTGGTTCGGCATGTTGGGACGCGAGACGGTGCTGACGCCCATCCTCACCTCCCTCGGGCTGACGTCCATCGCCACCACTGCCGCCGCAGTGATCTGCTGGCCCGCCGCCTATGCCTTTGCGCGGCTGAAATTTCCCGGCCGGCAATTGATGCTCTTTTCATTCATCGCAGCCCAAGCGGTGCCAAAATTCGCCTTGTTCGTCTCGATTGCCGTCATTTTCCTGCGGCTTGGGCTGGTCGGCAATTTCTGGGGCGTCGTGCTGGTGCAGATGCTGTCGGCGGTGCTGTTCATGATCTGGATCCCCACTGCCGCTTTTCGCGGTATCCCTCCGGCACTGGAGGAGGCGGCGTTTGACCTTGGTGCCTCGCGACTGCGGGTGTTTTTGATGATCACCCTGCCGCAAGCTTTGCCTGCCTTGGCCGCCAGCTACGTCTTGGCCTTCGTGTCGGTGTTGTTTGAAGTGGACGGTGCTTTGCTGATCGGCGCGCCAACCGTCACCACCATGCCTTTGCTGCTGATGACATTGTCCAGTCAGGTCATCCTGCAAGAGGCTGCCGTCCTATGTGTGCTGATCTGGGTGCCGTGTTTTGCCCTTCTGCTGCTGACCCGGCGCTTTATGAGCGCGAAGGGCATCGCCCAAGGATTCGGAGCCTGACATGCTGCAAATCGACGCCATTTCCAAAACCTACAACGGCGCGCCTGCCGTGCGCGACGCCACGTTCACAGTTGATCGTGGGGAATTGGTCTGCCTGCTTGGGCCGTCAGGGTGCGGAAAATCGACCCTGTTGCGGGTGATTTCGGGCCTGACAGAGGCTGACAGTGGTTCGATCCGGATCGAAGGCGTTGACATGACCGCCACCCAAGCCAACCGTCGCCCGACTGCCATGGTGTTTCAAAGCCACGCGCTTTGGTCGCATATGACTGTGGCGCAGAATGTGGGCTTTGGCCTGCGGGTGCGCGGTTTGCCCCGGGCCGAGATTGCCGCGAAGGTCACCGCTGTGCTGGACCTCGTTGGTCTTTCGTCCTTTGGCAAGCGTTTGCCATCCGAACTGTCCGGCGGTCAGGCGCAACGGGTCGCTCTGGCCCGCTGTCTGGTGGTGGAGCCGAAAGTGCTGCTGATGGACGAACCCTTTTCGGCCCTTGACGCGCATTTGCGCAAATCCCTGCGCGAAGAGCTGAAATCGCTGCAACGCCGGCTGGACCTGACCACGATCTTTGTCACCCATGATCAGGAAGAGGCGATGGAGTTGGCCGACCGTATCGTGGTGATGCAGGCTGGTCGCATCGAACAATTCGGCCCGCCTAGCGCCTTGTACTGTGATCCCCAAACCCTCGCCGTGGCACAATTCATCGGTGCGATGAACACCTGCACCACGCGGATCACGCAAGGCCGCGCCAATTGGTATGGTCTGCCGCTGCACTTTGGCCTGCCCGATGGGGAAGTGGCGCTGCTGTCGCGCCCCGAGGATATGGTGACCAACCCAAACGGTGCCCCGGCGCGCGTCTTGCGCGTGGTTGACCTTGGGCCGATGACCAAGGTCAACCTGATGACGGCGGATGGTGACCTGATGACCCTGACCTGCCCGCGCGAACTGGCCCCGGAGCCCGGCGCCACGCTTACCCTTCTGCCGCGCCGCTTGCACGTGTTCCGGGATGGCGCGCGTCTGGGCCTGGTTGAGAACCCTGAACCCGTCCTGCACGAGGGAGCCGCAGTATGATCTTTTCGGGCATGCTCACGGCAAGCCAGCACAAAACCCATGTGCCGCTGGCGTTTGATGTACCCCACGGCACCACGCGCCTTGTTGCCCGCTTTCAGACCAGCCCGGGCCGTGAACCGGGCGAAATGTTTGACAACATGATCTGCCTCAGCCTGTTCGGCCCCGATGGATCACGCGGCGCAAGGCACAACAACCCCGTGCGCGATTTCATCATCGAGGCCACATACGCAACCCCCGGCTATCTGCCCGGCCCGATAGAGCCCGGAACGTGGACAGTATGGATGGACTGCTTTCGCCTGCTTGGCACAGTGAACTACCAGTTTGAAATAGAGTGCGAAGCGGCCCAGACAGCGCCGAAACCGGCCTTTGCCGCCCGCAAGCCCAGCCCGCGTGGCAAGGGTTGGTTTCGTGGTGATCTGCACGCCCATACGCTTCATTCCGATGGCAGTTGGGACGTGGAGGGTCTGGTCAACTGGGCCCAGAGCCGCAATCTGGATTTCATGACCCTGTCGGATCACAACACGACCTCCGGCCATGCCGAACTGCATTCGAGTGCCAGTGAAAACCTTTTGACCATCGGCGGTATGGAAATGACCACCCATTGGGGCCATGCCCTCGCTTTGGGTGGCAACCAGTGGCACGAATGGCGGACTGGTCCGGTCAGCGGGAAATCCATGCCTGATCTGGCCCAAAGCGTCATGGAACAGGGCGCCTTGTTCGTCGTTGCCCATCCCATGTCACCGGGCGATCCGTCCTGTACCGGCTGCCGCTGGGAATATGCCGACATGATGCCGGGGCCCGCTCGACTGATCGAGATTTGGAACGGTGGTCCGTGGTCCGATTACAACGAGGAAGGACTGGCGGTATTTCAGCACTGGCTTGCCCTCGGTCATCGGCTTCTTGCCAGCGCTGGCAGCGACATTCACGGGCCAGAGGGTGGCAAAGGTCTGATCGGCTTTAACAATGTGGAAGCCGCAGAGCTGACCGAGGCAGCCATTCTGCAAGCCGTGGCCAATGGCCGCAACTATATCTCCTCGGGTCCCCGCCTGATCCTTTCGGCAGAGACGGCAACCGGTACAGTGATGCGAATGGGGGATACGGTGCCTTCGACAGCGACCTTCCGCGCCGATTGGCAGACGCAGGATCAGCCGCTGACCCTGCATTTCGTCGATGGCAACGGCAGGCGGTCCGGCCGTCCGGTGCCAGCCGATGCCAAGGGTGTCTTTGGGTTGGACGAAGCGGCACGTTTTGTGATGGCAGAGCTTCGTGACGCCAGCGGGCAACTGCACGCCGTCACAAATCCGATCTTTGTGGTCTGACACCAGACAACCGCGCGTTCCACGCAGCTTCCGTGGCAACCGCCTCATCCGTGGTAATCTGATCTGGTTTCAGTGCGACCAAAGCCGAAAATTCCACCCATTCGGGGTCAGAAAACCCGCGCGCCGGATCTGCCATCTGATGGGTCCAGGCATCCACCATAACCCCTTCAGCATGGGCCAGCGCCACCATATCCAAGCCCAGGCGAGCGGCGGTCAGCACCATCTCCCATTGCAGATAGACCATGTCGGGCTTGATCCTGTCCCGCAAAACCTGGGTCAACGCACGTTCAACCCCGGCAAGACCAACGCTGGGCCACAGTTCCAACAGATCGTCGGTGGGGTCATACCCGCGCTTCAGGGTCGGAATCCGCTCTGCCAGCGCCCGGATCAGCGGAATCGACCCACCGCTGATGATGATAGAACCGCAGCACCCGGCAAAATGTTCGGCAAAATGATCCAGCCCGACGCGACCGACCTGCTCTGCCGTGTTCTTCATATCAAATTGCAACAACGCCTGTGGATGCGCGATGGTCAGAAGGGCGGCAAGATCCTCCGAAAGGATGGGCGTACAGTCTTGGGTCCGATAGCGCAGGCCGGCAATTTTGGCACCATTAAGGCTTGAAACGAGGCCGCTGCCCGTCGTCTCCCGCTCCAGCGTTTCGTCGTGCAGCACGACAAAACCGCCATCACCGCGCACTTGCAGGTCAAGTTCCATCGAGGCCCCAAGCCGGAAGCCCTCGGCCATCACCGGGGCGCCAAACTCCGGATCGGCCTCCGACCGGCGCAACCGGTGCCACTTTAACCGTGTCACATGGCCGTTGGTTTCAATCTGCAATCCTGCGGCCATTTGCGCCTCCTGTCGTCAGCGGCATCAAAGCAGAACTGCGTGACGGTTTCGTAAGATGCAAAGATCTAGCCGACCCTGCGCCCACCGACCCAAACGCCGCGCACCGCGTCCGCTTTGCCCAGCCGCGCCACGCGGATCACGTCGGCGCGCAGACCCGGTTGCAGGCTGCCACGGTCGCTTAGCCCGGTGGCCATCGCAGGCGCCCGCGTCACGGTGGCCACACCACGCGGCACATCGTCCCACAAATCGCCCAGCATCAAGGCCGCCGTCAGCAGCGCTGCGGGCACGTAGTCCGATGATAGAATATCCAGCAAATCCAACGCGGCAAGGTCTTTGGCCGCCACGTTACCGGAGTGCGATCCGCCGCGGATCAGGTTTGGCGCGCCCATCATCACATGAATGCCATGGGTACGGCAGGCCCGGGCAGCCTCGATCGTCGTCGGAAACTCGGCAAAAGTGGCGTGGTGGCTGCGGGAAACGGCGACTTGCGCCTCCGTGGTGTCATCGTGACTGGCCAGAACCGCGCCAAACCGCCGCGCTTCGGCCACCGCAGCCGCTTCGTGCGCCCGGCCCAGACGGTCAGAAAGGACTTGTTGCGTGGCGACGTGGCTTAGAAACTCCGCCTCCGACAATCCATGTTTTCCGCGTACATAGTGACGCAACTGCGTCAGGTCGCGAAACTGGCGCTGGCCCGGCGTGTGGTCCATCAGACTGACGATGCCGATGCCATCCTGCGGGCCGAATTTGGCAAGCTCTTCGATCAGCGTTTCTGAACAGACCTCGGCCCGCAGATGCAGCAGATGATTGATCCGCAAGGCCCCGCTTTGCCGCATCGCGATGATTTCGTCGGCCAGCAACCGCGCGTATTCGCCATAACTTGCCTTGTCTTTCGAAACGATGGAGCCGACCCGCAACGCGTCAAAGACTGTGGTGATCCCGGTCGAGGCCAGTTCGCCATCATGTGCCAGGATCGCCCCGGCATGGGGGAAATGCACCTTTGGCCGCGGTTCGATATGGCGCTCCAGATTGTCAGTGTGCAGTTCGATAAGGCCCGGCAGGATCAGGTCGCCGCCGCAATCCTCAGCCCCGGCTGGAACCTGCGTGCCTGCGTCTATTGCCGCGATTTGGCCGTCCCAAAGCCTGATGGAGCCAACAATCACCTCGTCAGGCAGAACAAGTGTGGCATTGGCGAGGATCACTTCGGTCATGCAAGGGCCTTGAAATTGAGTGTGGATCGTGGTGGCAAAGCGTTACATGGCTGTGACACAGGCCAGCTATCGGGGGCAACATGGACAGTATGAAACGCTACGCCATCTACTACGCGCCTGAACCCGGGCCTTTCGCCGAAGCTGCGGCCATATGGCTGGGTTACGACCCGGCGCTTGGCGAGGCGGTGGCGCAACCCGATCTGCCTGACGTAGCAACCTTGACGGATGAGCCGCGCAAATACGGCTTTCACGGCACGCTCAAGGCGCCCTTCAGGCTGGCCGACAGCGTTGACAGCAGCACGCTTTCGGGCGCGGTGGCCAAACTGGCCAAGACCCTGCCCGCCCTGACCATGCCGGGTCTGCAAATGCTGTCGCTTGACGGGTTTCTGGCGTTGGTTCCCTTGGGCGATACCGCTGCCCTGACCCAACTTGCCGCTGACGTCGTAGAACGCCTCGACACCTTCCGAGCCCCGTTGACTGCGGCCGAAATCGCCCGCCGCCGACCCGAACGCCTGACGCCCCGGCAGTACCATCTGCTGAACCAGTTCGGCTATCCTTACGTGATGGAGGAGTTCGGCTTTCATCTCACCTTGTCTGGCCGACTGACTGCACCACAACATGCTGTGCTTCGCCCGCAAGCCGAGGCGCATTTCGCCCCGGTTCTGCCGACGCCGTTTCGTCTGACCGAACTTTGCTTGTTCGGCGAGGCTATGGATGGCAGGTTCCATTTGTTGCACCGCTACCCCTTGGGCTGAAGCGCGCTAAGCAACCGCTCTACCCCGCGCGCCGGAGTGCTGTCGTTGGCGATGTCGATGACGGGCAGCCCCTCTGGCACCTCGTAAGAGGCGCGCGCCAGACGACCCTCAATCTCCGCCGCTGTCTCACGACCCCGTGCCGCAAGCCGTTCGGCCAAAACCTTCGACGGAGCCGTGATCCGCAGCACGATCAAGTCGGGAAACTGCGCCAAAGCCATCGGCAAAGCGGCACGAGATCCGTTGAACAGCACGTCGACACCAAAAGCCAAAGGCGCAAACTCTGCCTGCCGGATGCCGTACTGCAAACCATGCGCGGGCCATTGCAGGGCAAAGGCGTTCTCATCCCTCAGTCGGTCAAATTCGGCAGCCGTGATGCCTTCAAACGGCTCTCCACCTGCGGATTCCGGTCTGGTGATGGTCCGACGCGCCCAATGCAAACCGCCAGAGGCAGCCACCGCGCCCGACAAAAGCGTGTCTTTTCCGGCACCGGAAGGCCCTACAACCGCAAAGACCCGACCCGTCATGACTGCATCCCCGGCGTAAATTGCGAGACATCCACCACCCGGTCGCACAGCCTTGCCCGCGCCGCTTCGTCATGGAAAATCCCGATGATCGCCGCACCGCGCGCTTTGGCGGCCTCAATCAAGCAAAGGACCACCTCGCGGTTGGCGGCATCCAGACTGGCGGTCGGCTCATCCAGCAGCAGCGCCGGATAGGGGTGCACAAAGCCGCGCGCGATGTTGACCCGCTGCTGTTCACCGCCCGAAAACGTGGTGGGTGACAGGGGCCACAAGCGCTGCGGGATGTTCAATTGCGCCAAAAGCGCCGCAGACCTGTCATGCGCTTCGTCCACCGCAACCCCAAGGTTCAGCAACGGATCTGCCACCACATCCAGCGTTGGCACCCGGGGCACCACCCGCAGAAACTGGCTGACATAACCCAAAGTCCCGCGCCGCAAGGCGATGATCTCGCGCGGGGCGGCCTTGGCCACATCGGTTGCGCCCACCATGATCGAGCCTGAGGCCGCAAGATAATTGCCCCAGATCATCCGCATCACCGTGGATTTGCCAGCACCAGAGGCACCGACCAGCCCCAGACACTCGCCAGGCTCCACCGAAAACCGGGCGTTCTCCAGCACCGGAATAACCGCAGATCCTTGGTTGTGCAGCGTGAAACGCTTCGAAAGATTGGCGACCCGTATCATTCTAAACCTGCAATACCGAGGAGACCAGCAACTGCGTATAGGCGTGTTGCGGATCGTCCAGCACCTGATCGGTCAGGCCCTGTTCGACCACATAGCCGCCCTTCATCACCATCAAGCGGTCGGCCAGCAAGCGCACCACCGCCAGATCATGCGTGACGATGATGGCGGAAAGCCCCATCTTGCGCACCAATCCGCGCAGCAAATCCAACAACCGCGCCTGCACTGAAACGTCAAGCCCGCCGGTCGGCTCGTCCATGAAGACCAGTCGTGGGCCGGTCACCAGATTGCGTGCGATCTGCAAACGCTGCTGCATGCCGCCGGAAAACGCCGAAGGCCGGTCGTCGATCCGGTCGTCCGCAATCTCGACCCGCCCCAGCCAATCCAGCGCCTTGCCCCGGATTTCACCATAATGCCGCGCCCCCACGGCCATCATACGCTCGCCCACATTTCCCCCGGCCGATACGCCCATCCGCAGCCCATCGCGTGGGTTTTGATGCACAAAAGCCCAGTCGGTGCGCCCCAGCCTGCGCCGCTCTGCCTCTGCCATTTGCACCGTGTCCCGCGGTCCGTCTGCGGTGGCAAAGATCACCTCGCCTTTGTCCGGTGCCAGATGCCCGGCCAGACATGACAGCAAAGTTGACTTGCCAGAGCCGCTTTCGCCGACAATCCCCAGCACTTCACCGGGGTACAGGTCAAAAGCGATATCGGCGCAACCCATCCGCGCCCCGTAAAACTTTGACAGCCCGCGTACCGACAAAAGCGGCTCTGTTTCGGCCAAAACGTCCTTCATTGCCCCAGCCTCCCCGCGTGCCCGGCATCGCGACGGCTGCGGCAATAGTCGGTGTCAGAGCATACGAACATCCGGCTGCCCTGATCATCCGTGATGACTTCGTCCAGATAGCTGTCAGCCGCGCCGCACAAATCACAGTCGTGATCAGCTTTGGAGGCGACAAACGGATGATCGTCGAAATCCAGTGAAATGGCGCTGGTGTAAGGCGGCAACGCATAGATGCGCTGTTCCCGCCCGGCCCCGAACAACTGGATCGCCGGATTTCCCGCCAGTTTCGGGTTGTCGAACTTCGGGATAGGCGAGGGGTCCATCACATAGCGTCCCTCGACCCGCACGGGGTAATCGTAGGATGTGGCAATTTGCCCATGCCGCGCGATGTCCTCATACAGCTTGACATGCATCAGGCCATATTCCTCCAACTCGTGCATCTTGCGGGTTTCGGTCTCGCGCGGTTCCAGAAAACGCAGCGGCTCAGGGATTGGCACCTGATAGACCAGAATTTGCCCTTCGCGCAGCGGGGTTTCCGGAATCCGGTGCCGGGTCTGGATCACCGTGGCCTCAACCGTCGCTTCGGTCACCGCCACCTCTGCCGTGCGCTGGAAAAACCGCCGGATCGACACGGCGTTGGTGGTGTCATCCGCGCCCTGATCAATCACCTTCAGCGTATCTTCCGGCACCAGACAGGCCGCCGTGACCTGCACGCCACCGGTACCCCACCCGTAAGGCATCGGCATTTCCCGGCTGGCGAACGGCACCTGATAACCGGGGATCGCTACGGCTTTAAGGATCGCGCGGCGGATCATCCGCTTGGTCTGCTCGTCCAGATAGGCGAAATTATAGTCGCTCATTCCGTAGCCTCCCGCGCAACAGCTTCGGAGCGCAATTTTCGCACCAGTTCCAGTTCCGCCTGAAAATCAACGTAGTGCGGTAATTTGATATGCTCCAGAAACCCGGTCGCCTGAATGTTGTCGCTGTGCATCAGGACAAATTCCTCGTCCTGCGCCGGCGCTCCGGTGAAATCTTCGCCCAATTCTTTCCAGCGCAAGGCCCGGTCCACCAGACTCATCGCAATCGCCTTGCGTTCGGTCTGGCCAAACACCAACCCGTAGCCGCGGGTAAACTGCGGCGGCTCGGTTTTGGAGCCTTTGAACTGGTTGACCGTCTCACACTCCGTCACCTCGACTTCGCCGATTTCAACCGCGAAACCCAGTTCGGGTATGTCGAGTTCAACCGCAACCGTGCCAATCCGCAGTTCGCCTACAAAAGCATGGGTGCGCCCGTAGCCGCGCTGCGTCGAATAGGCCATGGACAGGATGAACCCCTCATCCCCGCGCGTGATCGCCTGCAACCGCAAGGCGCGTGAGGCGGGAAGCTCCATCGGCTCCCGCGTCAGGTCAGGTGGGGTATCGTTGCCAATGGGTTCTGTCTGGATCAACCCGTCCCGGTCCAGTAGTCCCATCACATGCGGCACCTGGTCCATAGTCGCCGGGGCGGTTGGTGCCGGGGCTATCGTGCCCTCGGCCGCCAGTTTGAAATCCAGCAGCCGGTGCGTGTAATCAAAGGTCGGCCCCAGAACCTGCCCCCCCGGCAAATCCTTGAACGTCGCCGAAATGCGTCTCGACACCGCCATATCGGCAGTTTCAAGCGGCTTCGAGGCACCAAATCGCGGCAAGGTGGTGCGGTAGGCCCGGATCAGGAAAATCGCCTCGATCAGATCGCCGCGCGCCTGTTTGATCGCCAGCGCCGCAAGGTCCGGGTCATACAGCGACCCCTCCGCCATCACCCGGTTCACGGCCAGAGCCAGTTGCTCGCGGATTTGCGCGACCGACAGTTCAGCCGCCGCCGTGTCACCGCGCCGCTCTTCGGCTAACCAGGCATGGGCGGCATCAATCGCGCGCTCGCCCCCTTTGACAGCGACGTACATCAGGCACCCTCCACGATCGTGCTGCGAGGTACGCCGGCGAGGCTGTTTCCGCAGGTCAGATAGGTGTCAAACCCTTGAGGAAACAGCATGCGGTTCGCTTTGAATGCCGCAATATCCGGCAATGACAGAGCCGCTTTCGCAGCAATTCCGGGCCCGCTCAGGTGCGGACCTGTCTGGGACAGTTCCAACATCTCGACGATCAATGTGGCCGAACGATCCGGATAATCCGGCGTCCCGATGGCAAAGCGACCCACCGGGCTCAGGTCCGCCCAAGTGCCCGCCGCAAATCGCGCCATCTCGGCCGCAACCAGGGGCGCGCCGGTGTGAAAGGTGATCCAGTCGCGTACCAAAGGCACGTCAACCGAGGCGCCAAGGTGGACCGGTGTGGTGCCGTCGCATAGCGTCAGGATCAGCACCCCCGCAGCAATAGAAAGCGGCGCGGGCGGCTTGGCACCTTCAACCGTCCAGATCGTGCCAGGGCGCGACATCGCCTCTAACGATGCACGAAAGGCCCGTGCGGATTGCTTTGGAGCGTCAATAAAGCCGCCAAGCAGCGCTTCCGGGTTCATTTGTCTTCTCCACGCACCAGAGTAAAGAATTCCACTTTGGTCGCCGCCGCTTTGGCGGCCCGAAGGTTGCGCTTTGCAGCCTCTGCCTCAGCCAAGGGCGTCAGAACCGTTTCCCGCACTGTCGCTGATTGGTCCGTTTGCAGCAGGGCATCGACCGTCGCCGCGCGCAGTGCATGAGCCTTGTCGCGCCCTTGGACATTCGCATGGCCGATAGTGCCGCAGCGGAGCCGCAGCACGCAGCGCGTCACCGTCATTTCACCCAGATTGAACGGAAGGCCGGTGCCCCCGATCCGCCCGCGCACCATCACAGCACCAACCTCCGGCGCACGCAGCAGGTCATACGGCGGCAATTCCCGCAGCAACAGTGCCAGTTTTTCGGGTTTGGCGCGGGCGAGCAGGCCCATCCAGTCTTTGCGGTCTTTTTGGTCAGGCAGCATCGTCATCATTTTCATCGGACATCTTGTGAAGTTGTCTATTATACTATACAACTAGACAACCTTTACCCCGAACCTTCCGGGATTGCACATGAAACTTCTGTAACAAATGGCACGCATCCCGATCTGGTCCTCGATTTCCGAGGCTTTGAAGGCTGAAATTGCCGGCGGCAGCTACGCCCCGGGTAGCAAACTGCCGACGGAGGCGCTGTTGTCGCAGCGGTTTGGCGTCAATCGTCACACAGTCAGGCATGCGTTGGCTGCTTTGGCCGAGTCCGGAATGGTGCAGGCACGGCGCGGCGCGGGGGTGTTCGTGACTGCGGTTCCATCCGACTATCCATTGGGTCGTCGGGTGCGGTTTCATCAGAACGTTTTGGCCTCCGGTCGCACCCCGTCGCGCCGCTTCCTGCGGATGGAGACGCGGCCAGCCAGTGCGCCAGAGGCGGAAACATTGGGCCTTTCCATCGGACGCGCCGTCCACCTCATCGAAGGCATATCGCTTGCTGATGGTATGCCAATGGCACTGTTCCGTTCGGCCTTTCCCGCCGACTCATTGCCGGATTTCCCCGAAGCGGTGGCCAGAACTGGTTCTATCACGGCAGCATTGACCGAAGCCGGGGTCACCGACTACACGCGAGCCTATACAAGACTGACGGCGAAGCTTGCAGATGCGGTGCAGGCCGGACATCTGCAAGTTCAGCAGGGCGCGCCCTTGTTGCGGTCCGTCACGGTCAATATTGATAGCGCCGGTCGTGCAATTGAATTCGGCATGACATGGTTTGTCGGCGACCGTGTAACTTTGACGGTTGTGCCCGATTAATGGCTCAAATTACATCCCGACCCGCAAACTGTCACGTTCCCGTTGCGCGTGTGCGTTACAGGTCAGAAAAAAATCAGGCACCGGATCCCAACATGACCAATTTCCTGCCAGCGCTGCGCCTGACCGGCGCCAAAATTCTTCGCGACGGCGACATGCAATCGCGTTCGCTGGGGTTGGCGGAGGGCAGGTTGATCAAAGGCACCTTGCCGGAGGTCGATCTTGGCGGCTTTTATGTCTTTCCCGGCATCATCGACCTGCATGGCGACGGCTTTGAACATCACATGTCGCCGCGTCCGACCGCCCCTTTCCCGCTTGGCGCAGGTCTGGCCTCGTTCGACCGTGAGGCCGCGAGCCATGGGGTGACCACAGCCTACCTCGCCCAAAGCTGGAGCTGGGAGGGGGGGCACCGGTCTCCGGACCATTGCGAGGCCGTGTTGACGTCGCTTGACGCCTATCGCCCACAAATGATGACCGATTTGCGCATCCAAATCCGCGCTGAAACCCATCTGGTCAGTGAAACGCAACGGTTGATCGAGGTCATCCGGCGGTTTTCGGTGGGCTATGTCGTGTTCAACGACCATCTGGAGGAGGGTTTCCAGATGTCGCGCGTCGCACCCGCGGCGTTTGACCATTGGGCGCGCAAAGTCGGCAAAAGCCCTGAAGAGTTGGCCGAGGCCATTCAGGTTGCCCGCGACTCGCGCGGCGAGGTGGCGCGCAGCCTGTGCCGGTTGGCAGAGGCGTTTGATGCGATGGGGGTGGTCTATGGCAGCCATGACGACCCCGATGGCGAAACCCGTGAAAAGTTCCGGATGATTGGCGCGCAGGTGGCGGAGTTTCCGTTGACCCACCGTGCCGCGACCGCTGCCCATGCCATGTTCAGCCCTGTGATCATGGGTGCGCCGAATGTGGTAAGGGGTCAGTCGCAGGCGGGCAACGCTTCGGCGACCGACCTCGTGGCCGCAGGTCTTTGTGATGCGTTAGTATCGGATTATCATGTCCCCGCCCTGCCTATGGCTGTGTGGGCGCTGGTGGACCGTGGGATTTTGACCTTGCCGAAAGCCTGGGGATTGGTCTCCTCCGGTCCGGCGGAGATTTTGCGGATGACCGACCGTGGCAAGCTGGAACCGGGGCAAAGGGCTGATCTGGTGGTGGTTCACGCCGAGACGCGCCAGATCGAAGCCACGATTTGCGGCGGCAGGCTGACCTATTTGTCCGGAGAGGCCGGGCGCAGGTTTCTTGCCCAGCCGAGGGTGGTTTCGGCCTTGTGTGACGACGATTTGCTGGCGGCGGAGTGAGGCGTTACGCCAGCACCAAAGCGGACCACGGAGCGCATTAAACCAAATTGCGCACCTTCATCCGGCGTATTTTTCAAGAAACGCTTCAGCGGGCATGGCGCGGAAATCCGGCAGGGCCACGCGCAGGGCTTCGTGGCTCCAATCCCACCAGGCCAAAGATTGCAGACGTTCGGCGACACTTGCGGTGAAACGGGCGCGCAGGGGGACAGCGGGCACGCCAGCGACGATGGTGTAGGGGGCGACATCTTTGGTGACGACAGCCCCGGCAGCGACAATCGCCCCAGCACCGACGGTGATGTCCGGCTTTATGATGGCCCCGTGACCAATCCATGTATCGGGGCCAAGGATGGTGCGCCGCGACTTACGCTGTGCAAAAAAGGCCTCGTCGTCCGGGGTGTCGGGCCAATAGGCGGCGCTGCGATAGAGGAAATGGTGCAACGACGCGTTGGCATAGGGGTGGTCGGTCGGACCGATCCTCGTCATCGCGGCAATGTTGGCGAACTTGCCGACCGTGGTGTTGGCGATATCAGACATCCGGTCACAATAGGCGTAATCCTGAAAACTGGAGTGCAGGATGCGAGAGCCTTGGCCCACCTCACAATAGGCGCCGAAGGTCGTATCCACGATGTCGCAGTTGGGATGAATCACAGGTTCAATCGCAGAGAGCATCTTCAGCCTTTGATGAGTTTGCGCCGGATCAGGCCAGAGGCCCAGTCCATCATCATCACCATCAGAACGATCAGGATCAAGTAGTAGGCCACATCCTCCCAATCTTTCTGGGTCTGAATGGCTTGGGTCAGAAGAAGCCCGATACCGCCCCCCACTATGGCCCCAATCACCGTGGCGCTGCGAGTGTTGGACTCAAAACTGTACAGAACTTGCGACAAAAGCACGGGCATGACTTGCGGGATCACGCCAAAGCGGGCGCGCTGCAAGGCATTCGCCCCGGTGGAGCGGATGCCTTCCACCTGCTTTTCGTCAATATTTTCCAGCGCTTCCGAAAAGGTTTTGCCAAAAGCGCCGGTATCGGTCAAAAGAATCGCCAAAGCGCCTGTCATTGGGCCGGGGCCAAAAGCACGGGCGAGGATGATGGTCCAGATCAGGGCATCAACACCACGGATAAAGTCAAACACCCGCCGCATGGCAAAGCGGGTCGGGGCCGATGGCATCATGTTTTTCGCCGCCAGAAAGCTTAACGGCAAGGCGATGATGGCGGCGGAGAAGGTGCCCAGAAAAGCCATCAGAATGGTCTCGAACAACGCCCAGACGATGTCGCCATGGTGCCACATCGAATTGTTCCAGACGTCGGACACCATGTGCGCTAGGTTGGATCGGCTGGCGTCGATCCGGGGTTCCACGGTGGCAAGGTCTGCCAGTGCCCCAAAGGACTTGCCGTAGAACGGGCTGTCGAAGGTGAAGAAAAACAGCTCCCATCCCGGAAAATAGCGCAGGGTTTCGACCTTGGATTGGGTGTAGTTGAAGCGGCCTTGCGGGGTGATAACGCCGACACGGGAGTCTGAGGCGCTGATCCAGTCGGGCAGCGGTTGGGGCGCTGAAAGGATCAACGCGCCGATGGCAGAGGGGTGAATTTCGATGGTGCCATAGCCCGGCACGACGAAATGCGCGCCTGCCGTATCGTAGGTGGCGACGTAGCCACGCCCAAGGTCAACCGTGGTGGTGCCGTCGGCAACCTTGACCCAATCGGGTTGTTGGGGAAAGGCATAGCGCGTCTCACCCTCGATCGTGGTGAGAAGTTTGCCGGAACGGTTGTCGCGGGTGACCTGCACCTTGTAGGACCAGAAGTCGGACAAAAGAACGGCGGCGTTGTCCATGCGGGCGCGGGCAGCCACACCGGGCAGGTCAAAGGCCAGCGCGGCATAGACCAGATACAGCAAGATCAGGATCGGCACGGCAATGGCAAAAGTCCGGCGTTTCTGGAAGGTTTGCGTGATGGCGGTTGCGTCAACCATGCTGCGCGCCTTTCGTAAGCCGGGTGCGGAAGTGATCGGACAGCCGGTCAATGGCGACGATGGTCAGGAACAAAAGGATGAAGATCGCTACGACCTGATCATATTTGCCCTGCCCCCACTGCATCGCCAGCTTGAGGTCGTAGCCGATGCCGCCCTGCCCCACAAAGCCAAGGATCGCCGAGGCGCGCACGTTGATCTCCAGTCGCATCAGGGCATAGGACAGCCAATTCGGCGCGACCTGCGGGATCACACCCAACCAGATCCGTTGGCCCCAGGTGGCACCGGTGGAGGTCAGACCCTCAACAGGTTTGAGGTCGGCATTCTCGGCCACTTCGGCAAACAGCTTGCCCAAAGCGCCAGAGGTGTGCAGCGCAATGGCCGCGACCGCAGGAATGGGACCGCCGCCAAGGACGTAAATCAGGACAAGCGCAATCACCACATCGGGGATCGCCCGCAAGGCATCCATCAGGCGGCGCAAGACTGGGGCCAAAGCGGGCCAACGGGCAAGGCCACGGATCGACAACAGCGACAAGACAGAGGCAGCCATTCCACCCAGAAGCGTGGCGACGGTGGCGATGTTCAGCGTCTCGATCAAAGAGGGCAGGAATTTCCACATCAGACCCGGCAGATAGGCGCGATTGGTCCAGGCCTCGGAGATGACCTCTGATGGGAACGCGCCAAGGTTGTGCAACCCGCTGAGGAAATCGCCGGCGTTGCGATCCTGGGCCGTATGAAAGCCGCTGGCCAGCAGGACGACACTGACACCAAGCAACAGTCCGGAATAAAGCCGTTTGCGGCGGACCATCAGCAGGTAGGCTTGGTGGGTCTCGGTCAGATCAGCCCGCGGTTTTGTGTGCGCACTTTTTTTTGGTCCGAGGGCGTGGTCAACCATGGCGGCTCCAATGAAATTGCCGGGTCTCTGTGAAGAGACCCGGCTGAGGTCGTGCTGAAATCAGTTTTTCTTGTCTTGCAGTTTGCGCGCGGCGAGGATGCCGTCGTAAACCTTGACGTCGACCGGAACGAAGCCCTTGACCGCGCCGCCATTGACGGCAGAAGCGCAGGCAGCGTCTTTGGTCGGCAGATCAGCGGTGACCTGGGTGACTTTGTCTTTCACGTCCTGCGGCAGAGCGGCACGCACAACAAACGGGCCGTTCGGGATCAGAGCGGAGTGCCAGATTTCGACGATGTTGTTCATGTCGATCAGACCGGCGGCAGCAGCTTTGTGGAACGCGCCGGACGTATAGCCGTCAGCCCAGTTGCCGATCCGGTCGCCGAAGGAGACGCCCGCGTCAAACGTGCCGTTGCTCACGCCGACGACCGTTTGTTCATGCCCGCCGGAGAATTTCACCGAAGCGAAATACTTTTCCAGATCGCCGTATTTGGCGGTCAGTTCGGAAGCCGGAACCAGATAGCCGGAGGTGGAGTTCGGCTCGCCAAACGCAAAGGAATGGCCCTTGGCGTCGTCCATCGAGGTGATGCCGGACTTTTTGCTGGCGAAACCGATCGAGTAATACCCTTCGGTGCCGTCAACGTTCTGAGCGATCAGCTTGACGTCAACCGCTTTCGGGTCGGTCAGATAAATTTTGGCATAGGACGAAGCGCCGAGCCACGCCATGTCAAGTGTGCCACCCAACAGGCCCTGGATCACGCCGTCATAGTCAGCCGGGGTGAAGATTTTGACCGGAACGCCAAGGGAAGCCTCGATGGCCTTGCGATAGCACTCGTTGCCGGTGATGCGGTCCTGGGCGTTTTCACCACCCAGAATGCCAATGTTGAATTCCTTGATCGCGTCGGCCTGGGCAGCGCCAGACAGGGCGGTGGTGGCGGCGAGGATGGCAAGCAGCTTTTTCATGGTCGTCTCCGGTTTTGAGGAAAGGTAAAGTCAGGCCAGCATCGCCTCGGCGTAAGTGGCATCGGCGGTAGGGATGGCAGTGGACGTGGCGCTTTCGTTAAAGCTGTCGTCGGCACCATAGATGTCGCGGGCGGCTGCCGTGGTCAGTTGATCCGGCGTGCCGTCAAACACGATCCGGCCGTCGCGCATTCCGATCACGCGGTCGCAGTAGCGGCGCGCAGTATCGAGGGTGTGAAGGTTGGCAACCACCATTCGGCCATCCTCCTCGTGGATCCTGCGCAGGGTATCCATGACGACCTGCGCATTCATCGGGTCCAATGAGGCGATGGGTTCGTCGGCCAGGATGACCTTGGGGTCCTGCATCAACGCGCGGGCGATGGCGACGCGCTGTTGCTGGCCGCCGGACAAAGCTTCGGCGCGTTTGGGGGCCTGCTCGGCAATGCCAAGACGGTCAAGGATGCCAAGGGCTTTCACAATGTCAGCTTCTGGCCACAGGCTGAACATCGTCGACAGCGTGGAACGGCGGTTCAGAATGCCGTGCAGGACGTTTGAGGCGACATCCATCCGGGGCACAAGGTTGAACTGCTGGAAAATCATCGCACACTGGCTTTGCCAGGCGCGTTTTGCCGACCCTTGGAGCTGGGCCACGTTGCGACCCTCAAAGACAATCTCGCCCGACGACGTATCTGTCAGCCTGTTCATCATCCGCAACAAGGTGGACTTGCCCGCACCAGAGCGTCCGATAATGCCGACAAAGGCAGACCGGTCGATCGAGAATGTGGCGCTGTCGACGGCAGCTTTGGTGCCGAACAACCGTGTCACTTGTTTGAATTGCAGCAAGGGCACGCCTCCGGGTTCACCCTCGCGGATTTAATGGCGGGGTGTGACGACCGGATTTCAGAGATGTGAAGGTTTGATGACGGGGAGGAGCCGAAAAAATTGATCGCCTGGATCCCTCAGCGTATCACACGAGTTTGCCCCAGAGGTCATATTCCCCGGCCTCGTCAACCTGAACCGTCACGATGTCGCCTACGGAAAGCCCCTCAAACCCCTCGTCAATGAACAGATTGCCGTCAATTTCTGGGGCGTCGGCTTTGGTGCGGCAAGTGGCGCCTTCGGCGTCGATCTCGTCGATGATGACCTGCAAAGTCTGGCCGACTTTGGACTGCAACTTAGCTTCCGAGATCGCCTGAGCTTTCTCCATGAACCGTTCAAACCGCTCTTGCTTGACCTCGGCGGGCACATGGTCGGGCAGGGCGTTGGACCGTGCTCCGGCGACATTTTCATATTGGAAACAGCCGACGCGGTCGAGTTGCGCTTCGTCCATCCAATCCAGAAGGGTCTGGAACTCCGCTTCGGTTTCACCCGGGTAGCCGACGATGAAGGTCGATCGCAGGGTGATATCGGGGCAAACGGCACGCCAGGCGGCGATTTCGTCAAGGGTTCTGGCGGCAGCGGCGGGGCGGGCCATCCGTTTCAGAACGCCCGGATCGGCGTGCTGGAAGGGGATGTCGAGGTAGGGCAGCACCGAGTCTTCTGCCATCAGTGGAATGAGGTTGCGGACATGCGGATAGGGATAGACGTAGTGCAGGCGCACCCAAGCCCCCAACTTGCCCATTTCCCGCGCAAGGTCGGTGATGTGGGCACGCACCTCGCCCCCTTTCCAGGGGCTCAGGTCGTGCTTGCGGTCGACACCGTAAGCTGAGGTGTCCTGCGAAATCACCAGCAGCTCTTTCACCCCCGCTTCAACAAGCTTTTCCGCCTCTCGCAAAACGGCATGGGCGGGGCGGCTTTGCAACAGGCCGCGCATGTCGGGGATGATGCAGAACTTGCACTTGTGATTGCAGCCCTCGGAAATCTTGAGATAGCTGTAGTGGCGCGGGGTGAGTTTGACGCCCGTGGCGGGCAAAAGGTCAACAAACGGGTTTGGCTGCGGGGGCACGGCGGTGTGGACGGCATCCAGAACCGCCTCGTATTGATGTGGGCCGGTGACAGCCAGAACCTTGGGATGCACGCCCGTGATATACTCCGGATCCGCACCAAGACAGCCGGTCACGATCACCCGGCCGTTTTGGGCCAGCGCTTCACCGATGGCCGACAGGCTTTCCGCCTTGGCAGAGTCCAGAAAGCCGCAGGTGTTGACGATGACCGCATCGGCACCCTGATAGTCCGGCGAGATGGCGTACCCCTCGGCCCGCAACCGTGTCAGAATGCGCTCGCTGTCGACCAGCGCCTTGGGGCAACCAAGCGAAACCATGCCGATCGTCGGCTGCGAGGTTCCATCCGGGCGGGCGCTTCGCGTGTCAGGGACGAGGCTGCGGGCAAGATCGGGGCGAAGGCTGGGCGGGTTCTGGGTCATGGGGTGGGGGTATACAGGAAGGGCAAGGCCGTGAAAAGCCAAGGGATTTCGAGGGCGGCACTGCTGCAAGTGGTTGATAGTCATAGGGATTGCGCAGAGTTAGAGTTTTGTGAAAGGCGTGCGTTACATCCCTGCACGATTTGATCAGAGGCGTAAAGGTCTGGAAATTGGCCGCAGGATTCTCCAGCCGGGCTGCGACGCATTGCAGCACAAGCATTGTCCCGCGACGGACGGCAACGGCGGAAGGTTTTTTTTGGCTGGGATCGCACCGACGAATGATGTGCAGACCAGGTTTCTCATTTGAAACAGTCGCTTAACGGGTCAGCCGTACCCTTGGGTCGGACCGCAGTCGGGCGACGCAACACCACGTCAGCGCATATGATCTGGCATACTTATCCGCGCACGGACTGTTCAAAACCATTCGCGCCCCGTTTTTAACACATGGTTTTTTAACACATGGTCTTGAAAAGGCTTGGCAGGAGTTGGGGGACTCGAACCCACGACCCTCGGTTTTGGAGACCGATGCTCTACCAACTGAGCTAAACTCCTAGGCCTGCCGCGGGGGTTACGGCATGGGCGCGGTGAAATCAAGGGGCCGTGACAGGAATCTGCTTGCGACAGGGTTTGGGCCGGATAACCCTTGGTCCATAAAACGGAGATGCCGATGATTCCCGCCCGATACGCCTCGGTCCTGTTCGGATTTCTTCTGTGGGAATGATGAGTTTCATCGTCTCCGGCCTTTCGACCTTTCGTGTCATCGGTTTTGGCGGGGCGTTTGCCAGCGTCTGGATGGGAAATTGGGCGGTCAGTTGGGCCACGGCTTTCCCCATTGTGCTGGTGGTCGCTCCCGTCACCCGCCGGATTGTGGCGCGGTTGACAGCCTAAAGGTGCCGCACCTCGGCAGGCGCGTTCCACCAGTTGTCATGCAACCCGTCGCACCAGACCAGCGGAGCGGCGATGATTTCCTCGGGGGAGGCGTCATCGAGGGCGGCAATCGCCATGGTCACAAACGCGCCGCCAATTTCCGGGATATCGCCGCGTGAAAACACCCGCACTCCGCATATCGCGCAAAAACAATGACCGTTCGGAGGTTTGCCAGACGGGAAAAACTCCCCCAAAGCCTCGGCCTTGATCAGCCGAAAATGGTCGGGCGTCGTGCGGGCCGACCAGTTGCGCAGTTTGCGGCAGATTGTGCAGTTGCAGCGGCTGGTGCCTTCGCTGAGGTCAAGATCAACCTCGAAGGTAACGGCTTTGCAGTGGCAGCTTCCGTGATAGGTTTTCAACATCGGACATCTCCTGTGGGAGCCTCTGTCTTAGCTGACCCTTGATGACAGTTTCCGTCAGCAGGAAACACATAGGGGCCACCTCGCAGGATGGCCCCTATGTAATTGGAATTCATCGGTTACTTCAGGATTTTCGAGACGACGCCGGCGCCGACGGTGCGGCCGCCTTCGCGGATGGCGAAGCGGAGTTTTTCTTCCATGGCGATCGGGGCGATCAGTTCGACGTTGAACTTCAGGTTGTCGCCCGGCATCACCATCTCGGTGCCTTCGGGCAACTGAACC
>JBBRLL010000027.1:0-56893 GCA_038231395.1 Rhodobacterales bacterium
GGAACGTTCCTGTACCGCCAGTTCTTTCTGACCATCCCCGACGAGTTGGTCGAGGCCGCCAAGATGGACGGCGCGGGGCCGTTGCGGTTTTTGTGGGATGTCCTGATCCCCTTGTCGCGCACCAATATCGCGGCGTTGGCCACCATCATGTTCGTCTATTCCTGGAACCAGTATCTCTGGCCGCTGCTGGTCACCACCGATGACAGCTATGGCATGGTCGCGGTTGCCCTCAGCAAACTGACCCCATCGGTCTCATCGACCAGTGGCGAGACGCCAAAATGGAACATCGTCATGGCCGGAACCTTGTTCACCATGCTGCCGCCTATCGTGGTGGTCGTCTTCATGCAGCGCTGGTTCGTGCGCGGCCTGATCAACTCTGACAAATAGGGGACTGACATGGCCACCATCGCAATCAAATCCGTCCGCAAATCCTATGCCAAGACCGAAGTCGTGCATGGCGTCGATCTGGCGATTACCTCGGGTGAGTTTGTTGTCATCCTCGGGCCGTCAGGTTGCGGCAAATCCACCCTCTTGCGGATGATCGCCGGGCTGGAAAGCATCACCTCGGGGCAGATCGCCATCGACGACAAGGTGGTGAACGACCTGGAGCCGCACGAGCGCGGTTGCGCCATGGTGTTTCAGAACTACGCGCTCTACCCCCATATGACGGTGGCGGAAAATATCGGCTACGCGCTGAAGGTCAGCGGCATGGCCAAGGCAGAGCGTCTTGCCAAGGTGGCGCAAGTGGCTGATTCCGTTGGCCTGACCGAATATCTGGACCGCCGTCCGGGCCAATTGTCCGGCGGCCAGCGCCAACGCGTCGCCATGGCCCGCGCCATCGTCCGCGCGCCCAAGGTCTTTTTGTTTGACGAACCCCTGTCCAACCTTGACGCCAAACTGCGCGTCCAGATGCGCCACGAAATCCGCCGGATCCACAACCAGATCAAGGCGACGTCGGTCTTTGTCACCCATGATCAGGCAGAGGGGATGACTTTGGCCGACCGTCTGGTCGTGATGAACAAGGGTGTCATCGAACAGGTCGGCACTCCGGAGGAGATTTATCACCACCCGGCCTCGGTCTATGTCGGCGGCTTCATCGGCTCACCGGCGATGAATTTTCTGTCCGGGCGGATTTCTTCCAGCGCACGGGCGGTGGTTCTGGCCGATGGCAGCCGGATCGAGATTCCCTTGGCCCTCGCCGTGCCACATGACGGCGTTCTGACGCAAATCGGACTGCGGGCCGAGGCGCTGACGCTGGTTCCTGCCGGAAAGGGTGCTTTCAACGCGGTTTTTGACTTTGCCGAGGAATTGGGGCCGGCGCGGCTTTACCATTTCCAGTTTGAGGATCTGATGATTGCGGTCCTTAGCGCCGACAAACCTGCCCTTGAACGGGGCAAGCCTGCCGGGATCAGAATCGCACCGGATGCGGTCCACCTGTTTGCCGCCGACACCGGCAAGCGTCTGGACGCCCGGATGATCACGCTCGCACGAGAGTTGGCATGACCGTGGCGAAACCGCATATTTTGGATGAACCGTCGGCTGTTCAGGCCAACTTTTCAGGCTGATATGTAGGCACGCATCGCGCCTTCCGCCCCCAGTTTCCAGACGATATTCAATGCAGTGGCAAAGGCCGCGACGACGGCGGGCCGTTCGGCCAGATCGCCGTAGATGTCGCGCATCAAAAGCCACTCAACCGGGTTGTCTTTGGCGCGACGGGCCGTGGCTTGCAGCCGGTCCCAGTTCGGATCGTTCGCGGCAATCTCCCTGCCCGCATCATCCGTACCAAAGCAATACCGGCACCAGAGCGCACTTGCCAGGAGCAGGCCAAGCGGCATCCGGCTCTGATCCAGCGCATCCCGGATCGAGGGGATGATGAACTTCGGCTGGCGGTTTGACCCGTCCAGACACAGGCGGCGTTCGGTATCGGCAATTTCGGGGTTCGAAAACCGTTCGATGATCAGCGCGGTATAGTCGGTCAGATCCTGACCGGGCACCGCAGGGACGATGGGCTGGATTTCGTCACGCTCCACCTTGGCCAGAAAGCCGCGGATCGTCGGATTGGCCATCGCCTCATGGACGTATTCAATCCCCATCAGACCGCCGGGATAGGCGATGATCGCATGGCCGCCGTTCAGGATGCGGATCTTCATCATCTCAAACTTGTGGACCTGATCGGTGAAGGTCACGCCGACCTTTTCCAGCGGCGGCCTTCCGGCGGGAAAAGTGCCCTCCAGAACCCATTGGCGGAACGGCTCGCAGGTGACCGGAACCGGGTCGTCGGCAAGGCCGAAGCTGGCCGCCAAGGCGCGTTCGCGCGGGCCGGTGCCGGGGGTGATGCGGTCCACCATGCCATTGGGGAAAGCGACATGGGCCGCAACCCAATCGCCAAGTTCAGGATCGGACAGACGCGCAAGGCCCACGACGGCAGCCTTGGTGACGTGGCCGTTGCCCGGCAGATTGTCGCAAGACATCACCGTGAAAGGTGGCGTGCCCGCACTGCGCCGTGTGACCAGTGCCGCGAGGATGGCACCGAACGCCGTGCGCGGGTGGGCAGGGTTGGCTGCGTCCGCCACAATCTCTGGGTGGGTCTGATCAAAGACACCGGTGGCCGGATCGACGAAATAACCGCCCTCGGTCACGGTCAACGACACGATCCGGATTTCCGGGCGGCTCATTGCGGCAATCAGAGCGGCGTTGTCAGGCTCCACCGGCAAAAAGTCAATCATGCTGCCAATCCGCCGCGCCCTTTTGCCCGAAGGATCCAGTTCGATTACCGTTGAAAGACAGTCCTGCGCCAGCATCGCATCGCGCATCCCGGCATCTGCCGGGCGCACCCCGGCACCGATAATGGCCCACTCGTGCCCAAGTCCCATGGCAAACAGGTCATCCAGATAGACGGCCATATGGGCGCGGTGAAAATTGCCCAGACCGATGTGAACGATGCCGGGTTTGAGGCTGGCGCGGTCATAGGCAGGGAGTGCAGCAACAAGGTCAGCCATCTTGGCCTCCGGTTTCAGGAAAGTTCAGGTCGGTTGCGCCAGCTTTGTCAGGCTGGAGTTGTCAGACTGGGTTAGTCAGGCTGGATTTTTCAGGCCAGCCAGTTGCCACCATCGACGCCGTACGTCTGCGCCACCACATAGTCGGAGTCCGTACTGGCAAGAAAGATCGCCATCCCGGTCAGATCGGCGGCCTTGGCGCCACGGCCAATCGGCACGCCCGCAAAGACCACGCGCTTTTTCTCGCCCAAGGGCCGGTTTTCGTACTTGGCGAAAAGGGCGTCCACCCCATCCCAATGCTCGCCGTCCACCACACCCGGAGCGATGGCGTTGACGTTGATGCCGCTTTTGATCAGTTCAAGGCCGGCAGACTGGGTCATGCTGATGACAGCCGCTTTGGTGGCGGTGTAGATCGCCACCATGCTTTCGCCCCGACGTCCGGCCTGACTGGCCATGTTGATGATCTTGCCACCGTGGCCTTGTGCCAACATCTGTCTGGTCGCCGCCTGCATGCAAAATAGCGTACCGGCCACATTGACAGCGAAAACCCGATCGTAGTCCGCCCGTGTGATTTCGACCAGTGGTGCGAGGGTAAACAGGGCGGCATTGTTGATCAGGATGTCCAGCTTGCCCATTTTGGCGACCGCTTGAGCAAACCCGGCGTCGATGCTGTCCTGACGGGTCACATCCATCTGAATGGCGTGGGCCTGCGGTCCAAGATCCGCCGCCGCTTTTGCCACCGCATCGGCATTGACGTCCGCCAAAGTCACCGTAGCCCCTTGCGCGATATAAGCGCGGGCGAACTCAAGGCCGATCCCGCGCGCAGCACCCGTGATCAGGGCGGATTTGCCTTGCAGCCTCATTGGGTAGACCTTCCATTCGCGTCAAAGCAGTGGATTTTCGCGTCCTGCGGCATCAGATAAACGGTGTCGCCGTGAACCAGCGTACTGGCGCCTGCGGTGCGGACAGTCAGGGTGCCGACGGATTTGGTTTCCACCTTGAGGAAGGTGTCAGACCCCAGATGTTCTGACAGGCCGACCGTCCCCTCCCAGCCACCCGACGACACGACATCCAGATGCTCGGGGCGCACGCCGATGGTGGTGGCGCCGCGTTTGGCAGCCTCTGGCCCGGTGATAAGGTTCATCCGGGGGCTGCCGATAAAGCCTGCCACGAAGATGTTGGCGGGGTGGTTGTAAAGCTCCATCGGCGAGCCGACCTGCTCGATGTTTCCGGCGTTCAGGACCACGATCTTGTCGGCCATCGTCATCGCTTCAACCTGATCATGGGTGACGTAGATCATCGTGGTTTTCAGCGATTGGTGCAGTTCGGTGATTTCCTGCCGCATTGACACCCGCAAGGAGGCGTCAAGGTTCGACAAGGGTTCGTCAAACAGGAAGGCCTTGGGCTCGCGCACGATGGCGCGTCCGATGGCAACCCGCTGGCGCTGACCGCCCGACAACTGGCCGGGCTTACGCTCCATATAGCTGGTCAGGTTCAACACCTTGGCAGCGGCATCGGCACGGCGGGTCGCCTCGCCTGGATCCATGCCCGCCATTTTCAGCGGGAACATGATGTTCTTGCGCACCGTCATATGCGGGTAAAGCGCGTAGGACTGAAACACCATGGCAAGCCCGCGTCCGGCTGGCGGCAGGTTGGTGGCGTCCTTGCCGTCAATCGTGATGGTGCCAGAGGTCATATCCTCCAGCCCGGCGATCAGTCGCAGCAACGTGGATTTGCCGCAGCCCGACGGGCCGACGAAGACGACGAATTCGCCCTCCCCGATGACGAGATCAATCGAGGGGATGACATCGACAGCGCCGAAGCTTTTGCGTACGGATTTTAGTGTGATTTGTCCCATTTTATCCTCACTTCACCGCGCCGAAGGTCAGGCCGCGTACGAGTTGTTTCTGGCTGAACCAGCCCAGGATCATGATCGGCGCAATCGCCATGATCGAGGCCGCCGAAAGCTTTGCCCAGAACTGACCCTCGGGGCTGGAATATTCCGAGATGAAAAAGCTGAGCGGGGCTGCATATTTGTTGGTCAGGTTCAACGACCAGAACGCCTCGTTCCACGCCAGAATGATGTTCAAAAGGCAGGTAGAGGCGATGCCGGGCATAGCCATCGGCGTCAGGATCTTGGTCAACTCGTTCCACAGCGAGGCGCCGTCCATCCGTGCAGCCTCCAGAATCCCCATCGGGATTTCCTTGAAATAGGTGAACAGCATCCAGATGATGATCGGCAGGTTCAACAGGGTCATCAGCGGCACCATGCCCCAGAAACTGTCGATCAGGTTGAAATCGCTGAGGTTGATCCATCCCCAATCCCGAAACACCAGACCGTTGCGGTTGAAAATCAGATAGATCGGGATCAGCGCCCCGGCTGGCGGCATCATCTTGGTCGACAGCATCCACAAGAGCGTGTTGTGCGTGTTCTGTGACAGCGCCCAAAGTGTGGCGGGCACCACGAAGATCAGCAAGAGAACGATGCCGACAAAGGCGTTGGTGGGCTTCCAGTCATTGACGTAAAGCACCACAAAGCAGACCGCCAACCCAGACAGAATGACGCCAAGCCAGGTCCGCCCGCTGAGCTTGCTGGTCGACTGCGGTTTGGGGGCAAAGGCCATCGACCAAGCGGCCGGAATGGCAAAGACCAGACCCAGCAGGGTCGACAAGACCACGATCACAGTGGTGTTGAACACATAGCGGAAGTAGTCCGACCGTTCCTGCACAATGCCAAAGTTTTCCAAAGTCCAAGGCGTTGTCAGAAAGGTCTGCGGCAGCGAGTAGGCGTCCGTTTCGGTCTTGAGGGCGGCAATGCCGGTCCACAGGATCGGGAAAAACAACAGCAATCCGATGGTCCAGGCGACGATGCCCACAATGACGGTGCGGCGTTTTGAATGTGCGCGTGCCATGGCTCATGCCTCCAGATTCTTGCCGACAAGGCGGACGAGGAAGGCCGAAACCAGATTGGCCAGCACCACGGCCACAAGCCCACCCGCCGCAGCCATGCCAACATCGGTTGCGTCATTCAGTTGCGAAAACACCAAATAGGTCAGGTTGCCCGCAATACCGCCGACCGAGGTCACCTTGATTTCGGCGAATATGTTCAGAAGGAAGATCGTCTCAATCAGGATCACAACGGTGATCGGGCGCGCCAGATGCGGCAACATGATATACCGAAAGAAGCTGAGCGGCCCGGCACCATCCATGGCAGAGGCGTCCTTCAGCTCTTCATCCAGCGATTGCAGGGCGGTCAGCAAGATCAGGGCCGCATAGGGCAACCATTGCCAGGCGACAATCACCTCAACCGAAAACAGCGGATAGGTGCCAAACCAATCCACCGGATGATCGCTGCCGAAAAAGCGCTGGATCCCGGCGAACAACCCAAAGACCGGATGCATGATCAGGTTCTTCCAGATCAGCGAGGACACGGTGGGTATGATGAAGAAGGGCGAAATCATCAAAAGACGCACGACACCACGGCCCCAGAAAGGTTGGTCCAGCAACATCGCCAGCAGCACACCCCCAACCACCGTAACCACAATGACAGTGCCAACCAGAAGCAAGGTGTTCACAAGATCCTTGACGAAATACGGGTCCTTGAAAAAGTAGTAAAAGTTGGAAAAACCGGCCCAGTGGGTGTTGTCAGGGTCCTGCAAATTGAAGCTGAGAAACGCGAAGTAAAATGTCAGCGCCAGCGGTACAAACGCCCAGGCGGCAAGGACAGCCACCGATGGCGCCAGCGCCCATTTCCCGATTATCGATGCCAGTTGCGTTGCCATGTCCGTGCCCTGCCCCCTTGTTGCAACCGATTGTGTGGCTGCTTTCCCTAAGACATTTAGCGGCCTGCAAAGAAATGCCCTTCCCCAGACAGGGAAGGGCATCAGATCGCAGATCCGGTTTTACTTGATGTAACCGGCTTTGGTCATCGCGTCCGTGGTGTAGGTTTGCGCCTGAGCCAAAGCTTCGTCAGACGTCATCTGACCGGCCAAAGCTGCCGAGAACAACTCACCAACCTTCGTGCCGATCCCGGCAAACTCAGGAATAGCGACGAACTGCACACCGGTATAGGGCACCGGTTTCACACTCGGATGGGCCGGATCAGCAGCGTTCATCGATGCAAGCGTCATCGCAGCGAACGGCACTTTCTGGTATTCCGGGTTTGCGTAAAGCGAAGTCCGGGTGCCCGGAGGAACAGCGGCCCAGCCTTCTTTGGCAGCGACCAGATCGCCGTAGTGCTTGGAGGTCGCCCAGCCGATGAACTTCTGCGCGGCATCAACCTTCTGCGATCCGGCCGGAATGGCCAGAGCCCAAGCCCAGAGCCAGTTGGCTTTCTTGCCGAGGCCCTTGTCAGGCGCCAAAGTAAAGCCGACGTCGGCTGCAACCGAGGATGCTTTTGCGTCGACAACGAACGAACCCGCAGCGGTGGCGTCAACCCACATGCCGCACTTGCCCGATTGGAACAGAGCGAGGTTTTCCGAGAAGCCGTTGCCCGAAGCGCCGGCCGGACCGTCGTCTTTCATCACCTTCAGATAGGTGTCCAGCGTGGCTTTCCATTCCGGCTGGTCAAACTGGGGATGCCAGTTTGCGTCAAACCAGCTTGCGCCGAACGAGTTGGCCATGGTCGTCAGGTAGGCCATGTTCTCGCCCCAGCCCGCTTTGCCGCGCAGGCAGATGCCGTTGACGCCAGCGGCGCGGTCGGTCATCTTGTTGGCCGCGTCGATGATGAAGTCCCATGTCGGGGCATCCGGCATCGTCAGGCCAGCTTTGGCCATCAGGTCTTTGCGGTACATGACGAAAGAGCTTTCGCCATAGAAAGGTGCCGCAAACAATTTGCCGTCAACCGACAGGCCGTTGGCAACCGCAGGCAGAATGTCCGCCGGATCATCAAGACCAGCCAGCGGAACCAGCCAGCCCTTTTTGCCCCAGATCGGGGTTTCGTACATGCCGATCGTCAGCACGTCGTATTGACCGCCCTTGGTCGAAATGTCCTTCGTCACTTTCTGACGCAGGTCGTTCTCTTCCAGTGTGACCCAGTTCAGTTTGATGTCGGGATTGGACTTGGTGAAGTCATCCGTCATCTTTTGCATCCGGATCATGTCACCGTTGTTCACGGTGGCGATGGTCAGGGTCGTTTCAGCCAAAGCCATGCCCGCAAAGCCAAGCAAAGCCGTCGCGCCCAAAAGCGCGCGAAGTGTCCGTGTCATTGGTAGCCTCCCTAGAAAGCGATTTGAGCATTTCATCGCCTATTGGGCAATTACTCACATCTAGGCCGGTTGCGTCAAGTCCCTTCTTCCGCTGCACCTGCGAAGGCAACCGGGGTCAGTCAGCGGCTAAAATTGCAGCAGCGGTGGATTCGTCGGTGACAATGCCGTTCAGGATCCTGCCCACCAGCGCCGCCCGGAGCGCCCTGACCTTGCTGGAACCGGCTGAAACGCCGATCACCGGTTTGGCGCGGTTGGGCTCAACCCGAACCGCACCGACCAGGCCGTCACGGTCCGAGGCGATGTAGTTGCCCTGATCGTCATAGACCCAGCTTGCGATTTCGCCCGCAGCGCCTTGGCGTTGAAATTCCGCCATTTCCTGATGCGTGACAAAGCCGTCAACCACCAAAGGCGCATCGTCGGTCATCTGGCCAACGCCGACAAAGGTCACATCGGCCTGCGCCACCAGCGCCACAACGGCCTGGACCGGGCGCAGATGGTTGTAAAAAGCCCGCTCCTCCAGCGTGTCAGAGATGACGGGCACCGGCATCGGAAAATACGGCGCCACCAGTTTTTCTGCAACGCGGCGAATCACGTCATACAAGGTCGCAGAGCCGTCCGGCGCGATGTTGCCGATCAGGGAAACGATTCGGTGGTGGCCAGCCTCGGTCGGGTTGAATTGCTCTGCCATGGCCCGCAACGCCCGCCCCGTGCCAAAGGCGATCACCTGCGGCTCTGTCATCCGCATATAGCGTTCCAACTCGGCCGCCGCACTTGGGGCAATGCTGTCAACAGGGTCGCCCCCTGCCGCAAGGCTGGGCGAGACGCGGCAGCGCAGCAAACCAAACCGTTCGGTCAACCGGGTTTCCAGATCCAGACACGCGCCGATCCGGTGGTTCAGGCGCACATGAATCAACCCCTCGGCCAAAGCCCTGCTGACCAGCCTTTGCGCCCTTTGGCGTGACACACCCAGTTCGGTGGCGATCTGATCCTGCGTCAACCCGCCAAGGTAATACAGCCACCCGGCACGGGCCGCCTCGTCATGCAGCGAGGGTTCCGGGGCGGTCGTGGGGCGGGCCATCAGGATCTCCGTACCAAATCAGAGTGCAGGTCGTAAAAATCGCTGAAGGACGCGAAATTCAGGGCAGCGCGGGCATCGTCGGGGGCATCAAGGCTTAGACCGGTCAGATGGCTGCCGCCGGTGAACCGCCAGACCGTCATGTTCGCCGCAAGCCCCGCGCGCACGCCGTTCAGACTGTCTTCGATGACAAGGCAGCGTGACGGGGCCACCCCGTTGGACGCGGCCACGTGCAGGAACAAATCCGGCGCGGGCTTGCCGTTTGCGACCATGCTGGCGGTGAACAACCGGTCGCCCACCAGTCGGTCCAAGCCCGCAATCTGCAAACTGCGCTTGACCCGCAACGGGCTGGATGAGGTGGCCACGCACCACGGCAAGGCCAGGGTTTCCAGCACCAATGCCACACCGGGCATCACCCGCAACTCTGCCTCGAACGCGGCCATCAGGCGGCCGCGATACTGATCCTCAAACCCGACAGGCAGATCCAGACCGAATTCGCGACGGATCTGGGCCATTACCGTGGGATAACTCCGGCCCAGAAAATGCCGTGCCACATAGGGCAGGTCAATCGCCACGCCAAAACAGGCGAGTTCATTCACCAGCATCTGCGCGCTGATGATCTCGCTGTCGATCAGAACGCCGTCGCAGTCGAATATGACAAGATCGAACAAGGCCACCTCCGCCGTTGGGTCAAGATGTGGCCTGCACGCGATCAAATGTCCAGCTTGGGGTCAGCCCGGCAGGTCAATCGGTCTGGTGGCAAAATAGGGTGGTGTCGCCCCGACCGAGCGATACTTTGGCCGTCAACCGCAAACCATACCCAACAACGTCACGCGAACGCTCGTCTTGACACAGTGTCGCAAGGTCGGCATCGGTCAGTGCCTGATCATCCGGGAGCGGGCAAAGTGAAAAAGATTGTCGTGGTCGGCGAAATCCTCGTTGAAATCATGGCTGACACCGTGGGCAATGGCTTTGGCACGGCGATGGCTTTGACCGGGCCTTATCCGTCAGGGGCACCGGCGATCTTCATTGATCAGGTCGCCCGGGTTGGCCAGCCCTGCGGGATCGTATCTTGCGTGGGCGACGACGACTTTGGCCGGTTGAACCTGACCCGGCTGCAAGCCGACGGTGTGGACGTGTCAGCGGTGGGGATAGACCCACATCGTCCGACCGGCAGCGCCTTTGTGCGCTACCGCGAGGATGGGTCACGGGACTTCGTTTTCAACATGCGCCACAGCGCCTGCGGGCGCTTGCCACACACCCCCGCCGTCGAGGCGCTTTTGGCCAGTGCCGACCATTTTCATGTGATGGGATCGTCGCTGTCCAGCCCGGAGATTGTGGATTTCAACGTGGCTGCCGCCAAAGCCATCAAAGCCAAAGGCGGCACGGTGTCGTTTGACCCCAATCTGCGCAAGGAAATTTTGGCAGCTCCGGGCATGGCCGCCGCTATGCGGGCGATCCTTGGGCTGACCGATCTGTACCTGCCCAGCGGTGCCGAAATCACGCTGTTGACCACGGCCAAAGACACCGGGACCGCCATTGTTGAGTTGCTGTCAAATGGCATCACCGCAGTGGTCCACAAGCAGGGTGCGTCCGGTGTCGCCTACCATGACAAGCACGGCGGTCGCTTCACCCCTGCCTTTGCGGTGGACGAGATTGACCCGACCGGGGCCGGCGATTGCTTTGGCGGGGCCTTTGTCGCCATGTGGTTGCGCGGCGGCGACATTTGTGAGGCTTTGATGCTGGCCGCCGCCGCCGGTGCGCTGGCCGTCACCCGGCGCGGTCCGATGGAGGGGGCTTTTCGTCTGGAAGACATTCGCAAATTTGCTGCCTCCCGGGGTGCTGTGCTGTCCAACCCCTGATGCCATCGGGTGGTTGCACCCTTTGCTGGAAAATGTCCGGACCTTTAGGAAGCCGTCTGGCGCGGCGACCACCCTGCCCCGCCTACGCAAAGCCACCACGACACTGTCGCGATTTTCACTTGGGGTCACCAGCACCAGAACGGGCCTGCGCCTGACCGACCATCGACAGATTTGAACCATCCTCCGACGCGGCATCCCTGACACCTCGGCCCATTAAGTGAAGATGGTAATTAATTTGGAGGGATCCCGACGCCGCAGATCATGATCGACTATTAGGCCAATCTTGAAAGCCGCATCCCCATTCCGGGTCTTTGCATCGCGCTGCGGAATGCGGCGGTGGCGACGGCGGTCCTGCCTTTGGCAAGCCCGGGTCCGGGCGGTGCGCGCGGATCATTGGGTGATTGCCGACGGGGACCCGCAGCATGGCTTTATCGACATTTGCGTAAGGATGCGAGGTAGGCGCGGTCTTGACACGCGCAAAACCGCTGTCGCGGCGCTTTTCGCGGCCGCCGCGACGTATTGCAGCAAAATCCTCAGCGAGACCTCGTTTGTTCTGTCCATGGAAATACGCTACATCGGCCCGGAACTTTCGCCGAAAGCCTCGTCGATCCACTATGATCTGCCCAAAGACCTCAGAGCAGAAAGTCGGCGACAAACTCTGCAGCCAATCTTGCCAAGCACCTTGCGCGGCTTCAGCCAATCCCGGAGCGCTACCAGCGCGGCATTCTGAACCTGATCGACGGCAAGACCGTGCTCGGTCAGTGCGGCACGTTTGAGACCCACTCGCCGGTCGAAGACAGTCTGATCGCCCCGGTGGCGACTGGTACAGCGACCGACATCGACGCAGCACCGCAAAGGCGGCGTTCTGATGGCCGACCTGCTGTTTCAAACCCGCGAAACTGTGCCAGACGGCCGCTTTATCCAAGCCAGAGTTCAGGTCGGGATTGCCTTTGTCCTCAAGTGTGACCTGAGGGGCGCAATTATAACGTGGGCAGACGACCATGTCGCCCCTGCGACGGATAGGTCGGTCACTGACGATATACCCACATCGCAAAAACACTGCAAAACCACATTGCAAGTCCGGTGCTTATCTGGTCAGCACCGAACTGCCGACTTCAGGCAGAGCAGAAGGGCAATCGAAGTCCCGGACTTTGTAGCCTGGCAAGGTGTCCCGCTGCATCGCATGTTGATCTAATCGCGGCTTCCTGAACGGAGCTGTTGGCGGCACGCCTCCAGCCTCCAGCCTCCAGAAGATTTTCCTCTGTCGACGCTCGCGAGCGGCAAATAACGTCGGGCTCAAGCGGAACGGGCCATCAGCTTTGGATCAACAACGCTGTCGCGCGATGTGGTGGCGGAGCCGCTTCTCACCGTAAATTGCCGGACCATTTGGTTCATTCCAACGACGTCCTGACCAAGCGCCTGGGTCGCGACACCGGAGTCCTGCACCATCGACGCGTTGCGTTGCGTTACCTGATCCAGTTGCGCGACACCGGCATTGATCTCGTTCAGACCCAACGCCTGCTCGCGAGCGCCCGACGCGATGGAGGACACCAGACTGGAGATCTGCGCCACCCGGTCGATAACGGCCTGCAAGGCTTTTCCGGCGCCGTCCACCTGCTCTACCCCGCGCTGCACATGCTGCGAACTGGCACTGATCAGGGTCTTGATTTCTTTGGCGGCCAAAGACGACCGCTGCGCCAGAGCGCGCACCTCAGAGGCCACCACGGCAAATCCGCGTCCGGCATCACCCGCGCGCGCCGCTTCAACCCCGGCATTCAATGCCAGAAGATTGGTCTGGAAGGCGATGTCATCAATCACCCCGATGATCTGCGAAATCTGGCTGGAGGAGCTTTCTATCTCGTTCATCGCCGAAACCGCGCCTTGAACGACGGCGTTCGACGTCTCTACATCCTGACGGGTGCGCAGGACGACGGTCTCCACCTGCTTGGCGTTTTCGGCGGCGGAGTTCACGCTGGCGGTCATCTCTTCCAACGCAGCCGCAGTTTCCTCCAGCGTGGCGGCTTGGTTTTCGGTGCGGGTGGCCAGATCCTCTGCGTTGCGATTCATCTGGGTCGAACGCGACTGGATGCTTTCGCCAACCTGCAAGATCTGCGTTATCAAGTCGTTCAGCTTGGCCACCGACTCATTGAAGTCACGACGAAGCGGTTCATAGGTTTCGGCGAAAGGTTCCTTGATAGAGCGGCCCAGATTGCCAGCAGACAGGTCGCGCAATCCGGCACCAAGGCGCCTGATCGCATGTTCGCCTTGGGCGCGCAGAGTGGTCTGTTCCTTCAAGGCAGATTCCATCCGGTCGGAGACCAGATCAATGTCACGCGCGATGGCTCCGATGTAATCGTCGCGGGTGATGTTGCCGATGCGCAGTCCGAAATCGCCCTGCGAGACTTTGCGCAGCGCGTCGCGCAACCGCTCGATGGGTCGGGTAATGGCCAAAAAGGTTTTTCGGACCGTATATGTCAACAGCGCCGCAGCGGTCAGAGTGGCGGCGATCAGCACATACATGGTCAGAAGGTTGCGACGTTGGGATTGCGCCGCACCGTCATCATCCAGTGTTTTGATGGTGTCTCTGAATTTGATTGCGTCAGCTTCAAGCGCATAGAATTTGACGTTGAAATCCGCCACGAGTGCGCGACCGGCGGCCTCATCTACTGACGCGGCTTTGCCGATCTGCAGGGCACTGGCGATGTAATCTTTGGCGAGCGGCGCTATCGCCAACACTTCGGCCATGGCATTTCCGGGAAGGTTCAGGCCCTGAAGCTTTGCAATCGCCCCATCCAATGCGGTCGTGTCCTCCGCCAGTTCGGCGGCCATTTCATCTGCTTCAGTGGAGTTTCTATTCGGGCCAACCAGAACGGCATGCAGCACGTCGGCCTTGATCGAATCGTGCAGCATAAATTCGTCCCGCTCCAACTGGAGGATGTTGGTCGCAGCAATCTGGTGTTCCAGCCCGTTGCTGCTGAGCAAAAGGGCACCAAAGCCAAGCCCCGCCGTCAAAAGAACAGATGCGATAGAAATAATCCCGGACATTATCAAGCGGGTTTTGATCGGAAGCGTGCGGAACATTGCGTGTCCTATGCGAGGTATGCTCCGCGATGTTGGCAGCCTAAGTTTAACATTTCGGAAAAACGGCTCTCATGGCGCTGAAAAAAGCTGGCTATTTCAGCGGGGAAACGCGCGCGCCCTCTTTCGGGCTATCAGCCTGAAGGTCGGGATTTCCGGGCAAAAAACCGGCGTCGGGGAAATGGCAGGCGACTTTCTGGTCTTGTCCCTTCAGGACCGGCAATTCTTGCGCGCATTTCGCCGCAGCCCTCAAGCAGCGGGTCCGGAACACGCAACCGGAGGGCGGGTTCATCGGTGAGGGCAGATCGCCGTCCAGCGGGATCATTTTCTTGGCGCGTTCGGCTGCCGGGTTGGGGATGGGCACCGCGGACAGCAAAGCCTGCGTGTAAGGGTGGCGCGGTGCTTTGAAGAGGGCGCGCTTGGGAGCGTCCTCCATCACCCGGCCCAGATACATCACCATCACCCGGTCAGAGATATGACGCACCACCGACAGGTCATGTGCGACAAAGATCATCGCGAGGCCAAGGTCGCGGCGCAGGTCGGCCAGAAGGTTGATCACCTGCGCCTGAATGGACACGTCCAACGCCGACACCGGCTCATCACAGATCAGCAGCTTCGGCTCACAGATCAGCGCCCGGGCGATGCCGATGCGCTGGCATTGCCCGCCGGAGAATTCGTGTGGATAGCGGTTGATCTGGTTGGGCAACAGGCCAACCCGGTCCATCGAAAGCTGCACCCGGGCCTTGACCTCCGGCGCTGCAACAGCGGGAAAATGAGTGCGCAGCGGCTCAGCGATGATCTGGCCCACCGTCATGCGCGGATTAAGGCTGGCGAGCGGATCCTGAAACACCATCTGAATGGCGGCGCGGTGCGCCAGCATCTGACGCGGGTTCAGCGTCAGCAGATCGACCCCCTGCCACAGCACGCGGCCCGTCGCGGGCAGCATCCGGATCAAAGCGCGGGCGAGGGTGGATTTGCCCGACCCGCTTTCGCCAACAATGCCAAGCGTTTCACCGGGTTGCAGGGCAAAGCTTACATCCTTGACCGCTTGCAAATGGCGCGGCGGCGTCCACGGCAGATCGCCTTCGCGGCGCAGGGTGAAGGTGACCGACAGGTTTTGCGCCTCGATCAGGGTCATCACATACCCCCCCGCAAATCTGAAATCGGCACATTGCAGGCGCGCCTGCGGCCCGGGGCGAATTCGGTCAGGGGCGATAGCGTGACGTGGCACAGGTCCACCACATCGCCACAGCGCGGCGCAAAGGGGCAGCCTTTGGGCGCGCGCGTCATGTTGGGCGGCGCACCGGGAATGGCGGACAGGGCGGCGTCCTCCTGGTCAACCCGTGGCAGGGCGTGCAACAGGCCGCGCGAATAGGGATGGCTCGGCGCCTCAAAGAACGGATCGACCGGCGCGGATTCCATCACCTGACCGCCATACATCACAATCACATCGCGGCAGAACCCGGCAATCACGCCCAGATCATGGGTGATCAGGATCGTGGCCATCCCCAGATCACGCTGCAAATCGCGCAACAGCGCCATGATCTGCGCTTGGACGGTGACATCCAGCGCCGTCGTAGGCTCATCGGCGATCAAGAGGTCTGGCTGGCACAAAAGGCTCATCGCGATCATCACCCGTTGCCGCATGCCGCCGGAAAACTCATGCGGGAACAGGCGGATACGGGCGCGCGCGTCCGGTATCTTGACCGCATCCAGCATCCGCACACACTCGGCCACCGCCGCATCCTTGCCCATACCCTTGTGATAGGTCAGCACCTCGGCCATCTGATCAGAAACCCGCATATAGGGGTTCAGCGAGGTCATCGGGTCCTGAAACACCATGGCAACCTGATTGGCCCGCACGGTGTTCAACACAGACAAAGGCGCGCCCACCAACTCCACCCCGTTGAACCGGGCAGAGCCGCGTGCGGTGCCGTTCTTGGCCAAAAGCCCCATGATCGCAAAGGCCAGCTGGCTTTTACCCGACCCGCTTTCGCCCACAATCCCCAGCGTCTGGCCCTTTTCAAGGCTGAAGCTGATGCCGTTGACCGCGTTCACCGTACCATCGTTGGTGGCAAAGCTGACGCCCAGATCGGAAACCTCAAGCATCGCCATTCAACGGTCCTTTGGGTCAAGCGCATCGCGCAGACCATCACCGACAAAGTAAAAGCCGAACATCGTGGCCATGAAAAACCCCATCGGAAAGGCCAGTTGCCACAGCGTGCCATACCGCATGGTTTTCGCCCCTTCGGAAATCAACTCGCCCAGTGAGGTTTGCGGTTCCTGCACGCCAAGCCCCAGGAAGGAGATGAAACTTTCGGTCAGGATGATGTCGGGCACCAAGAGAGTGGCGTAGACCACCACGATGCCCAAGAGGTTCGGCACGATATGGCGCAGGATGATGCGCAGAGCGGGGACACCGGTGGCCTGAGCGGCCTCGATGAACTCGCGTGATTTCAGGGTCAGGGTCTGGCCGCGCACAATGCGCGCCATCGCAGGCCAGGACAGAAAACCAATGCCGACAAACAGCACGGTCAAGGATTTGCCGAACATCACCAAAAGCAGGATCAGCACGAACATGAACGGGATCGACAAAAGGATATCGACCAGCCGCATCATCAGGCTGTCGGTGCGCCCGCCGATGTAGCCAGACAGCGCGCCATAAAGCGTGCCGGCCAGAACCGAGATGGCCGTGCCGATGATGCCGACGAACAGTGATATCCTTGTGCCCATCGCCACCCTGGCGAACAAATCGCGGCCCTGATCGTCAACGCCAAAGTAATAGCCCTTGGCCCAGCTTGGCGCGCCAAGTTCCGCCGCGTGGCCCATGATCTTGAAGTCAATGAATTCATAGCTGTAAGGTGAGATCAACTGACCAAACACCGCAAAACCCGCGCACAGCACCAGCAACACCACGCCGGCCACCGCCGCCCTGTTGCGCCCAAAGCGCACCCTTGCATCGGCCCAAAGCGAGCGGCCCCGGACCTCGTCCAGCTTGGCCAACCGCCGCGACAGGGCGCCCATATCTACCGGAGACAACATTTAAAACCGGATTTTCGGGTCGATCCATGCATAAAGCACGTCGACCAGCAGGTTGAAAACGATGGTCAACACGCCCACCAGCAGCGTTACCCCCATCATCAGCGCATAATCCCGGTTCAGCGCCGCATCGACAAAGAACTTGCCGATCCCGCCGGTGGAGAAGAACATGTCGATCACCACCGACCCGGTGATCATCGAAACGAACGTCGGCCCCAGATAGCTGAGAACCGGGATCAGCGCCGGTTTCAAAGCGTGGCGCAGAATGACCATGTGGGTCGGCAACCCTTTCGCCCGTGCAGTGCGGATGTGGTTCAGGGTCAGCACCTCCAGCATCGAAGACCGGGTGATCCGCGCGATAGAGGCCATATAGGCGGTGGCCATCGCTATCACCGGCATCACCTGATGCCGCCAGTCGCCACCCTCCCAGCCACCGCCGGGCAGCCAGCCCAGCCACAACGTGAAAATCAGCACCAATATCGGTGCCATCACGAAATTGGGCAGCACCTGCGCGCCGATGGAAATGCCGACGGCGACATGATCCAGCCACGAATTCTGGAACACCGCAGCCAGCACGCCCAGAGTGACGCCGACCGAGACGGCCAAAATGAAGGCCGTGATCCCATAGCTTAGGGTCACCGGAAAGCCCTGCGCGATGATCTCGTTCACCGTGCGGTCCTTGTAGACAAAGGACGGCCCAAAATCGAAATGCACGACGACGCCCCAGACATAGCGGCCCATCTGCACCCAGATCGGTTGATCCAACCCGTATTTGGCGTTCAGGTTGGCCAGCACCTGCGGCGGCAGTTGTTTTTCCTGCGTGAAGGGCCCGCCGGGGGCTGCGTGCATCATCAGAAAGGAAATCACGATCAACGCCAACAGCGTCGGAATCGCGACCAGAAGCCGCTTGAAGATATATGCGATCATGAGGTTACCCGGCGAGGGCGTTTGAACCACCCTCGCCTGTCAGAGGTCATTGCTTGATGCGGTAAAGGTCTTTGGCATACCAGAACTGCATCACATCATGCTGCGGCAAACCTTTCAGGTCAGGCTTGATCATATCGACCTTGGCATAGTGATAGATCGGGATGATCGGCATATCGGCGGCCAGCATCCCTTCGGCCTTGGTGTAATTGGTCGATGGATCGGCCATCGACTTGGCCCCCTTCATCAGCGCGTCGTAATCGGGGTTGGCATATTTGCCATCATTGTTGGTGGAATAGCCGGTGTAAAGGTCAAGGAAGGTCGAGGCCTCGTTGTAGTCGGCGCACCAAGCATAGCGGGCCATCTCAAAGTCCCCGGCGATCATCTTGTCGGTGTGGACCTTCCACTCATAATTGTTCGGCGTCAGTTCGACCCCAAGGGTCTGCTTCCACATCTGCTGCACGGCGACCGCAATCTTCTTGTGCGCATCCGAGGTGTTGTAGTTCAGCGTCAGTTTCAACGGATGGTCGGGGCCAAAACCAGCCTCGGTCAGCAGGGCCTTGGCCTTGTCGTTCCGCTCGGCTTGAGTCCAATGCGAATAGTCGATGTCGGGCATCGCATAGCCGTTGATCGCAGGCGGGGTCCAGGAATAAGCCGGGGTCTGGCCTCCTTGCAGGATGTTGTTGACGATGACATCACGGTCAATCGCATAGGACAGCGCCTTGCGGACCCGCACGTCCTTTAACGCTTCGTTGCCTTTGCCCGGGGCCACGTTGATCAGGTAATCATAGGCGCAGGCATAGGGGGTGGAGGTGGCCTCGGCCGGGAATTGTTCTTTCAGGTGGGGATATTGGCCTGACGGGACTTCGGTGCGGTCCAGTTCGCCCGCCTGATAGCGGGTCAGGGCGGCGTCTTCGTCGTTGATCACAAGTGCGGTGATCGGCGACATGATGACGTTCTTGGCATCCCAATAGGCGGGGTTCTTGACCTCGACATATTTTTCGCCATCGACCACCTCGGTCAACAGATAGGCTCCGTTGGTCACGATGTTGGGCTGCTTGGTCCAGTCGGCACCGAACTTGTCGATCGCGGCCTTGGGTGCCGGAAAGGTGGAGGAGTTGGTCAGCATCTTGGTAAAGTAGGGGATCGGGTTTTCCAGCGTCACTTCCAGCGTGGTATCGTCAATCGCCTTCACCCCCAGATCAGCGGCTTTGGCGGTGCCTGCGGTGATCTTGGCGGCGTTCTTGACCTGCGCCAGTTCCAGATAATAGGCGTATTCAGACGCCAGCGCCGGGTCAACCAGCCGCTGCCAGCCGTAAACGTAATCTGCCGCCGTCACCGGCTTGCCGTCTGACCATTTCGCTTCCGGGCGCAGCTTGAACGTGTAGACCAGCTTGTCATCCGACACCGTGTAAGACACTGCCCCTGCCGGAACCAGATTGCCGTCGCCATCCTCGTTATACAGCCCCTCAAACAGGCCGCGCGCCACGTCGCTGTCTTCGACCGAGGAAATCAGCTGCGGATCCAGCGACTTCACACTGTCGAGCATACGGTAGGAATAGGCCTGATTGGCGGCCAATTCTTCCCCGGTGCGCGGGTTCTTGTCGGCAAACGCCGGAACGGCGGCAAATGCCAGAATGGTCGACAGCAACAGATGCTTTTTCAAATCTATTTCCCCTGCGGTTCTGAGTTGGTTTGCGCTTTTGAGCGGTAGAAGTCCGACCTGAGCGTTCGGTTCATGTCTGGTTTTGGACCTCGCTGGGCCGCGTGGTCAAGCGGTTTGGTTCGGCGCGCGGTGAAAGTGATTGAAAGCCGCCAACTTTTCCGCTTCCCGGTCTGTTGTCTGTGCAAGCGGGTCGGCTTTCAGAGCAAGGTCTGACCGGCTCAATCCTAGGTACAGACGGGCACCTGCGCTGCGGCAGATGTGTCTGGTTTGCGACGATGAGCAATGCCCCGCAGGACAATTTCCGGACCGGTCCGGCACTGACGCACCCGGCCCGCGCCGACTGCCGGGCGTCTTGCGGGAAGGGTCAACAGTATAGCAGCCATTCTTCACTTGATCTGGCCTGTCTGCGCCTTTTGCAACTGCTGATTGCAAAGGCTGAGCAAAAATCTCGTTGACAGAACTCGATCCGCTTCGTAATATTTTTCAAGTAATGTAAAAAATTACAAACACGGCATCCTTGGGGAGGAGCCTGTGAAAGACAGCGTGCGCCGCGATACCGATGGCAGCCTTGCGATCCGGGCCGCGTGGCTGCATTACGCCGGTGGCTTGACGCAGGCCGAAGTGGCCAAGCGTCTGGGCATCGCCTCGGTCAAGGCGCATCGGCTGATCATGCGGGCGACACAGGAAGGTGCCGTCAAGGTCGTGATCGACGGTGAGATTGCCGAATGCGTCGAACTGGAACACGCGCTGAGCCTGCGCTTTGGCCTCAGCTATGCCGAAGTGGTTCCCGAATTGAACGACGATCCGATGCCGATCCGGGCGCTTGGCATTGCCGGTGGCCAATATCTGGCGCGAGAGATCGAGGGCGGTGAGACGCGGTTGATCGGTGTGGGCCATGGCCGCACGCTGGCCGCCTCGATCAGCATGATGAGCAGGGTTCCGGCGCGCGGCGTCAAGTTTGTCTCTCTTCTGGGCGGGTTGACGCGCAACATGACTGCCAATCCGCACGACACGATGCACCGGCTGGCCGAAAAGACCGGCGGCGATGCCTATGTGATGCCGGTGCCGTTCTTTGCCAATTCAGTCGAGGACCGTGAAGTGATCCTTGCGCAGCGCGGTGTGCGGGATGTCTTTGAACTGGCTGCCAAATCCGACCTCAAGTTTGTCGGGATCGGCACGGCAGAGGCCGAGGCGTCGCTGGTCTCCACCGGCATGGTCGCCGCCCAAGAGGTGTCACAGATCAAGGAACGCGGCGGTGTGGGCGAGATGCTTGGCCATTTTTTCGATGCTGACGGCCAACCGCTGCAAACCGTCTTGACGGCGCGCACCTTGTCGCTGGGACTTGGCGATCTGAAGAATTGCAGAATTGTCGCCGTCGCTGGCGGCAAGATCAAGATCGGCGCGATCCGGTCTGTGCTGAGGAGCGGTCTTTTGACCGGACTGATTACCGACGAGCGCACGGCCTTTGCGCTTTTGAACGAAACCCCGCGTCAGGCGGGTTAGGGAGGAGACGAGATGTACGAAAAGGAAACTGGTCTGGTCGACGCGTTCATGCGCGGAACGATCAGCCGTCGGGGTCTTATCAAGGGCCTCATGAGCATGGGCGTCACGGCGTCGACGGCCGGGGTTTTGGTGAACATGGCCGCGACCAAGGCCATGGCCGCAGACTTTGACTGGATGAAATACAAGGGCACCAAGCTGAAGCTGTTGCTGAACAAGCATCCCTATGCCGATGCGATGATTGCCAACATCGACAACTTCAAGACGATGACGGGCATGGATGTCACCTATGACATTTTCCCCGAAGACGTCTATTTCGACAAGGTGACGGCGGCTTTGTCTTCAGGCTCGACCGAGTATGACGCCTTCATGACCGGCGCCTACATGACCTGGACTTATGGCCCGGCGAACTGGATCGAAGATCTGAACGCTTATATCAAGGATCCCGCCAAGACCAACCCGATGTACGCCTTTGACGATTTCCTGCCGGGCGTGATCAAGTCCTGCGCGTGGAATGGCAAGCCCGGTGGCGCTTTGGGGTCGGATGACGCCAAGCAGTGGTGCATTCCGCTGGCGTATGAGCAGAACAACCTGACCTACAACAAGCGTATCTTCGATGCCAACGGGCTGAAGGTTCCCACCAACATCGACGAACTTCTGGATACGGCCAAAGCGGCGAAAGCCGTGATGAAGGGCGGTTACGGCGTCGGCGTGCGCGGCTCGCGCAGCTGGGCCACGATTCACCCCGGCTTTCTGTCAGGCTATGCCAACTTTGGCCAGAAGGATCTGAACGTCGGCGCTGACGGCAAGCTGACGGCCGCGATGAACACGGATGTCTCGAAAGAGTATCACAAGAAGTGGGTCCAGATGATTCAGGACTCCGGCGCTCCGGACTGGTCGACGCACACCTGGTATCAGGTTGGCACCGATGTGGGCGCAGGCAAGTCAGCGATGATGTTTGACGCCGACATTCTGGGCTACTTCATGAACGGCAAGGGCAACGCCGAAGCGGGCAACCTCGCTTTCGCAGGATTTGCAGCCAATCCGGCGGCAAAAGCGCCAACGCCGAATATCTGGATCTGGGCGATGGCGATGTCGTCCTTCTCCAAGCAGAAAGACGCCGCATGGTACTTCATGCAGTGGGTTACCGGGGCAGAACATGACCTGTTCGGCGCGCGGGAGATGAACCTGGTGAACCCGGCCCGCGCCTCGGTCTGGGCAGATGGCGCGTTCCGCGACAAGATGACGAAGTCTTACGCGGGCTATGTCGCGATGCACGACGCTTCGGCACCGGGCGCTTCGATCAAGTTCACGGCGCAGCCCTTGTTCTTCGATCTGACCACCGAATGGGCGGCCACATTGCAGAAGATGGTCGCCAAAGAGATTCCGGTCAACGATGGTCTGGATCAACTGGCCGCAAGCACCAACAAACAGCTGGCCGACGCTGGCCTGTAAGCCTGACAAGGGCGGCCCGGGACACCGGGCCGCCTTCCCTCTCGCCACGATCCCGCAAATCAGCTTGCGGACTGGAGCCGTCCCGCCATGAGCGATCTACCGATCCCGCGATCCGGTTTCAAAGTCAGCCGGCGCTGGCTGCCCTATCTGCTTAGCCTGCCGGCTTTGCTGACCTGTATCGGCATCCTGATCCCGTTCCTGACGGCTGCAGCCTATTCGCTGCAACGTTACCGGCTGTCGCAACCCGCAGGCCGGCGCTGGAACTGGGGCCAGAACTATCTGGACTTTTTCACCGACCCATCGTTCTGGAACACGCTTCAGGTGTCGATCACCTATGCTGTGCTGACCGTGGTGATCGAGTTGCTGCTGGGTCTTGGCATCGCCCTTTTGTTGCAAAAGCGCGGTCGGGTGAACAATTTCGTGTCGATCATGCTGCTCATGCCGTTGATGACGGCGCCAGCCCTCGCGGCGCTGATGTGGAAGCTGATGACCAATCCGGGGTTCGGCATCCTCAGCTATTTTGTCTCCTCTTTGGGCATTCACGATTTCAACTGGGGGTCCGATCCGAAGACGGCGATGTTCACCGTCGTGCTGGTCGATGTCTGGGTTTATACCCCCTTCATCATGATCCTGCTGCTGGCCGGGCTGCGCAGCCTGCCACAGCAACCGTTTGAGGCCGCAGCACTGGACGGCGTGCCGCGTCTGTTCGTATTCTGGCGCATCACTTTGCCAATGCTGACGCCGTACCTGCTGACCGCCACCCTGTTCCGGGTCATCGAAAGCATCCAGCAGTTCGACATCATCTATGCCATGACCCAAGGTGGCCCCGGCGACCGGCTGACGGTGTTTCAGGTCGAGGCCTACCTCAACTTCTTTCAATCCACCAATGTGGGCCGGTCGGCGGCGCTGATGATGATCTTGTGGGCCATCACCTATTTTCTGTCGAACCTGTTCATCAAAAACTGGCTGCGGCTGCGCGAACGCGCCCGTGGTGACGCATAGGGGGGGCAGGCCATGGATACGATGAGCAATCTGGAGCGCGTGTTGCGCGGCGTGGCGATCACGCTGGTCTGTATCTTCTTCATGTTTCCGATCCTGTGGATCTTTGGCATGAGCTTTCAGACCAACGCCACTATCCTGCGGGTGCCGCCGTCCTTGTTCGCAGAACCCACGCTGGTCAACTACCGGGGGCTCTTGTCAGGGCAACTGGAAACGGCGGCGGGCAGTCTGAAGGTTGATTTCATGGGCAACCTCTTCAACTCGTTGTTCCTGTCGACCGCATCGGTGATCGTGGCGCTGATTTTGGGCGTGCCTGCCGCTTACGCCTTTGCCAAACTGAAATTCCGGGGCAGCGAGGACATCGCCTTCACCCTGCTCAGCTTCCGCTTTGCGCCACCGTTGCTGGTGTTGCTGCCGCTGACGATCTATTTCCAGAAGATCGGGCTGGCGGACACCTATTTCGGGCTGATCTGGGTCTATCAGCTGATCTGCCTGCCGCTGATCCTGTGGATTGTGCGCGGGTATTTCGAGGATATTTCGGCCGATGTCGAATATGCCTACCGGATCGCCGGTCACAGCTGGTTTTCAACCTTCCGGCGGATCGCCTTGCCTCTGGCGATGCCGGGGATCGCGGCGGCGGGGCTTTTGGCCTTCATCTTCGCATGGAACAACTTCGTCTTTGCGCTGGTCTTGGCCTCGGCTGACAAACAGCCGGTGACGGTGGGCGCGCTGGCTTTCATCACCGCATCGGGCATTCAGTACGGGCAGGTGGCGGCGGGGATTGTGCTGTCCATCGCCCCCACGCTGGCGCTGGCATTGTATGCGCAACGCTATCTGGTCGAAGGTCTGTCGCTTGGCGCAGTCAAGGGTTAAGGCCAAAGGCTAAGGCCAAGGGGTAAGGCATGTCGATCGAGTTGAAAAACGTGGTGAAACGGTTCAAGGCGGAAGTGGTGCTGGACCATGTCTCGCTTTCGGTGACCGAGGGGGAAACGCTGGTGCTGTTCGGCCCGTCGGGTGCGGGCAAGACCGTTCTTCTGCGCCTGATAGCCGGCGTGGTGGAACCCGATGAGGGTCAGATCCTGCTGCATGGCCGCGATATGGCGGGGGTGGAGCCGGAAGATCGCGGCCTTGGCATGGCGTTTCAGAACTTTGCGCTGTTTCCGCATATGGACGCTTTCGCCAATATCGCAAGCCCGCTGACCGCCCGCCGTCAGTCCGCCAGCGCGATCAAGGCCGGGGTCGAGGCGGTGGCCAAACTTCTCAAGATTGACCATGTGCTGAGCCACCAGCCCCGCGCCCTGTCGAACGGACAAAAGCAGCGCACCTCGCTGGCGCGGGCCCTTGCCGGGGCGCCTTCGGTCTTGTTGCTGGATGACCCGTTGCGCAATGTGGACGCCAAACTGCGGTTCGAAATGCGGCTGGAACTGCCGCGCCTTTTGGCCGCGCAAAAGGCCACAGTGATCTATGTGACGCAGGATTACAAAGAAGCGATGGCCTTGGGCCACCGGATTGCGGTGATGATGGGCCACAAGATCGTGCAGATCGGCACCCCGGCCGAGATTTATCTGACCCCCGCCACGGTAGAGATTGCCCGGCTGTTCGGTGACCCGGTGATCAACCTTCTGGATGTGGTGCCCGAACCGGCACCCGGTGGCGCGCAGGCGCGTATCTCTGATCATGCCATTGCGCTGCCTGCCGGCCATAAGGCCAGCATCGGCGCGTCCTGCGTGCTGGGTCTGCGCCCGGAAGCGATCCGATTTGTGGCCGACGGTACGCCGGGGGCCATTCCGGTCACGGTGGAGACGGAAACACCGCTGAACGAAAAGACCGTGACGCTGGCGCTGACGGCGCGCGGGCGCGAAGTGATGGTGTCGCGCCCCTCTGGCACGCCGGGACCCGCCAGTGGTCCGGCCTTTATCACGTTGGAAAACCGCCGCGCGTTGCTGTTTGACCGCGCCACGGGTCAGCGCATTGCACCTGATGCCACACAAACCGGGGTTGCCGCATGACACCGATGTTGCGGCTGGAGGCGGTCGACAAGTTTTACGGATCCGTGGACCACGGGGTTCACGCGGTCAAATCCGTCACCCTTGAGGTGCAGGCGGGAGAGATCGTAGCACTTCTGGGATCATCGGGCTGCGGCAAAACCTCGATCCTGCGGATGATCGCGGGTTTTGAGGCTGCAAGCCGGGGCAAGGTTCACCTGGCCGGACGCGAGGTGCAGACCCTGCCCCCGGTCAAGCGCAACGTGGCGATGGCGTTTGAAGGCTACTCGCTTTACCCGACCGTCACCGTGCGCGACAACATTGCCTTTGCTCTGAAAGCCTCTGGTGCGGCTGCGGCACAGGTCGCAGCCCGGGTGGCCGAAGTGGCCGAAATGCTGGAGATTACCGCGATTCTGGACCGCTTCCCCCAGTCAATCTCTGGCGGCCAGCAGCAGCGGGCCAGTCTGGCGCGGGCCCTGGTGCGCAAGGCGGACCTCTATCTTCTCGATGAACCGATGGGCCAGTTGGAGCCGCAGTTGCGCACCTTGCTGCGGGGCCGCATCAAGTATTTCCTGAAAGAACGCGGGATGACGGCGATCTTGGTCACGCATGACCAGACCGAAGCCAACGCGCTGGCCGACCGGATTGCCGTGATGGAGGGCGGGGTATTGCAGCAATATGCCAGCCCGGCAGAGATCAAAGAACGTCCGGCCAACCTGTTCACTGGCACCTTCGTCGGGGAGCCGCCGATGAACGTCTTTGCCGCCAAGGCCAGCGCGGATCAGGGTCGGGTGACGCTGACGTTGGATCAGGGTCTGGTGCTTGACTATGATGCGGCGGCTTTTGACCCGGAAGTGCGCGCGCTCCTGTTGGCGCGGGGCCGGGTGATGGTCGGCGTGCGCCCCTATGCGGTGCGGCGGGCGGATCAGGGGGCCATGGCGGTGGTGGTGGCCAATCAATGGCTGGGCGATCAGTCCCATATCGCGGCAAGCTTTGGCGGCGGCGCGATCGTGCTGGTCGAACATGACCGGGCCGAAGTGGCTGTGGGGCAAGCGATTGCCTTGCGCATCGCGCCGCAGGATTTGCATCTGTTCGACGCAGCCCACGGCACAGCGTTGAGCCATGGCGGAAAGGTGGCGTGATGCGCGACATTCTGTTGGGGATTGACGCGGGAACGTCGGTAATCAAGTCGGTCGCGTTTGACCTGTCGGGTGTGCAACTGGCCATGACTTCGGTGCCCAACCGCTACACCACCCGCCCGGATGGTGCGGCCACCCAGCCGCTGCCGCAGACCTGGGCCGATTGCGCCCGGACCCTGCGCGATCTGGCCGCGCTGGTGCCGGACCTTGCGTCACGGGTGGCAGCGGTGGCGGTGACCGGACAAGGCGACGGCACATGGCTGATCGACAGGGCGGGCGCGCCGGTGGGCGAAGGCTGGCTGTGGCTTGACTCGCGCGCTGCTGACGAGGTGCGGGTTTTGCGCGCGGCCCCGACCGACCGCGCCCGGTTTGAGACGACCGGGACCGGGCTGAATGCCTGCCAGATGGGCACGCAACTGGTGCATATGAAGCGGCACATGCCCGAAGCCCTGGCCTTGGCGACCACCGCGTTTCATTGCAAGGACTGGCTTTATCTGAACCTGACCGGGGTCCGCGCCACTGACCCGTCCGAGGCGGTCTTCAGCTTTGGCGATTTTCGCACCGGGGCCTATGACGAGGCGGTCATCGCCGCTTTGGGCCTGCAGGATCAGCGTCCGCTTCTGCCGCCGATCCTTGATGGCGCAACGCAGACCCATGCTTTGACGGCGGACGCGGCTGCGGCGACCGGGCTTTTGGCGGGAACTCCGGTGGCTTTGGGCTATGTGGACGTGGTCTGCGCGGCACTGGGCGGCGGGATTTACACGCCGGGGGTTGCGGCGGGCTGCACCATCATCGGCTCCACCGGCATGCATATGCGGCTGGTGACGGTGGATCAGGTCGCCTTGAACGCGGACAGCACCGGCTATGTGATGCGCATGCCGATCCCCGGCCGCGTGGCGCAGATCCAGACGAACATGGCCGCGACGCTTAATCTTGACTGGGTGCTGCGGCTGGCGGGTGACCTTCTGGCCGATATGGGGCAGCCGGTCAGCCCCGCCGACCTGATCGCCCGGATCGACGGTTGGGTGGCAGCCGCCGAACCGGGGGCGCTGGTCTATCACCCCTATATCTCTGAGGCGGGAGAGCGGGGGCCGTTTGTGAACAACGCCGCCCGCGCCAGCCTGATCGGCCTGACCCAGGCACACCGCTTTCCTGATCTGGTGCGCGCCGTGATCGAAGGGCTGGGGATGTCGGCGCGCGATTGTTACGAGGCGATGGGCGGCGCCCCCGCCGAGGTGCGGCTGACCGGAGGCGCTGCGCGGTCCGCGGCCCTGAAACGGATCCTGGCAGCGGCCCTGGGCCGGCCTGTCCGCACCTCCTCCCGGGCGGAAGCCGGGGCTGCGGGCGCTGCGATGATTGCCGCCGTGGCCATCGGGGTCTACGGCACGATCGAGGATTGCATCGCCGAATGGGTGACCCCGTTGCTGGGCCCGATGGAACGGCCTGACCCCGCGCTGGTACAGCTTTACGACCGCCACTTTGCGACATATCACGCCGCGAGACTGGCGCTGGACCCGATCTGGGACCGGCTGGGCAAGGAGCATGCGGTATGACCCGCCAGATTGCGATCATCGGTGACCATTTCATGCTGCCAGAGGTGTTTGAGGCCAAGATCAGGGCGGTCTGCGACGATGACCTGCTGATCCGCAAGCGCACCGACAACTGGCCGGATGAGCCGATGGAACACGGCTACGCCGTAGCCGGGATGGCGGGGCTGAAGGAGTATTTCGGCAAGCCCGATGAGGTGGTGGACTTCATCGGCGATGCCGAAATTCTGGTCACTCAACTGGCCCCGATGTCGCGCGGCATGCTGGAACGGTTGCCGGGACTGAAGCTGATTGCGGTGTCGCGCGGCGGTCCGGTCAACATCGACATGGCAGCGGCGCGTGATCATGGCGTGCGGGTGGTCAACACACCGGGCCGCAATTCCTCTGCGGTGGCCGAGTTCACCCTGGGTGCCATTTTGGCAGAGACGCGCAAGATCCGTGTCGGCCACGAGGCGATGCGGGCCGGGGTCTGGCGCGGCGATCTGTACCGCGCCGATGTCACAGGACGTGAGTTGAACGAGTTGACGGTCGGTGTGGTGGGCTACGGCAACATCGGCACCAAGGTCGTGCGGCTTTTGCGCGCCTTTGGGGCCAAGGTGCTGGTGCATGACCCCTATATCCAGCTTGCCCCCGAGGATTCCGCAGCCGGCGTGGAACTGGTGGCCTTTGACCGTCTGTTGGCCGAGGCGGATGTGGTCACCCTGCATGCCCGCGTCACGTCCGAGACGACGCAGATGATGAACGCCGCAGCCTTTGGCACAATGAAACCCGGCGCGTTGTTCGTCAACACCGCCCGTGGCCCGCTGTGCGACTACGACGCCTTGCTGGTGGCGCTGACCGAGGGGTATCTGGGGTCCGCGATGCTCGAAACCTTCGCGGTGGAGCCGATGCCGGATGACTGGGCGCTGCGCCAGTTGCCGAATGTGACGATGACCCCGCATATCGCGGGGGCTTCGGTCCGTACCGTGACCTTTGCCGCCGAACAGGCTGCCGAAGAGGTGCGCCGCTATCTGGCGGGCGAGCCATTGCGCAATCCGTGTTGAGATGATGCGGACCGGGTTTGCAGGGACAGGGTCTGGGGACGAATGATGACGGGTCCGGTGGATGTGCTGATCATCGGCGGTGGCATCAACGGCGCAGGCATTGCGCGCGATGCGGCGGGGCGCGGCCTGTCGGTGGTCTTGTGCGAAAAGGATGATCTGGCGCAGGGCACCTCTTCGCGCTCTGGCAAGCTGGTGCATGGCGGTCTGCGTTATCTGGAATATTACGAATTCCGGCTGGTGCGCGAGGCGTTGATCGAGCGTGAGGTGCTGCTCGCCGCCGCTCCGCACATCATCTGGCCGTTGCGCTTTGTGCTGCCGCACTCACCCGGTGACCGGCCTGCCTGGATGGTGCGGCTGGGGCTTTACTTGTACGACCATCTGGGCGGGCGCAAAAAGCTGCCCGGAACCCGGGTGATCGACCTTGCCAGCGCGCCAGAGGGTGTGCCGCTGAAGGACAGCTATCGGCGCGGCTTTGAATATTCCGATTGCTGGGTGGATGATGCGCGTCTGGTGGTGCTGAACGCGCTGGACGCCATCGAACGCGGGGCAGACGTGCTGACCCGCACCCGGTGCGCGAACCTGCGGCGCGAAGGTGATCTGTGGCAGGCAGAGCTGGTTGGCCCGGCAGGCACCAGCGTTGTGCAGGCCCGTGCCGTGGTCAATGCAGCGGGGCCTTGGGTCAATGACATCATCGGGCGGGTCGCCGGGCGCAACTCTGCCCGGTCGGTCCGGCTGGTCAAGGGCAGCCATATCATCGTGCCGAAGTTCTGGACTGGCCCGCAGGCCTATCTGGTGCAGAATCACGACAAACGGGTGATCTTCATCAACCCTTACGAAGCCGACAAGGCGCTGATTGGCACCACCGACATACCGTACGAGGGTGCCCCGGAAGCGGTGACGGCGTCGGAGGACGAGATTGCCTATCTGTTGGCCGCCGTGAACCGCTATTTCAAGGTGCCCTTGCAGCGTGGTGATGTGCAAGACAGCTTTTCCGGCGTGCGGCCCTTGTATGATGACGAGCAAGGCAACCCTTCGGCGGTCACCCGCGACTACGTGTTTGATCTGGACAAGTCCGGCGCGCCGATGCTCAACATTTTCGGCGGCAAGATCACCACCTATCGCAAGTTGGCTGAACATGCGCTGGACCGGCTGATCCCGTTCTTTGCCGGGATGAAGCCCGGCTGGACGGCGCGGGTGCCCTTGCCCGGTGGCGACATGCCGGACGGTGATTTTGTCGGGTTTCTGGCGAAGCTGCAGGTCGCACATCCTTGGTTGCCAGCCGATCTGGCGCTGCACTATGCCCGGCTTTACGGCACACGGGCGGCGATCGTCCTTGGACAAGCGCAGGGTTTGGCGGACCTTGGCCGACGGTTCGGCCCACGGTTCTACGAGGCTGAAGCGCGCTATCTTGTGGCGCAGGAACGCGCCATGACGCCAGAGGATATTCTGGCGCGGCGCACCAAACACGGGCTTCAGATGACGCCCGCCGAGATTGCCGGTTTTGCCGCGTGGTTTGATGGTCCGGACGGACCACGGAAAGGCCGGGGATGAGCGTTGATCTGTCGCCCCCTGATGACCTTGGCATGCTGAACCTGCTGTCAGCCAGGATCGGGGCGGACCCCGCTTTGATCCAGCAAGCGGGGGGGAATACTTCTGTCAAGCAGGGCGCGGTGATGTGGATCAAAGCCTCGGGGACTTTGCTTGCCGATGCGCTGACCCGCGATGTGATGGTGCCGGTTGATCTGGCAGCAATGCGGGCGGCCTTGCAGCAGCGCGCACCGCAAGCCGACCAGCCTACTACTTTTCTGCTCAAGGCGGGCGGGTTGCGCCCGTCGATTGAGACAAGCCTGCATGCGGTGTTTGCCCACAGGGTCGTGGTGCATGTGCATTGCGTGGAAACCGTGGCGCTGGCGATCCGCACCGATGCGCGTGGGGTTCTGGCCAAGCGTTTGGCGGGCGAGGCCTGGGCCTTTGTGGACTACCGCAAGCCCGGCGCGCAACTGGCTGCTGAGGTGAGTGCCGTCCTGACGCCCCTGACCGATGTGGTGGTGCTGGGCAACCACGGGCTGATCGTGGCGGCGGACAGCGTGGCCGAGGTCGAGACGGTGCTACAGCGCGTGTGCAGCAAACTGGCCGTCGATCCGGGGCCGGACCGCCCGCCTGATCTTGCCGCCTTGCAAGCGCTGGCCGAAGGCACCGGCTACGGTGTCGCGGGTCTTCCAACTCACCAGATGGCCCTGACCGCCTTGGCCGTGGAACAGGCTGCCGCGGGGGCGCTGTCGCCGGACCATGTGATTTTTTGCGGGCCGCAGATCGCCGTTGTGGCACCGGGCGAGACGGTGGCGGATGTTCTGGCGCGAGCCGTGGCGCAAGGTCTGCCGCAGCCCTTGGTGCTGATCGTTCCGGGCGCTGGCGTGCTTTTGCCGCACACCGCCAGCGACGGAACCAAAGCACTGGCGCGGTCGCTGGCCGACGTGCTGCGCCGGGTGCCGGATGCGGCGCAACTGACCTATCTGACGCCGGATCAGTCGGCGGAGCTGATAAACTGGGATGCCGAGAAATACCGGGTGGCGCTGAATGTCCGCTGATCCGCTGTTCGCCGGAATTGACCTTGGCACTTCAGGCGCGCGGGCCTGCCTGATTGATTCGGACGGGCGGGTGCAGGCCGAGGGGCGTGCCGCTTTGGCCGATTATGGCGAGGCAAACGCGCCCGACGTCTGGGCTGCGGCCTGCGATGCGGCCCTGGCTATGGCGCTGCGGCTGGTCAATCCGCGCCGCGTGGTGGCGCTGGCGGTTGATGGCACCTCTGGCACCATGTTGGCGGTGGACCAGTCCGGCGCGCCGCTGGGTGCGGTCCTGATGTATAATGAACCTTGCCCCGATGACGCCATCCTTGCCCGCATCGCAGGACTTGCCCCTGCGACCAGCGCCGCGCACGGTGCCACCAGCGGACTGGCCCGCGCTCTGACGTTGCAACGGGTGGCAAAGGTGGCGCAAGTGCTGCATCAGGCGGACTGGCAGGCCTTTCGCCTGTCGGGCCGCTGGATCAGCGACGCCAACAACGCGTTGAAAACCGGCTATGATCCGGTGATGGGCCGCTGGCCGGACTGGATCGCACGCACCGGCATGTCCGTGGCATTGCTGCCGCAGGTGATGGCGCCGGGTTCCGTGGTCGGTCCCGTGACGGCGCAGGCTGCGGCGCGGTTCGGACTGGACCCGTCCGCGCGTGTGGTGGCTGGAACCACAGATGGCTGCGCGTCGTTTCTGGCCACCGGGGCCTGCTTGCCCGGTGAGGCGGTGACAGCGCTTGGCACCACGCTGACCCTCAAAATCCTGTCCGATACGCCGATATTCGCCCCAGAAAGCGGGATCTACAGCCACCGTCTGCTGGGCAACTGGCTGGCTGGCGGGGCGTCCAACAGCGGCGGTGCGGCGCTGCTGCAGCACTTCAGCGCCGCCCGGATTGCCGAACTTTCGGCCCGGATTGATCCGGACCACCCCTTGGGGCTGAACTATTATCCGCTGCCAAAACCGGGAGAGCGCTTTCCCGTGGCCGGCCCTGCCCTGCCCCCCTGCATCAGCCCCCGACCAGAGTCAGACGTCGACTTTCTGCAAGGCCTGCTGGAAGGGATCGCGGCGATCGAGGCTTTGGGCTACCGCAAGCTGGCCGAACTTGGTGCAGCGCCGCTGGTTTCGGTCCGCTCGGTCGGCGGCGGCGCGCGCAATCCGGGGTGGACGGCCATCAGGCAACGGCTGCTGGGCGTGCCGATGGCGGCTGCGGTCAGCGAGGCTGCGGCTTACGGCACCGCTGTACTGGCCCGCCACGGCGCTTTGGCATGAGCCTGCATCTGTCCGGTCTGGGCGCGCTGGCAGAGCGGTTTGATCATTTTCTGGTGGATCAGTTCGGCGTGATGCTGGACGGCACGGGTGCCTATGATTGGGCACCTGCCGCACTGGCCCGGCTGGCTGCCATGGGCAAAACCATCGTGATCCTGTCCAACTCTGGCAAGCGGGCAGCCCCGAACGAGGCGCGTCTGACCCGGCTGGGTTTTGCGCGCGGCAGTTACCGGCAGATCGTCTCCTCCGGCGAGGTGGCGTTTGGCCTTCTGAAGGCGCGGCTGGGGCAGGACCTTCCAAAGGGCGCAAAGGTGCTGATCCTTGCGCGCGACGGCGATCTGTCGGCGATCGAGGGGCTGGGCCTGCGGGTGACCGATACGGCCGACGATGCCGACCTGATCCTGATTGCCGGATCAGAGGGCGAACGTGTGACACTTGCGGATTACACCAAACGTCTGGCCCCTGCGGCGCTGCGCGGCGTGCCAGCCCTTTGCACCAATCCCGATCTGGTGATGCTGACATCCGCAGGACCTCATTTCGGGGCCGGAAGAATTGCCGAGGCCTATCAGGCACTTGGCGGGCCAGTCGCGTGGATCGGCAAGCCCTATCCCGCGGTCTATCAGGCTGCACTTGTCGCCTTGGGTGCGCCGGATCCAGCGCGGGTGGTCTGCATCGGGGACAGTCCGGACCATGACGTGCGAGGCGGGCAGCAGGCCGGAATGGCCACCGCTTTGGTGCGCACCGGGCTTCATGCCGGGCTGGACCCCGCTGCGCTGGCCGCTTTGTGCCGGACCGAAGGGGCGGTTCCGGATTTCATCCTTCCAGCCTTCGATTTCTGACGCGTTTCTTGGGTTGACGGGGTTGAAGTCTGAGGTGTGGAGGCGCCCCTGAATTTGCAGACACTTTGCCCCAGCTTTGAGGCAAAAATCCGGGATGGCGACAAGCAACTACAACGACGGCTTCAAGTGCGCCGCGCTGCCGCAGCCAATGTTTTGATGGCGATGCAGTGTCGGGAAACAGCTAACCTCACCAACCCACCCCTGACAATACGTGATCGAAGGGCAAATAAAAGCCGCTCCCTTTGGGCTGGCGTTCAAAAAACCTTCGCGCTGTAGTCAAGGACTGATCAGGCCTTCGTCATTTGTCACAACTACGGTGCGCTGACGACGGCCTGATGCCCGCTATCGGGGGGAGCTTATGAAAATCCGCGCGGCCTTTCTGGCGGCAAATTCGATTTGGCTGGTGTTATCACCGCCGTTTGCCTTTGAGGCGTTCGGTGCAGATGAGGTCAACGCCACTGCGACCGCCTGCAGGAAAGTCAAGCGCAAGGCATTTTCCCATACCGCGCAGATGCCGCAAGCTGTCACGGACGGCAGCCTGGTATTCAATGACTTCGGCAAATTCGAAATCGACCAGTACGCCAAGATCACCCGCTGGGTTGAGGCGAATGATCCGGCAGATAAACGCGACGCGCAACAGCGCGATGGCAACCGTTCGGCGATGGCGTTGAGAGCTTGGTCAAATGTGCGAGGGTTGTAGCAGCCGCGCGCGCACGGGGCGTGATCTGAAAACGAGGCGACCTACGCGGAGGCAAGCGGCGTGATCGTGACGATCAGCGCCTCGTGATCCGAAACGATCTGACCCTGGCTGTCCACGGCGGGCAGCACGGCCGGGTCACTTGCCAGCACGCCGCGGGTAAAGAACCAGTCGATCTTGGCAGGAAAGCGCGGGCTGCCTGCGGGATGGCGGGTCGTGGGCAGGTCCGGCACGTTGCAGGCGGCCCAATCATAGCCAAACTTTTCTGCATGGCCAAACAGCGGCTCAAACGGTTGCGGTCGCAAGGGGCGCATCGGGTCGGCGGCCACGGCGTTTCGCCATGCAGCAGGATTGGCCAGCCGTTCATCGCGCACCGAGGTGGAGGTGTTGAAATCGCCGCCCAGCACGACCGCGCCACCCTTTGACAGGGTTTCCACCTGTTCCAAGAGCCGCAGCATATCCGCCGCGCGGCCCGCCGGATCGTCATGGCTTTCAAGATGGACCGAGACCACCAGCACCGGCACCTGCCCCACCAGAACTTGCGCCCCGATGGCGATGGTACCGCCAATGCGCGGCTCTTCCCGCGCCTCGCCGAACCAATCGCCACGCCGGTCGATCCGGATCAGGAACGGCTTGGCCAGTGTCACGTCGGACAGGACGGCGGCGCCATGCAGACCCTCAAGGTTGACTTCGCCAGCATGGGTGCGCTTTTCGTGAACATCGCCCAAATCCAGCTCGATAAACTCAACCGCAAAAGCGTAGCTCACATCCAAGGCCGAAGCCAAATCCACCATCCGGTCAGAGTTGCCGGACCTTGCCATGCCGCGATCAATCTCGCACAGCAGCATCACGTCGGGGGCATGGGTTTGCAGAATGCGGGTGATGGCGTTGACATGGCGCAGACGCTCGACATTCCAGAACAGCACCTTTGCAGCCCCATTCACGCTGTCGCGTTTGGGCATAGCACCGGCGACCTCGATTTGGCGCAGCAGCGGAAGAGCGTCAAACAAAGCCTCGTGCCGCGCCTTTTCGAAAGGCCCCAGACGGAGATCGGCCCTTTGCTCCGGCGACAAGGAATTCAGTCGCGCGGTCGTCTGAAATTGCGGTGTGTCGGTCCAGTTGGTCATGATGTGCCACCTTTGATGTGTGTGGTCCGGGTTTTTGCAACGGACGCCGCATCGTCAGGCTTGATCTGATGAGGTTGCGGCGAACGCGCCGCTATAGGGCAGACCGACGCTTAACAGCCTGATGACAAACCGGAGCAGAAAAACATCAGGGACCAGCTTTTGTCTTGAAAGGCGAAGCGTAGGCCAAAGCGCAAGCGTCGCCGGCTGAACGCGGACTGCGACTCTGTGAGGCTACCTAGCCCGCAGAAGCCCGCCAGCGGTCGGCCAGTTTCAACACCGTGATCGTGGCAACCATCGCGACCAGTGCGGCAATCGCATGGGGCAGCAGCAGCGGCAGGCCCAAAAGGATCAGCCCGTCGTTGTAGCCGGGCACGAACAGGCTGCCAATCGCCATCACTGCCCCTCCGGCAAAGCAGTAAAGTGCGCGTTTCACCTCGAAAGGATGCAAGGTCAGGCCGCCGCTTTTTGTGGCACCGCCAATGGCTGCGCCCAGCAGCAGCACCAAAAGCAGCACGAGTGGGCCGCCCGCCATCGGGCTTTGGCCACGGGCGATGCCGTTGAAGTAGTCCATGTACGTCCAGCCGAAGCCAAGCGTGAAGATGCAGCCGACAAATGCCACGCCGATGACAAGGGTGGCCGCCGCTGGTCGCTGTAGGTCAGCCCAAAGCTGGGCGAAGCCGCCCCAACGCAGCAACGGCGGCACGATGCGGGCCAGAATAACCACCGCCGCCGCCGCCCCAATGGGCAGGGCCAAGGCCAGAACCGGGGCATCAACGGGTGCGCCGGGGGCCTGCACCGGGCCCATGACCCACACGCCCAGCAATGTCCCAACCAGATAACCGGGGAACGACGCGGCATAGGAGACCTCGCCATTGCCGAGCCGGCCCACCGTGCCAAACACGCAGGCGTTGTTCAGCCAGGCCCCCAGACCCAGCAAAGCACCCCCGACGAACGACGCGGCAGAAATGGCAAATCCACCCGGCACATGCATGGACAACCCAAGCGCATGGGCCAGCAGCACGGCCCCGGTGACCCAGACCGCCGCTTCCATCAGCGCGCGCAGCCGGTTGGACTTGTGGCTTTCGACCACTTCGGCGATGGCCGCGACCATGCAGGTGGCACCGCGCTGAATTGCAAAACCCATGACCAGAACGCAAAGCCCGCCTAAAACGAACAAAAGGAACGCCATCGCCGCCTCACGCGTCGTGGACGACGATGCCGTCCAGCGCCGGATGGGGTTTGGTCCAGTCCTGCGCCTCCAGCGCCCGGCACCCGTCTTCGTAGCCCGCTGCCCGACGCTCTGCGATCCCTTCAGAGGAAAAATCAATGTCCTTGGACTGATCCTCGAACGTGGTGCGCGGCGCATTGAAGCGCACGACCTGCATGACCGTCCGGCATCCCCAGCTGAGCAATTCGGCAATCTCGGGACGCGCTTTGATGTCTTCGGGCAAGGCCAGGCCCAATTCGCGCACGACGTGCCGCAGCCGGTGCATCTTGCCTTCGCTGTCGATGTTATGATTGGCCCGGCTGGCGAACTGGATGTCCTTCATCCGTGCCAAAGCCGAAGCGATGCTGGCCGGTGCCACACCCGCGCTGTGCCACAGGTTGACCGCAAAGATCAGGCAGTCTTGCCGGGGCCGGTCGTCCATCACAACCTCGATCGGCGTGTTGGAATAAAGCCCGCCGTCCCAGTAGAATTGCCCGTCAATCTCCACCGCCGGAAAGGCCGGCGGCAGCGCACCAGAGGCCAGCACGTGGCGCGCGTCAAGCGGTCCGGTGTCGCGGATACCGTCGCCGTTGGCGTCGCGGTTGTCGAAATAGGTCATCTCACCGCTGGCCACGTTTACAGCACCAAGCGACACCCGCATGCCGCCCGGCGCGTTCAGCCGCTTGAAATCAACCAGGTCTTGCATCGTCTGACGCAGCGCGTCCGTGGTGTAATAGGCGGCCTTGGTCGGACCAAGCGGAGCCTTGTCACCCAGCATGGACAAGGGGTTTGGCGAAAAGAACCCCGGGACGCCGCGCACGACGGTCATGGCGTTCATCCATTGGCGGGCCATCTGGCCGAACGGACCGGCAAGGGTGCCTGCGGTCAGATCAAAGCTGACCCGGTCCCAGAAGGCGTCAATCCGCTCGGTCCGCTCCGCAATCGGGCTGCCAGCCACCAAAGCGGCGTTGATCGCCCCGATCGAGGTGCCCACCACCCAGTCCGGTTCGATTCCGGCGCGGGTCAGCGCCTCGATCACGCCGACCTGATAGGCCCCAAGTGCGCCGCCACCCTGCAAGACCAGCACCACTTTGCCCTTGTAATCCAGCGTCCGGGTCATCGCCGCCCGGTCGGTCACTTGCGTGTCCATCAATGCGCCGTCCAGCCGCCGTCAACCGGCAAGATGGCACCGGTGATCGAGGCTGCCGCATCGCTGGACAGAAACAGAGCGAAGGCCGCGACCTGTTCAACCGTTACAAAGGCTTTCGTCGGCTGTGCTGCCAGCAGCACGTCGCGCACGACTTCGGCTTCGGTGATGCCACGGGCTTTGGCGGTATCGGGGATTTGCGCCTCGACCAGCGGCGTCAGCACATAACCCGGGCAGATCGCGTTGCAGGTGATGCCCATCTCGGCCACTTCCAGCGCCACCGTCTTGGTCAGACCGGCCTGACCGTGCTTGGCCGCGACATAGGCCGACTTGAACGGGGATGCGACCAGCGCGTGGGCCGAAGCGACGTTGATGATGCGACCCCAGCCGCGTTTTTTCATCCCCGGCAACGCCGCACCGATGGTGTGAAAATTGCTGACAAGGTTGATCGCAAGGATAGCGTCCAACTTGGCGCGCGGGAATTCGTCAATCGGAGCCACGAACTGGATGCCCGCGTTGTTGACCAGAATATCAAGCCGCCCAAGATCCGCTTCGCACCGCGCAATCATCGCCCGGATCGCGTCCGGATCGCTCATATCCGCGCCATCATACAGAACACGGACACCGAACTCTGCCGCAAGCCCGGCACGCAGGGTTTCGATGGCTGCCGCGTCGCCAAAACCGTTCAGCATCACGTCATGGCCAGCACCGGCAAGACCACGGGCAATCCCAAGGCCAATTCCGCTGGTAGAGCCGGTGATCAGGGCCGTCTTTCCGGTATTCATCTGGTCGCTCCTATCGCTTCAGGCTTATCGTATCTGTACATCATTTCGAATATGCGACTACTTTGTTTCAAGAGCGTCGGATATCTTTGTCGCGGCGCCGTTGGGGTCAAAGGGACCGGCCTTTGGGAGGAAACATGGATTTCGATGCAATCGTGATTGGTGCCGGTCAGGCTGGCCCGGCCCTTGCCGCACGTCTGGCCGCAGCCGGACAAAAGGTGGCCATCATCGAGCGCGAGCATTTGGGCGGCACCTGCGTCAACAACGGGTGCATGCCGACCAAGACCATGGTGGCCAGCGCTTATGCCGCGTTCATGGCGCGCGAGGGGGCCCGCTTTGGCGCCGTGACAAGCGGCCTTGCGATCAACATGGATCAGGTCAAGGCCCGCAAGGACGAGGTGGTGCTGACGGCGCGCGGCAACGTCAACCGGTGGATGGAGGGCACCAAAGGTGTCACCCTGATCCGCGGACACGCCCGCTTCACCGGCCCGCATGAGGTGGAGGTTGACGGCAAGCGGATCAGCGCAGACCGGATCTTTGTCAACGTGGGTGGCCGCGCGGTTCTGCCGCCGGTCAAGGGGTTGGCAACGGTTCGGGTGCTGACCAACAGCGATGTGATGGACCTGACCGAGGTGCCAACGCATCTGGTCGTGATCGGCGGCAGCTATATCGGGCTGGAATTCGCCCAGATCTACCGTCGCTTCGGCGCGCAGGTCACAGTGATAGAGCGCGCAACCGAGATCATTGCCCGCGAAGATGCCGATGTCATAGCCGGGGTGCGCGCCATTCTGGAAGGCGAAGGGATCGTGATCCACAGCGGTGTGCTAGATCTGGAAGTGACGGGTTCCGATCCGGCGCGCTTCCGGTTCACCACGGCCGATGGCATGGTGCAAGAGATCACCGCAAGTCACGTGCTGGCCGCCACCGGCAGGCAGCCCAATACCGACGACCTTGGGCTGACGGCGGCAGGCCTTGCACCGGATGCGCGCGGCGTCATACCGGTGGACGACCAGTGCTGCAGCGCGGTTGACCACATCTGGGTCATGGGCGAGGCGAATGGTCGCGGTGCCTTCACCCACACCGCTTATAACGACTACGAGATCGTGGCTGACAATCTGCTGTTGGGGATGGACCGCAAAATCTCCGACCGTATCGCGTGCTACGGGCTGTTCATCGACCCTCCGCTTGGCCGCATCGGGATGACCGAGGCCGAGGCCCGCGCCGCAGGGCATAAGGTGCTGATCGGCAGGCGTGACATGAAACGGGTGGGCCGCGCCAACGAAAGTGGCGAGACACGGGGCTTTATGAAGGTAGTCATCGACGCGCAAACCCACAAACTATTGGGTGCAAACGTGCTGGGCTATCGCGGTGACGAGGCAGTTCAGTCGCTGCTGGTGGCCATGTACGCAGGCATGACCGCCGAGCAGGTGATGCGGGTCATCGGCATTCATCCGACGGTCGTGGAACTGCTGCCCTTCGCCATCGCCTCCGCCATGTCGACATGAGCGTTTGGGGTGGTGCATCTGCGCCATGATCCGGCTGACAGCCGCGCCAACCGCTGGTAAAACGGCCATCCATCGGTTCAATCCATCGCGGTGCGGCTAAAGCGGCAATCGCCCAGCATCACCTCAATCACCCGGCCGTCCACTTTGGGGCCAAAGGTCAGATGGTCGGGCACCCAATCCTCGCGGCCCATACGGAACACACCGGGTTCCAAAGGCACCAGTGGGACATCCTCTGTCGGAGCCTCAATCCCGCCCGGGGCGATCAGGAACAGGGTGCCGTCACGCAAGACCAGACGGAAGGTCGGAAACCACGGCGTAAAGCTGCGATAGCGCCCGACTGCGGCAGCAAGATCAGCATAGGCCGGATCGGCAGCCTGACGCGTGCCTGCGTCAGGTGCCTCAGCAAGCTGAGCGGGCACGTTCGGGCTAAGGCGCTTTTCCGGATGATAGGTCGTGCTGCCATAAGTCCAAACGGCCTCTGGTGAAAAGCCAAGGTGGAACCGGCGAAAATCGGGGTGGTCCGTGGCAAAACGGCTGGACCACGTTTTGTAAAGACGGCCTTCGCCCGTGGCGGTACTCAGGCGCAGACCGTCCTGTTCGACGCGGATCGTGAAGATTTGGCTGGCCCCGTCGGGGTAGCGCGCCTCAAACGTGCCAAGCATTGCCGGGTCATAGCCCGCCGCAACCCCATCAGAATCCGCAGTCAGTGCCAGCGTCAACGTTGGAACCGCCATGTCCGGGCTCAGCAGCAGGGCATGGCCAAGTCGGGCCAGCGTCTGGGCCACCGGGTAACAGCCGTTCGCATTGGTCAAAACCGAAATCGCAACCCCGGCAGTCAGATCGGCCAACACAAACGACGAATAGCCGACCATGCCGCCACCGTGGCTTAGGCAATGGTGCCCACCTGCGGTTTCAACATTGATCCCAAAGCCGTAGCGGCTGGAGGTGACGGGCAGGGCCGAAAACCCGCGCGTCCACTCCTCTCCGCCCACGGACAAGGTGGAGATGGCCCGCGCGAAAGCCTGCGGCGGAATGATGTGGCACCCACGGGCCCTGCCCTGCCCCAACAGCAGGTGCAAGAAAGCGCCCATGTCGCGCCCGCTGGCGGAAATGGCCCCGTCAGCGCAGTCAACCTCAAACCATGTGGCAGGGGCAAGCGGCTGACCGGGGCACCACGGCTGATCATCGCGGGCAGGCCAACTGCCCTCGGCCAAGCGGGAACGCACGGCGTTGGTGGTGCGCGGGGCGCTGTCCGCCATGCCCAACGGGCCAAGAATGCGGCTTTGCACAAGGTCGTGCAGGGTGTGGCCGCTGGCCGCCTCCAACACCAGACCCAGCAGCATGTAACCGACATTGGAATAGCCAAACACGGTTCCAGGGGCTGACCCGGTGTGCGTCCGCCGCAAAGCCCAGCATTGTGCCAGCGCGTCGGGTGGATCGTCACACCCCTTCACAAGCCCGGAAGCGTGGTGCAAAAGATGGGTCAGGTTTGGCAAGGGATGGCCGGTCTGCACCGCAAACCACGGCAGATAGCGGCTGACCGGGGCGGTCAGGTCCAGCACACCTTCCTCGGCCAGAGTTGCAGCCAGCAGCCCGACGAACATCTTGCTGATCGAGCCTATTTCAAACAGGTGATCGTCGCGGACCGGCGCGGTGCCTGCGACATCGGCGTAACCAAAGCTGCGGGTCAGCGTGGTGCCGTCCCCGCTGGCAACCGTGACAACCGCGCCAGTGAAGGGCCAGGTGTCCAGAAGCGGGGTGGCGAGGTGCACCAGCCGGTCAAGTGCGGCCTGCACCTCAATCCCGATCCAGCAGGAACTGCAACAGCGCCCGCAGCGGAGAGCCGGTCGGGCCCACCGGCCAACCGCCGATTTCGAACTCCATAAATGCGGTGCCGCCGTTGTCGATATGGGCCCAAGGCGTTTTGGGCGTGAAATCAGCAAGATAGGTGGCGGCGGTCAGGCCGATATCTGGCACCGACAGTGGCGCATTCACGATTTCGGCCAGCCGCGATTGCAAGAAGGCGCGGTATTCGCGGCGCAGCGGCAGCCGCCAGCCGGGATCGCCCGAGGTTTCGCCCGCCGCCACAACCTGCGCCGCCAGCGCCTCGTCATTGGCCCAGCACCCCCACAGCAGCGGTCCGACGCCGCCGCCGTCGGTCAGAGTGCCCACATCAATGATGCCGCTGACCCCTTGCAGACCCAGATAGGAAATCGCGTCGGCCAGGATCAGGCGGCCTTCGCAGTCGGTGTCAATCACCTCGGTCCGCCGCCCGCCGGGATGAGTGAGAATGTCGCCGGGCCGCATCGCTGAAGGGCCGGGCATATTCTCTGCCATCGGCAGCACGGCAATGACATCCGGGAGGGCTCCCAATTCAACCGCCGCAAACAGCGCCCCGGCCACAGCCACCGCCCCGGCCATGTCGTTCTTCATGCGGAACATCTCGGTCAGGTTGCGCTTGAGGTTGATCCCGCCGGAATCGTAGGTCATCCCTTTGCCGGCCAGACCGAAAGGCACCTGCCCCTCACGCGGCGTGGTGCGTAAAACCACCACGGTCGGGGCGTTGTCACTGCCAGAGCCCACAGCCAACGTGCCGCCAAAGCCGTTGGCCAGCATGGCTGCGCGGTCCCAAACCTCGGCCGCGATCCCAAGGCCACGCGCTTTGTCGGCGATGGCTGCCGCAAGCGTTGCGGGGATCTTGGCGCTTGGCGGCAGGTCAACCAGGCCGCGCGCCCAGTTGGTCATGCGACCGGCCACCTGCCCCACTGCAAAGGCCCGGTCAAGATCGGGCGACGGGGCCGCATCCGCTGGCAGGGTCAGGAACACCTCGGCATCGTCGGGCATGGCTGGCAGACCCGCCCCCGAACCCGCCCCCGAACCCGCCGTCACGTGCCGGCCCAAAAGAACGCCCTCGGTCACCGCTCGCAGGGCACCGGGCGTGTCCTTGCCAAGGCAGGCCAGGGTGAAGGTCGCGCGATTGCGGTGCCGCGTGGCCAAGGCCGCCGACTGGGCCGCATGCCGCAGCACCGACAGGCTGAACTGCGCAGGCGCACCCAGACCAACCACCAGCAGATCGGGCGCACCCGACACCGACCCAACGGCGGGTCCAAAGGCCGGCAGGAACGCCACCTGACCCGGCTCTGCGGTAAAGCCCCCGGCCCGCAGCAACGCCGCCTCTACCCCACAGGGCGCCTGCGGTGCTGCCGCCCGGTCAATCTGAAAAAACGGCAGGCCCTGAAAACACGGGATCACAAGCACGTCGGACGGCAAAGCGGCGTCCTGACCGTAGCGCAGCGAAAGGGTGACCATCGGACTTACTTCCTATGCACGCTCATCAGCGTTTCCGGGGAAATGTTGTTGACCGAACCGACCAGCGGCGAGGGGACAAAACCGGTCCACGCCGGGCTGTGGGCCTCCAGCACGTCAGGATAGTTCAACACGATATAGGGGCGGTCGCGATAAGCGATTTCCTGCATCTTGTTGATGATCTCGTGACGTTTGGCGGGGTCGTCGGTGATGCTTTGCTGGGCGTACAGAGCGTCGTATTCCGGGTTGCAATAGCCGCTGTCGTTGGTGGAGCCCAACTGGCCACAGGTCAGAACCGAAAGCACAAACTCCGGGTCCACCGGCGGCACCCAGTTCGACATGGCGAAGTCGAAATCGTCATATTTGTTGTCCTCACCCAAAACCTTGGCGGTGAACGCGTCAGGGTCCATCTTGCGCTGCGACAGGGCGATGCCGATTTTCTTGTAGTCGCTTTGGATGATCTGGAAGGTGCGGTCACCGGGGCCATTTTCGTCGGTGATGAAGATCAGGTCATAGGACATCGGATGGTCGCCGGCGATGCGGATGCCGTCGGCACCGCGCTTGTAGCCGGCCGCGTCAAGCAAGGCGTTGGCCTTGTCAATGTCAAAGCCCAGCGGCACGATGGCGTCGTCATGATAGCCCGATGCCGGTGCCACCATGGTAGAGCCTGCCACCGCGTGACCCAGCCAGACCGTCTTGACGATCTCGGCCCGGTTGATCGCCAGCTCCAGCGCCTCTCGCACCTGCGGTTCCAACAGCTCGCGGTTGGTTTTCTTGTTCTGGCTTGGGTTGACGATGAAGGTCTTGTAACCGGCACTTGGCCCGCTGATCACCTGCATCCCGGCGGCGGTCAGCGCGTCGATTGCTGTGGGCGGGGTCTGCTCTCCCATCATGTCGATCTGACCGGAGGTCAGCGCCGTGACCATCGCATCCTGATTGGCAAAGAACTGAAAGCCGAACCCGTCGATGATGGCGGGCTTGGCCCCCCACCAGTTGGGGTTGCGCTTGAACAGGGCAAGCTGGTCCTTCTCGGCCTTGGTAAAGACGAACGGCCCGCCGGAAACCCAGGGCGTTGCGTTCTCGAACGAAGATATCGCCAGACCATCGCCCACAGCCAACGGGGCCCAGACATGTTCCGGCAGGATCGGCACCGCCTGCATCTGCGTGGTCAGATGACCGACAGCGGCGTCATAGGTCAGCACAACCGTGTTGTCGTCGGTGGCTTCGGCCTTGATCATATGCGCCAGCCAGCCCGAAAGCCGCGCGGTCGGCCCGTCCTTGAACTTCACGATCATGTTGAATGTAAAGGCCACATCCTTGGCCGTCAAAGGCGTGTCATCCGACCATTTCGCGCCCGGCGTGGTGTGAAAGGTCCAGACCGTGCCATCGGCAGAATGCTCCCATGTCTGAGCGAAATACGGGATGATGTTGAGTTTGGCGTCAAAGGTGGTCAAAAACGGATAGGCATACTGGTAGGCGACAGAGCTATAATCAGAGTTGGCGACAAAAGGGTTGAGCGAGTCGATGGATTGCGTCGCACCGATCCGCAGCACATCGCCGGCAAGCGCTGGTCTGGCAGCCACAATGGCGCCGAACGCCAGCGCCGTGGTCAAGGCAAGGTTCGCCATCATGCGCAGGGATTTGCGTCCGGACCACGCCCAGACACGGGTCGTATATGCGGTCACGTCTGTGGTCAAATTCTTGGTCAAATTCACCTCCTGTTGGGCCATTTCAAGAGTACGATGCACAGAATTGCAGCGGGTGTTTCAAAGGTCGCAACGATCGGTAACCCGCCGCTGAGCCGCCCGGATCACCATGCTTGATTTGGGTTGAGAATGCTGAGTATGCTAACTTGAGTCAAGCGTCGTCAACCAAAGGAATGGGTGGTGGAAATGTCGGGGCGTGGCTGGTCTTATGCCCTGAAAAGGACCGGCTTTGCCATTGCCACCATTGTGACGGCCCTGACCCTGAATTTTGTGCTGTTCCGGGTTCTGCCGGGCAATGCGGCGACGCGCCTCTCGCGGGTTCCCAACGCCTCGATTGCGATGAAACACGCGCTGGAGGTGCAGTTCGGCCTCGATAAGCCCCTGTGGCAGCAATACATCCTTTATGTGCGAGAGTTGGCGCACGGCAATCTGGGCGTGTCTTTTGCCAACCGCCAGCCGGTCCTTGCCAACCTGACAGAAGCATTGGGCAATACGGTGCCGATGGTGGCCACCGGCACGCTGCTGGCTTTGGGGATGGGTGCGGCGGTTGGCGTGCTGGCGGCGGTCCGGCGTGGTACATGGGCCGACAGCGTGCCCACCAGTGTGGCGGTGGTTCTGTACGCGTTGCCGACCCAGTTTTTGGGCGTGATGATGGTGATCTTGTTCGCCCACTCATTACCGTCGGCTGGAATGCACGATCCGTTCCTTCTGGATGACAGCCTTTGGGCCCGGTTGAAAGATTACGGCGCGCACATGATCCTGCCGGTCCTGACGCTGGCGCTGACGCTGTTTGCCGAAAACACCCTGATCATGCGGTCTGCCATGCTGGAAACCCTGGGTGAGGATTACATCCTGACCGCGCGGGCCAAGGGCGTGCCCTTGTGGCGGATCATCTGGCACCATTCGCTGCGCAACGCGCTGTTGCCGATTGTCACGCTGTTTGCGCTGTCGCTTGGGTCGATCGTCACCGGCTCCATTCTGGTTGAGGTGATTTTTTCGTGGCCGGGAATTGGCCGTGCGCTTTATGAGGCCGTTTTGCAACGGGACTATCCGATGTTGCAGGGCGGTTTTCTGGCGGTGGCGGTGGTGGTGACCCTGTGCAACCTGGTGGCGGACCTGCTTTACGTGCGGCTTGATCCAAGGGTGGTGGCATGACAACCGGGGCGCGGCCTCCGATTTTGGGTGGTGCGCTGCACAACCGGGCCGCGATTGTTGGCATCGCTCTGATTGCGACCTTTGCCGGGATAGCTTTGCTGGCACCTTGGATCACGCCCTACCCCGTCGACGCCGTCAGTTGCGGCGTGTTCGAGGCCCCCTCGCTGTCCCACTGGTTTGGCTGCGATGATGGCGGGATTGATATGGTCAGTCTGATCATCATGGGCAGCCGGATTTCGATGCTGGTCGGCGTGACCGCCAGCCTGATCGCCATTGGCGTGGGTGCGAGCGTGGGGATCTTGTCGGGCTACTACGGCGGCTGGGTCGATGCGGTCCTGATGCGGATCACCGATTACCTGCTGATCGTGCCGCAGATCGTGCTGATGATGGTGGTCGCTGTCGTCTGGGGGCCAAGCCTGTTCCATGTCATCATCGTGATCGGCGTGCTGATGTGGACCAGCCCGGCGCGGCTGATCCGGGCGCAGGTCAAGGGTTTGCGCGAGCGGGTGTTCATCAAGCGGGTCGAGTCGCTGGGTGCAAGCCACCTCCACACCATCCTGCGACACATCCTGCCGCAGATCGGGCCGCTGTTGGTGGCCAATGCGGTGCTGGCCATCACCACGGCCATCTTCAATGAAACCGCACTGGCTTTTCTGGGCCTGTCGGACCCGCATGCCATCACCTGGGGTACCATTCTGGAACACGCCTTTGACCGCGCCGCCGTAAGCTCTGGCGCGTGGTGGGCCGTGGTCCCGGCTGGCGTGGCCATCGCCCTTCTGGTGCTGGGCTGTTACATGCTGGGGCGGTCCATCGAGGACGGTCTGAACCCGCGCCTGAAGGTGTCCTATCTGGGCGTTGCAACCTGGCAGATGCGCCGCCCGCTGGTCGGACGCGGACCGGACGCGCTATGAGCTTAATTTCGGATCCGCTGCCACCCGGCAACCCGTTGCAACCCGCCAGTTCCATTCAACGCGCCAGTTCCCTTCAACCCGCCAGCCTGCTGCAAATCGAAAATCTGAACGTCTGGTTCGATCTGACCCATTCAGGTCGAAGCGCGGAAAACAGGGGTGGCGCGGCGCATGTGGTGCGCGATGTCAGCCTGACCCTTGCGCCGGGCGAAAGGTTTGCACTGGTCGGCGAAAGTGGTTCGGGCAAGACCACGACCATTCTGGCCGCCATGGGCCTTTTGCCATCAACGGCCTCGGTATCCGGGCGCATCCTGTTTCAGGGGCACGATATTCTGGCCCGGGCCGACGCCTCGGTAGCCCCGCACCGCTGGCGCGATATTGCAATGGTGTTTCAAGGGGCGATGAATGCCTTCAACCCGGTCAAGTCTATCGGCTGGCAGATCGCCGAGGCGCTGGAGGTGCATGGCAAGGCCACTGGACCGGCGGCCAAGGCCCGGGTGGCGGAGTTGTTAAGTCAGGTCGGCATCGCTCCCGACCGCCACGCATGGTTTCCGCATCAGTTCTCGGGCGGGATGCGGCAGCGCGCGATGATTGCTATGGCACTGGCCTGCGAACCGAAAATCCTGCTGGCGGACGAGCCTACGACAGCGCTGGATGTTCTGGTGCAGGATCAGATCGCGCGGCTTTTGATCCGGTTGAGCGAGGATTTGGGCTTGGCCGTTCTGCTGGTCACCCATGATCTGGGTGTGGTGGCGCAAATCTGCCAGCGCGCCGCCGTCCTGTTGAACGGGGAAGTGGTGGAGCAGGGCCTGGTCGCAGATCTCTACCACCGCCCCCGGCACCCCTATACCCGGCAATTGTTCCGCGCCACGCCAAATCTTGCGATGATCGCCGATCCGGGGGCCGGTCTGACTGGCGTCAAAGGTCAGGCCTTGCTGAGCATCCGCGATCTGGCCGTCACCTATCCCGGTGCCGCACCGCGCCCGAAGGCTCGCATAAGAACGTGGTTCAAAGCCACCAACCGCAATCCGTATGGAGCCAATCCCTCCGGCCTCAATCCTTCTGGCACCAATCCTTCTGGCCTCAATCCTTCTGGCACCAATTCCGATGCGCTCCATTCCTCCGGCCTCAAACCCGCTGTGGATGGGGTCTCGATTGATGTCCGGCGTGGCGAGATGGTGGCGCTGGTCGGCCAGTCCGGTTCTGGCAAGACCACCACTTTGCAAGCGGTTCTGGGCATGGTCCGGGCCAGCGGCGGGTCGATCCTGCTGAACGGTCAGGATGTGACACGCCTGACCAGCCGGCAGTGGCGACCGCTGCGGCGGCAGGTCCAGATGATCTATCAAGACCCCTACGAGGCGCTGGACAACCGGTTTCGCGTCGGTCAGGCGGTGGAAGAGCCGCTGCACATTCACGGCATCGGGGCCAACCGGGCCGAACGCGGCCAACTGGTCGAACAGGCGTTGGAGCGTGTCGGGCTGAGCCCTGCCGCCACCTTTCTAAACCGTTATCCACACGAGTTGTCGGGCGGCCAACGCCAGCGCGTGGCGATTGCCGCCAGCATCATCCTCAAGCCCGCCCTTCTGTTGGCGGACGAGCCGGTTTCCATGCTGGATGTCTCGGTCCGCGATGGCATTCTGGACCTTTTGGCCAGCCTGCGCCGCGATGCCGCCATGGGTATTTTGATGATCACCCATGACCTGTCAACGGCAGCCGGTCATGCCGACCGCATCGCCGTCATGCAAGACGGCCGCATTGTGGAGGTCGGCACCGCGACAGAGGTGATCAACGCGCCCAAGTCCGCCTATACAAAGGCGCTTTTGGCCAGCATCCCCAGCCCTGACCCAGAGGTCCCACGCCGCTGGTAGGTCAAGGGGACGCACTTGCCACAGCCGTCAGACGTGGTCGCAGCCGCTATTTTGCAGGCGTATCCAGACTGACCGGGGCAAGCTTTTGCACCTCCCACCGCGTCATGTCGCCGGGTTGCACCAGATGGCGGTTGCCGCTTCCGGCACTGTAAAACGCGAACTCCTGCGCCCCATACGTCTGCTGCCAGCAATCAAAGGCGATGCCCTCGGACGTAAAACTGACGCCTCGGATGCGGATCACATGGTCGCGTGCGCCGGGGCCAAGCACGTCACGCTCGGCAGCCGTCGGGCGGGCAACTTCCAGCACCTGTTCGGAGTAGTCGTCGTTCAGACCATAGCGCTCGCGCAGGAACTGATACATCGAGCCGCCCGCCGAAAGCACCTGTTCGTCCATCGCCGGCACCAGATGCAGCGGCAGGATCGCCCGCTCCAGAATGGCGGGGGCAACCCCAAGATTGCGGCGGCGGGTGATTTCCCAGACCGGCTGGCCCATCTCGATCGACAAGGCTTTGGCCACGGCAGTGCCGGGCAGGCCAATCGCCATGCTGACCACTTCAGTGGTCAATCTGGCCTCACCGTCTGCATTCGACAGGGTTTGCAACAAACCCCCCGAACGGCCCGGCTCTGTCAGGATCCGGTCGCGCGCGACAAAGGTGCCGACGCCCTGCTGGCGCGTGATGCGTCCGGCGTTTTCCAGCATGTCCAGCGCATGGCGCACCGAAATCAGACTGATCCCGGACATCCTGACCAGTTCGGTGGTGCTTGGCAGCCGGTCACCGGGTTGCAGGCGTTGACGGGCAATCAGGTCCAGCACCAGATCGTGCACCACCTCATAGCGCAAGCGAGGTGCCTCGGGCCCTTTGCCCGCAGCCGCTTTGGTCTTGCCCGCCATCCATACCGCCCTTTGCAGCCATCCGATGGATATACTTAGCAGGTTCAGTCCGGACTTGTCATGGGGTTTAGGGTTGAGCGGCGTCGGCGATCTTGGGAAACAGCGCCAGATGGCGGCGATAAAGCAGGTCATAGGCCATGGCATCGGGCCCCGGCGCGGTTTCGTCCGGCCCGCTCTGGACTGGCCCGATCTGGAATGGCCCGATCTGTGCTGGCCCGATCTTTGCTGGCCGGGTCTGGGTTCGCTTTAGTACGGTTTGGTCTTGTCCCGTCTGGTCTGGTCCGTTTTGGTCGGCGCGCGCCATGACGGGCGCAACGTCCCTACCGACCTGCATCGCCGCGCCGATGGCTGAGGGCATCGTGTGGATATAGGCCTGAACCGGGCGGTGCAGGACATCGGCGAGCAACGCCACCAGCCCGGGGTTTGCCACCGCATGTCCTGCCAGAACCACGCGGGCCATCGGCGTCGTCTCTTCCAGCACGTCCAGACAGCGGCGGATTTCGAAGAAAATCCCCTCGAAATAGGCCCGGGCAATCTGGGCCGCGCCGTGGCTCAGGTTCAGTCCATGGATCACGCCGGACAGGTGCGGGTTCCACAAGGCGCCCTGCTCGCCACCCGCCAGATAGGGCGCAAAGCTGACGCCACCTGCGCCAACCGCTGCCGATAGGGCTGCCTGTTCCAGGTCATGCCCGCTGCGGCCCAACAGATGACCCAGCCAGCCAAAACCGGTGCCAGTGGCCAGCAGGTCCATCTCGCGACCATACCAGCCCGCCACAGCATGCGGGGTCAAAAGATAGCGGGCCTTGGGGTCAAGACCCGGCGCTGAACTTGCCGCAAAGATGATCGTGCTGGAGCCCATGACGATGGCCGCGCTGTCATGGGCCAGACCGCACATGGCCAAAGCACCGCTGGCGGAATCCGCCGCACCTGTCGCCACCGGAATGCCTGCTGGCAGGCCCAACAGTCGGGCCCCAGCCGCGTGAAGCGGTCCGGCGATGGCGGTGGCGGCGCCAATTTCCGGCAAAAGTGCTGGATCGAGTCCCCAAACCGCGCAAAGCTCGGTATCCCAATCGCCTGTGGCCAAAGCAAAGGTGCCATAGCCTGCGGCGGTCGAAGGGTCGGTGATGCGGCGTCCGGTCAGCGCAAAGCACAGGTAGTCCTTGGCCGACAGCACAGACGTGACCCCGTCCTGCGCCCTGTCGTTGGCTTCTTGACGGCGATGAAACTGGTACATCGGTGCCAGATAGCGCCCGTCAATCGGCATCCCGGTCGCTTGATACAGCCGGGCGCGCAGATTTGGGTTGATCCGGCTGGCGGCCCAGGTGTCGGCACGGCTGTCGCACCAAGCTATGGCGGGGCCAATCGGACCGGAGTGCCCCAGCCGGACCAGCGTCGGCAACTGGCCGGTCAAGCCGATGCCGGCAATCGCCTGCCGCCAACCGGGACCAAAGGCTGCCGCAAGACCGCGCCCGGCCTCTGCCACCGCCAGCCCGGCAGCGGTCAGCCAATCGGCGGGATCCTGTTCAGCCTGCCCCGGCAGATCGGACACCGTAGGATAGGACGAGGTCCCTGAGGCAACGCTGCGCCCCGTAGCGTCCAGCGCCACCGCCTTGACCGATGACGTGCCCAGATCAAGTCCCAGCCGCAATCGCGGATTGGTCATTGTCCAGCCCATACATCGGGAGACACGCGCCAAAAGCCATCGGTCATCTTCAGCTGTTCCGTATCACCTGCGCCACCGCCCGGGCAGCTTCCAACGTTTGATCCACATCGTCAACACTATGGGCAAACGAGACGAATAGGTTTTCAAACGCGCCGGGGTGGAACAGGATGCCACGGTCCAGCATACCCTCCCACCAGATCCGGAAGATGTCGTGCCGGGCAAAACGGGCCGCATCGCGGTAATTGCGGATGTCATGCTCGGTGAACCAGACCTGATAGACCGGGCCAAGACCCACCACCCGGGTGGAGATTTGGGCGTCGTGGAACACCTTTTCCAACCCGGTGCGCAAACGGTCCGACACCGCGTAAAGCCCTTCAAACATGCCCGGACGCGCCAGTTCGGTCAGGGCCGCATTGCCAGCCGCCACCGCCAGAACGTTGCCCGCATAGGTGCCCGCCATCGACACGGTGCCACTGGCCACCAAGGCCATGATGTCGCGCCGCCCGCCCATGGCGGCAATCGGAAAGCCGCCGCCCAGCCCCTTGGCAAAGGTAGAAAGGTCCGGCGTGATGCCGTAATGACCCTGCGCGCCGCCCAGTCCGATGCGAAACCCGGTGATCACCTCGTCATAGATCAGAACCACACCGTGCTTTGCGGTCAGCTCTCGCATCGCCTCCAGATAGCCGGGTTCCGGCAGAATGCAGCCGGTGTTGCACATCAGGGCTTCGGTCAGCACGGCGGCCACTTCATGACCACGCCGCTCCAGCACGTCACGCAGGGCATTGATGTCATTCCATGGCAGGATGATCAGCCCTTCACCCACCCCGACAGGCAGACCCGGCCCCTGCGGCACCGCAATCGGTGCGTTGTCCGGCCCCGATGTGTCAGGATCGGGGTGCTTGCTCCAATAAACGCCGTCAGAAAAGCCGTGGTACATGCCTTCAAACCGGATGATCTTGGTGCGCCCGGTGAAGGCGCGGGCCAGCCTTGTGGCGTAGAGCACGGCCTCGGTGCCGGTGTTGCACAGGCGCACCTGATCCAGCGAGGGCACAGCGGCGATCATCCTCGCGGCCAGGTCAATCTCTGCCTCCGCTGGCAGGGCGAACACGGTGCCGGTGGTTTCAATGGCTTTGACCACGGCGGCGGTGACCGCAGGTGGGCGGTGGCCAAGGATCATCGGGCCCAGTCCCAGCAGATAGTCGATATATTCATTGCCATCGACATCATGCAGTCTGGAGCCGGTGGCATCCTGCACAAACAGCGGATGCGGATCCCAGCCCGACCAGGTGGCCCGCGCGGTAGAGTTCACACCACCGGATATGGTTTCGCGCGCTCGCTCAAACAAGCGCCGGCTGGTTTCGTAGCGTGTCGCATTCTGGTAGATCAGACCCAAAGTTGCCTCCCCGACCGCAGGTTCATCGCTGCGCCGCTCCGTCAGGGCAGACTCAGTATGACAAGGTAGACATTGAAGATCGCAGCCGTCAAGCGAGTCCATTGGTTGCGATGGCGTGACGGCCATTTGACGCAGGCGATCAGGACAAGGTTGATAGCCTTCGCCAAACGAAAACCCGCAACGTGTCATGCCGGTCGTCGCACTTGGGTTGACAAATCCATCGGAAAAAACAGGCGTACAAACGAAAATCGACGCCTGACCGGGAGGGCTATCTGTGGCTTGCCGGGAAAAGTCCGGCGTGGGCGTCGGGGGAAGGGTTGCCCTGAGTACCCTCAACCCGGCCTCGCCTGCACCGAAGGGTCGCTTCCGTTGCCCTGCGCTTTCAGGTCTTGGCCGTGCTCGCCTTCAAAATCGGGATTGGTCCGCGCATCAGGTCAGGCCGCGGATGCATCGTTTTCCCGCCGATAAAAACTGAAACGCTCAGCCCACAGGCCCGTCAGAAATCCCGGCCACCAGTTCGGCTGTGGTCATGGTCCGGCAATACCCGGCAAAGGTGCCAAGTGCGGTCTTCTCGGCGGGTTTGGGTATGGGTGGCGCAGCCGTCCGACACGCAGATCGGGTAAAAGCCCCGGTCCGCCGCATCGCGGATGGTATGATCCACGCATTGATCGGTCAGGAAAGCGGTGACAATCAGCGTATCAATCCCGATGTTGCGCAGCAGATATTCGATGTTGGTGGCGTTGACGACACCCGAGGACGTTTTGGGCAGAACGATATCATCGCGTGCGGGGGCAAGGTCGTCCATCACCTTTGCCTCCCACGACCCTTTTGCGATAAAGAACTGCGACAGCTTGTAGTCCAGACTGCGGTCACGGCCATCTTCGGTCAGGTTCTCCAGCACGGGATACATCACCTCGGCCCCGGCAAGCCGGGAATGCCTTGCACAGGCTTTGCACGTTGGGGATGACGGTGTTGCTCAGCGTCTTGTCGAAATAGGGGTGGCGCAGGGCGGCCGCAGGGTTCCAGACGCAATTCTGCGTGTCGATCAGCAGCAGTCAGGTGCGCTTGGGGTCAAAGCGGCGGTGGCGGGTCAAAGCGGCGTCGTGGGCACGTTGCATGGGTCACCTATTGCAAGGGAAAAGCCGAAAGATCATATGGTCCAGCCCGGCAGCGCAGTAAAAGACGCTGGACAGGTTGATGCGGATCATTTCATCCCACATTGTGGTTTGCATGGACTGCAGCAGAGACACGGTGGCGATCCCGGCGTTGTTGACCAGAATGTCGGGCGCACCCACAGCGGCGACCTATGCGGCGATGGCGGCCTTGACCCCCGCCTCGTCGCCCACGTCAACCATGACCGCGATGGCATTTCGACCTAGCGCCCGGATCGCTTCGGCTACGGTTTCTGCGCCTGCAACGTTGCGGTCCAGCACCGCCACATTGACCCCTTCGGCTGCATAAAGCATTGCGATGCCGCGCCCTAACCCAGTGGCAGCGCCGGTGATGATGGCCATACGACCGTCAAGCTTTGCCATCTGCACTCCTCCCCCCTGCGACTTAATCGACTTCAGCGTAGTGCCGGCAGATTTCCTCGGGCGTCCAATCCCGGCTGATCGCAAACCCGGCGCGCTTGTTGGCGATGTAAGCCTGATAAAGCCGATTGGGCAGGAAGCCTTGCACGACCGCATCAGCCTCCAGCGCAGCAAGGGCCGCAGCGGAGGTTGGCAGGCGGACGATGTTGCGGGCGGCACGGGCCTTCGCCGTCATGGTTTCGGGGTCTTTTTCCACCGTGGGCTGGGGCGGTGGCAAGGCATCGCGGATGCCAGCCAGACCAGCGCGCAGTATCACAGCCAGTTGCAGATAGGGGTTGGCGGTCGCATCCGCCGCCCGGTATTCAAAGTTGAACTGCCGCGCGACCGCCTCGGGCGAGGTGCCAAAGGTCGGGCAGATGCGCAGACCGGCCTCGCGGTCGCGCACGCCGACGTTGGACCAGACCCCGGTCCAGGCGTGCGAGACCAGCCGCAGACAAGACACCGGCGAGGGCGCGGTAAAGGCGCACAAGGCGGGCATGTGGCGGACGATACCCGACAGGAACTGACCCGCCGCCCCGCCAATGCCAAAGCGTAGCAAGGGGTTATGGCTGACCGGGTTGCCCGCCTGATCTCACAGGCTGAAATGGATATGTACGCCGCTGCCCAGACCGTCGCGTGTCACACGCGGCGAAAAGCTGACGCTGTGGCCCAGCCGGAACGCCGTGGCCCGCGCCATTTCCCGCACGGTCATCGCGGTATCGCAGGCTGTCAGGGCGTCTTGCGGCGGCACGGTCACTTCAAACTGACCCGGAGCAAATTCGGCGAGGTAGCTGTCAACCCCCTCCCCCGCTGTGTGCAAAGCGCCCAGACAGGTCTCGCCAAAGATGCCATGGCGGCGCACCGCATCCAAAGCGTAAGTGTCGGCGGCGCGCGGGTTGGCCCCGGAATAGATGAACTCATGCTCAAAGGTGGCTTTCAATTGGTGCAGATATGAGGCGATCATCCAGCTGAAACGGCCACCGATGCACAGGATATTCCGCTGTGGGTCCGCCGGCCTTTCAACCATGCGGGGCAGCAGGGGGCGCTAATCACGCTCCGCACGTTCGATGTTCTGACGCATCGCGTGGGCCAGTCGCTCACAAGTGGCACTTTGATCGCCCGGCGCCTGCCGCATCTCGTAGCGCGACAGGGGGCTTTGCAGCCGCGCGTGAATTTCAGACCGCAGCGTATGCTGAAAATCGGTGCAATTGCCAAAGCCAAGCCGGCTGACAAACCGCAGGATGGTCGGCCCGCTGGTCGGCCCGCTGGTCTGCGCGCGGCGGGCAAAGCGGGCGACGGTTTCCAGCCCGGCCATCGGGTATTCCCCCATCCACGCATGCGCCACCCACCGTTCGGCATCGGTGAAAGTCGCCAATTTGCGGCGGACACGGTCCTGCAAGGATTTGGCCGAGGGGGCCATTGACGCGGCAATCGACGGGGCATTCTGATCTAGGCGAACCGGATTGTGGGGCAGCATCTACCGCCTCATTCCGCCAGAATGCCGGAAAGCCGGACGGCTTTGGCAAACAGCGGACTCAGCAGTTCTGCCCATGCTCTTTGGCTAATGGCGTCGCCGATCAGGTCCTGCCGGATTTCAATCTCGACATAGGCAATCCCCTTGGCTTCGGCGTGGATGAGCTATGCCCGAAAGTTGGTGACGGTGTGATCAGGCGGCTTTGATTTCGTGCTTGATGCCGTCGCGGAATTCAACCCCCTGAATGATTTCGGGCAGTCGGTTCTGACCATCGAGTTTACGCCATTTCTTCTTGGCAGAC
>JBBRLL010000028.1:0-56310 GCA_038231395.1 Rhodobacterales bacterium
CACCTCGCAGCCCATGAAGAAGAGGGTGAGGGCGGTCATCAGATGCGAACCGATCAGGCCCGACAGCGGGTGTCCGAAGCCCAACATGAAGCTCCACATTGACCACAAAAGCGGGGCCAGCAGCGCCTGGGAAAGCGAGCCTACGAACAGGACCTGAAACCCCAGAAACGCTTTGAGGCCAAGTTCGCGGTACAGGGCTGCAGGGTCGCGCATGTGGGTGATGTAGGTCATCATATAGCCCTTGATCCAGCGCGACCATTGTTTGACCCAAGCCAATGCGTGGCAGTTGGCCTCTTCAAAGGTGGTGGAGGGCAAAATCTCGGTCCGGTAGCCGTGGCGGCACAGGCGCATCCCAAGATCGGCGTCTTCGGTGACATTGTAGGCGTCCCAGCCACCCAGACGTTCCAGCACGTCACGGCGGAAAAACAGCGTGGTGCCGCCGAGGGGCAAGGGCAAGCCGAGGCGTTCAAGGCCCGGCAGGACCACGCGGAACCAACTGGCGTATTCGATGGTGAAACAGCGGGCGAGCCAGTTTTTGGTGGGGTTGTAGAAATCCAGCGCGCCTTGCAGACAGGCGACCTCCGGCCCGCGTTGGGCAAAACGGGCGACAACCTTGCGGATCTGGTCCGGCTCTGGCGCGTCTTCGGCATCATAGACGCCGACGATGGTGCCGCGACATTGGGTAAGGCCGAAGTTCAGCGCCCGTGGTTTGGTTTTGACGCGGCCCGCAGGGGTGACCACAATCCGCATCCAGCCGGGCAGGTTGGCGCGGGCAAGGGCTTGGCGGGTCATCTGATCCGCCTCCTCGACCACCAGAACGATGTCTAAAAGGTCGCGCGGGTAATCCAGTTTGCCCAGACGGGTCGCAAGGCGGGCAGCAATCTCGCTTTCCCGGTACAGGGCAACCATGATGGAAACCACCGGCAGGCGCGCAAGTTGCGCGGGATTTTCGGGTTCTGGCAGAGGTTTGCGCAGGGAAGCGCTGAAAGCGGCAATTTTCATCACGGTGGCGGCGGCGAGGGTGAACACCGCCCAGAAGGTCAGGATGGCAAGGATCGGGCGCAGGGCCAGCAGCGACAGGCAAGCGGTTACCATCAGGACGCGCAGCGTGGTCAGGCTGGCTTTCCGGTAGGTCCGGCAGCTTTGATCTTCTGCCACCATCGTTTCAGCGGCGCGCGCCATGACGGCGCCGCGGGTGGCAAGGATGGCAGACTCGATCCGGGCAGAGGGTGCCAGGCTGGGTAAAATCGGGCCAAAGGTCTGCTCCAGCCGGGTGCGGTGACGGGTGAACGCCTCCGGATCGGCGGCGGCGATGATGGTGGCGTGACCCATGTTGCGCAGGGGCAGAAGGCGTTCGGACAGGCAGAAGGCGGGGCCCAGCCGGTCGATCAGGCGGGTGTCGATGGTGGACGCAAGGTCGGCGGGGCCGATCGCATGTAGCCTTTGCAAGGCGGCATACAGCGGGGCCTCTTCGACCAGCTGGTGATCCAGCAGCAGGTCGGCCAGTCGGCTGCCCGGACGTTCGGACTGCCGCGCAAGCGCTTGCAAAAGAGCGTGGGGGGCAAGCGCGCCAGTCCGCAGCAGGTGAATGGCTAGGCGCTGATCTGGTTCGGGCAGCGGCTGCGCTGGAACCGGGAAGGACTGCGGTTGAAACGGATGCAGAATGCGTTGACCGGGCGCCGGGGCAGTCCGGCCTCGTGCGAGGAACGGCTGGTTTTTGCGAAAAGAAGACTGGTCCGGGTCGGCGAGCAGAGTGTCCTTGCGCGTGATGACAGTCATCGGACCCCCCCCGGACCTTGACGGCGGCTTTCAGGCGGCCCGTCCAGACAGGATCAACGGCTGCAAGTTAAGACGGAGTTAACGAAACGTTTCGGATTGGCAAAGAATTTGGCAGAAATGGTAGGGAGGTGTGGATAAGTCAGCGGTTGAGCGAAGGTACGCCTCAAAACCGATTGCAGGAGCAGATATTGGGGCCATGGCCGACGCTTTGGCCGGATGCACCTGGGCGGATCGTCACGGGCCCGGTTACTTACGCCCGGTGACTGAGGCCCGGTGACTGAGGCCCGGTGACTTACGCCCGGTGACTTACGCCCGGTGCCTACGACAATCCGTCTTAGCCCCGATAGCTCACGTCCCGCGAACAAGGCGCTGGTGCTGGCGCCCCAAGGTGCTAAGCCGCATTTCTCGCGCGCATGGCGGCGGCGAAGCGTTCGAACAGGTAGTAGCTGTCTTGCGGGCCGGGCGACGCCTCGGGGTGATATTGCACTGAAAAGATCGGTTTTCCATCGACCGCTATCCCGCAGTTGGAACCGTCGAACAGGGAAATGTGGGTTTCGGACACGCCCTTGGGAAGCGTCTGGCTGTCAACCGTGAAGCCATGGTTCATCGAGGTGATTTCTACCTTCCCCGTCGTCAGGTCTTTGACCGGATGGTTTGCGCCGTGATGGCCGTGGTTCATCTTGACCGTGGTTGCCCCTAAAGCCAGTGCCAGCATCTGATGACCAAGGCAGATGCCGAACAGGGGGAGGTCGCGGGCAAGCACCCCCCGGATCATCGGTACGGCATAGGCCCCGGTGGCCGCCGGATCGCCGGGGCCGTTGGACAAAAACACGCCTTCGGGATTGAGAGCCAGCACATCCTCTGCCGTGGCTGTGGCCGGCAGGACGGTGACCTCGCACCCCGCAGAAGCCAGACAGCGCAGGATGTTGCGCTTGGCACCGTAGTCGATCGCCACGACCCGCAGGCCGGGGCCTGTGCGTTTGGTGTAACCCGCAGGCCAGGCCCAGGTCTTTTCATCCCAACGGTAAGATTGCGTACAAGAGACGTCCTTGGCCAGATCAAGACCGACAAGGCCTTTCCAGGCGCGGGCTTTGGCCACGAGGCGACCGATGTCGAAATTGCCCGACGGATCATGGGCGAGTGCCACATGCGGCGCCCCTTGCTGACGAATGGCGCGGGTCAGGCGGCGCGTGTCCAGACCGCCGATGCCAATGCGTCGTTTGGTCTGCATCCAGCTTAGCAGATTGCCGGTGGACCGCCAGTTCGACGGCTCTGTCGGGTCCCACTTCACCACCATGCCGGCGGCAATGGGCAGGGCGGTTTCGTCATCTTCTGCCGTGGTGCCGGTGTTGCCAACGTGCGGGAAGGTGAAAGTGACGACCTGCCCGGCATAGGACGGGTCGGTCATGATTTCCTGATAGCCGGTCATCGCGGTGTTGAAGACCAGCTCTGCCACCGTCTCTCCGACCGCGCCAAAACCATGGCCGAAGAACAGCGTACCATCGGCCAAAGCCAGACAGGCGGTGGGTTTTTCGGAATTGGGCATGGGGCAGGTCCCTGTCGTCTGGAGGGTGATGCGGGCGGCGGCAAACGGGCGGAACCTAAGGGTTGGGGCGGGCGCGGTCAAGCTCCACCCGGTTTGGTAATCTTGTGAAGAGTCAACGGTTTGCGATTCAGGGCTTCGGTTGCGTGACGGTCTTGTGACGGATATGCTGGACAGGTGAGCAAAAAGGGGGACGGATATGGCGCTGCGCGACGGGCTGATGACGGAAATCAAAGAGGCGATGAAGGCGCGCGCGGCCGAGCGGTTGAGCGCGTTGCGGCTGATCCTGAACGGGCTGAAAGAGCGTGAGATTGCGCTGCGCGGGGACGGGACTGCGATGACGGATGCCGACGAGTTGACCGTGCTGGCCAAGATGGTCAAGCAGCGGCAGGAATCGGTGAAGCTTTATGTCGAAGGCGCGCGGCAGGATCTGGCTGACAAGGAAACCGCTGAGATCAGGGTGATTGAGGAATTCCTGCCCAAACAGCTTTCGGCGGCAGAGGTGGAGGCGGAGATAGCAGCGGCGATTGCCGAAGTGGCGGCGACCTCGGTCAAGGATATGGGCCGGGTGATGGCGGTCTTGAAAGGCAAGTTCACCGGCAGCATGGATTTTGGCGCTGTTGGGGGGCTGATCAAGGCACGGCTTGGCTGAGGATTTCACGGCGCCGGGTTTGGCAGATGGGCTTGGGCAAACGGGGTCGAGCTATGGCAAGTTGTCCTCGGTGGGTCGGGCCGATATTGGCTTTGCGGCGGGTTCGGCGCGTGGGGCAAGGTTACATGATCAATAGGATCGGCCTGACCCGGTCTAAGGGGTGACAGCAGTGCAAATCTCCACCAACGTGCCGTCCGGAGTGCGGACATAGGCGAGGGTCTGGCCCCAAGGCATCTGCGTGGCGGGGCTGACCAGAACGGCACCGGCGGCAAGCGCGCGGATGAGGGCGGCCGCAACATCTTCAGTCTCGAAAGCCAGTTCGAACGAGGGTTTGTCTGGCGCGGTGGTGGCTACGTCTTTGCCGATGCTTACCATCAAACGATGGGAGGAAAAGGCAAGTTTGGTAGCGCCGGTTGCAAGCTCTCCGTAGTCGCCGCCGTCGTGCAGAAAGGCGGTGGTCTGGGCGAAAGCCGCCTCGTAGAACGCAAGGGTGGCCGGGACGTCGGCGACGTAAAGGATGGTGTAGCGGTAAATCATCGTGGGCCTCTTATGGCGGCGGAACTGCCGGGTGCTGCCATATGATGCAAGACCGGGGCGATTGTCTTGCGGATTTTAGCCGCGTTGAAGCGGAGAGTGCCGCGCCGCACGTTGTTCCATACCCTGCCGCACGCCAAATCTGGCGTGGTGAAAAGGTGCGGTTGGCCGCAAGTTTAATGACGGGGTGCTGTCAGCCCTTTCACGCGCATCGACGGAGCATATTTTGAACCGAAAATTGGCCAAAGACCTGAAAGGGGAGGTCAGCGCCATTTCAGATGTTCAGGCTGTCCGCTTTGGCTAGTGCGAAGTTGGACAGCACAGCTTTGGAGCCAGCGCGCACAGGTCTGTCAGCGCCATGGGCTTGGTGGCGGGTTCAGCCAAGGGTGGCGAGGCGGGTTTCCAGCGCGGATTTGAGGGCGATCCGCTCCGCCTCGGTCAGGAAAGCGCCCAATTCAACCTCGCGGCCTTGCCCGGTGAGGGTAAGGTAGTGTGGCACCGGCCCCGCAGTCGGATGCAGGGTCAGGCGTGTCCAATGCGGATTGGCGGCCCAGCTTTGCCGTTTGCCGCGTGGGCCCATGCGGATCAGGGTCAATTCGGTGGGTGTCAGGGTCAACGTCTCCACTATGGCGCGGTCGGCGTTGGATTTGCGCAGGGCGACCCAAAGGGCCGCGATGGTCGCACCGAGAAATGCGAGCAGGACCCAAAGCCCGGGATGGCCGAGTTGCGACAGAAGCGGCAGCAGCGACAGGCTGGCTGCCACGGCGATGGCAGCCACAAAGCCACGCGGGGCCAGCGAGCGGTGCGGCCAAAGGGTCAGGGTTTGAGGTTCGGACCAACGATAGGGCATGACGGCAAGGTAGCGGAGGACGGGCGGAAGGAAAGGGGGGGGAGCGATCATTGTAATCCGGGCCTTTTGCAGACTGCGGCCAAATGGACGAGCACCCAGACCAACACTGACAAGATGAAATCACTCAATTATCCGCCAAACCAAAAGGCCCCGAGGTTTCCCCCGGGGCCTTTTGCAATGTCAGCGCTTAGTGGGCGTGGCTGTGATCCCAGTCTTCGCGCTTGGGGAGTTGCTCGAACGTATGCTCCGGCGGAGGGCAGGGCAGGGTCCATTCCAGAGTGTCGGCGAATTCGCCCCAGTAGTTGTTCACAGTGATCTTCTTGCCGTAGAAGATAGAGTAGAAGATCACGACCAGGAAGAACACAAAGGACGCGAAGCTGAGAAACGCACCCATCGACGAGAACCAGTTCCAATAGGCAAAGGCCTCCGGATAGTCGATGTAGCGGCGGGGCATGCCCTGACGTCCAAGGAAGTGCTGCGGGAAGAACGTCAGGTTTGATCCGATGAACATCGCCCAGAAGTGCAGCTTGCCAGCCCATTCGGGGTATTCGCGACCGCTCATCTTGCCGAACCAGAAGTAGACGCCGGCAAAGATGCCGAACACCGCGCCAAGGCTCATCACATAGTGGAAGTGCGCCACAACGTAGTAGGTGTCGTGATACATCCGGTCGACCGGGGCTTGGCTGAGCATGATGCCCGTGACGCCGCCGACGGTGAACAGGAACAGGAAGCCGAAGGCCCAGAGCATCGGGGTCTTGAACTCGATACTGCCGCCCCACATGGTGGCGATCCAACTGAACACCTTCACGCCGGTCGGCACCGCGATGACCATGGTGGCCATCATGAAGTACGACTGCTGGGTCAGCGACATGCCGACCGTGTACATGTGGTGCGCCCAGACGACGAAGCCCAGGACGCCGATGGCGACCATCGCGTAGACCATCGGCAGGTAGCCGAACACCGGCTTTTTGCTGAAAGTCGAGATGACATGGCTGATGATACCGAAGGCCGGGATCACGATGATATAGACTTCCGGGTGGCCGAAGAACCACAGGATGTGCTGATACAGGATCGGGTCGCCACCGCCAGCCGGGTCAAAGAAGGTGGTGCCAAAGTTGCGGTCGGTCAGCAGCATGGTGATCGCCCCGGCCAGAACCGGCAAAGCCAGCAGGATCAGCCACGCGGTCACAAAGATCGACCAGGCGAACAGCGGCACCTTGTGCATGGTCATGCCGGGGGCGCGCATGTTCAGGAAGGTGGTGATCATGTTGATGGCACCAAGGATCGACGACGCACCCGACAGGTGGACGGCAAAGATGGCCAGGTCCATCGCGTAACCATCTTCCTTGGAGGAGAGCGGCGGGTACAGAACCCAACCAACGCCCGCGCCGTGACCGCCTTCTCCGCCCGGTGCAAACACCGACAGAATGGCAAGGGTAGAACCGGCGACAAACATCCAGTATGACAGGTTGTTCATCCTCGGGAAGGCCATGTCCGGCGCACCAATGTGCAACGGCATGAAATAGTTGCCAAATCCGCCAAACAACGCCGGGATCACCACGAAAAACATCATCAGAACGCCGTGGCCGGTGACCAGCACGTTATACTGGTGACCATCGGGTGTGCAGGGCACGCTGGCATTGGCCACCAGACGCAGACCCTCGGCGCACATATACTGCACGCCGGGATACATCAGTTCCATTCGCATGTAGACGGTGAACAGCACCGAAATGAAACCAACGAGGCCACCGGTGAAGAGGTAAAGTATCCCGATATCCTTGTGGTTCGTCGACATGAACCAGCGCGTGAAGAACCCCTTCTGCGCGTGGTCATGCTCGTGGCCATGGATGGCTGCGTCGGCCATTGGCATCTCCCGTTATCATTGCCATGCAAGAGCTGGAAGTAGCCTCCCCGCTCCGCGATAATTGGGTTCTAGTGCGGGCACGGGGTTAGGGCAATGGCGCATATGGACGGATGGATACGAAAAACGAGGAGCGGGCGTGGGTTAGGGAGGGAGTGTTAACAAGCGGTCAAGATTTGACCCTGCCGCGCCGATTGCGATCCGACGAACGGGTGGTGCAAGGTTAAACGCGCGTTAACGAGGCTCAGGATCTTGCTGTCAGGACGTTCATTTTGACCAATGAAGGAGTCATCTTTCCGGTTCCGAGGTGGAATCACTGGCAATGACCTGATCGCGGGATTGGACAGGGCGGACATTCTATTTCCCTTCCTGGACGCTCCCGCCTTCCGACATCTGGATCAGGCAGCGTAGACTGCGCCCACGGTTTTCGAGGTGCGTTCGCTATTTTGCCGGACCGACAGAAGCAAGGTAAGCCGCCACATCCGCGCCACCTTCGGCCAGTTTGAAGGCCATTTTAGAGACTGCGGCGGGATTGCCGGTCTTTTGCTTCAGCCAGGCAGCAGGGTCGACGACATAGATGGCAATCGCGGCCTCGTCCCATTTGGTGCCGTCAGCCCCGGCCGCAACAATCGCCGCACCGTACTTGAAATCCGGCAGGGTGCCGATCTGGCGGCCGACCACACCGTAAAGATTTGGGCCAATCTTGCCGCCCTTGACGATGGCGGTGCCATCGGCCCCGGTGATGGCATGGCAAGCCTTGCATTTGTTGAAGATTGCCTCACCGGCCTTGGCGTCGCCAGCAAGGGCAGGGGCAGCGCAGGCCAGAAGTGCGGAGGATATGATCAAACCGGACATCAGGAACTTCATAGATTTCAACCTTTTTTAAATGGGGGCGGGCGATCCTATGACCTGACAGGAGGTTCCAAGTATCAGGCTGGGCGCATTGGTTGGCATTGGCAAGAGGGCAAGTTGTCGCCCGGCCTCAGCGATGACGTTCGACATTGGCTGACACCTGCCCGCGATAGTTTCGGGCGGCTTGGCTGGATGCCGGGCCTCAGTCGGGGAAATGTTTGGGGAATGCGGTGATCAGGGCCAGGTCGAGGTCGGCCATGGTCACCGGCAGGCCAAGGTCGACAAGCGACGTGACGCCATGATCCTTGATGCCGCAGGGCACGATGCCGGAAAAGTGGCCAAGGTCCGGGTCGACATTGATCGAGATGCCGTGAAACGAAACCCAACGCCGCAGTTTTACGCCAATGGCGGCGATCTTGTCCTCCCTTGGGGTGCCGTCGGGATTTGGCGCTTTGTCGGGACGCGGGACCCAGACGCCGACCCGGCCGGTCCGGCGCTCTGCCTTGACGTTGAAGTCTTGCAGCGTGCCAATCACCCAGTTTTCCAAGGCACAGACGAACTGGCGCACATCGCGGCCCCGTGTGTTGAGGTCAAGCATCACATAAGCCACCCGCTGACCGGGCCCGTGGTAGGTGTATTGGCCGCCGCGTCCGGCATTGAACACCGGGAAACGCTGCGGATCGGTGAGGTCCGCCGGTTTGGCAGAAGTGCCTGCGGTGTAAAGGGGGGGATGCTCCAACAGCCAGATGGCTTCGAGCTCGGTGCCCGAGCTGATCGCCGCAACGCGGGCCTCCATCAGGGCGAGGGTCTGCGCGTAGGGCGCGAGGCCGGGGAGGATGGTGAACTGCGGCATGGTTTCAGGATAGCGGGGCGGTGGCAGCGGGGCAAGCGCATCGCGGCAGGTCTGGCAGGGTGAAACGTCGTGGCGGGCTCACAGGCAGGGGGTCTTTCATGCACAACGGTGGTTTTTTGAGCCGGTTTGCGGCTGATCGCGGCGAAAACAGTCTCGTCGGCCAGAACCTGCCACCTGCCCTTGGCGCAATCCTGCCCAGCGGCGGAAAAGCGGGGGATGAGGGTGTGGACGCTTTGGGGATAACCCGCGCACCGAATCGCGCAAATTGTGTTGGCTTTGCGCTAACCTTGCCAGATGTGGTAGGATCGCCCGATACAGTTGGCCTTCGCCGGGGGTTTTGCGACACCTTATCCACCGACTTGTTCATGGCTTGCCGGTGGCCACGTTTGGGGTCTATGCCCAAGTTACAAAGAATATGCGCCGCGCAATCGGCGGCAAAAAACGGGGACGAGCATGAACGAAGTGGCCAATCTGCGGCAGATGCTGCCTGCGGTGCCTGAGTCCGAGGTGATGCCGCACAACATTGAGGGCGAGCAGCAGCTTCTGGGCGCTATCCTGACCAACAACGAGGTCTATGACCGGGTGGCCAGTCTGGTGCGGGCCGAGCATTTCTTTGACCCGGTGCACAGCCGCATTTTCGAACGGATGGCGGCGCGCATCCAGAAGAACGCCTTGGCTACTCCGGTGACGTTGAAGCCGTTTTTTGAGGATGATCCGGGGCTGCGCGAATTGGGCGGGCCGTCCTATCTGGTGCGGTTGGCGGGGGCTGCGATCAGCGCTTACGCCGCGCGCGATTATGCCCAGATGATCTATGATCTTGCGGTGCGGCGCGAATTGATTGCCCTTGGTCGCGACATTTCGGCGCGGGCGGGTAAGGTTGAGATCGACTCAGAACCGCGCGACCAGATCACTGAAGCCGAACAACGGCTTTACAAGCTTGGCGAACAGGGCGTGGCGGAGCGCGGCTTTCAAAGCTTCCTCAAGGCCGCTGTTGACGCGGTGAACATGACCAACGCGGCCTATCAGCGTGGCGGTGGTCTGTCCGGCATTTCGACCGGGTTGATTGATCTGGACAAAAAACTTGGCGGTTTGCACCCATCGGACCTTTTGATTCTCGCCGGACGACCTTCGATGGGCAAGACCTCTCTGGCCACCAATATCGCGTTCAATATAGCCAAGGCTTACAAACGCGGGCGGCTGCCGGATGGATCAGACGGCACGATTTCCGGTGGATCGGTCGGGTTCTTTTCCCTTGAGATGAGCGCGGAACAATTGGCCGCACGCGTGCTGTCAGAAGCCGCGAAAGTCCCGTCCGAGAAGTTGCGGCGCGGCGATCTGGACGAAACCGAGTTCCGCCGCTTTGTGGACTCTGCCAAGGAACTGGAAAGCTGCCCTTTGTATATTGACGACACGCCAGCCCTGCCAATTTCGCAGGTTGCCGCGCGCGCCCGGCGTCTGAAACGCACTCACGGATTGGATTTGATTATCGTCGACTACCTTCAGCTTCTACGGGGGTCCAGCAAAGAGAACCGGGTGCAGGAGGTTTCAGAAATCACCCAAGGCCTCAAGGCGATAGCGAAGGAACTTGCCATTCCGGTCATCGCCCTTTCGCAGCTGTCGCGCCAGGTCGAGAACCGCGAAGACAAACGGCCGCAACTGTCCGATCTGCGCGAATCGGGGTCTATTGAGCAGGACGCCGACGTTGTCATGTTCGTCTATCGCGATGAATATTATCTGGAACGGATGAAGCCTGAAGAAGGCACGCCCGAGTTTCCGGCATGGATGGAAAAAATGAACCGGTCGCACGGAAAGGCCGAAGTCATTATCGGCAAGCAGCGACACGGACCGATCGGAACTGTAGACCTCGCGTTTGAAGGCCAGTTCACCCGGTTCAGCGATCTTGCGCAATCCTGGCAGCAAGACGCCAGAGATCGGCAGTTCTGACATGGATATGGGGATTCAAGGCAAGCGGATTATCGTAACCGGCGGAGGCGCTGGAATTGGGGCCGCGATCAGTCTGACGCTGGCGGAAGAGGGTGCGGTGCCTCTGGTGATTGGCAGGCGAGAGCCAGCAGACGATTTCATGCCGCGGCTGTGGGCGCTCGCCCCCAAGGCAGAGTTCATCCTGGCCGACTTGTCCAAGGATGACGCCTGCCGCGCTGCTGCCATTCAGGCGCAGGCCGGCGGACGGATTTATGGGTTGGTCAACAACGCAGGCACCAATGACAGCCTGGGGCTGGAGGCTGAACCGGCAGCCTTCCGCGCCTCGCTCGATCAAAACCTGATGCATTATTATGCGCTGGTTCATCTGCTGGCAGAGGATATCAAGCAAGAAACCGGGGCGATTGTGAACATCAGTTCCAAGACTGCCGTGACCGGGCAGGGCCATACGTCGGCCTATGTTGCGGCCAAGGCGGCACAACTGGGGCTGACGCGGGAATGGGCGGCAGCGTTTGCGCCTTTTGGGGTCAGGGTCAATGCGGTCATACCGGCAGAGGTGATGACGCCGATGTATGCGACCTGGATCAAGACGTTTGACGATCCAGAGGCGCAGTTGGCCAAGATCACCGCGCGCATCCCCTTGGGTCACCGCATGACGCTGGACACCGAGATTGCGGCGGCAGTGGTGTTCGCCTTGTCGCCAAGGTCGGCCCATACCACCGGGCAATGGCTGTTTGTCGATGGCGGTTACACCCATCTGGACCGGGCATTGGACACCTAGAATTGGCGTCCGGGGCTTGACCCCGGACATTGGATTTACAGTTCGGTTGCAAGTAAACCATCCAGAATCGTCGCCCACCCGCCGGCATGGCCATCGCGGCTGCCTTCGTTGGCAAAACGGACATGGGTCAGCGTCAGGTCGGTGCCAGCACCGTTGGGCATAAAGGTCAGCGTCACAGCGCTGCCTTCAACGGTGGAATATTCCGATTCCCACGTAAACTGGATGCGCGAATGCGGGGCGAGGTCCTGATAGGTGCCGGTGTGCACGACATCGCGCGTGCCGTTGTTCATCACCAGCGTGAAGCGGCCGCCGATGCGGGGGTCGGTTTCGGCACGCGACCCGGCCATGCCTTTGCAATTGCTGATGAACCGCATCAGGGTTTCGGGGTTCAGCCACGCGTCATAGACGGCTTTGGGCGGGGCAGGGATATGGCGCTGCAGCGTCAGACTTAATTCATTCGGGCTTTGATCATTCATCTGTTTTCTCCTCAAAAAGATTGGACAAGGCATCCAGTCGCAAATCCCAGATCGAGCGGAGTTGAGTAAACCACTTGTCCACTTCGGACAGCGGGCCAAGCTGCACTTCGATCATATGTTCGCGCCAGATCGTTCTACGGCTGACCAGCCCGGCCGCTTCCAAGACCTTGATGTGTTTTGAGACGGCGTTAAGGCTCATCTCAAACCGGGTGGCGATTTCGGTGACGCGCATCGGACCTAGCTGTGCCAGCAGGGTCAGAATCTCGCGCCGCGACGGGTCGCTGGCGGCTTTCAGGATTTCGGTCAGGTCATGCGACACAGATTGTTCAACCATGTAGTTGAATTACACCTTCTTGACCGGTCAATCAACCGATTGGTGGAATGAACTGATAAAAAAACGGGGCCAGACGGCCCCGCATTCCCGAACCCATCAAACCGGATTACTTCGGGCCGATCATCATCACCATCTGGCGACCCTCAAGCCGCGGCATTGATTCAACCTTGCCGTTGTCGCCGACATCGGCGGAGACGCGGTGCAGCAGTTGCAGGCCCAGCTCCTGGTGTGCCATTTCGCGGCCACGAAAGCGCAGGGTGACCTTGACCTTGTCGCCCTCTTCCAGAAACTTCAGGACCGAGCGCATCTTGACATCATAGTCGTTGGTATCGGTGCCGGGACGGAACTTGATTTCCTTGATCTCGATGATGTGCTGCTTCTTGCGGGCCTCGGCCTCGCGCTTTTGCTGCTCATACTTGTATTTGCCAAAGTCCATGATCTTGCAGACCGGCGGTTCGGCAGTGGGCGAGATTTCCACCAGATCCAGACCAGCTTCCTCGGCCATCTGCATCGCGCGGGCAGGCGTCACCACCCCTACGTTCTCACCGTCAGCACCGATCAGGCGGATTTCGGGCGAGCGGATGCGGTCATTGATACGCGGGCCGGTTTCGCGTTGCGGCGGAGCGTTGTGAGGGCGACGTGCTATGGTTGTGGTCCCTTATCCAGTTTGTTCGGGCGCAAGATAGACGCCAATTGCGCCAGCTTCAACCCGCAAGGCCGCTCAAACACCGCTACAATCGGCTGGCAGGGCTTTCTTTTGTCGTGACCTTCTGTCATATCGCCAATTACGAATAACAGTCGGTTAAGGGAGACCTGACATGAACAGAAACATTATCATCGCCATTATCGTGATTTTGGCAGCCGGTGGCATCTGGTACAAGATGAACGGCTCTGCCAAAATGCCGACCGATGCAGCGTCGACGACCGCCCCCGCTGCGGCAACCACAGCCCCCGCTGCCGCAACCACCGCTCCATCAACTGACGCCACTGCTCCAGCCACCGCCGCGACGACGGCTGCCACCATGGCTACCAGTGCCATGGCCGATGCCGCAAAGGTTCTTGACCCGGCCAACTTCGACGCCGCCAAAGTCACCGCTATGATTGCATCGTCGAGCTTGGATGACGCGACCAAGAAGACCCTGACCGACGCCGTCACCGCCGCTGGCACCGATGCCGCCAAGATCACCGCTGTGATCGCGCAGATCAAAACCGCGATGAAGATGTAATCCTCGGGCCTTCAATTCCCGTCGTCAAATTGAAAAAGGCCGCAGGTTGACACCTGCGGCCTTTTTTAATTCCGTGTTGGTCAATACCCTCGGCAGAGCGCAGATATCAGCAAGATTTTGCTGGGTTCAAGCCAGATGACAAACCAATGACTGCGGTTTTTCTCACGCATCGCGCGATCCGCCATTGCCGAAGTCTGAAGGCTCTGTGATCAGATAGTTTATCAGTTCTAGATGCCGTCGCCGACGAAGGCTTTTTCGACAACATAGTCCAGCGGTTCGGAATTGGCACCTTCACGCAAGCCAAACTTCTCCAGCACTGCTTTGACATCGTGGTTGAAGGCAAGACTGCCGCAGACCATGGCGCGGTCATCTTCCGGCTCGATCGGTGAAAGACCAAGGTCGGTGAAAACCTTGCCTGACAACAGGTTGTCGGTGATCCGGCCCATATGGGGCGAGGCTTCGCGCGTCGTGGTCGGATAGTACAGCAGTTTGCCCGCGACCAGGTCCCCGATCAGCGGATCGTCTTTCAGGCTTTCGACCAACTGGCGGCTATAGTCCAGTTCGGCCACCTCGCGGCAGGTGTGCATCATGATGACCGATCCGTATTTTTCATAGGTCTCCGGCTCTCTCATCAGGGACGCGAAGGGGGCGATGCCGGTGCCGGTGGCCAAAAACCACAGCCGCTTGCCGGGCAAAAGCGCGTCATGCACCAAAGTGCCCACCGGTTTGGGGCGCAAGATGATCTCGTCGCCCACCTTGATATGTTGGAGTTGAGAGGTCAGCGGGCCGTCCGGCACCTTGATCGAATAGAACTCCAGCTCGTCATCCCAGGCGGGTGAGGCGATGGAATAGGCGCGCAGCAGAGGTTTGCCGTTGTGCCCCATCAGGCCGATCATCACAAATTCGCCCGACCGGAAGCGCAGGCTTTTGGGCCGCGTCACCCGAAAGGAAAACAGACGGTCGGTCCAGTGCTTGACCATGGTCACGGTCTGGGCGTCGGGCAGGTGGGCTTTTGCGGCAGTTTCGGGCATGGCGCTTAATTCAGTCATGGGATGTGCTTTCTTGGATAGGTCAGGCGGCGGTGCGGTGAAAGCCCCAACCTAAGCCTTCAGCCGCGACAGATAGTCATGTGCCTTCCAGTCAGCGCGGAACAGCCACTGCGCTTCCGGTTGGCGGGCGGCGAGATCATCGGGGATTTCGACAGAGCTGAAGCCGACACGACGCGCCATCGGGTATTGATCGGCAATGACCGGACCCAAGGCCCGCAGTTCGCCGGTATAGCCCGCCATCCGCAGTCGCCGCGCAATGGTAAAGGCACGCCCGTCGTTGAAGGCAGGAAAGGCCACACGGATCAGGGTCAGGTCGGCAAGGTAAGGCTCCACCAAAACCGGATCATCGGTCTGGGCCAGGTCAAGGCTGCCTTTGTGCCGGGCGATCTCGGCCCAGGGAACTGAGGTGGTGACGGGGGCTGGCGAAAAGCCCTGATCGGTGACAATCACGCTCATGCGGCGGAGTCCTGCGAGGGTAAAGCGGGGGTACGTATGGCTGGGACGGCAGGGGTAAGCAAGGTTGAGGCGGTTTGGGCTGAGGCGGGTGTGCGGACGGCCTTGCCATTGATGAAGTGGATGCCGCATTCGACTTTTTCCGTATTGCGCCAACGGCCTGCGCGCGGATCTTCACCCGGTTTGACAGGAGTGGTGCACGGCGCGCAGCCGATCGAGGCATAGCCTTTGGCAACCAAAGGATGGCGCGGCAGGCGGTTGTTGATCATGTAGTCCTCGATATCCTCACGCCCCCAATGTGCCAGCGGGTTGACCTTGATGCGGACATCGCCCTCGGCCTCAAAGAACTCCACCGCTTCGCGACTGGCCCCCTGATAGCGTTTGCGCCCGGTGATCCAGCCGTCAAACTCGGACAGGGCGCGCTCCAGCGGTTCGACCTTGCGGACGTTGCAGCAGGCATCCGTGTTGAACTGGTGCAAAGTGCCGTCCGGATCTTCCAAAGCCACGCGCCGTTGGCTGGCGCGGATGGTGCGCAGATCACACAGGTGCAGCTTTTCGGCAACCTCGCGCTGATAGTCCAGCGTTTCGGCGAACAGCATCCGCGTGTCAACAAACAGCACCGGGGTTTCCGGGGCTATCATCGACACCAGATGCAAAAGAACCACAGATTCCGCCCCGAACGAAGACACCAGCGCCACTTTGCCAAGGTCAGCATCCTTCAGCGCGTGCTCCAGAACCGCTGTAGCGCCGTGATGACGGTAGCGGGCGTTCAGGGCCGCCACACGTTCGGCCACCGGCCCCTGATGCAGGTCACGCGGCATCTTGCGCGCTTTCGCCGTCATAAAGCGCGGCCTTGAACGGCGCCATCCCGACCCGGCGGAACGCGTCAAGGAAGGTTTCCTCCTGATGTGTACGCAAGGCCAAGTAGGCGCGCAGAATGCGTTCGATGGCGGGCACGATGTCATCATAGGCAAAACCGGGGCCGGTCTTTTCGCCAATCGCTGCGCGTTCCGTACCGTCGCCGCCCAAGGTGATCTGGTAGTTTTCCACACCGGCCCGGTCCAGCCCCAGAATGCCGATATGGCCAACATGGTGGTGCCCACAGGCGTTGATACAGCCCGAGATCTTGATTTTCAGCGGGCCAATCTCGTGCTCCAGCTTCAACGCCTCGAAATGGGTGGCGATTTCTTGGGCGACGGGGATCGAGCGGGCGGTGGCCAGCGCACAATAATCCATGCCGGGGCAAGCGATGATATCACTGAGCAGCCCCACGTTTGCGGTGCCAAGCCCGGCCAAAGACAACGCGGCGTGAACCGCCGGAAGGTCGGATTTGTGGACATGCGGCAGGATGACGTTCTGTTCGTGGCTGATCCGAAGTTCACTGTAGCCGAACGTCTCCGCCAGATCTGCAATCACCCGCATCTGGTGCGATGTCGCATCGCCGGGGGTTTCGCCGTGCGCCTTGATCGAGACGGTGACGATGGCATGGTCAGCTTGCCGGTGAGCCGACAGATTGGTATCAGCCCAGGCGCGGAACGCCGGATCGGCTTTGTAGAAGGCGTCAAAGGCCTCGGTCGGTTTCGTCACCAGATCAGGCTGGGCAAAGGCCGCGCGAATGTTGGTCAGCAAGGTCTGGTCCGCGCCATGGAACAGCGGTTTTACCTCGGCAAAGCGGTCCTCGATCATCTGGGTGATCGCTTCCTTACCCGTCTCAAACACGGTGATCTTGATGCGGGCCTTGTACTTGTTGTCGCGCCGTCCCAGCGTGTTGTAGACGCTCAGAACCGCCTCGACATAGGGCAGCAGGTCTGCGACGGGCAAAAAGTCGCGCACCAGATGGCCGATCATCGGGGTACGGCCAAGGCCACCGCCAACGAAAACCTCAAAGCCGGGCGCCCCATCACGCGTGGTCATCCGAAGGCCGATGTCATGCGCCGCCGTTACCGCGCGGTCGTGCGGGGAGCCGGTGATGGCAATTTTGAATTTGCGCGGCAGGAACTGGAATTCGGGGTGGTCGGTGGACCATTGGCGCAGAAGCTCGGCATAGGGGCGAGGGTCTTCGATCTCATCCGCCGCAGCGCCGGCGAAATGGTCGGCGGTGACGTTGCGCACACAGTTGCCAGAGGTCTGGATGGCGTGCATCTCCACATCGGCCAAAGCCGATAGTATAGCGGGCACGTCGGGCAGTTTCGGCCAGTTGAACTGGATGTTCTGGCGCGTGGTAAAATGGCCGTAGCCCTTGTCCCAGGTGTCGGCAATGTACGCCAACTGGCGCATCTGGCGCGGGTTGATGGTGCCGTAAGGGATCGCCACACGCAGCATATAGGCGTGCAGTTGCAGATAAAGCCCGTTCATCAGGCGCAGCGGGCGAAACTCGTCCTCGGTCAGCGAGCCATCCAGACGGCGGCTGACCTGATCAGAGAATTGCGCAACCCGGGTGCGGACGAAGCTTTCGTCGAAGTCGGAATAATCATACATTTTTAGCGTCCGCCTGCTTGCCGTGGTTGTAGTTCGAAGGACCGCGTGTGCGGAATGCCTCGCGGAAGTGGATAGGCTCCGGTCCGTTCGGCCCCGGTTTGGCGTCGGCGAGGTAAGCCCCCACCACCAGCAGCTTTTGCGCTGCGGCATGCAGAAGGCGCATCTGGGCGTGGGCCTCGTCTTCAATCAACTCGGCCTCGGCGTGCAGCAGGCTCCAGCGGTCATCGGCGGTCTGGTAGACCACATCGCCCTCGCGCAGGCGGTTGGCCGTAACGACCTTGGGGATGTAATTGCGGGTCATGCCTGAGCCTCTTTCAGATCGGGGAAGGCTGTCGTCGCTTCAAGAACAACCGGAACAGCCTGGCGCGGGCTTAGCCCATAAAGGATGACGGCGGGTCCTTCAAGCGAGACCGCCGCTTCGGGAAGGGTGGCGAGGGTGGCCGCGACGATGCGCTGATCGGGGCGAGAGACGTTTTCAACCAGTGTTACAGGGGTGTCGGCGCTGGCCCCATGCATCATCAGACGGCCTTGCAGGAAGCGGGCGGATTTCTTGCCCATGTAGATGGCGGTAACCTCGCCATCCTGCGCCATGCCACGCCAGTCCTGTTCGGCAAAGCCTGTCATGTCATGGCCGGTGACGATGCGAAATGCGCCATTGCGGCCGCGCCGGGTCAGGCTTTGGCCGATTTGGGCGCCAGCCACGGTGGCAGAGGTCAGGCCGGGCAGGATGGTGAAGGACAGGCCAGCATCCTCCAGCGCCTCAATCCCCTCGTCCAGACGTCCGAAGATGCCGCAATCACCGCCTTTGAGCCGGACAACGCGGGCACCGGTCAGCGCCTCGGCGACCAAAGCGGCATTGATCTGCGACTGCGCGGCAGAAGGGCCGAAACCCTCTTTGCCCATGTCGATCAGGCGGACATGAGGGGGGACAAGCGCCAGAACCTCTGCCCCGACCAGACGGTCATGGATGACCACATCGGCGCCTTGCAATGCCTGAAAAGCGCCGAGGGTCAGATGGCGGGCCGCACCGGGGCCGGCCCCGACAAAGGTCACCGCACAAGTGGCTGGCGCGAAGTTTGGCAAATTGGTCATCGGGTTCCCCGTGTTTCAACGCTCAATATAGAATATTTTCCCGCTTCTTTGCCAGACACTCTTGCCAATAAGGACGTTTGTTCTGATATTGCGGGGCAATGGAACGAGGTTCCGCCTGATCAGGGAATGTTGGAATGGCTGCCCAAGTCGACGAGTTGGACCGGAAAATCCTGGGCGAAGTGCAGGAAGATGCCGAGCAAAGCCTGGACGAGATCGCCCGCAAGGTGGGGTCATCGAAGACCCCGGTGTGGAATAGGATCAAGCGCATGCGCGACGCCGGGGTGATCAAGCGCACCGCAGCGATCTGTGACCCGGAACAACTGGGTCTGGAGGCGTGCTTCTTTGTGCTGATCCGCACGAGCGAACATGAGGTGGGCTGGGAAAAACGGTTTCTGGACGTGGTGCGCCGCAGACCGGAAGTGCTGGAAGCCCACCGATTGGCGGGCGACGTGGATTACATCCTGAAAGTCTGGGTCAAGAACGCCCGGGCCTATGACGCGTTCTATCAAGCATTGATTTCCGAGGTGAAGATCTACAACGTGACGGCTTTGTTGAGTATGGAAGAGATCAAGATGACCACGGCGCTGCCGTTGTGAAGGCTGCACTACATGGGCAAATTGCCCATCCTACCTGTGACTGCCTTCATGCCCTTTGGATATTGTAGGATGGGCAATTTGCCAAAGGTCCGTTGCGCAAGGCGGGAGTGGGGCTTGTGGCTGGAGTATTTTGAAACCCGCAAATCGGTCTAACGGTTGACCCTCAACTGTTGCAGCCCGTGGAAGTGGTAGACGTCGGCGTATTTTGGGGGTTCGGTCAGGCGCAGACCGGGCAGGCGCTGGAACAGGATCGGCAAGGCCACTTGCAGTTCCAGCCGGGCCAGCGGGGCACCGACGCAGAAATGCAGGCCGGCGCCGAAACTGGCGTTGGGCTTGACAGTGCGGCGAGGAACGAAGGTTTGCGGATCGTCCCAGACGCCGGGATCACGGTTGGCGGCTGCCAGCAGCAGCGCCACCTGATCGCCGCGCCGGAACGTGTGGCCCATGACCTCGACATCCACATAAGCCCACCGGGTGAACATGTGCAGCGCCGGATCGAAGCGCAGGATTTCCTCAATCGCGGGTTCAGGGCCCAATTCGGGATCTGACAGAGTTGCGGCGGTGCCGGTTTCCAGCAGGGCTTTCACCCCGTTGCCGATGGAATGAACGGTCGCCTCGTGCCCCGCATTCAGCAAAAGGATGCAAGTGGTGATCAATTCGTCGGTCGTCAGCCGCTCTCCGGCTTCTTCGGCGGCGATCAGGTGGGTTATCAGGTCATCAGCTGGGTCGGCACGACGGTCTTCGACATAGGCGCGCAGGAAGGCCACGAACGACTCGGTCGCGGCGATGGCGCGATCTTCGCGCGCGCGGTCCCGACCCGCCATATACATGCCCACCATGGCGTTGGACCATTTGAGCAGGTCCGGGGCCATATCTTCAGGCACGCCCAGCAGGCGGGCGATGATGATGACCGGCAGCTTGGTCCCGAAATGGGTCAGCAGATCGAAGTCTCCCGCAGGGAAGGCGTCGATCAGCTGATGCGTCAAAGCGGCGATTTCAGGCCGCAGCGCCTCGATCCGGCGCGAGGTGAATGCGCGCAGGACGAGGCTTCGCAGGCGGGTGTGGCGCGGCGGCTCCAACTCCAGCATGGAATGCGCCTCCACCGCGTAAAAGGGGCGCAAGTGGTCGGGGATCACTGGCGCGCGTTCGGCAGGCACCTCACGGCCAAAGCGGCGGTCGCGGAAGATGGCATTGGTGGCCGCCGCATTGCCGGTGCAGATCAGGCCATAATCGGCCCAGTGAAAGAAAGGACCAGCGGCGCGGGCCGTTTCGTAGAATGGATAGGGGTTTTGCACGAAGCCGGGGTCGGTGGGGGACTGGTGAAAGCTCTGCATCTTGGGCCCTTGGCGCGACATGGGGGACGGGAAATCAGGTTTGCATTTAAGCCAACACGCCATTGGACCGGTTGCGGCGCTGCATTGGTTTCGGCACATCTACTTTGTTTTGGGCAGACCCTGCGCCACGATCACACCGCACGCGACCAGAGCGGCACCGCCAACCTGCCACCAGCTCCACCCTCCACCAAAGACGAGAGCGATCAGCATAACGTAGAACGGGGTGGCGTTGATGTGCAGCGCCGCCATGCCGATGCCCAGCCGCTCCACCGACATGATCCACAGGACCTGACTTATCGCAAGCGACCCGACCGAGAAGATCACCATGGCCGCCCATTCGCGCGGGCCCATCAGTGTCAGATCGGGGGCGGCGGAAAGGCCCGTGGTCTGGCAAATCAGAGCCACGATGACGATGCCGACAGCGGCCCCGCCGAGGGTGACGGTGGTCCGGCCAAGCGGTGTCAGGTCTGGGAACGAGGTCACCGTCATCCGGGATCCGAGGGTGTAGAACAGGGTCGAGACAAGGCAGATCAGGGCGCCGAGTCCGAAACTCACTCCGCCAATCTGCGGCCCCAAAGCCACCACCCCGCCGATCAGCGCAAGGCCGATGCCAAGCACGAGGGCGGCGGTTAACCTGCGCCCGTCCAGCGCAATCTCTACCGTCAGGCCAACCACCGGCAGGGCGGCCGAGATGACGGCCACGGTGACAGCATCGGTCTTGGACTGGCTGAGCACGACCAGCACGCTGGCAATGCCGATCAGCGATCCCACGGCTGCGCCCAAAAGCCAGTTGGCCCGGCGCAATACGCCCGCCCCCTCGCGCCAGATCCAGAAGGGCAGCAAGGCCAGTGCGGCCATCGCCAGCCGGATCGCAGCCAGTGCCAGCGGTGGCAGGATCGGCAACAGGACGGCGTTGGCCGGCAGGCCCGCCGCCCAAATGACCATGGACAGCATGCAGACGAGATGGGCTGTCAAAAGATTGCTTTGCGGGGCTTGGGATGCGGTGAGGGTCATTGCGGCAGTTTTGCCGATGCGGCGGACGGCGGCTGTTCCATGGGCGACAGGAAGGGCGTCGCCGATTGCGATGCAGCTTGCCGGAACGGCACCGCCAGGATGCCCGACGGTCCACGACTGCGCCTTGACGGCCTGCTGCCCGCTTTCGGCATCCGTTCAGGCGGCGGACAGCGCGGCGACGATGGCACCGAAATCGGCGGCCTTCAGGCTGGCACCACCGACGAGGGCACCGTCCACGTCCCTGACCGCGAAAATCTCGGCGGCGTTCGACGGTTTGACCGAACCGCCGTACAGGATGCGGACGCCTTGGCCCTCTTCGCCCAAAGCCTTGACCAGTTCAGCGCGCAGATAGGCGTGAACCTCGGCAATCTGGTCCAGCGTGGCGGTGCGGCCGGTGCCAATGGCCCAGACCGGTTCGTAGGCGATGACCAGATTGGAAGCCGTGGCGCCTGCGGGCAAGGAGTCGTGAAGCTGGCTGCCACAGAGGGCTAGTGTCTCACCCGCGTCACGCTGCGCCTCGGTTTCACCCAGACAGACCACGGCGATCAGACCGGCGGCAAGGGCTGCTTCGGCCTTCGCTTTGACCTGAGCGGAGGTTTCGCCATGATCGGCGCGACGTTCGGAATGACCAAGGACAACGTGGGTGGCCCCGGCATCCTTCAGCATCGCGGCCGATATGTCGCCGGTATGCGCGCCCGAGGGTTTGGCATGACAATCCTGCCCGCCGATATGCAGAACCGATCCGCGCGCTGCGTATCTCATCTGCGCGATCAAGGTGGCCGGGGGGCACAGCAACATCTCACATCCCGGGGCCGGATGGGCAGCTAACAGGGCCGTGACCTCTGCCAAAGAGCCTTCGGTGCCGTTCATCTTCCAATTGCCCGCTGCGAGTTTCTTCATGTGACCCTCCATGCCGATGCCCAGCCTTGCCATGACCAAGCTTTGCTTTCGGCAGAGGGGTAGCCAAAAGACACCGGGTTGGGAAGCAGGAAAAGCAACCAAAGATGCAGCGGCGCACTTGCCCGCCCGACTGGTGGCGCATCATGCCCGCTCAGACCCTGCTGCAAGTGGTTCTGATTGCGCAAATGCAGGGCAGCAGGCAACCGCTGGTGGCGATTTGGATCTGGCCGGTTCAGGCGGCGGGTTGGTCTTTGAACTTGATGGACGTGCCGCAGCCGCAGGCCTCTGCCACGTTGGGATTGCGGAACTTGAAGCCACTTTCCAGAACGCCGATTTCATAGTCGATTTCGGTGCCGATCAGGAACATCTGTGCCATCGGCGCGATCAGGACGCGGGCGCCGTCTTGTTCAACCACCTCATCCAGCGGGTTGACCGAGGTCACATAGTCCATCGTGTATTCCATGCCCGCGCAGCCGCCCTTCTTGACGCCGATGCGCAAACCCTCTGACCCTTGGCTGGACATCAGGCCCGCAATTTGGCGGGCTGCGGTGGCGGACAGGGTAACGGCGGCTTTGCCGGGGATGCCGAACATGATGGGGTCTCCTTTGCGGATAACTTAGTGCGTCAGGTTCGGGATTCCAAGCGGGGATAGATGAGACAGCAGCACTGAAGTGCCCGCAGCCATTGCAATGGCCCAAAAGACCGAGGCCAAAGTGCCGATGATTACATATTCCGACAGTTTGCCCTCGTTGCTGACCGCCCCAAAGCGCAGCACGGATTTGGCAGCGACCAGATAGCCTACGCCTTGCGCCTGACCGGTGAGGAGGAGGGTGAAGATCAGCCCGCGCTCCAACAGGCCGATCATCCGGCCACCGCCGGGCAGGCCAGCCGGGGCTTCGGCGGCCCACGGCTCCATCAGCAGGCCAACTGCAAAGCTGCCCGCACGGGTGGCAAGGATGGTGCCAGCGGTCAGCGCCATGGCGGCGGCGGTCGGGTCCGGGTATGGCGAAAGCGGCAGCAAGGGCGCAAAGACGACAAGGGTGGCCAGATGGGCAATCTGGTCGATCAGGAAGGGCGTCAGGCCACGTCTGGCGGCAAACGACTTGGCGAGGTCGATGGCGATATGGGCTGCGGTGAGGGCAAAAAGCCAAAGCGATGCGCTTCCGGTGGTGGCCGCAGCGGTCAGAAGCACGGTCGCGGCGTGGATCGCCAAGGCGCGCGGGTGGCGTTTGTTGGTCGCCATCCAGTTGGTTTGCAAGATGAAATCGGTAAGGACGTGGGCGAGCAGGAGAGCCGCGAAGGTGGCGATCATGGGACGCTCCCTTTAGGGGTGAAATGGTGACCGAAGGCCCGGACGGCATCGTTGATCAATTCAAAGCCGGAAGCCTGCAAGCGGGACCCGACGGCTTGGCGGCTTATGCCAAGCTGTGTGGCCATTTCCCCATGGGTCGGATCGTTTCCCGGTGTCAGTTTAAGCCGCACCACTTCGGCCTGCTCTTGCGACCAACCGGCCATGCAGTCCTGAATGAAGGCTATGACACTGCGTTGAATATCATCCGTTTCGGCGCCCGCTAAGGCAAGGGTCTGCCCGTTGGACATGTTGTCGAGCGCGCGGCCGGAACTGGTGAAAGCGGTGCCCTTTGCAGCCGATAGGTCCCTCACGCCAAGCTGATCTGCCGTGCCCAATCCGATGGCGATGCGTGTGGGGACGGTGCCGTCTGGATCGGCCTTCAGGATCGCATTCAGGTAGACCGCGACCCACAGGAAATGCTTGGGGTCTTGTAAAAAAATCTGCCAGCCATCGCCGCGAAAACGGGTAAAGCGGGTGTCGGCTTTTGTGGCTTCGGCGATGAGCGTTGCCTGATGTTCTAGCACGGTCATTGTCCGTTCGACGCGTTTTGGATCAGCGCGGGTGGAGCCGATCAAATCGCCGGTCAAGACTGCGGATATCTGGATCATAGGCAAGTCATATGGCTTGCGGAAGCAATATACAAGTTAAAAGGCTTGCCTTTGCGCTATGCAAGTCAAAAGGATTGCATTTGCGTGTGCTATCCAAAAGGCTTGCTTTATGCTGACGCTAGCTAAAAGGTTTGCTATGCACGAATGCAAGCCAAAAGGCTTGCTTCTACATGAAGCCCATTTCAAGGCGGGCTTCGTCGGACATCATCTCCATCCCCCAGGGCGGGTCGAAGGTCATCTGAACGCGGACTTCTTTGACACCGGGCACGGATTCGATGGCGGTTTCGACCCAGCCTGGCATCTCGCCCGCCACAGGACAGCCGGGGGCGGTCAGGGTCATGAACAAGTCAACCTCGCTGCCGGACGAAATCTCGATGGTGTAAACCAGCCCCAGATCGAAGATATTGACCGGGATTTCCGGATCATAGACCGTGCGGCAAGCATCAACCACCGCTTCATACAGCGGATGCTCGGTGGTCGAAGGGCGGATCAGGGGCGTGCCTTCAATCTTGTCCGGCTGCTCGGTCATGGTTCTCACTCAAGTTGTTGAGCGATTATATAGGGAATTTATCCGTGCCGTCCAGTGCCGCAGTTTAGGACCGCAGATTAGGACCGCAGATTAGGACCGCAGATTAGGACTGCAGTTCACAACAGCATGGTCAGAGCGGCCATCTGCACTTGCCGGGCCAAATCCGTCACCCGAACCCGCCGGAGCAGGTCAGCCGACCCGTTCTGACGGGCCAGATCAGCGATAAAATCAGGCCGGGCACGCGGGAGGGGGTGCAAAGCGCAAGGCAACCCGTGCCCCTTGGGTGCGGTTTATCTGCGATCCCACATCCGAAACGTGCGCCCCTAAAGTCAGGCGACGTTTGGCGCGAGCCATAGCCGGTACCTGCGTTTAGAACGGAATTTCATCGTCAAGGTCAGAGCGGCCACCGCCACCGCCCGACTTGCCACCGCCAAAGCCACCACCGGAGCCACTGCCACCCGAGCCGCCACGGCCGCCGCTTGAGGCGCCACCTGACGCGCCACCGCTATAGCCGCCACCCGAACTGCTGCCCGAACCGCCCCCCTGGCTTTCATAGCCACCCCGGTCGTAATCCTCACCGCCGCCACCGCCACCGCCACCAGAGCCAGCACCTTCACGACCACCCAACAAGGTCAGTTCGCCGCGGAATTGGCGCAGCACAACCTCTGTCGTGTAGCGGTCGGCCCCCGACTGATCCTGCCACTTGCGGGTTTCCAACTGGCCCTCGATGTAAACCGTGGAGCCCTTCTTCAGATACTGCTCGGCAATCTTGCCCAAAGCTTCGTTGAAAATCGCCACAGAGTGCCACTCCGTCCGCTCTTTACGCTCCCCGCTCGCCTTGTCGCGCCAGGTTTCCGAGGTGGCGATGCGCAGGTTCACCACTTTGCCGCCATTCGGGAACGAGCGCACTTCGGGATCGCGCCCGAGATTGCCCACGATGATCACCTTGTTGACCGAACCCGCCATAGCGCTCTCCCTGATTCCGTTCTTCCCGGCAGCCTCACCGGGTATGGTTAAAAAATCTATAAACCGACCTGTCCCCCCGCTGCAATGCACATGGAACAATCGCGTCCGTATCTCAGCCGACATCATCAGCCAAAAGTCGGCGAGACCACCCGCAGCATGTCCTTGCCATCCTTCCAGATCTGTCCGCCGGGGATATCTGCACACCAATCGCCGAGCTGACCGTTTTCAAAAACAAAAGGCGGTCAGGATGCGCGGTATCAAATTGTGGGCTGGTTCCGGGCTTTGGCAGGTCTTGGCCCTCATCATCATTCAGTCATTCTGCGCCGTGATATTCGTGGGCGATGAGGCAACCTTCACCATCAAAAAATGTTCTGTCGCAGCAATCGCAGGTATGTGCGGTTTGGGTGACGGCACGATCAAGAGCCACTTCAACGTCACCGACTGCAAATCCGGCACGACGGGGTGGGCGCAACTTGTATCGGTTTCGGCGGACGACCTGTCCTGTGGCGTTCTCGTTGGTTCGCAAGCCGTCAGCGGCACGGCATGATCAGGCGTCTTTGCTGTTGCAGGTTTGGATCCTGACCCCGGTTTTGCGATCTGTCCAACAGGTTTTCGGCAATCCGCCGCTGATTTTCCGCCTATCCTCTTGCCTCACCGGCCCAAATACTGATTTGTGTTGCACTTGGGCCGCGTGGCTGGTTCCGCAGGATAACCGGATGTCGTTGAAACCTTCGAAGTGGCGCGTCAAAGGGCTTGCGGCCTTTGGTGTGGCGCTGGCCCTTGCTGCGGCCTCGCCGGTTTTGGCCGAAGGGCTGACGCTGGGAAGTGGCGGGAAAAGCCGGGCTGCCTTGTTCAAATCGCAACTGGCGCTGTTGGACGGCAAGCTGTCGCAGCAATATGCAAACTCGGTTCGGTTAAAGCCGGGGGCTGGCAAGGGTGCGACTGTGACCGTGCGCTATTCCGGCCATTATCGCGGGCTTTACCTTGATGCGGCCAAAGCCGCCGCGCGCAAATATGGTGTGCCGGAGGATTTGTTCCTGAAGCTGGTCCAGCAGGAAAGCGGCTGGAACCCGGATGTGGTTTCGGCCAAAGGGGCGGTCGGATTGGCGCAACTGATGCCCGGCACTGCAAATTTATTGGGCGTGGACGAGACGGACCCGCAAGCCAACCTCAACGGTGGCGCGCGCTATCTGTCGATGATGTTCAGCCGGTTTGGCAGCTGGAAACTGGCGTTGGCCGCCTACAATGCCGGCCCCGATGCGGTGGACGCCGCTGGCGGCATCCCGAATTTTGACGAGACCAAGAACTACGTGGCGGCGATATTGGGGTAGGTCTGGGTCGGCTGATATCCCGTTTCGAAAGATTGCGGTCAGACGCCCCGCCGACATCTGAAGGATGGTCCGATCTGTAGGATGGGCAATCTGCCCATCTTCCCCGGCCCTACTCCGCTGCCATTTTGATGACCGGTTCCATCTGGGACAGGATCTCATCCGACAAATGGCATTTGATCTGGTGGCCGCCTTCGAGCACTTTCACCGGCGGCATCTCGCGGTCACACAATCCGTCCGGCACCTGGCCTTTCCAACGGCAGCGGGTCTGGAACGGGCAGCCGGGCGGCGGGTTGACGGCGGACGGGATATCACCTTCCAAGACGATGCGCTTGCGGATGACTTTGGTATCTGCGACGGGCACCGCCGAAAGCAGGGCCTCGGTATAGGGGTGGTAGGGCGGCTGGAACACCTGATCCGTCGTGCCGGTTTCCACCACATGGCCAAGGTACATCACCAACACGCGGTCGCTCAGGTAACGCACGATGGACAGGTCGTGGCTGATGAACAAAAGCGTGGTCTTGTTCTCACGTTGAATGTCCATCAACAGATCGGTGACGGCGGCCTGCACGCTGACGTCAAGGGCTGACACCGGCTCATCCGCCACCACCACTTTCGCGCCACCGGCAAAGGCGCGGGCGATGCCGACGCGTTGTTTCTGGCCACCCGACAACTGGCGCGGCATGCGGTCGGCAAAGGCGCGCGGCAATTTCACCAAGTCCATCAGTTCCAGCATCCGCGCCTCGCGCGCTTCATCCGACTTGCCGTAGTGAAAAACCTCCAAAGCGCGGATGATCTGGCGGCCAACGGTCATCGAGGGGTTCAGCGTGTCAAACGGGTTCTGAAACACCATCTGGACCGAGGACACGGTGTCGACATTGCGCTTTTGAATCGGCGTCGATTGCACATTCTCGTCAAACAGCATGATCGAGCCGGAGGTGGCAGTTTCCAGCCCCATCAGCACCTTGGCAAAGGTGGATTTGCCGCAGCCCGACTCGCCGACGATGGCGAGGGTTTCGCCTTCATGCGCCTCAAAACTCAGGGTTTCGTTGGCTTTCACCACTTTGGCGGTACCGCCGCCGAAAGCACCGGAGGAAATCGAGTAGTATTTCTTCAGATCCTCCATTTTCAGGACCACTTTGCCGATGGGCGACTTGGGCTTGACCACGCGCGCGGCAGGCGGGGCGTTCCAGTCAATCTCGGCCCATTTCAGGCACCGTGTGGCGTGGCGGTCGCCGACAGGAACCTCCGACATCGGTATGTCGCCGGCATCACAGCGCCCCGCCTGAAAGTAGTCGCAGCGCGGGCCGAAGTTGCAGCCATTGGGGCGTTCGTGGGGCAAGGGGAAGTTGCCGGGGATCGAGATCAACGGCCGGGTGTTCTTGTCAGCCCCCGGCAGCGGGATCGAGCGGAACAGCGCTTGGGTGTAGGGGTGGCGCATCGTGTCAAAGACTTCGATGACGTTGCCGGTTTCCACGGCCTCGCCGGAATACATCACGCAAAGCCGGTCACAGACGTCCATGATCAGGCCAAGGTTGTGGCTGATGAACAAAAGCGAGGTGCCGTATTTGTGGCCAAGATCCTTGACCAGATCGACGATGCCAGCCTCCACCGTGACATCCAGCGCTGTGGTGGGTTCGTCGAGGATCAGAAGCGCGGGTTTGCTCATCAAAGCCATGGCGATGACGATGCGCTGCTGTTGGCCGCCCGAAAGCTGGTGGGGATAGGCGTTCAGGATGCGGTCGGGGTCGGGCAAGCGGACGTCGGCGACGATCTGACGGGCCAGCTTCCACGCCTCGGCCTGGGCCATGCCCTGATGGATCATCGGCACTTCGGCCAGTTGTGCGCCGACCTTCATGGCCGGGTTCAGCGAGGCCATCGGCTCTTGATAGATCATCGCGATTTCAGAGCCGCGGATGTGGCGCAGCTCTTCGTCGCCCATTGTCACCAGTTCACGGCCCTTGAACTTGATGGAACCGGCAACGATCTTGCCGTTCTTGCCAAGGTCACGCATCACCGCCAAGGCCACGGTGGATTTGCCGCAACCGCTTTCGCCCACCAGACCCATGGATTCCCCGGCCATCACCTTGCAGGAGAAATCCATCACCGCAGGGATTTCACGCAACCGGGTAAAGAAGGAAATCGAGAGGTGGTCGATTTCAAGGATGGGTTTGCTGGGGTCCCAAGAGGTGTTGGCGTCGGACATGGCGGGCCTCGCGTTTGTGGCGAAGGCCGGGGGTTTCACTCCCCCGGACCCCCGTGGGATATTTGGGAACAGATGAAGGCGGCAAGCGGGCGCATCAATCCTTCATGCTTTCTTCGCGCAACCCGTCGGCGAGCAGGTTCAGGCCGAGGACGAGGCTCATCAATGCCAGCGCAGGGACAACGGCGGGGTGGGGGATCATCGACAGCAGTTTGCTTCCGGCGTTGATGGTCGAACCCCAGTCAGGGCTTTCCGGTGACACGCCAAGGCCGAAAAAGCCCAAGGTTCCCAACAGGATGGTCGTATAGCCGATGCGCAGGCAGTAGTCGACGATCAGCGGGCCACGGGCGTTGGGCAAAATCTCCCACAGCATGATGTACCACGATCTTTCGCCCCGCGTCTGGGCGGCTGATACGTAGTCGCGCGATTTGATGTCCATCACGATGCCGCGCACGATGCGGAACACCGTGGGCGCGTTAACGAACACCACCGCGACAAAGACATTCAACAGGTTGGGGGACATGCCCCAAACCCCGACAGGGTCCGCGTTGAAGGCCAAGCCGGAATAGGCCCAGATGCCAATCACCAGTGTGACACCGACGTAAAGGTTGCGCTTGGGGCGGTTGGTGTGGAAGCGCGAGTTCAACAGGATGCCAAAAAAGATGATCGGGAAGACAAACAGCACCGCCGCCATCAGGTTCGGGATCGAGGCGATCCATGTAAAGCCGCCGACCCCAACGCCATTTTCCAGATGGCCGCCCAGAAACCACAGGTGGATGACATAGCCGGTCTTCACGATCTCGGGGGTCACCAGCAGGTAGAACAGCAAGATCACCGGGAAGGCCAGGACAAGGTTGGCCAAAAAGCTAAGGACGGTGTCCAGTTTGCCGCCGAGGTAGCCTGCTGGCAGGCCAAGGGTGATGCCGACGATAAAGGCAAAGGTGGTGGCGGCGGGGGCGATGATCAGAACTTGCCGGGCCCCGACGACCATGCGTGAGAAGATGTCGCGTGCCAGATGGTCGCCGCCCAGCAGGAACCACGGGAACTGACCCGGCTTGAGGTCGACGACCGGAGTGCCGGGCAGCGGGTTTTTCACCGAACCTATCTGGTCCAGCGGCGGCATGGTGGCGATCACGTCCGCAAAAACCGCTGTAAAGACCCAGAACATCACAATGGCGAAACCTGCCATGCCGACCGGGCTGTCAAACAGCTTGCCGTAAAGGCCAAGCCGCCGTTTGAAGCGGATCGACAGGGCAAAGGTCAGAACAAGGGCCACCCACACCGGCCAGAATTGTTTGGCCATCAGGGCGAAGATCATCGGCCACGAAAGGATATCTGTCATGTCAGCCTAGCCGGATGCGGGGATTGAGGTAAACATAGCCGATATCCGAAATCAGCTGTGTTGCCAGCACGAAGATCACGGCGATGACCGAACAGCCCAGCAGGAGTTCAATGTCATTGTTGCCGGCCGCCTTGACCAGCGTCCAGCCGAAGCCTTTGTAATTGAAGATGGACTCGGTGATCACGACGCCATTCAGCAGATAGGGAAATTGCAGCATGACCACGGTAAACGGTGCGATCATGGCGTTGCGCAGCGCGTGACGCACCACAACCTCGCGGAAGCCCACGCCCTTCAGCCGGGCGGTGCGGATGTATTGCTGGGTCATCACCTCGGCCATCGAGGCGCGGGTCATCCGGGCGATATAACCCACGCCGTACAGGGCAATGGTGGCGACCGGCAAGGCAAAGTTCCAGAAGGTGATGTGGTCCATCGCCGAGGTGGCGGTGCCGAGGAACAGGTTCCGGCCACTAAGCCAACCCCAACTGGCGAATATAGGCGACAGGCCGGTGACAGGTGAGGCCAGAAGGGCGATCAAGAGCACGCCCGACACGTATTCGGGCGTGGCCGAGGAGGCAATCGAGAAGGTGGACAGCACGCGGTCTGTCCTCGTGCCTTCCCGCATGCCTGCCAGCACACCGATCAGCAGCGCCGTGGGCACCATCACCACCATGACAGCCAGCATGAGCCAGCCGGTGGCAGCCATGGCGCGGCCAACCACGCCGAGAACCGGGTTTTTAAAGACGGTGGAGAAGCCCCAGTTGCCCTCCAGTATGCCGCAAAACTGCGGGGCCAGAGCCGGGTCATCGTTTTGCCGGATGCACAGACCGCGCGTGACACCCTTGTCATCGACGCGCACCCAACCCGGCGCCACGCCCAGCCATTCGGCATAGCGGTAAAACACTGATCCGCCGTGGCCGTTCTGTTCGATCCATGCCGCGACGGAGTCGTCCGTCATGCGGACCGAGCCTTCGGAGCGGGCGAGTTTTTCAAGGTTGGGGCCCAAGTTGGTGAGATAGAAGACAACGAAGGTCAGGACCAGCGCCGTCAACACCATCACCGCGAGGCGCCTGATCACGAAATTAAGCATCTGCGCATCCCACCGTGCGAGACGACTGACCACGTTGGGCCAGACTGTTCAGGGCGCATTGACCCCCAGCGATAGAAAGAGGGCGGGTGAACCCTTTTTGGTCCCCCGCCCCCAGGTTCGCCTTATGCCATCGACCACAGGTAGTGGTGATGCTCGTACGACGGGTGCATTTCGACACCCATGACGTTTTTCTTGGCGTGCCGGAAGATCGAGCGCCAGTAGGGCTGGATGATATAGCCTTCCTCTTGCAGGATTTTTTCCATCACGGCGGCGTATTCCTTGCGCTTGTCAGCATCGGCCAGAGCCAAAGCCGACACCATTGCCGCGTCAAAGTCCTTGTTCGCCATGCCGGTTTCGTTCCATGACCCGGTGGAGGTGTAGGCAAGGCTCATGTTCTGCACGGCAAGCGGGCGGTGGTTCCAGGTGGTCGAGGAGAACGGATATTTCTGCCAGTCGTTCCAGAAGGTCGAGCCCGGCATCACAGTCCGCTTCATATTGACGCCCGCATCGCGCATCTGGGCCGCCACGGCATCCGACGTGTCGAGTTCAAAGCCGCCATCCAGCGAGATGAATTCAAACTCGGCATCGGCCAGCTTGTATTTCGCCAGCACGTCTTTGACGCCCGCTTTGTCGAATTTTTGCGCAGGCATAGCGACGTATTCGGGGTGCAGAGGACCGGCGTGGTGGTTTTCGGCGACCGAGCCAAGCCCTTTGTAGCCCAGTTGCAGCACGACTTTGGGGTCAACTGCACGCTGAAGGGCCGAGCGGACCTCTTTTTCCTTGTAAAGATCCGAGGTGGCCGAGTTGAAGCGGCAAACGATGGTCGACATCGTGACGGTTTCATACTTGGTCCAGCCGAGTGTGTTCAACTGGTCGATGAAATCGCCGGTGGTCTCATAGTTGACGTCGATCTCGTCAGAGTTGGCGAGGTTGACCATGGCAGACGGGTCGGTACCGAAGTCGATGTAGTGGATCTCGTCCAAGGGTGCGACGCCGCCCCACCACTTGTGGCTGTCAGGGGCGCGTTTCAGAACCATCTTCTGGCCGACCGAGATTTCGCCCGGCACGTATGGCCCGGTGCCGATGGCATTGACCGACGGATCATCACCGTCCTTGAAGGACTTGTGCACGACGGCGGAAGGATAATCCGACAGGTTGGGCACCACGGCCACGTCAGACGAGGACATCATCAGCTTGACGGTGTGGTCGTCAACCTTGACGACTGCGCCGTCGCGCAACTGCTTGGTGGCAGGATCGACCAGACCCAGGAAGCGCGAGGCCATCGCGTTGCCTTCCACTTTACCATCAGTCCAGCGGCGGAAGTTGTTGACCACGTCATCGGCGGTGAAATCGTCACCGTTGTTCCATTTGACGCCCTGACGCACGTGCAGCGTGTACTGCGAGGCGTCGTCGTTGGCTTCCCACTTCTCCAACAGGCGACCTTCAAAGGTGCCGTCGGTGTTGTACTGGATCAGATACTCCAGCCAGCCGCGATAGACGTTGGCAATCTGCGGCCAGTCGGCCAGACGCGGGTCTTTCTGCGCCTTGGTTTCCATGCCGACGCGAAGGATGCCGCCGACTTTGGCCGTGGCGGCCTTGGCGGGTGCTTCCATGCCGATCATGGCATAGGCTGCGATTGCCGACACGCCCAATGCGGTTGTACGGGTCAGAAATTCACGGCGGTCCAGCTTACCCGCCTCAACTTCGGCCAAGTGCATTGCGGCACCCGGATGCAGGCCGTTGATCGTTGTCATATCTTTCATGGTCGTCTCCCAGTCGGGGCATTGCCCAGTTTTCTCATCTTAGCGGCACCGCTTGCGCGCGCCCAATCGGAGGACCGGAAAGGCTGGCGCGGTGCACGTGCTCACCCCCGCATTCCGCACCTTTTCGCGGCCTGCGTCAACGGCTGGATTCGTCGTGACCTATAACGTTTGCGACAAGAACTTGCCGCGTTGTGCAGATGCTGCGATGCGGCACGGGCATCTGGGCGGATTCTGGTGCGGCGGGCGTTTCCATCCCTGCGGCAGGCTTTCCGTTTAAACGGAGGACTGCGCGCCGCACGCCCACCGCGAATCGCCTAAAGGCTGCGGCGGAAGGCAGTTGGCGAGGCACCGGTGCGATGCTGGAAGGCGCGGGTGAAATAAGCGGCAGAGTGAAAGCCAAGGCTTTCGCCGATGCGGTTTACCGGCAGCTTGGTTTCCGACAAAAGCTTGCGCGCCTCAAAAATCCGGCGGTCCTGCAACAGGTCGATGGCAGAACGTCCGCACGTCTGGCGACAGCAGCGCGTCAGATGGGTGGCGGTCACACCCAATTCTGAGGCCATCTCTCCCACGCCGGCACCGGTGCGAAACTCGCGTTCCATCAGGGTGGTGAAACGGGCAACCAGCTTTCGGGTGGCGTCCGGCTTGGCAACCTCCGCCGTGGGTTTGGCGGCCTGACGTTCGATCCAGACACCCAGCAGACCAAGATGCGCCAAAGCAGCGCGGTCATGGCCGGGGGTGACCGCCTCCATTTCGCGGACAATGGCATCAAGGGTGACGTTCAATTCCTGTTGGGCGTGGACCTCGCGAATGCGCAGGTGAAGCGGATCTTTCGGCAAGGCCACACCCGAATCGCGGCCAAAAAATACGGCTGTACCAAAGACTTGCGGGCCAACTTCAAAGCCGTGCATGACGCCTGCCGGAAGGAAGATGCCGTTGTGGGCGGTGTAGCCACGGGTCTGGCCCGCGATGGTGATGCGGCCCTGACCCTTGGTGAACCACAAAAAACAGGGTTCCGACAAGGCGCGCATCGCCTCCACCCGCCAACGTCCGCCAGCGGCAAGGCGTGGAATGGCAACCAGTCGAAACGGTGAGGCGGGGCTGGGCAGGGTCATTGCGGCTCGCATGTGAGTCAGGTCCAACTGTTAGCGTGGCCCCGTCCAGCCCCCAAGCGAAATTTTCAACTGAACCCGGCCGACAGCACAACCATGGGCAGAATGGCGCGCAACCGTGGCCTCTGCACCACAAGGCGCGTCACGGCGCAGCGCCAGCGACATGGATATTTTTTCATGAAATTTGCGAGCCGGCCGGCTTTGCAGAGTTTGCCCGTCACACGCCGGACGTTATCCGGGCACCACAGCTTGCCAAAGCGGCATCCGGTTGCGCAGCCACGTGCGTTGGCGCTTGGCGTATTGACGAGAGGCGAGGATGGCTGCCGCCTGTGCCGCGTCCAGCGTGATCTCGCCGCGCAGGTATCCCACCAATTCGGGTGCGCCGATTGCCCGCGCCCAAGGCCTTTGGGGTTGCCAAAAGGGCAGGGCCGCGCGGGCTTCCTCAAGCGCGCCCGCCTCCAGCATCGCGGAAAATCGGGAGGCGATCCGGGCATCCAGCCAGGCAACAGTCGGGCGCAGCACGATGGCCTCCACCTGATCCAGCGGTAGCAGCGGTGGCGCACCGGCGGCCTGCCAAAGGGCTAAACCGCGTCCCGTCGCACGCTGCACCTCATAGGCCCGTTGGACCCTTGCCGGGTTCAGAAGGTCGGTCCTGGCTGCCGTTTCAGGGTCCAGCGCCGCCCGCATTACCGCAACCTGCCCGGACAGGCGCAACGCGTCCGCCTCGGCCCGGACCTCTGCCGGGATCGGCGGCACGAGGGCCAGCCCTTCGGTCAGCGCGCTGAAATAAAGCCCGGTGCCACCAACGATCACCACAGGGCGGGTCAGCAAGTCCGCCACTTGCCCCAACCACGCGCCCACAGAATAGTCCTGACTGCGGCTGACATGGCCGTAAAGCGCGTGTGGCAGCGCCGCCTCCTCGGTCAGCGAGGGGCGCGCCGTCAGCACCCGCCAGCAGTCATAGACCTGCAAGGCGTCGGCATTGACGATCATCCTGCCATCCCGCGCCGCAAGATCCGCCGCCAGCGCCGACTTGCCACTGGCGGTCGGCCCGGCAATCAACACCGGTCTTTCGCGCGAAATCCCTTTCATGTCCGGGACATTATCCTGCGGGCCATTCGTGTTTGGGGTGGCACCACGCCTCCGCACGTTGCGGCTGGTTGAACCTTCCGGCGTTTTGCCGCATTTTGGCCCGGAAGCCAATCGCGTAAGCCAACCGCCTTGGCCAATCGCCAAACTCCAAAGCCGTTCGCGGCACGACATCAGAGGCAGCCATGACCGACATTGACCACAAGATCACCTACTCCCGTGTCATGCTGAAAATCTCGGGCGAGGCGCTGATGGGCGATCTGGGCTTTGGACTGCACCCGCCGACCGTGCAGCGCATCGCCGAGGAAGTGAAATCGGTGCATGATCTTGGGGTGGAAATCTGCATGGTGATCGGCGGCGGCAATATCTTTCGCGGCCTGCAAGGCAGCGCGCAGGGGATGGAGCGGACGACGGCGGATTACATGGGGATGCTGGCCACCGTGATGAACGCCTTGGCGATGCAGGCAGCCCTTGAATCGTTGGGGGTGTTCACCCGCGTGATCTCTGCCATCCCGATGGATCAGGTGTGCGAACCCTATATCCGCAGGCGCGCTGTGCGCCACCTTGAAAAGCAAAGGGTCTGCATCTTTGCGGCGGGCACTGGCAACCCGTATTTCACCACCGACACCGCAGCCACCCTGCGTGCCAACGAGATGGCCTGTCAGGTGATCTTCAAAGGCACCAAAGTGGACGGGGTCTATGACATGGACCCCAAGAAATATCCGCAGGCCAAGCGCTATGAAACGGTGACCTACGACGAGGTGCTGCAAAAGCACCTTGGCGTGATGGACGCCAGCGCCATCGCCCTTGCCCGCGACAACGACCTGCCGATCATCGTGTTTTCCCTAGACGAACCGGGCGGCTTCAAGGGCATCCTGTCCGGCCAAGGCACCTATACAAGGGTGCATGGGTAGGGCACGACTGCGAAGGCTACGGTTCCCTTGCCGGATCGACACCTCCGCGTCAGCTTCATACCCCCCCCCCTGTACGTGGATGGCGGGTTGCTGTTATAGAACGGCAAGACCCCGGCAATGGGGCACGACGCATGAGGATACCATGGCGCAAGACGACATTGAGATTGACCTTGACGCGATCCAGCGCCGGATGGACGGGGCGCTGAATGCGCTGAAGAACGAGTTCGCCTCGCTGCGCACCGGACGGGCTTCAGCCTCGATGCTGGACCCTATCCAGGTGGATGCTTATGGCCAGATGACTCCGATCAACCAGCTTGGCACCATCAATGTACCAGAGCCGCGCATGGTGGTGATCAACGTCTGGGACAAGGGGATGATCGCCAAAGTGGAAAAGGCCATCCGCGAAAGCGGCATCGGCATCAACCCGATCTCGGACGGCCCCTTGATCCGCCTGCCGATCCCGGAATTGAACGAAGAACGCCGCCGCCAGTTGACCAAGGTTGCCGCGACCTATGCCGAAAACGCCAAGGTTGCGGTCCGCAATGTGCGCCGTGACGGCATGGACCAGATCAAGAAAGCCAAAGCCGCCGGCATGGGCGAGGATGACCAGAAGATGTGGTCCGAAGAAGTGCAGGAGATGACCGACAAGGCCATCGTGCTCGTCGACCGCTCGCTGGAAGGCAAGCAGCAGGAAATCATGCAGGTCTAGGTTTTCGGGTATCGGGCGGGGCGGCCAAATTGGTCTTGGAGACGGGTTTTGTCTCTGGCCCGTGGTCGTGGGATAAGTAAGGTAGGCGGGCGTGGGCGACACATCAGATACCAAAGCGTCGTTTGGCGCCGAGCATGTCGCCATCATCATGGACGGCAACGGTCGCTGGGCCACGAACAAGGGCTGGCCCCGTCTGGTCGGCCACCGCAAAGGGGCCGAGCGGGTCAAAGAGATCGTGCGATGCGCGCCGGACCTTGGGATCAAATGGCTGACGATCTACGCCTTTTCGACAGAGAACTGGAAACGCTCGACCGAGGAAGTCCTTGGTCTGATGTCGATCTTTGCGCGGTATATCGAGCGTGAGGCCGACAGGCTGGCGGCCGAAAACGTGCGGATGCGGTTTATCGGCGACCGTTCTCGACTTGACCCGCGCTTGCAAAAGCTGATGGTCGGGATCGAGGCGCGGACGGCCTCGCTTACCCGCCTGAACCTGACAGTGGCGATCAACTACGGTGGCCGCGATGAACTGACGCGGGCGGTCCGGGCCATCACGGTGGACGTGGCCGAGGGGCGGATAGCAGCACAGGACGTGACCGATGCGCTGATATCGTCGCGACTTGATACCGCTGACCTGCCGGACCCCGACCTTGTCATCCGCACCAGTGGCGAGACGCGGACCTCCAATTTCCTGCCGTGGCAGGCGGCCTATGCGGAATATGAATTCACCGGGACGCTGTGGCCGGATTTCACCCCGGCAGAGCTTGCGGCCATCGTGGCCCGCTTTGGCAACCGCGAGCGGCGCTTTGGGGCAGCGCGGGCATGACAGCCGACCGGCCCCGCACTGATGGTCTTGCCGCCGCAGATTTGGGGGCAGACGTCTTGGGGACCGGTGGGGCAGAAGCCGGAACCAGTGGGGCTGAAGCCTTGGGAGCTGATACGTCGGAAGCCACAACCTCTGGCACCCAAACTGTGGGGGCCGAGACGGTGCAGGCCGAGACGTTGGGAGCAGAAACCTTGGGAGCAGAAACCTTGGGGGCAGGAACCTTTGGCGCCGGTGCAGGCGTGCCGAAAGGGTCCGGGCGGTGGGGCGATCTTGGGGTCCGGGTCGTATCCGGCGTTGCTTTGGCCGGGTTTGGCGTGATTTCGGTCTGGCTGGGCGGCTGGGTCTTTTTGGCGACTGCGGTGTTGGCGTTCGGCGTGATGGGGTGGGAAATTGCGGCTTTGACCGATGCGCCGGTTCACCGCCGGGTGCGGTTGGGCATTGCCGGACTTGCAGCTCTGGGCGTGTTGGTGGGCCAGTTTGGCGGGATGGCCGGGATGGCGCTGATCCTCGCTCCCTTGGCCATCGTGGCCACGCAGCGGCGGGAGCGGGTCTTGCTGGCAGGCTATACGCTTGCCATGCTGATCTCTGCCGTCGGCATCATCGAATTTGACCGGCGCGGCGCGGTGATTGTGGTCTGGCTGGTCAGCATCGTCGTAGCCTCTGACGTGCTGGGGTATTTCGTCGGGCGGCTGGTGGGCGGGCGGCTGTTCTGGCCGGCGATCAGCCCGAAAAAGACATGGGCGGGGACGCTGGCGGGCTGGATAGGGTCGGCGGTGCTGGGGCTTGGCTTTGCGCTGTGGCAGCATGGTGGCTGGGGGCTGATCGTGATCTCACCACTTGTCGCGATGTCCGGGCAGGCTGGCGATATCGTCGAAAGCCTGATCAAGCGTCGGGCCGGGGTCAAGGATGCGTCAACTCTGGTGCCGGGCCATGGCGGCGTGCTGGACCGGTTCGACGCGCTGATCGGGGCCATTCTGGCGGTGCAGGTGTTGCAATTAGTGGTGGACCTGCCTTTGGGACTGGCAGGATGACGGACCCAAAACCCGGCCCGATGGTTGGCCGGACTGCCGGTCAGGTGCCTGCAAAAGGTTCTGGCCGCCGGATTTCGATCTTTGGTGCCACCGGGTCGATTGGCGAAAGCACGGTTGATTTGCTGTCCCGGGTCGAGGGGTTTGAGGTTGTGGCGCTGACCGGCGGGCGCAATGTGACGCGGCTGGCCCAAATGGCGCGGGCGTTGCGGGCCGAAGTGGCGGTTGTTGCTGATGACCGCCTTTTGCCGGACCTGCGGGCGGCGCTGGCGGGCAGCGGGATCGCAGCCGCCGCCGGGGCATCGGCGCTGGTAGAGGCAGCATCGCGGCCAGCAGATTGGGTGATGTCGGCGATCGTCGGGGCGGCCGGGCTGGCACCGGGGCTGGCGGCTTTGTCCACCGGCGCCACGCTGGCTTTGGCCAACAAGGAAAGTCTGGTGACGGCCGGGCCTTTGATGCTGGCCACCGCTGCAGCCCATCGGGCCACGATCCTGCCGGTCGATTCTGAACACTCCGCCATCTTTCAGGCGCTGGTGGGCGAAGATATTGCGGCGGTTGAACGGATCATCCTGACGGCCTCTGGCGGGGCATTGCGCGATTGGCCGTTGGCGGCTTTGGCCAAGGCCACCGTGGCGGAAGCCTGCAAACACCCGAACTGGGCGATGGGGCAAAGGATCACCATCGACAGCGCCTCCATGTTCAACAAAGCCATGGAAGTCATTGAGGCGAAAGAGTTTTTCGGAGTGTCGCCGGATCAGATCGAAGTGATCATCCACCCCGAATCCATCATCCACTCCGCTGTGGGTTTTCATGATGGCGCAGTGATGGCGCATCTGGGGGCCCCCGACATGCGGCACGCCATCGGCTACGCGCTCAACTGGCCCAAACGCCAGCCCTTGCCGGTGGCGCGGCTGGATTTTGCGGCTTTGGGCAAACTGACCTTTCTTGCGCCCGATCTGACCCGCTATCCGGCCCTAAGGCTGGCGCGTGACGTGATGGGGGCGGGCGGCATGGCGGGGGCGGTTTTCAACGCGGCAAAAGAAGTGGCGCTGGATCTGTTCATTGCAGGTCAGATCGGGTTTCTGGACATGTCCGCACTGGTCGAGGCCACTTTGACGCAGCTTTCCGCCGACAGCGGCTTTGCAAAACCAGTGGAAAGCCTTGACGATGTGCTGGCGATGGACCACCTCGCACGCAGATGCGCGCGGCAACAGGCCGAGCGGCGCGCAAGCCGCTGATCAATCGTAACGTAAAATAACAGGGCAGGGTTGAGATATTGGATTTCGCGGGCATGATCTCGGATGTGGGCGGCACGGCCTGGACGCTGGCAACGTTTCTGGTGGCGATAGTCGTCATCGTGACGGTGCATGAATACGGCCACTACATCGTGGGTCGCTGGACTGGCATCCATGCCGAGGTGTTCTCGCTGGGGTTCGGCAAGGTTGTGTGGTCGCGCACGGACAAGCATGGCACCCGGTGGCAGATTGCCGCCTTGCCGCTGGGCGGTTATGTGAAGTTTCTGGGCGACAGCGATGCCGCCTCACGCCCCGATCAGGGCCTGATGCAGGGGCTTTCGGCGGAGGAAAAGCGCCATACCATGCACGGCGCACCCTTGTGGGCGCGGTCGGCCACGGTGCTTGCCGGTCCGGTTGCCAACTTCATCCTCGCCTTCGTGCTGTTCTTTGCGGTCATCCTGTCGAAGGGCGTGGCCGTCGATCAGCCTTTGATCGGCAGCCTGCGCGCGGTGCCGTTTGCGACGCCAAGCCTGCAAGTCGGTGATCTGATCACCAGCATGGAAAGCGTGCCTACCCCTGACCTCGCAGCATTCTTCACGGTGGCCGACGGGTTGAGCGATAAGGCCTCGGTCAGCTATCACATCACGCGGGCAGGCAAGGACCTGACCCTGAATGGCCCCAACCCGTTGCCAGCCATCGCCGACAGCGTGCAGTTGCAAAGTGCGGCACTGGATGCAGGGATTGCCGCAGGCGATGTGATCCTGAAGGCGGCGGGGCAGGACATCGCCAGTTTCAGCCAGTTGCCCAAGATTGTCGAGGCGACCTCTGGCAAGCCGATTGCCCTTACCGTGTGGCGGGCGGGCAAGACGCTGGAGGTCACCCTGACGCCACGCCGCCGCGACCTGCCGACCGCTGATGGCGGGTTTGAGACGCGCTGGCTGATCGGCATTTCGGGCGGCGTGTTGTTTGATCCGGTGGTGCGGCAGCCTTCGCTTTCCGAAGCGGCGGCGATGGCGTGGAAACAGGGGTTCTATCTGGTCAAGACCAACCTCTCCGGCCTTGGCTACATGATCGCTGGCAAGATCAGCAGTTGCAACATCTCCAGCCCGATTGGCATGGCCAAGGTGGTGGGGGCTGCGGCGCGGTCTGGCTGGGACACGTTTCTGCAAACGCTGGCTTTGGTGTCGCTGTCCATCGGCCTTTTGAACCTGTTCCCGATCCCGGTGCTGGACGGCGGCCATCTGGTGTTTCACATCTGGGAGGCGACTACCGGCCATCCGCCTTCCGAACGGGTGTTACAGGTGCTGATGACGCTTGGTCTGGGGCTTTTGCTGGGCCTGATGGTGTTTGCGGTGTCGAATGACTTGTTCCGTTGCGGCTGATTGGTGCCGACCCGGGACTTATGCACAACTTATCCACAGGAAATGGGCGAAAGCCGCCGGGGTGCGTCGGGGGCGGCCTTTCGTGCTTTTGACAAGCTTGGGACAAGTGGCTAGTCAGGATTGAAGATGTATGGGGTTTGGGGACGGTTGTGGGCAAGATGATCATGGGCAAAGGCGCGGGGATGTCGGGCAAAGGACTGGGAAGTCTGGTGCTGGCGGCGGGTCTGGCCCTTGCGGGCATCGGCTCGCCGCGCGGCCTTTTGGCCCAGACCACCGACGGTGCCACCGACGCGACGACCGCCCCTGCCACTGGCCCGGTTGCTGATACCACCGGCACCGGCCTGTCGTTGGGCATTGCCGAGACACCTGCGGCGCCTCCGGTCGCTCCGGTTCCGCCGGGCTTCACCTTCAATACCGTCAAAGTGCAGGGCAACGTTCACGTCGATCTTGCAACGGTGGTGTCCTACCTTGGTGTGGCCAAAGGCAAGCCGGTCACGGCGGCTGAACTGAACGACGCCTATCAGCGCATATTCGCCTCCGGCCTGTTTCAGCGGGTCGAACTGGTGCCGCAGAAAAACACGCTCCTGATCAAGGTGATCGAAAATCCCGTGATCGGCACTGTGGACTTTCAGGGCAATGCGCGGATTTCCGATACCGATCTGGCCAAGATCGCCAAGTCAAAGTCGCGTCAGGTCTATTCCGCCGCACAGGCAGAGGCCGATGTCGCGGCGATGACCGCAGTGTACCGCTCCAAAAGCCGGTTGGCCGCCAAGATCACGCCGCGCATCATCCGCCGGGCCGACAATCAGGTCGATCTGGTGTTTGAGGTGACTGAAGGTGGCGTGGCAGAGATTGCCCGGCTTAGCTTTGTCGGCAACAGGGCATTTTCCGACTATCGGCTGCGGCAGGTTCTGTCGTCCAAACAGGCGGGGATCCTGCACAACCTGATCCAGCGTGACAGCTATCAGACCGACCGGGTCGAACTGGACAAAAGGTTGTTGTCCGACTTCTACATGTCGCGCGGGTTCATCGACTTTCAAATCCTCGACGTGGGCGCAACCTATGCCCGCAACCGTGATGCGACCTTTCTGACCTTCACCATTCAGGAAGGCCAAAGCTTCAGGATCGGCGCGGTGGGGGCGGTGTCGGAGGTTCCCGGTGTTGACGCGGCCGCGTTCCAACGTCTGCTGCGCATTCGTGCGGGTGAGACGTACAGCCCGACCCTGATTCAGCAAAATGTCGATGCGCTGGAATCGCTTGCTCTGCAAAAGAGCCTGAATTTCGTCATGGTTGAACCGCGCCTGAAGCGCAACGAACGCAATGGCACGATTGACGTGACATTCGCGGTCATCAAGGGCCAGCGCGCCTTTGTGGAACGCATCGACATCGAGGGCAACACAACCACACTGGATCAGGTGATCCGCCGTCAGTTCCACTCGGTTGAAGGCGACCCGATGAACCCGCACGAAATTGCCCAGTCGGCAGAGCGGATCCGGGCGCTTGGCTTCTTTTCCGACGTTTCGGTGACCGAGGAGCCGGGGACTGCCCCGGATCAGTCTGTGGTCAAAGTCGCCGTGACCGAACAACCCACCGGATCGTTGACGATCGGGGCCACCTACGGCGTGAGTGCAGGCTTCGGCGTCAACCTTGGCTTTGCCGAGACCAATTTTCTGGGGCGCGGGCAGGGGCTGACGGTGCAGGTCCAGTCTGGTGCTGATGACGTCGACAGCCAGCTTCAATTCACCGAACCGGCATTTCTGGGGCGTGACCTGACCTTTGCCTTGTCGGCGAACTATGTCCGCACCACCCACAAGAATGCTACATATGATACGCAGACCATCGGCATTTCGCCCTCGATCGGGTTTGCGGTCAGCAATTTTGGCAGCTTGAGCCTGCGCTATTCGCTGGCCCAGAACCAGACCTCGAACTTTGAACCCACCAGCTCTCCGGTCCTGAAAGCCGAGGCGGGCAGCACAATCGCTTCATCGGTTGGCTATGCCTATACGTGGGACAACCGGCAGTCGGGGCTGCACCCCAATCGCGGGGTGATGGTGCAATTCGGTCAGGATGTGGCCGGGGTCGGCGGACAGGCGAAGTATATCAATACATCAATGCAGGCGCTGGCCGAAACCAAGGTGCTTCATAATGACGTGTCGGTCCGGCTGTCGTTCGAGGGCGGCGTGGTGTCAAGCTATGGTGGCTACACGAGCACGGTCAGGGACCGGACCTTTCGCGCCGGAACCATGCGCGGCTTTCAGCCGGATGGCATCGGGCCGCGTGATCTGACCTCGGTTGGCAAAGATGCGTTGGGCGGCAATCTTTTTGCAGCAGCCCATCTGGAGGGCGATTTCCCCTTGGGTCTGCCCGAGGAATACGGCGTGACCGGCGGTGCCTTCATGGAGGTAGGCTCTGTCTGGGGGTTGGATAAATCCGCAAAGGCCTTGCTGACTGACCCGACCTCAAGGGCCTCCACCGACGCGCATCTGCGGTCGGTTGTGGGCGTATCCTTGTTCTGGAAAACCCCGATCGGGCCGCTGCGCTTTGACTTCACCCACGCGTTGAAGAAAGAAAGCTACGACAAAGAGCAGACCTTCAACTTCACCATCTCGGCCAAATTCTGAGGGGTGGCGCAGTGACAGGGCCAGCGCTCAGCGGACCTTCGGTGTTGAGGCCCGGTGTCGCTGCACCCATCGGATTTGCGCCGCTGATCTTTGGGTTGATCGCTACCTTGCGGTGGCGACCGGCTGCCGCAGCGCGTTTGCTGGCCGTGGCTTTGTTGACCATGGCATTGCCGACCATGAGCGGTGCCGCTTTGGCGCAGACTGAAATGGTGCCACCGCAAATTCTGACGCTGGATCAGGACCGGCTTTATGCAGACTCAGCCTACGGCAAGGCGATGGAGGCAAAGGCGCTGGTGATCAGTCAGGCTTTGGCCGCCGAGAACCGCAAGATCGAGGTGGATTTGTTGGCCGAAGAGGCTGATCTGACCCAAAAACGCGCCACAATGGCCGTTGCCGGGTTTCAGGCTTTGGCTGACGGCTTCGACGTCAAGGTGGAAAAGTTGCGAAAGGATCAGGCGGCCAAGGTCGATGCCGTGCGGGCGCAACGCGATGCCGGGCGCAAGACCTTCTTCAGCGCCGCCGTGCCGGTTTTGGCCGAAATGATGCATCAGATGGGGGCCTATGCCATCGTCAACCGCGATGCGCTGTTTTTGTCCTTCGATTCCATCGACGTGACCGACCGCGCGATCAAGGCGGTGGATGACAAGCTTGGCGATGGCAGCGCCTTGCCGCTTGGGCCGCGCGCCGCCGTGACCGATGGAACGGTTCAAGGCCCGGCACCCCAAACACCACCGGCCATTCCAACACCCGTGGCACCTTAGCGCTGCTTGTCCTGCCTTGTCCAAGTTGTTAGTCAGTAACAAAGCCACGTCCGGGAAAGGGCGGGCTGATCTTTCGGCACCTCTGGGGGACATTATGACCGACACGACCACGCCGATGCTGGAAGCCGATCTGGCCCTGATCAAGCGGATCATCCCGCACCGCTATCCGTTTCTTCTGATCGACAAGGTCCGCGACATCATCATCAACGAAAGCTGTGTGGGGGTGAAATGCGTCACCAACTCCGAGCCGCATTTTCAGGGCCACTTTCCGGATATGCCGATCATGCCGGGCGTGATGATCATCGAAGCTATGGCACAGACGTCCGGGGTGCTGGTTGGCATGTCGATGGATCTGGTGGACAAACAGGCCAAGGTATTCTTCATGGGCGTGGATGGCGTGAAATTCCGCCGCAAGGTGGTGCCGGGTGATGTGCTGGAACTGCACGTCAAAGCGTTGCGCAGTGGTGGCAAGGTCTGGAAGTTTGAAGGCCGCGCCACGGTGGACGGCGATCTGGCCACCGAAGCGACCTTTACCGCCATGTTTGATCTGCCGAAAGCCTAGCGGATGACGGCTTTGATCCACCCCTCCTCGGTCGTTGATCCTGCTGCCAGCTTGGGGGCCGGCGTCAGGATCGGTCCGTTTTGCGTGGTGGGTCCGGAGGTGACCCTCGCCGATGGGGTCGAGGTCAAATCCCATGCTGTCGTCACCGGATGGACCTTTGTCGGCGCGGATACGGTGATTTTCCCGCATGCCACGGTGGGCGAGGTGCCGCAGGATCTGAAATACCAAGGGGAGCGGACGCGGCTGCTGATCGGCCAGCGTTGCCGCATCCGCGAGGGGGTGACGCTGAACATCGGCACGGCGGGTGGCGGTGGGGTGACCACGGTCGGCGATGATTGCCTGTTGATGACGGGGTCCCATGTCGGCCATGACGCGCATCTGGGCAACCGGGTGATCCTTGCCAATGCGGTCGCCATCGCGGGCCATTGCCAGATTGGCGATGACGTGATCATCGGCGGCCTGTCGGGCATTCACCAATGGGTTCGCATTGGTCATGGCGCAATCATCGGGGCCGTCACCATGGTGACCAATGACGTCATTCCTTACGGCCTGGTGCAGGGTCCAAGGGGCGAGTTGGACGGGCTGAACCTTATAGGTCTCAAACGCCGAGGGATGGACCGCGCTGCCATTGGTGCCCTGCGCCGCGCTTACGACGAACTGGCCAAGGGTGAGGGCACCTTTCAGGACCGCGCCCGCCGGCTGTCTGACGCCGAAAGCGAGGCCGTCCGAGAGATGGCCGGGTTTATTCTGTCAGGCTCCGACCGCAGCTTTCTGACCCCGAAGTGAGCGATCTTGCCCTGATCACCGGACGCGGAGCCCTGCCTTTGGCGCTGGTGCAGGCGTTGCAGGCGGCCAATGCGATGCGCCCCTATGTCTGCGCCCTTGACGGTTTTACGCCCGATGGCCTGACCCCGGATCTGACCTTTCGGCTGGAACGTCTGGTCCCCTTCCTGCGCCATCTGGACGACCGCGGCATCAAAACCGTCAGCTTTGCCGGGGCCGTCAGCCGGCCCAACCTTGACCCCTCGCTGTTTGACGCGGCCACTGCCCAACTGGTGCCGCAGCTTCTGGCCGCGTTCCAAGGCGGCGATGATGCAACCCTGCGCGCCATCATCGTGCTGTTTGAGGATATGGGCTTTGCGGTGGTGGGCATCGAAACCCTCGCCCCACAGCTTTTGCCTGCTGCAGGGGTTCTGGCAGGGCAGGTCTTGCCCGAGGCAAAGGCTGACACCATCCGTGCTGCCGAAATTGTCGCGGCTTTGGGCGCGGTGGATGTGGGGCAGGCGGCGGTTGTGGCGGGTGGCCTGTGTCTGGCAGTAGAGGCTTTGCCGGGCACCGACGTGATGCTGGCCCAAGTGGCGGCTTTGGCCGACCGGCCCAAACATCGCGGCGTGATCTACAAAGCGGCAAAACCCGGGCAGGACCGCCGGGTTGACCTGCCCACCCTTGGCCCGGCAACCGTCAGGGCGGCGGCGGCGGCTGGTCTTGCGGGTATTGCCTTTCAGGCCGGATCGGTCATCTGCCTTGACCTTCCCGCCATGCGGGCCGCAGCGGCTGAAACCGGCCTGTTCCTATGGGCGCGCTGACCTTCTTCCTGATCGCTGGTGAGCCGTCGGGCGACAAACTGGGGGCCGCCCTGATGGCCGGCTTGCGCACGCTTGTCCCGACGGTCAGCTTCCAAGGCATCGGCGGCCCGCTGATGCAGGCGCAAGGCCTGACCTCGCTGTTCCCGATGGAGGAGCTTTCGGTGATGGGCGTAGCCGAGGTGCTGCCGAAGTATTTCGCGCTGAAACGCCGGATCCGCGAGGCGGCCAGCGCAACCCTCGCAGCCAATACCGCCGCCCTGATCACCATCGACAGCCCGGATTTCTGCCTGCGCGTGGCGGCACGCGTCAAAAGCGGCAATCCCGCGCAAAAGACCATCCACTACGTCGCCCCCTCGGTCTGGGCATGGCGGCCCGGCCGTGCTGCCAAGATGGCAAAGGTCATCGACCACGTCCTAGCACTTTTGCCGTTCGAGCCGCCCTATATGACCGCCGCCGGAATGACCTGCGATTTCACTGGTCACCCGGTAGTTGCCGAACCCTTAGCCACGGCAGAAGAGCGGGCCATCTTAGCCAATTGCCCGCGTCCGTTGATCCTGTGCCTGCCCGGTTCGCGCCGCTCCGAAGTCACCCGCCTCGCCCCGGTTTTCGGCGCAACCCTTGGCCTTCTGGCGCAAACCCACCCTGGCCTTAACGTTGCTTTGCCGACCTTGCCCTACATCGCACCGCTGGTGCGCGACCTGACCAAAGACTGGCCGATCCAACCCCGCCTGATCCTTGATCCAGCCGAAAAACGTGCGGCCTTTGCTGAGGCGGATGTGGCACTGGCCGCCTCGGGTACGGTGTCGCTGGAACTGGCCGCCAATCAGACGCCGATGGTCATCGCCTACGATATGCACCCGCTGTCGTGGTGGCTGATGAAGCGCGCGGCCCTGATTGACACGGTGACGCTGGTCAACCTCGTCTCAGAGACCCGCGCCGTGCCGGAGTTTCTTGGCCCCGCCTGTACGGCTGCCAACATCGCCCCGGCCCTGCGTTTGGTGCTGGCTGACAGCACGGCCCAACATGCTGCGATGGCAACCACGATGCAGCTGCTTGGCCTTGGCGGGCAAGCCCCCGGTCTGCGCGCCGCGATATCGGTTCTGGCCCACCTTGAGCCCGGGCAGACCTGACGCCAACCTGCTCCATCTGGTCCTGAATATCCCGGGGGAGGAGGGCTAGCCCCCGCTTCGTCCGGCACCCCACCTCAAGCCCTGCGCGAGCCGATCAACCGGTCCGCGCCGATTTCGGCCAGAAACTCCCGGCTGGCTTCCGTGCCGAAATGTGGCAGATGGCTCAGATGGGGGAAGCGTGCCTTTACATCGGCGGCGAGTTCGGCAGGCAGACGGTTCACCGTGGCATCGTTGACCAGCAGGCTTTCCGAAGGCACCCCCTCCGCATAGATGATCTCGTGCCGGTCAAAGACCAGGCTGAAATAGTCGACAAAACCGCCTTCGCGCAGGTAGACCGCCTCGCCATCCACCAGATCGCGGGCCTGCACCAGAAGTTCCGAGGTTGGCAAGGCAGCCACCCGCCGCCGTTGGTACAAAAAGACCCGATGTTGCTGGCTTAAGATCAGATCGCCCAGATTGCCGAGGGTTCCGGCACTGATCACCACCGGCGCAAAGGCCCCAACGGCGCGCAGGCGGGCGTGACCGATCCAGCGCACCATCTGGCGGCCATGGTCGCGGGTCAGCACCTCGATCCCCGGCACCAGCGCTTCGATGGCGCGCTGGCTGCCATCGGTCAGGGTGATCAGGGTTCCCCGTGCAAAGGACAGGCACAACAGGTCCGCCAAAGCGAGGTCAGCCGGAGCCGCTTCGACCGATAGCAGGGTATACTCCACGCCCGGCCCCAAGGGCGATAAGGGCAGGGCAAAGCGGTGGCTGATCGTGCTGCCAAAGCGCCTTCCAGACTTCGCCTCACCTTCAGGACCGCCTTCAAATCGCGCATCCCTTCCCCCGTCAAGACGCAGGATCAGCAGGTCCACCTTGTCACCATCCGGGGCCATCAGGGCATAGCGCGCCTCAAGCGCCACGGCGGCACCGGGGCGGCCTGCTTCGGACCCTTCAGCCACGGTTTGCACGCCTGCCTGCGGTTGGCGCAGCACCAGACGCAACGGCTCTGCCTGCCGCAGCAGCGTGTAGACATCGCCGGGGCACACCTCGTCCGGGCCGGTCAGATCGTCGCCCTGATTGGCGCCCTGAGCCACAAAGAAATCCGTCGAGGCAAAGACCTGACAGGCATGGCCGGGCAAAGCGGTTGATGCGGGCAAAGCGGCTGGGACGTCGCCTGAAGGTGTGGAGGGGGGCATGGCACGCTCCAACTGCGAAGATATTGTCCGCTAGCAATCGTCTGAGGAAACGTCAACAAAGGGACAGGTTTGCGGCGATTGCGCGGCAGAATGGAAACATAGGTTGCAAACGTGGTTTGCAAAGGGGGGAGGGTCGGATGGATCTGGGGATCAGGGGCAAGCGGGCATTGGTGACGGCGGCCTCAAAAGGCCTTGGGCGGGGCTGCGCCGAGGCTTTGGCTGCGGCAGGGGTGGATTTGGTGATCAACGCGCGCGGCAGTGAGGCGCTGGAGGCAACGGCTGCCGATTTGCGCAAATACGGCGTGGCGGTGACCACGGTGGCGGCCGATGTCACCTCGGAAACCGGGCTTGCGGCGGTGCTGGCGGCTGCGGCGGGTGGGGTGGATATTCTGGTCACCAACGCAGGCGGTCCACCGCCGGGGTCGTGGGAGAATTGGACGCGGGCCGACTACCTGAAGGCGATCGAGGCGAACATGCTGACGCCGATTGCCCTGATGACGGCGCTGATGCCCGCGATGATGGCAAAGGGCTGGGGCAGGGTGGTCAACATCACCAGCCAGTCGGTCAAAGCGCCGATTGCGCAATTGGGCCTGTCGAACGCCGCCCGAGCCGGTCTGACCGGGTTTGTCGGCGGCACCGCACGGCAGGTGGCACCCCAAGGAGTGACGATCAACAACCTGTTGCCGGGCATCCATGACACCGACCGCGCGCTGGCTTTGGACGGCGGCGTGGTCAAGGCGCGCGGCATCACGATGGATCAGGCACGGGAGGAGCGGATGGCCGGCATCCCCGCGCGCCGCTACGGCACCGCTGCCGAGTTCGGGGCGACCTGCGCGTTTTTGTGCAGCCAGCATGCCGGGTTCATCATTGGCCAGAACATCCTTCTTGACGGCGGGGCGATGAACGCGACGCTTTAGAAAAGCCCCCGGCAGCGGGCTCCCACCCGCCCACCCCGCCCTCTGCCGGGGGCGGGCACCCGGGTACCAAGGCGGGTCGCTTTGTGCCTGGCCGGGGGTATAAGGGAGGTGGCCCTGAAAGCGGCGACAATCGAACGTGCGGGAAGGGGCGTGACCCTTTGGTTGGGTGATAGCGCTTTGCGTACAAAGTCCGCGATCCCAAATGCTGAGATATGCCGAACGCGAACCCCGGCAAGTTTTTTGGGCTTTTGAGGTGCGTGTCCGGCCGGTTTTGACCGCCTGCGCCCAGACACCTGGGCCCAAATGGCCCCAATCCTTGGGTGGGCGGCCTAGGCGGGTTTCGCGTTCGGGGTCAAAATATCCGCTTCCCTTCTGTGCAGGCCTTCGCTAGAAAACCGGCACCCGAGCCGGATCGTTGCGGATGTGGCGGAATTGGTAGACGCGCAGCGTTGAGGTCGCTGTTCTTTAATCGGAGTGAAAGTTCGAGTCTTTTCATCCGCACCAATCCGGCTTGGGTTTTACCGCGAAATCTGGCGCTTGGGCGATTGGCCCATCGCTAGGTTCCACGACGGCAGTCCACCAATTGCAACGAACCGATGCCGATGCTGAACGTTTCACCCAGTGCGGCGCGGCGAAGCGTCGCCAATTTCATTGTGCCAATTTCCCCTGCCCCGATATGGCAAGCGGCCGCCCAGACCGGGCGACCGCCAGAAGCTTTGCGGTCAGATGACCCAGAAATTGCCTGCGGTCAGGTCAAGCCCCGCCGACAGCGTGGCAAACAGGATGGCCGTATCGCTGCCAGTGCCGTCGTCATCGTAGGACAGCTGGCCACTCCCGGTGTTATAGATGATCCGGTCGCTGCCATCATGCGCGGCACCATCGACGCTTTGATAGTAGGCCTCAACCGCCAAAGCACCAACCGAACCAATCGCTGCCATGACGGACCTGCCAAGCTCGATCATGTCTTGCGAGGCATTGAAATCGGTGATCCGGTCGACGTTCGTATCCCCCAAAACCGCGTCAAAGCGGAAGGTATCGCTGCCTGCGCCGCCTCTTAGCACGTCAGACCCGTCGCCGCCGACCAGAACATCATTGCCGCCGAGGCCATTCAGGGTGTCATCGCCCTTGCCGCCCTCAAGCACATTGGCGCCGACATCGCCGGTGAGTTTGTCAGAGAAATCCGACCCGACCAGATTTTCAATACTGACCAGAATGTCACCCTTGATCAGCGTTCCAACCCCCACGATCTGCACGGGACCCTGTGCATCGCCGTGACTGCCGGTGCCGGTGGCAAGATTGACCGAGACGTAGGCACTGCTGGTGACATAGCTGACAGTGTCAGTGCCTGCGCCACCGTGCAGGGCATCTTGCCCTGATCCGCCGAACAGCACGTCGTTGCCGTTGCCGCCGAACAGGATATCGCCGTCCGCGCCGCCATCAAGGATGTCATCGCCATTGCCGCCGTTGAAGTAATCGCCGCCGCCATTGCCGATGAAGTGGTTGGCGAAGTGGTTGCCGATAAAGCGGTCAAGGCGGTCATTCGATCCGATCAGATTTTCGATACCAAAGAACGTGTCGCCGGAAGCGGTGCCGCCCGCAGCGATATTGGTCCGCAGGTTGACCAGCAACTGGAACGGGCTTTCGCGGCTGTAATCAACCGTATCGCTGCCCGCGCCGCCCACGAATATATCCACGCCGGCCTGGCCAAAGAACGTGTCGTTGCCCGCGCCGCCGCTGAGGAAATCGTTGCCCGCACCGCCGAGAAGCACGTCGTTGCCCCGACCACCGTACAGGCGATCGCTGACATCATAGCTTTCGGTCTGGTCGACCAGATCCTGGAACGCAATGGTGTTGTTGATGTCGCGGCTGGCCAGCGTGTCACGGCCACCGATCAGCGTGTCGTCGCCGTCGCCGCCACGCAGCAGGTCACGACCGTCACCGCCTTCTAGCACATTGTTCAGGGCGTTGCCGGTCAACCTCAACGCGAAGGGGCCACCGGCCGGATCGACGGGGCCGGGTGCCGGATCAAGGGGCTGATAAACATAGACGTGGGTTGGGTCAAAGCGGATGTTCTCGACATTGGGCGCGTCTTTCAGCGAGTAGCGCCCGGACACCACGATGATCGTGTCGTTGCCGCCGTCGACAGTTTCAAACACAACGTCCTTGCGGCTGTCGACATAATAGGTGTCGTCCCCGCCAAGCCCGGCCATATGGTCGTGGCCGGTGCCGCCGTCGATGATGTTGTTCCCGTCATTCCCGATGATCGTATCATCGAAACGGCTGCCGATGCCCTTTTCGATATAATATTCCGTCCCATCCGCGTTGTGGCCCGCAAAGATGGTGACATTGTTCACAAGGCCATTGACGCTGGAAAAATACCCGGCGCGCAGGTCAAGGATGGTGCCGGCGGTGGAGTCGGTAAAATCTATGGTGTCATAGCCGCCGGTGTCGTGGATGACAAAGCCGATATTATGGGTTGGGCCGTTTGTGGTGAGCGTATAGCCAAGCTTGGTACTGCCAAAACCATAGACGTCATCGCCCGTGTTCAACTGCATGTCCTGATAGCTGCGAACGCCATTGGTCACGGTGGAAAAGAAGTTCCGGATGACCGCTTCAATGTCGCCAATCATTGGCGTGGCGGAAGCCCATCGGCTGCCGTTGCCCACGTCGATCCCGTCGAAATAGGACATCACGCTGTATTGCTGGCGGTCATAAACCCAGGTCGCATTGTTCAGGTACGTGATCTGAACTCCGCCCGGCCCGCCATAGTTATAAAGACCCGGATGGTTCAGACCGAATTCATGACCGAATTCATGAATGAAACTGTCAAAGACATAGCCCCCCACAGCGGCGCGATCAGGCTCTGTGTCGTGAAAACGCTGGCCAATGCTGACGTAGCGGCCGCTTGAATAGGCCGAGCCGTCATTCTTTTCGCCAATCTCAGGGCTGACCACCTGCATATAGTCGGTGCTTTTATCGAAAGCGCGGTCATCCACAATTTCGAATTTCAACCCTGCGGTACTGGACCACTGTTGCAACGCGCCAATCGCGGCAGCCTTGTAGTCCGGATGATCGTTCAGGTCAAAAACGTTGATACGGATTGTACCAGCGGCCAATTCCGGGGTGAGTTTGGTTTTCAGAGCGCCGAGATAATTGAGATAGGTCTCGTAATCCGTGCTCTTGTCATACGGATTGGACGGCGTCTGGTTGTTGGTGATCCAATCAGGGGTGGAGTGTGGCATGATCGTTCCTCTCTGTGGGGTGCTGAACTTTACCGCTCAACCCGAATGGATGTGCTGAATGGCTGTTCCGGTCTTTGGTTGTGCTAAAAAGTTGCGACGTTGCTCCGACTGTTCCAATTTCTGTTCATTTTTGCAGCTTGCCGCAGGATTGTCTGGTCGTTCGCATTGCAGCGGCCAAGTCATCAAAGGTCGCATCATCGCATAGGACATAACCCGGATATACGACCCGACGCGGCCTTGGGGAACCGCGCGGTGACGAGTGCTATTTCACAGGCCTTCGTCAAAAGAAGCAGGCAAACCTGTGGTTTGCTGCTGAGCGCTCTGCGATATTCCCCGACTGCCACCTTGATCCGCATCCAAATAAAACTCAAGCGACTCCTGAAGGAGGGGGGCAGTGGCTGGGCGTACTTCTGCCGTTCTGCCCGTCTTCAATGGCCATACTATTGAAATTCATACATTTTGCAGGAAACCGGGAATTGAGACAGGAGCCGCGCCGCCCCCGCGATTTCGCCCTGCCCGACATATTGCCGGATAAATCGACGGCGTCGCAGGTCGCACAACGCGCATTGCATCCTTCGTCTAAAGCGCCAAACGCCCGGCAAACCCAACAGCGCATCACCCTCACAACACCCAAATTTCGCTAAACTGAACGCGTGCTGCCGATCTACCGAACGACAAACTGAAATCCCGGCGACCTTCAGATGGCACTGCTTAATCCCGCAGCACTTGCCGAGAAAACTCCAGTTTTGCACCCCCTGAATTTAGCCGAGGATTGCCAAGGGCGTCGCGCAACTGGACATCAAATGTCACGCGACTTTATGCGTCGGTCTTGTCGGCAAGATCAAGAAAGCCGCCGGACTGGCGCTTCCACAGTTGGGCATAGTGACCTCCCCTTGCAAGAAATTGGGCGTGGGTTCCTTCTTCGACAATCTTTCCGGTGTCCAGAACGACCAGACGGTCCATCGCGGCGATCGTCGACAGGCGGTGTGCGATGGCGATGACGGTCTTGCCGTCCATCAAGGACCGAAGCTGCTCCTGAATCGCCGCCTCGACATCGCTGTCCAGCGCCGAAGCCGCCTCGTCCAGGATCAGGATCGGCGCGTTCTTCAGCAACACCCGTGCGATGGCGACCCGCTGGCGTTGGCCGCCGCCTAACTTGACGCCGCGTTCGCCGACCTGAGCGTCATAGCCCTCCCGACCATTCTGGTCGCGCAGGTTGGCTATGACATCGGCAACCTTGGCCTGCCCGGCGGCGGCGATCATCATGTCGTCAGTTGCATCCTTTCGGCCATACTTGATGTTCTCGCGCACCGATCTGTGCGGCACCGAAATGTCCTGACTGACCAGTCCAATTGCCGCACGCACCGAGTCCTGCATGGCTGATCACGCTGGAAAAATCGAAATCGGCAAAGGCGCACCTGTTTTGGCGTTCGACACTACGCACCGGACAGCGCCGTCGATTGAACGGTTAGTAAGAACCGTGCAACCTGATCGCCTTGCGACCACATCGGAAAGTTGGTACCCCATTTTTTGTTGTGAAGATTCAACCAGATGCCTTGTGCAAAGCTGGGCGGTTCGGGTTCGTACCGCATAAATCGCCCACCGTGGGGCGCAACCAGTGGCGTATCCAAGGCACAACCTCGACCGCGGTGGTGCCGATACGGGTCGCCAAACGCTCCACGGCCTGCAACTGGCCGCCTCCGCGACGGGCGGTCCGTTCGGCTGGTTGCCAGAGGCCGAGTTTGCGAAAGCGCCAGTCCTCTGCCCCTTGCGGCGTGAAGGTCAGAAAACTCGCCTCCGGCAGGCCCGCCTGGGCAAGCCACGCAGCCCAACTTACATGCGGGCAGAGCGTCTTTGCCTCGACAAGGGCAGCGCCAGCGGCGCGTACGCGCTCGGCCGCAGTCTGAAGATGATGTGTCACCGCATTGTGCGCATCGCGAATTTCGTCAAGGAGAGTCGGAAGGCGATTGCTCATCACTGCACCTCTTTACCCTTCGCGCAATGTAGCGCCGCTAAAACCTCGGGCAGCAGGTCGAACCGGAAGGCGATGCCCTGTTTGCTAGGGCGCTTCACAACGTCATCGCCGCGAAACCAGACGCGAAGGTTATAGTCGCTGGTCTGACCGGCGCTCATATACATCTGGATCGGTCGCCCTTTGCTGTCACAAACCACGTGCAGCTTGGAGTTCATCCCGCCCTTTGTCCGCCCGATCAGCCGAGCGCGCCCCCTTTTTTCCGGAGGCTCGA
>JBBRLL010000029.1:0-53732 GCA_038231395.1 Rhodobacterales bacterium
CATATTCAACGCGTCCAAGAGCCGCCGGATCGCGACGTTCAACTCGGCCAATGAGAAGAACCGATGATTCCGCAACCTGGCAAGTATCCAACGCTGCGCCACCTGAACAGCCACCTCAAACCAGCCTGGCTGAACCGCGCCAGATAATTCCCAACGGTCCCCTTGCTCAGCCCCAACGACAGGGCAGCAGCCCGGTCGCTCAGCCCCTGAGCATACTTCAATCGCAAAAGGTCTCGTATACGGCGCATCGACAATCTCTCGGTGGGCATGGTGGCTCCTGGCTGCTTCAACAGCCAAAACCTATGCCTTCTGATTGCCGGTCAAACCTGCCCACGATCCCGTGGAATGACTGCCCACCTTCGCGTAAAATCCGTGCCCATCATCCCGTGGAACCGATGCCCAACATCAGGTGGAACACGCAAAATTGCAACGGAAACGCTTTTGGTATGGTGCGTCTGGCGTTGCCTTAGGGGAAGCTTTCCCATGCCTACCGTTTGAATCGCCCGCAAAAGAAAACCAAAGACGAAACGGGCGGGATTCTGTGGACTGCACAGGGTCAGCCAATTGAGGTCAGCCGATTTCGGAAAGACGTTTCAGCGCGGCTTGCAGTTTGGCGGCTTCATCCTCACGCGCCTCCAGGTTGCTTTTAGCCTCATCCACCACCTCTTCGGGGGCGGAGGTGGCGAAGTTTGGGTTGGTCAGGCGACCCTTCAGGCCTGCGATTTCCTTGGCGAGTTTCTCCATCGTCTTTTGCAGGCGGGCCTTTTCTTCAGCGATGTTGATGAGGCCTGCGAGGGGGATGGCGAAGGTAGCACCGTCGAGCGCGACGGTGATGGCCCCTTTGGGGGCAGGCCCTTCGGTGAAGCTCTCGATGCGGGCGAGGCGGCGGATCAGGGCCTCGTTTCGGCTCCAGGCGGCCCGGGCCTGGGGGGACAGCGCGGTGGCTATGAGATCGACTTTAAGGCCTGCGGGGACGTGAACCTCGGCGCGGGCGGAGCGGATGTCGTCGATGAGTGTGGTGACGAAGGCCATCTCGGTGGCGGCTTCGGGGGTGATCAGGCTTGCGCCATAGGTGGGCCAGTCGGTGTGAACCAGCAGTTTGGCGCGGGTGCCGGTGGTGGACCAGAGTTCCTCGGTGATGAAGGGCATCATGGGGTGAAGAAGGATCATCGACTGGTCCAGCACCCATGCCATTGTGGCGCGGGTTTCTGCGGCCTCTGGCCCGTCAAACAGGGGTTTGGCGAATTCGACGTACCAGTCGCAGACTTTGCCCCAGACGAATTTGTAAAGCGCGTCGGCGGCTTGGTCAAAGCGGTAGTCGGTGAGGGCGGCGTTGACCTCTGACAGCGCTTTGGCGGTTTCGCCGATGATCCATAGGTTGGCGGTGGCTTGGACTTTGGGCGGGGTTGGGTCGGTGGTGTGGTTCTCCCAGACGCCGTTCAGTTCGGCAAAGCGGCAGGCGTTCCAGAGTTTGGTGCCGAAGTTGCGGTAGCCTGCGATGCGGCTGGTGTCGAGTTTGAGGACGCCGCCGAGCCAGGCCATCGCGGCGTTCGAAAAGCGCAGGGCGTCGGCCCCGTATTCGTCGATGATCTCCAAGGGGTCGATGACGTTGCCCAAGGATTTCGACATCTTCTTGCCCTTGGCATCGCGGACGAGGCCGTGGAGGTAGACGGTCTTGAACGGCACCTCACCCACCACCGCCAGCTGCATCATCATCATGCGGGCGACCCAGAAGAAGATGATATCGGCCCCGGTGATGAGGGTGGAGGTGGGGAAATACTTTTTGAGTTCATCGGTTTGCTCGGGCCAACCGAGGGTGCCGATGGGCCAGAGGCCGGAGGAGAACCAAGTGTCGAGGACGTCGGGGTCGCGGTGAGCAAAGAGACAAAGCACCCCATTTGGGTTCCAAACAACGCCAAGACTAATTTTATCGTCGCGAGGGGCTTTCGTCTCGTAAGACTCGTCTATCTCGAAGAACTCAACATCGCACGGGAAGCTAACTTTAGCTTTGATAAGGGCTTTTGCTTGAGTTTGGCTAGGAGCACATACTTGCAAGTCAAGCCATTCAAAGCGGCACTCTCTTGGGATGATCTGAGAGTTGTCACCGCTATCAAGCCAGTTTGAGTACCGTTTGAGCGCCTCAATATCGCTGGGAAACCTCACATACCAAACCGGAATCTGATGGCCCCACCAGAGTTGGCGGGAGATGCACCACGGCTCGATATTCTCAAGCCAGTGGAAATAGGTTTTTTCACCGGCCTCGGGGATGATTTTGGTGGCACCGCTGCGGACAGCGTCCAGTGCGGGGCCGACGATTTTATCGGTGTCCACGAACCATTGGTCGGTCAGCATCGGCTCGATCACCACTTTGGAGCGGTCGCCGTGGGGTTGCATGATGGGCTTGTTCTCGACGACCGGCTCTAGCGTCAGGTGTTCGGAGCCGGTTTCCTCGTCATAGGATTTCACCAGCACGGTCACGGCCAGACCTGCGGCGGTGATGTCGGCCACCACTTGTTTGCGGGCGTCAAACCGGTCAAGGCGGCGGTATTTTTCGGGGACGAGGTTGAGGGTATCGACCTCGGCTTCGTCGGTGGGAGAGCCTGCGGCGATTTCGCGGGCGCGTATCACGGCGTCGGCATAAGGCGCACCGTCGGCACGCATCTGGGCGCGGGTGTCCATCAGGCGGTACATCGGCAGGTTGTTGCGCTTGGCGACCTGATAGTCGTTGAAATCGTGCGCTCCGGTGATTTTCACCGCTCCCGAGCCGAAGGCGGGGTCGGGGTATTCGTCGGTGATGATCGGGATCAGGCGGTCACACAGGGGGAGTTGGACCATTTTGCCGACGATGGGGGTGTAGCGGGTGTCGCTGGGGTGAACGGCTACAGCGCCGTCACCGAGCATGGTTTCAGGCCGTGTGGTGGCGATGGAGATGTAGTTGCGTTTTTCACGCAGGGTGACTTGGCCGGTCGCATCTTTTTCAACGTAGTCATAGGTTTCGCCGCCTGCGAGGATGTATTTGAAGTGCCACATATGGCCTTTGACTTCGATATTCTCGACTTCCAGATCCGAGATGGCGGTCTCAAAATGGGGGTCCCAGTTGACCAGACGTTTGCCGCGATAGATCAGGCCCTTGTGGTACATCTCCACAAAGACCTTGATGACGGCATCGTGGAAGTTGCCGTCCTCACCCTTGGGCGCACCCGGAGCGCCGGACATGGTGAACGCCTCGCGGTCCCAGTCGCAACTGGCCCCAAGGCGTTGAAGCTGGCCGATGATGGTGCTGCGTGAAGCTTGTTTTTGCTGCCAGACGCGGGCCACGAACTTGTCGCGACCCATCGTGCGGCGGTTGGGTTCCTGATGCAGCGCCATGTCGCGTTCGGTGACCATTTGGGTGGCTATCCCTGCGTGGTCGGTGCCGACCTGCCAGAGCGTGTCGTGCCCGCGCATCCGGTGCCAGCGGATCAGGATATCCTGCAGCGTGTTGTTGAAGGCGTGACCCATGTGGAGCGAGCCTGTCACGTTGGGCGGCGGGATCATGATGGAGAACGCCTCGGCGGGTTCACCATTCGGCCCCGGTTTGGCATTGGCCCCGGCAGCACCCACCTTGCGCGAGAGCCACAGGGCAGAGATACGGGCCTCGGCCTCGGCGGCATTGAAGGTCTTTTCCATCGGCATCGGGGTCATCCTGAACTGGTTTGCAGGTCTATTAGCGAAGTGTCGGGGATTGGAAAAGGCAATTGGGCGATTCTAAGGCATCAGGCTTTCGGCGCGTCTGGTCTTTCGTTCGATCTTCGGAGACTTCTCAATGACCGGGCGGGATGATCGGGCTCAGCCCAAGGTCAGGGTTCAGCGCAGCGCTGTGGTGACATCACACCGACGCACATCTTCCGAAAAAGATGGGGGGAAGCTTTGGATGATTGTTTGGCAGGACAACGCCGGCAAAGTTGGCGAAAGCCGCGCGCTATTGCAGCGCATACTTCCCCCTATCGGCTTTGCCATCATCGTCGACGCTGACCCAACGGACGAATTGCCCCCGGTGTGGGACGGCGAATGGGCCGCGCGGTAGGGTTTGCTTTGGGCGGTCTGGGCGTTAGGCTGTCTTGAGCTTTAGGCTGTCTTGAGCTTTAGGCGGGTCCGGCAGTGCGGGGGAGGGTGGCGTATGGCGGCTGGCAAACGGGGTGTAATGTCGCTGACATTTGCCACGCCGGGGTGGATCTATGCGATCCTCATTGTTGTGGGGATTGGTATCGCCATTCCGGCAGAGGTGATGTTTGAAGAGGCTTGGCGCTTGCAGATGGGCGGGGCGACGGTGATCGGGCAAGTCTCGCGCCTGTGGCTGGACACCCACAGCTGCGGGCACGACAACATGCAAACTTGTACCTCCTATAACGTGGCATACGGCTTTGACTCCGGTGTTTGGCGGCAGACGCAGGTTGAAGTCTCGCGTGAGTTTTACTCGGCATTGAGAGAAAGCGGGCCGATTGCAGTGCGCTATGTTGTCAGCGACCCCACGATCAACGAGGTGGAGTTTGGCTGGACCTTGTTCGGGGCCGTGGTGTTTCTGGCCTTTGCGGCGGCGTTTGCGCTGGTCGGCGGGCTATTTCTGCGCAGGCGTTGGCAGGAAGTCGGACGGATGGTGCATTTGCGTGAAACCGGGGTGCAGCGGCAAGCTGAGGTGACGGGAAGCGACCGGACTGGCTGGGTCATCAACGGCCAGACGCAATATGCGATCACCTGGCTCGATGAGGCTGGCATCTTGGGCAAAAGCCTGGGGCGCAGGTTGCAGACGTTGCCCGCCACCGGCAGCCAGATCACGATCTATGCCGATCCTGACGGCAAATTGCCATCGGTTTGGGCTAGGGACAGCGGATTGCGCTAGCGGGCCGCTGATCGTGGCCCATGTCGGTCCAGGCGTGTCCGGCGAAGTCAGTCGGTTCGGAAACTTGAGGAGAAACACCTCGGGTCAGGCCAAACCTGCGACACCCGACAGGTCAGGCCAATCTGGTAAGACCTGTCAGCGGAGGCCAATCTGGCGAGACCCGTCAGCCGAGGCCAATCTGGCGAGACCCCTCAGGTGAAACCAATCAGGCGAGGCCAGTCAGGGCCAGCATGGCACCTTGCGGGTCTTTGATCTGAAGGGTGAAAGCGCCGCCGGGCACTTCGTCAGGGCCGTGCAGCACGGTGCCGCCAGCCGAGGTGACCGCAACGACCGCGGCTTTGGTCGAGGGAACGCCGAAATAGGGCTTCCAGAACGGTGGGGTGCCGGGCAGTGCAAAGGTGCCACCGAGGTCAAGGCCCGCGCGGGCGATCAGGTGATAGGTCATGTCCGGCCCCATCTCCATGCTGCGCGAAATCGTCCAGCCGAACAACTTGCCATAAAACGCCATCGCGGCAGCGCAATCAGAGGTGATCAGTTCGTGCCAGTTGCCATGGCCCATCTTCATCTGGTCATAAGCGCCGCCACCGCTGCCATCTGTCGTGGGCAACGGTTGCAGGATGCAGAAGGTGGCGCCTTGCGGATCGGCCAGTATCGCAAAGCGCCCGGTGTTCGGAATATCGGCTGGCGGCACATGGACGGTGCCCCCGAGCGCGGTCGCTTCGGCCACGGTCGCATCCGCATTGTCCACCGCGAAATAGATCGACCACGCAACGGGCTGCGGCGGTTGTGCGGTCAGCGCCCCGGCGATCATGACATCTGCGGCTTTGGCGAGCATATAGGTCATGCCCGGTGTACCGCTGTCGGCAAAACTCCACCCCAACACCGCAGAATAAAATGCTTGCGCGCCGGTCAGGTCATCAGTTGCAAGTTCGTACCAGCAAGGCAGTCCATGAAAATCCGGCATGTCATCCTCCAAAGGTCAGAAATACATTTGAGCTCAACTTTATCACCCAAAATGTAACAATCAAAAGATTGATTGAAGACGCGGCCAAGCTGTGCGGAAGCGAGCCGATCTATGGCAGGTTCCAAGGCGCAAGAATGGCCGGGATGTTCCCGTGCGGCGCAGACTTGACCACGGTTGCAGCAAAGCCAGCTTACACCGCCCGGTCAATCTTCGTGCTCAGGTGGATCAGGCTTTCCGACGATTTTACGCCGGTCATTGCCCCGATCTGGTCCAGCACGCCGTCCAGCACGGTGGTGTTGGGGGCGATGATTTGCAGCAGCAGATCGAAGCGGCCAGAGGTGGTGAAGGCCCGCTCCACCTCCGCTATGGCCTTCAGACGCGACAGGATGGCGGGCTGGGTGCGCGGCTCTATCGACAACAGGACCGAGGCGCGCATCTGGCCTTGACGCGCTTCTTCGCCCAGCTTCAGGGTGTAGCCTGCGATGATACCGCCGGTCTCCAACCGCTCCAATCGCGCCTGAATCGTCGACCGCGCGACCTTCAACCGGCGTGCCAAAGTGGCCACCGACATCCGCGCGTCGGCGCTGAGCAGGCCAATAATGCTTCTATCCAGCTCGTCCATACAATATGCCTTCCTTTTTCGTCATTATGCCGAAAGATTCCGGCAGTTTTATAGTTTTATCCGGTGAAGTTGTCACCCATATGCAGCATCCTAAGTTGCAGGAAAAGGGCGGATCATACGCACCTGGCCTGGTTGGAAAAACCATGCTGGCGCCGATGCCGTCTTGTCCATTTTTATGGCAACGGAGAGGGTTCAGCATCTTGTTGGCAGAAAGGATTACGCCGATGGGACTGTCCAAAACGATCTGGACCAATCCGACCGAATATCTGCGGGGTCAGCAACCGGAAAATCCGGTGCTGTTCTTTGCACCGCAGGTTGTGCAGGCCACTGCGCGCCGTTTTCTTGATGGGTTTCCGGGTCTTGTGACCTATGCCGTCAAGTCGAACCCCTCGGAAGAGGTGGTGGAAAACCTGATGGCTGCGGGGGTTGAGGGCTTTGACTGCGCCTCGCCGTTCGAGATTGACCTGATCCGCCGGTTGGACCCGGATGCAGCGATCCATTATCACAACCCGGTCCGTTCGCGCGCCGAGATTGCGCATGCGGTGTCGCGGAATGTCAAATCTTGGTCGGTGGACAGCCGGTCTGAACTGGCCAAGCTGATCGAGATGGTGCCGCATGAGGGCTGCGAGATTTCGGTGCGCTTCAAGCTGCCGGTGTCGGGCGCGGCCTATAACTTCGGGGCGAAGTTTGGGGCTACGGCGGAAGCTGCGGCCGAGTTGCTGAAAACCGTGGCAGAGGCTGGGTTTACCCCCTCGATCACCTTCCATCCGGGGACGCAATGCACCGATCCGGAGGCTTGGGCGACCTATATCCGTGAAGCGGCGGTTATTGCCGCCAATGCGGGTGTCAAGATTGCCCGTCTGAACGTCGGCGGCGGGTTTCCGAACAATCGTGTGGGGGGCGTCACGGTTGATCTGGACGCGATCTTTGAAACCATCGACCGGGTTGCCAGCGAAAGCTTTGGCGCCGACCGTCCGGCCTTGGTGTGTGAGCCGGGCCGTGGCCTGTGCGGTGACGCCTATGCCGTGGCCGCCAAGGTCAAAGCGGTGCGCGATGATACCCATATCTTCCTGAACGACGGCATCTATGGTTCGATGTTCGAGTTCAGCCAGATCGGCATCATCAACCGGATTGAAGTGTTGGACCCCCGGGGCCATCGCCGCATGGGCGCGACACTGGGCCGGACAGTTTTTGGCCCGACCTGTGATTCGGTGGACCGCCTGCCGGGCGAAGTGCCGTTGGCCGCTGACCTGGCAGAGGGCGATTACGTCGTCATTCAGGGCATGGGGGCCTATTCCACCGTCACCAACAGCCGTTTCAACGGTTTTGGCGAGCTTGCCTGCGTTACAGTTCTGTCACTTAAGCTGTAACCGTTTACATCTTTGCGCTATCCTGACCCTCCGGCGGATTGTTCTGCCGGAGGGTTCATTTTGATGGCGGGGACGTGTCAGGTGGCAGACAGGATCGGCGCAGGTGTGACAGGGCGTGATCATGGCCGCACTTGACCGGTTTCGCCAGTGGTGGCGCGGCCGCCCGGTCGTCTTGCAAGAGGCCAGCCCCGCTGCATTGATCGGTCGCCAGCGCGGGCAGGTTGATCATGTGATCTTGCTGGACGGCACATTTTCAACCCTGCACCCCGGTGAAGAAACCAACGTCGGCCAGATCTTCCGCCTGCTGTCAGAGGCCGGACAACGTGCGCGACTTCGGATCTATTACGAGGCCGGCTCGCAATGGGAAGGCTGGCGGCACGGCTGGGACATCATTCAGGGCAAGGGTCTGGACAGCCAGATCATGCGGGCCTACGGCTGGTTGGCCAGCCATTACCGCGAAGGCGACCGGATCTTTGTGATTGGTTATTCGCGCGGTGCCTATGCCGGACGGTCGATGGCCGGGATCATCGACCGGGTTGGCCTTTTGCGCCAGAAACACGCGACCGAACGCGCCGTTGGTCTGATTTACCGGCATTACCGCATCAACCCCGACAGCGACGCCGCCCGCGCCTTTGCCCATGCCTATTGCCACCATGAGGCCCCCATTCAGATGATCGGTGTCTTTGACACGGTCAAGTCGATGGGTTTGCAATTGCCGCTGGTGTGGTTGTTTTTCAAAGACAAGACGACCTTTCACAACCACCAGCTTGGCCCCTCGATCCGTCACGGATTTCAGGCTTTGGCTTTGAACGAGACGCGCAAGGCCTTTGCTCCGGTCTTGTGGGAATGCCCGCCGGGATGGGAGGGCAATATCCAGCAGATGTGGTTTCGCGGTGCGCATGGCGATGTCGGCGGCCAGACCGGGCCGATGGCTACGACGCGGCCTTTGGCCAATATTCCACTGGTCTGGATGCTGGAACGGGCCGAGACGGTTGGCCTGCCACTGCCCGTCGGCTGGCGCGACCGCTTTCCGACCGATGTCAACGCGCCGATGGTTGGCACCTGGGCGTCCTGGGGCAAATACTTTCTCTTCCGCGGTCGCCGCATTGTAGGCCGCGACCCGTCCGAACAGATCCACCCCTCATTGGCGGCGGTTCTGCCACGCAGGGGCCTGTTCTCGAGCTGGTGGGGCGAAAATCGTGGGCCAATGCCCGATGCCGTGAAAGCCCCGGCGTCGCCACCAGGTCAAGGCTGACCAGATGAGTGTGGTTGCCGGTCATTGCCCCGGCTGTCGTACCGCAAAGCCGCGCTTCAATCGGCAGGCGTCTGTCTGACTTCTGGTGAAGATCAAGACCCTTCCCTTTGGTGGCACCGCTGAAGTGTTCGACGATCAGTTGAGCAAACGTGTTGTTCATGGGCCAAGCTTTCCACGAAAGAATGAATTCGTCCTGCGTCGGCTATGACAGATTGTCGCGCAGGCGTCTTGGTTGTATGAACGCACTCATAACGGTGCTGTGCCATTTGTTTTCGTTCAGTTAAATTCGCCCCAAAGTATCACGCGCAAGGGAAGCCATGTCGGTAAACATTCTTGCATCTTCGACCGGCGCAAACCTGGCGCTACGGTTGGTGTTCGGGTCGGTGGCTTTGATCGCCCAAGCAGACACGGCGCTGGCGCAAGCCGTCGAACAACATCCGGCCCCGGTTTTGCACGGGGTTCAGACCGCCACGATTTCGGCGCAGGCGCTGGAGACGCGGTTGACCGATGCCACGCCCTTTGGGGTTTCCCTGTCCGGTCTGATGGTGGTGGATGCCCATGCAAACGGGGTGGCTGCGCGGGCCAAGACTGGTGCGGGGCTGAACACCGGATTGGCCGGAGCGACTGCAAAAAACCCGGAATTTGCCACGCTTTTGAACAAATACCTCGGCCAGCCGCTGTCCTACCAAGTTATCGGCTCGATTGAGGCTGACATCACCAAGTTCTACCGCGCACATGGGCGGTCGTTGGTGCTGGTCACGGTGCCGCCGCAGGAAGTGACCTCTGGCGTGGTGCAGGTCAATGTGAATACCTTTGTGCTGGAGGCTACTGCGGTTCAGGGAGCCACGGCGCAGCAGGGCTACGTGACCAGCCAGATCCGCCTGAAACCGGGGCAAGAGGTTGATACTGCCCGCCTTCTGGACGATGTGAACTGGCTGAACCTGAACCCGTTCCGCCATGTGGCCGTGGTGTTTGAGCCGGGGGCCAAGCCGGACAGCACCAAACTGACCTTGCAGGTGCAGAACGGTCGGCCATGGTCCGCCTATGCTGGGGTGGCGAATTCCGGCACCGCTGATACCGGGCAATACCGGGTGTTCGGCGGGTTCAACGTGTCGGCCCTGCCATGGCAGGATCAGCAATTGTCCTATCAATTCAATGCGGCACCCGAAAGCATCGCCAACGGTAACCTTTGGAATACCGGAACGAGCAAAGGCTACGTCACCAACTCGCTGACCTATTTCGTGCCGATCACCACGGCCAGCGGCTTTCGGGTCAAGGCCACGGCGGGGCTGAGCCACATCTCCAGCTATTCCGATCCGGGCGGGATTTTCACTTCCGGCACCACGACCAACGGCGCCACGGCTGAACTGTCTTTTCCCTTGCCGCGCGTCTCTGGAACCTGGACTTTGGTACCGGAAGCTTTCGTTGGCTTGGCTTATGACGGCTATGACCGCACGCAGTACATCTTTGGAAGCAAGTTCCAGACCGAAACCACGCGGATTGCCCATCTGCAACTGGGGCTGCGCAGCGCGTTGAACGGCAAGCTGTTTGGCGCGCCGACCCATGGCAATGTGGAAGTCTCGTTTGTGGCCGGGCAGCAGAACACCGATACCACGGTTCCTCCATTCCCCAAGGCGACGGCCAAGACCAATTTCACCTATGCCAAGGCCTCAATCGCGCAAGAGGTGTCGCTGCAGGGGGACCGGTCAGTGGCGTTGCGGTTCGGCGGGCAGTATTCGGCGGATCAGTTGCACCCGTTGGAGCAGTTGGCTTTGGGCGGCGATGGCACGGTTCGCGGCTATCCGACCGACGCGGTGTCCAGCCAGTCGTCCGCCTCGTTCAGCATGGAATACCGCGCCACACCGATCTCGATTCCCATCGGCAAGGCAAGCGGTCGGCTGCGTCCGCATCTGTTTGCCGATGTGGGTTTTGCCGACAAGACCGCAATTTCGCCGGCGGAGCATATGGCTTCGGTGGGCCTCGGCGCAGAGCTGGACGTGGGAGAGGATTTCATTGCCAAACTGGATGTGGCACAGGCGCTGAACGATGCGGCGGCGACCAATGCCGGCGATGTGCGGGTGACGTTTCAACTGACGGCAAGGTTCTAAGGATGGCATGCGTGCAGGCGGCAAAATCTGGCGCGGTATGGGTGATGGTGGGGTTTGCCATGGCGGCCCATGCTGAAACCGCAACGCCCACGGCTACCACGGCCACTTATGGCAACTGGACGGTCGGCTGCACCATGGCGGCGCAAGCGGATGGCTCTGCGCCCGTGCAGGTCTGCCAGATGGTGACGCGCCTTAACCTGAAGGGCAAGGATGGTCAGATCCAACCTTTGCTGGCTATCAGCATCGGCACACCACCGGGGGCAAAAGGACCGCATCTGTCGGTACAGGTGCCGACCGATGTGGCGCTGCGCGACGGGCTTGTGATCAGCGTTGACAAGGGACCTGCCGATGCTGCGGCCCCCAAGCCGCAAGAGGCTTTGGCGTCCTTGACCTATCTGACCTGTGCGCCGCAGGGCTGCGTTTCCGATACCGATGCCACATCGGACCTGCTGGCCAAGCTGGCGACGCTAAAAGTGGCCAATGTGACGTTTACCGTTCTGGCTGGGGCGAAAAAGATTGTGGTGCCCGTCTCACTAGACGGGTTTGGTGACGGGTTGGCAGCACTACAGGCCAATACAAAGTAAAGGGCAGGTTTTGCCCGGGTTGATCTGAGACGGAATTTCTGATCGGACGAGGTGTACGATGGCTCGCAATCGCTTTATGGCTGCATATCTTCTGGGGGCAAGTTTTCTGCCCTCGGCTATGTATGCCAATGAATTGCCAAACGATCCCAATGTGATCGCGGGGGCTGTGGCCTTTGCGAACCCGTCCGCCCGCCAACTGCTGATCCAGCAATCCAGTTCATTCGGGATCGTTGACTGGGGTGGGTTTTCCATTGCGCAAAGCTTTGGCGTTCAGGTTAACAACGGCGCGGGGGCGACGCTGAACCGGGTCACCGGCGGCGATGTCTCAGCGATCATGGGCAGTCTGAATGCCACGGGATCGGTGTTTTTGATCAACCCCGCCGGGATTGTCGTGGGCAAAACCGGCGTTGTAAACACCGGCGGGCGTTTTGTGGCGACCACGCTGGATGTGACCAACGATGATTTTCTGGCCGGTGGTGACACCAATTTTGCCGGGGACTCGGCGGCTGCGGTCATCAACCTCGGTCAGGTCGCCTCGATGGGCGGCGATGTGGCCCTGATTGCACGCCATGTGGTGAACGACGGCACGCTGTCAGCGCCAAACGGCACGGTGGGCGAAGTTGCCGGGCGTGAAGTTCTGATGCGCGACGCTGCGGTGGACGACGGGATGTTCGTGGTGAAGGTCGGCGGGACGGATACCTCTGTCAGCGACTCCGGGGCCATTCGGGCTGCGGCGGCAGAGCTGCGGGCGAATGGCGGCAATGTCTTGGCACTGGCGGGCAATACGGCGGGCACGATTGAAGCGACCGGCGTGGCCAAAGTGGCTGGCCGGGTGTTTCTGACCGCTGACAACGGCACTTTGAAAGTGACCAAGACAGTCAAGGCCCACAATGCAGACGGTTCTGGTGGCGCAATCGTCGCGCATGCCACAACGGTGGATCTGGCCGGGACGTTGGACGCTTCGGGAACAAAGGGCGGTTCGGTGGTGGTCACCGGCACCCACACCACCTTTGACGGGCAGATTTATGCCACCGGTGGCGGCTTTGTCGAGGTTTCGGGCGATGATCTGACCTTTGCCGGTGACGTGCAGACGGACGGCGGCACCTTGTTGATTGACCCGCGCAACCTTGAGATTGATTCCAGCAACTCTGTCCTGCTGCTCAACGCCACGATCATTACACCGGCTGCGGTGGAACGCTTGCTGGGCACCCAGAATGTGATCCTGCAAACCACTGGTTCGGCCACCGAATCCGGCACGATTTTTGTCGACGACGCGGTGACCTGGAACTCCAATTTCAGCCTGTCGCTGCTGGCGCATGGCGGGGACATCTGGTTTCGTTCCTCGGTGCAGAACAACAGCGACACGGGAGGCGACCTGAATGTGGTTGCAGGCTGGAACGGTGGCACCGGACGCACGGTTTTTGACCCGGCACCGTTTGACGCGGCGATCTTGGGCAGTCAGACCTTGTTTGGCCGCGTGACCGACCGTCCCTACACCTTGGTCGGTACGACGACTGTGACAAACAAGTCCAGCGGCAGCGTCTTTGTCGGCTACGACTTCAACAACTTTGGCGCTGCTGTCGGTGCCAAAACCGGGGCCACGCGGGTCTATGCGCAGAACGTATTCGTGCAGGGTGCAACCACGTCCCGTTCCGGCGGCGGTTTTGCGCAGTTGGGATACAACGTCAGCGGGGCCGGTGATTTCGGCACGATCAGTGGTGACATTTCGGTACGAGCTGTAAATCAGGTCCTGGTCAGTGGCGGCAATCAGTTTCACACCGCTGGCCAGATCGGCCACATCGGCATCAACGCCGGCGATGTAAGTGCGCCTGCCACCGCTTTGGCAACCGGAAGCATCAGCATTGAGGCGGGCGGCAATCTTTTTGTCATTGGCGGCACGACCACAGCCGAGTCTGCAGCCTTTGCGCTGATCGGCAACGGGTCGCGCGATCTATTCTCCATCCTCTACAGCGGGGGCAATGTTGCGGGAGCGATCACCGCCCAGGTTGGCGGCCAACTCGTGATCAATCAAAACGACGGTTTCACCACCGATGCGGCCTTTATCGGCGATATTGGCAGGTCGGCCACGGGTGCTGGGTCTGACCTGACGCTGACGGCAGCCACGTTCTTCAAATCCGACGAGGTGGACCCTTCAATCGACGTCAACATGCTGGCGCGGGACACTGCGTTTGGTGATGTGCGGGTGACGACGACGAACAGCGCATTGCGCCTGACCGGCACCACAGCGCTGATCACTTGCGAGTGCAACAGCATCGCCACTTTGGGCAGCCTGATCGTCCAGACCTCCGGCGATCTGACCATGGGGACGGCGTCGGCGGCAGATTTCCGCTATTCCAACACCGGCGGTGGCAATCTTGTGCTGGCCTCGGGCGGCAATGTCATCAATAACGCGGGCGCTGCAGCGATTGGCACGATGGCAGGTCAGTGGCTGATCTATTCCGACCGCCCCGACCACGACAGCGGCTTGTTGGGCGTGCTGATCCCGACCGAGTTGTTCTTTCAGCTGCCCTATGACCCGGCTGATCCGCTGGCTCAGGTGCCGTTGCAAGTGACCGGAAATGCCTTCGCTTACCGGCAGGCTCCAGTCATCGTCGTATCAGGGGCAACGATCACTTATGGCGACACCTACGCTCCGGGCACAATCAGCATGACGGTTGCCGGCACCGGTGAGGTGATTGCAGATCCGGCGACATGGGGCTTTACGCTCAGCACACCGTTTGTGGACAGTGCCGTGGTCGCCGTCTCGGCCGATGGTTTTGTGAATGCGGGCACCTATGCCTCGGCGATCAAGACCAACGTCTCAACCTCTGTTGCAAGCTTCGTGACCAGCTACTTTCTGGGATATGGCACATTGGTTGTGGACCCCGCGTTGATCACGGTGGCTTTGACCGATCAGACCAAGACCTATGACGGTGTGGGCCTTTACACCGGCACCGTCAATTATTCCGGGTTCAAGGGCACCGACAGCGCCAGTCTGATCACCACTGGCCCCGGTTTTGCCTATGCCGGGGGCGACAATTCTGGTGTGAATGCCGGGACTTACAGGGTGTCGGCCAGCGGAGCGGTGATTTCCAGCAGCAACTATATCCTTGACGAGACGGGCACCGCACAACTGGTCATCGACCCAAAGACGCTAAGTGCGGCGATTGTGGGCCTGCCCACCAAGGTCTACGACGGCACCACTTCGGCCACGCTGACGGCTGCCAACTTCCTCCTGACCGGCTTTGTCTCCGGCGAAGGCGCTACGGTCAGCCAGACTGTCGGAACCTATGCTGGTTCTGACGCCAACGTCAGTGTCGGCGTCAGCGCCACTTTGGCCGCAAGCGATTTCGCGGCACTTGGCACCACCCTGCTTGCCAATTACGTGCTGCCCACCACCGCCGTCGGAACCGGTGCAATTGACCGGCGCAGTCTCGCAGTCAACATCGTCGGCAATCCGACCAAGACCTACGACGGCTCCGATCTGGCGACCCTGACCCCGGCCAATTTCCAACTGTCAGGATTTGCTATCGGAGAGGGGGCATCGATCACCCAGACCGCGGGCACCTATGCGACGGCCAATGCCGCGCTGTCAGACCTGATCACCGCCACACTTTCGGCCAGCGATTTCGCACCGACCGGAGCTTTCCAGGTTGCCAATTACGCACTGCCGCTTACAGCGACGGGCAATGGGGTGATCAACCCGGCAGAGTTGAGCGCGGGCATTCGCGTCGTTTGCACTGTCCATTCGACATCCTGCGGAACCTTTGGCAAGGTGTTTGACGGTACCAATCTGGCGAGCGTCAATACCGAGAACTTCTTCTACCTGGATGGATTGGTTGCTGGGGACAGTATCGGTTACGCGCCGCCCGGTTTCGAAGCGGCAGGGACCCTGGATTCTCCGAATGCTTCAAGCAACGCCACCTTGACGGCCTTGTTGGCTCCGACCTATTTCGTGGCGCGTGGCGCAACCTTGTTGTCGAACTACGTCCTGCCAAGCCAATTTGTGACACAGGGAGTTGTGTTTCAACGGTCGCTGACGGCCACCATCGTGGGCGATCCGACCAAGCTGTTCGACGGGACAACGACGGCATTCCTGAACGCCAACAACTATGCATTGAGCGGTTTTGTGGCCGGGCAGGGCGCTACGGTGACGCAGACCGTGGGCGCTTATGACTCGCCGGCTGAAGGCAGCCGCTTGGTGACCGCAGGGCTAAGTGCGGCGGATTTCAGCGCGAGTTCCGGCACGCTTCTGTCCAACTACATCCTGCCGACCATCGCGGAAGGCGTGACGGTTGCAGGTGCGGGTCAGATTGGCTTCACTCCGACCCTTGTTGTGCCGGTGCGCGGCCTCGCCGACAGCGGTTTTTCCACCACACCGCTTGGCTTCAGTGACGGGCCGTCGGATGGGCTGCAAACCATTGACACCGAAACGACCCGGCAGATCCTGGACCAGATCACCGCCGGAGCCAATTTCTGCCGTGAGTTTGTGCAGCAGGAATATGCCATCGACTGCCTGAGTGACCGTTTACAGGCCACAGCAGATGGGCTTTCCTCGACCGGTGAGTATTCTGAAGTGCGCGCAGCCCTTGAAGACGCTGCCCGCAAGCTTCACGCAATTGCGCTGAACAACGAATCCTCGGTGCTGTCACAAAAGGTGGCGCGTTCAACCACCGGGCCAAGCCGCACGTCGTCGCGTCCGCTGGTGGCTGTGTCGCAGGCGTCGCTGGCTTCGGCCAACGCGCAGGCCACCGCGATCATCGTCAACACGCAACTGGTGCTGCTGCGTTCTGCCGGAAATTCCGAAAAGCGTCGGGTGGCCTTCGAACAGGTCGGGCAGATTCTGGGCACCACCAAGGTTCTGCTGCGATCCTCTTGAAACCGGTGGCTCTGTGAAAATGATCTGATTTGACATGAAAAGGCGCCGGAGATGATCCGGCGCCTTTCCCGTTTTATCACCCCATGGGAGGGTTCAGCGTTTCTTCAACCGGATCATCGTGTAGGAATGCGGCTTTAGCGCCAGCTTCAGCATACCATCCTTCACCTTTGCCCCTTTGCCCTTCTTCGGCTCCACATTGGTTTGATTTTTCAATGTGTTGGTGGCCTCCAGTGATGAATGGGTCATCACCTGATGATCAATCACTTCCATTTCGCCAAAGCCGTGCAGGGCGATCTCCGGGGTCAGATCTTCCTTAGGATGGCGGTTTACGGCAAAGAAAGTGACGGTGCCATCTGCCTCATCATGGGTGCCGGCAATGTCCAGATAGGGCACGTTATCAGCCACATCTGCATCATATCCCGGGCATTTCACCGCCAGATTAAGCGCCGTCCCGCGCCCGAAGATCGAGGCGAAGTAGTAGGGATAGTAGATCGTCTGACGCCAGGCAGCGCCGCCCGGCTCTGTCATGATCGGCGCAATCACGTTGACCAGTTGTGCGATGCAGGCGATTTTCACCACGTTCGACTTGCGGATAAAGGTGTTCAGGATGCAGCCGACTTGCAGCACATCCTCAAAATTGTAGATGTCCTCCAGCAGGCGCGGGGCGGTCGGCCAGCCCTCGTTGCCATCCAGAATGGCGCGGTCGGCGGCGTTCGAATGATACCAGACGTTCCATTCGTCAAAGCTGATCGTCACATCGTGTTTGGAGCGTTTGTTGGCCTTGACCAGATTGATCGTGCCTTCGACGGTGGAAATATAGCGATCCAGCTTGTGGTTCAGCGCCAGATAATTCTGCGTGTTCTTCAGCCGGTTGGCAAAATACATGTGCAGGCTGATGTGGTCGACCGCATCATAGGTATGCTCCAACACGATCCGTTCCCATTCGGGATAGGTTTTCATGTCGGAGTTGGAGGAGCCGCAGACCACCAGCTCCAGCTTTTTGTCAAAGGCGCGCAGGGTTTTAGCGGTCTCATTCGCCAGCCGCCCATATTCCTCGGCGGTCTTGTGGCCAACCTGCCATGGCCCATCCATCTCGTTGCCAAGACACCAGAGGTCGACGTTGAAAGGTTCCGCCCGCCCGTGTTTTTTGCGCAGATCGCCCCAATAGCTGCCAAGAGGGCCGTTGACATATTCGACGAAATTGCGCGCCTCATCCATGCCGCGAGAGCCGAGGTTGATCGCCAGCATCGGCTTGGTGTTGACCTTGTCGCACCAGGCGATGAATTCATGCACGCCGATCGCGTTGTTGTCAGAGGTGTGCCAGGCGAGGTCCAGCCGCACCGGACGATCCTCACGCGGGCCGACGCCGTCCTCCCAGTTATAGGCCGAGACAAAGTTGCCGCCCGGATAACGGACGTAGGGGATGTTCAGGTCCTTCACCAGGTCGGCCACATCGCCCCGCATGCCGTCCTTGTCGGCGGTCGGGTGGCCGGGTTCGTGGATTCCGGTGTAGATGGCGCGGCCCAGATGCTCCAGAAACGCGGAATAGACCCTGTCATCCACTTTCGAGATTGTAAAATCCCGGTGGGCTGTGACGGTGGCTTTCATTTCTCCCCCCAAACTGGCGACGTATATCCGCCTTTCCGATATAAATCGGAAAGATGGGGGCATTCGTCAAGAGGATTCGGTTGCGGGCCTAAAAGCTGGTGATCAGACGGCACGGATATCAAGGCGGCGGTCAGCGCGCTGCGGTGATCCGCATGACAATATCCTGATCGTAATTGCCATAACCCCGGCCAAAAATGTTGATGCCGCCCGGGTGACGTGCATCCTCATTGACGCCGATCCGAAAGCGGATGGAGCGGTGCTTGTCCACATCCAGATCGCGCAATGTGACCGGGGAAATCTTCATGCCATCAACATAGGTGCCATCAGCGGTGACCTTGACGGCCTTGAGCATGCCATACTGGCTGCCCTTCAGCTTCCACCAATCCGGCGTGTAGACCCCGCGCTTATCGCCGTAATCGCCGGGGCTGGTCCAGGTGCCAACCTCTACCTGATTGACGCTGAAACTGATGTCCGAAGGCCAGTCGGCAGCGGTGCCCGGCACTTCGGACGACAACTCCATCGAGAATTCAAGTGAGGACACTTCGCCCTGCATCAGTTTGATATTGTTGGGAAATTGGTATTCAACAAAGCCGCGCGTGAACCAGATCAGACCGGCACTCATTCGGCCCGGATCAAGGAAAGTATCGGGCACATCCAGCAGACCCACGATCCCCTCACGCGAACACAATCCGCAGGGGGCAGAGACTTCACAGGTCGTATAAAGCCCCAAAGGCATCGCCACCTCGATCGTGTCGTGGTTGGCCGACTTCGGGTCTTTCTTGAACATCACCAAGACTTCGTCAAACAAAGTATGGCAAATCTTCTGGTTGCCCTTTTTGGCGCGTTGAGTTTCGGTGCGGATCAGGCCGGCATCCTCCAGCACCTGCACATTCGACGACACGCTGGACTGCGGCAATTCCAGCCGCTGTGCGATTTCGTTGACGTTCATCGCGCCGTCGTCGTGCAACAATTTCAGGATGGCGATCCGCGCGGCCGAGGCAAAGGCTTTCAGAACATCGATACCCTCGACCGGGTCAACAATCAAAAAATTGCGGCTCATTCTGGGGCTTTCTATCGTGCGCCGGGTTTAAATGTCATCTATATCGGAAAATCCGGTTTGGTCAAACTGCATTGAGGGGGGCTGGGGCACGGGCAAAACCCTTGGCGTGGGGCGTTGTGTGAAAGCCTTGGTGCAGCGTTTACCGACCCGGTTGCAGCGTGTATGAGGGTGTCAAAGCGACCGCAACATAACTGGTGGTATTGGCAGAGGCTGACATGCGCAATGTGATCTCGTTGGATGGGCAATGGACGTTTCGGCACGAAGGCGATCTTGCCGACCGCCGCGCGCTGGTGCCGATGCCCTGGCAAGCGAATTTCGCCGATTTGCGGCAAACCTCAGGTCGCGCCACCTACAAGCGCCATTTCGCCAGACCTGCTGCCGGCGAGGCCGTTTTGCGGTTTGGCGCGGTCAGCTATCTGGCAGAGGTGCTGGTGAACGGCCACGCGGTCGGGCAACATGAGGGTGGCTATCTGCCGTTTGAATGTAGGATCCCCAACGAAATCCTGAAAGATAGCAATGAGGTAGAGGTGCGCTGCCTGTTGCCGGACGGTGCGCCGAATGACGCGGGGATTGTCTTTGGCGAAATCCCGCACGGCAAGCAAAGCTGGTATGGGCCGATCGGCGGCCTTTGGCAAAGCGTTACATTGGAGGTGCGCAATCCGGCCCATCTGACCCATTGCGCCATCGCGGCGGATCTTTCGGGGCAGGTCAAGGTGACCCTGACAGTACCGGCGGCTGCGGTTGGAACTTCGGCCGTATTGACGATTTCCGGGCCAGACGGCAAAGTGTCGATGACTGTGCCGGTCATGAAGACGACGGTTGAGGCCACGCTTCAGGTCGCCGACGCGCAGCTTTGGTCGCCCGACACGCCGAATCTGTATGCGCTGGAGGTTGCCCTGACGCGCGGCGCTTTGCTGGACCGCACCACCCACAGCTTTGGCTTTCGCAGCTTCACCTCTGATGGCGGGCAGCTTTTCCTCAACGGACAACCCTTTTACATGCGCGCCGCCTTGGATCAGGATTACTACCCAGAGGGCATTTGCACGCCGCCTTCGGTGGCTTTTCTGGAAGATCAACTGCGCAAGGCAAAGGCGCTTGGCCTTAACATGCTACGCTGTCACATCAAGGTGCCAGACCCGCGCTACTACGAAGTGGCCGACCGGCTGGGCATGCTGATCTGGACCGAAATTCCCAACGTGGCCAGCTTTACCCAAGCCTCGGCCCAACGGATGCGCGAGACGATGGCGGGGATCGTGGCGCGTGATGGCAACCATCCCTGCATCGTGATCTGGACCCTGATCAACGAAGATTGGGGCACGCGGTTGACCGACGACGCGGCCCACAGGCTTTGGCTGACACAGACCTATGACTGGCTCAAAGCGCTTGATCCCACGCGGCTGGTTTGTGACAACTCACCCTGTCAGGGCAATTTCCACGTGAAGGGCGATTTCGACGACTTCCACTACTACCGGTCGGTTCCTGAACGGAGGTCAGAGTGGGACGCCCTGACGCGGGAGTTTGCGCAGGCGGCAGACTGGACGTGGACACCGTTCGGCGACGGCGTGCGGCGCGGGGACGAGCCGAAAATTGTTTCGGAATTCGGGGTGTGGGGGCTGCCGCAGCCGTCTTTGGTGACGATCAACGGGGCAGAGCCGTGGTGGATGGAAACCGGCCAGTTGTGGGGCGATGGCGCGGCCTATCCGCATGGCATTGCAGGACGTTTTGCCAGTCTGGGGCTTGGCCGGGTGTTCGGGACGGTGGCGGATTTTGTGACGGCGGCGCAATGGTATCAGTTCGCCAACCTGAAATATCAAATCGAACAGATGCGAGCCTGGCCCCAGATTCAAGGCTATGTCATCACCGAATTCACCGATGTGCATTGGGAGTCTAACGGACTTCTTGATATGAACCGCAACCCGCGCGTGTTTCATGACCGTTTTGCCGAGATCAACGCCGATGTGGTGATTGTGCCGAAAGTGGATCGCTATTCGGGCCGGGCTGGGGAGGGGTTTGGCTTTGAGGTGGCACTGGCCAGCGGCGGCACAGCCATCGGAAGGTCGGTTTTGCGGTGGCAAACGGAGGGGACGAGCGGCGAGATCGCTCTGGAAGGCGCCGCACCTTTGACCACGACAGCACTTGGCCGGATTGATCTGACCCTGCCACAGACCGCAAAAAACCGACTGCTGGTGATCCGTTTGGAATTGGTCGAGGACGGCAAGGTCATCCAGCGCAACCAGGTGGATTTGGCACTTTATGCCTTGCGTGACACGTCCGATTTGCCGAAACTCGCCACCTCTGACAAGGGTTTGGCGCTGCGGGCCAAGGGTTTGGGCTACCGCGTTGTGGCGGCCCGCGACGCGGATGTGACGCTGACCCATGCGCTGGACGAGGCTGATATTCGCCGGATGCAGAACGGCGCGCGCTATCTGGTGCTTGCGGATGGAACCGTAAAAACTCAAGGAAATCTGCGAGTTGAGGAACGGGGCCGCGAACAGCCCTTTATCTCGGTTGTCGATGACGTGCCCGGCGTTCCGATTGGGCCGATGTTTCCTTTGCCCAATATCCTTTTGATGCCGCGGCATGGCAGCATGTGGCGCGGCGACTGGATTGCCGGGTTCAGCTGGATCCGGCGTGAGGGACCCTTTGCCGATTTGCCGGGTGGCCCGATGATCGACTTGTCCTTCTCGGACGTGGTGCCGCATCACGTGATGGGCGGCTTCAGCGGGTGGGAATTTGCGGGGCCGGTGATTGCGGGTCTGGTGGTTGGGTGGGTCCATAAACCGGTGGCGCTGATTGGCGAGCGGCGGGTTGGGCGGGGCGGGTTGATCGCATCGACTTTCCGGCTGATGGGGGCAGATGATCCGGTGGCCGACGCGCTCTTTGATGCGATGGTAGCGCAGGCACAGCTGCTGCCGGTCGACCTTTGAGTGCGCCCTCGTATCCAGATAGTGGATACATATCGCGGAATATGTTGACAGCTGCGCCCTGCCTTACATAGGCTGTCAACACAACAAGAAGACGGGCCTCAAAGCAGGCCACCTCAATTCCGGGCAACCGGTCTGCCAACTGTGCGCGCCCGCAGGCGGCAGAAGAGTTTGGGCGTGGAAGCAAAGCTTCATCGAGGGAGGACACTGTGAAATTATCAACCAAGGCAGCCTTGCTGGCTGCCGTTATGTTCGCAACTGGTGCGCAAGCCAAGGAAACCGTGGTCTGGTGGGATTTCCTGGGCGGTGGCGACGGCGTGCGGATGAAGAAGCTCATCGAAGACTTCAACACCGAGCACAAAGACGCCATCGAAATTCAGGGCACCACTTTGGATTGGGGCACGCCGTTCTACAGCAAGGTCCAGACCTCTAGCGCTGTGGGTCAGGGCCCTGACATGATGACCTATCATGCCAGCCGGATCCCGCTTGCCGTGAGCGAAAGTATTCTGACCGAAATTTCGGCCGATGACATGAAGACGATGGGCCTGACGCAAGACAGCTTTGCGGCGGCAACTTGGGATGCGGTTCATGTCGATGGCAAGCAATATGCCGTGCCGTTCGACACCCATCCGATCGTGCTTTACTATAACAAGGACCTGCTGGCCAAATCGGGCCTGATCGGTGACGACGGTCTGCCCAAAGGGCTGGACGGCATGGATAACTTCACCGCTGCTTTGGCGAAACTGAAGGCTGACGGCAACACCTGGTCGATTGCTCAGGTCACCGCAGACGGCAACTTCGCGTTCCGCACGATCTATTCGTTCCTATGCCAGCAAGATGGCGACATCGGGAAAGATGGCGCCTGGCTGCCGGGCGACAGTCAGGCCAAGCTGGCCAAATCGGTGGGCGTGATTGCCGGTTGGGTCAAGGCCGGATACAACCCGCCAAAGACGGACTACCCTTCAACCGTGGCGCTGTTCACGTCCGGCAAGTCGCCGTTCATGATCAACGGGGTCTGGGAAGTGCCGACCATGGTTGACCTTGCCAAGCAGGGCAAGCTGTTCAACTGGGGTGCCATCGAGCTGCCGGTGCTGTTCAACCACGCCTGCACCTACGAAGACAGCCACACCTTTGCCATTCCGAACAATGCGGGCGTGACCGTTGATCCGGCCAAACACGCAGCTGTTCTGGAAGTGATCAAGTGGATGGAGGCGCATTCGCTGTTCTGGGCTACGGCAGGCCATATCCCGGCCAACAAGGCTGTGACCGAGTCTGCGGAATACAAAGCCATGCAGCCGCAAGCCACCTACGCCAAACTGACGGCGAATGGTGTGTTTGACCCTAAGTCGAAGTTTGCTGGAGTGGCCTCACCCCTCTTTGATGCCGCTGGCAACGCCTTCACGCCGGCCATCAACAACGAGCTTAGCCCGGAAGATGCGGCGGCGCAGATGAAAGCCGACCTCGACGCGATGCAGTAAGGTCGCAGAAGGCGGGGGGGCTGGTCCGCTCCGCCCCAGCAAGGAACCCAAGCCCCGCCGATGGGTGATTTTCGTCGGCGGGGTTTTAGAAGGGAAAAGAGCCATGATCCGCAACCGACGCAGCGAAATTCTGACTGCCCTCATCCTGATTGCGCCGTTCGTGGCCCTGTACCTGTGGATGTTCGCCTATCCAACCTATCAGATGGTCAAGTTGAGCCTGTACAAAGCGCCGCTGATCGGAGCCGGAACCTGGGTTGGCTTTGACAACTATGTGCGCATGTTCAAGGATCCGGTGTTTCGCATTGCGGTCTGGAACACCGCCTATTTTGTGCTTCTGACCGTTGTTCCCGGAACCGCAATGGCGCTTTTGATCGCCCTGATGGTCAACCGGCTGAAGGGGCGGCTGCAAAGCGTGGTGCTGTCGGCCTTCTTCCTGCCGTTCATCCTGCCCGTCTCGGTGGTCTATATTATCTGGGATTGGATGACGAACGTACAGTTTGGAATTTTGCAGCCGGTCATTCAGGTGTTTTCCGGGGCGCCGGTGAACATATGGCGCACAGTGCCTTTGGTGTTGCCGGGTGCGGCTGTCATCACGATCTGGTGGACCAACGGCTTTTCGATCCTGTTGTTTCTGGCCGGACTGCGCAATATCTCGCAAGAGCTTTATGAGGCTGCGGCCTTGGACGGTGCAACGCGGTGGCAGACTTTCACGCGGATCACCTTTCCGCTGATTTGGCCCATCACCGTGTTATGCCTGACCATCCAGATGATCCTGCAACTCAAGATATTCGAGCAGGTGTTCCTGTTCGCGCGCGGCGGCCAAACCCGTCCGACCATGGTTCTGGTGCAATACATCTTTGAACAGGCGTTCCAGAAGAATTCCGGGGGTTACGCTGCCACGATCGCGGTGGCGCTGTTCGTCATCGTCATCACCTTTTCAGTCCTGCAATTTCAGATCCTGCGCATAAGGGGCCAAAGATGACCGACGCTGCGGCCAGACCCAAACGCCGGATCAGTCTGGTTGGCATCGTGCTGACCTTGCTGACCATTGCCTTCGCGGCCATCTGGTTCTTTCCTTTGTATTGGGCCATCATCACCAGCCTGCGCTTTGATGACATGACGGTTAAAGAGTTCGGCATGCTGCCCTCCGAACCGACCCTGTCCAGCTATCTGTATGACATCGAACACTCCAGCCTGCCGCGCTGGTACCTCAATTCCATCATCACCTCGGTATCGGTGACGGTCGTTGCGGTGATGATGGCTGCCTGCGCTGGCTTTGCGATATCGCAGTTGCAGTTTCCCGGGCGCAAACTGCTGTGGTGGACCATCCTCGCCAGTTTCATGATTCCGGTGACCGGGTTGATCGTGAACCACTTCGTGATCATTGCCGGGGTTGGATTGCTGAACCACTATCTAGGCATCATCCTGCCGCTGTTGCTGACGCCGGTGACGGTGATCATCTACAAACAGTTCTTCGACGGCCTGCCACGGGAGTATCGTGAGGCCGCTACAATGGACGGTGCCACCGAGTTTCAACTTTTGTTCCGGGTTTATCTGCCGATGAACTGGGGTGTAACGACGGCGCTGGCCATCATCACCTTTATCGGGACATGGAACAACTTCCTCTGGCCGTTTCTGGCGGCGCAGGATGAAAAGATGATGACGGTGACGGTTGGCATCACGGCGGTGCAGGACGCGTTCGGGGTGCGCTACGGCCGCTTGCTGTCAGGGGCGGTTTTGGCGGGCTTGCCGGTGGCGGTCGCCTATCTTCTGTTCCAGCGCCGCGTCACGCAAGCCATCACACTGACCGCAGGTATAAAAGGGTAAAACATGGCATCGGTGGAATTGACAGGCATCGCCAAGCGGTTCGGCGCGGTCGAAGTGATCCGGGGCATGGATCTGAAAGTGGCGGACGGGTCATTCTGCGCTTTGCTGGGGCCGTCGGGCTGCGGCAAATCCACCATGCTGCGGATGATTGCCGGGCTGGAAGCCGTGTCCGAGGGTAGCGTCAAGATCGGCGACCGCGACGTGACCCATGTGGAACCCGCCAAGCGCGGCGTGGCGATGGTCTTTCAAAGCTACGCCTTGTATCCGCATCTGACGGTGGCGCAGAACATCTGCTTTTCGATGTCATTGGCCGGGGATTCCAAGGCCAAACAGGCGGAGGCTGCGCAGCGGGTGGCTAAAACGCTGCAATTGGAGCCGCTTTTGGCCCGCAGGCCGGCGGAGTTGTCGGGCGGTCAAAGGCAGCGTGTGGCGATTGGCCGAGCTTTGGTGCGCGACCCGCAGGTGTTTTTGTTCGACGAGCCCTTGTCCAACCTTGACGCCTTGCTGCGCGGCCAGATGCGGCTGGAACTGGCGCGCCTGCATGCCGATCTTGGGCGGACGATGGTCTATGTGACCCATGATCAGGTTGAGGCGATGACCTTGGCCGACAAGATCGTCGTGTTGGACAAGGGCCGGATCAGCCAGTCCGGCGCCCCGCTGGAGCTGTATAATGCCCCTGCCAACCGCTTTGTGGCCAGTTTCATCGGCTCTCCGGCGATCAACTTCATGCCCGCCACTGCGACAAATGGCCTGTCGGTGCGGCTGGGCGATGGCAGTCTGACGCTGCCCGCCCGTGCCGCTTTTGAGGGCGAGCGGCGCGTCGAACTTGGCGTGCGGCCAGAGGATATCACCCTTGGCCAGCCCGGCTCTGGCGCGTTGCAAGGCCGGATCGCGGTGGTGGAGGCTTTGGGAAATACCACTTTCGTTCATGTGGATACCGACCTTGGCCAAGTCAACGTCGAATCTGATCCGTCGCTGCGGCTGGAGACGGGGGCCAACGTCGGCCTGACCCTTAACCCCGCCAAGGTGCATGTCTTTGACGAGACGGGTCAGGCGATGCCGCGCCGCGACTAGGGCATCCCTTCGCTAAAATCCTACGCAATTCGGTGCAAAACCGGGCCGCAGCGTGTCGGTTGCAGTGCGCAAGAGGGTGGCCTTTCACCTAGCGTTAAGGCCGCTCAGCCTAGGGTCCGGCATGACCCTTTCGGACCCAAATCTTGCCAAGGAACTGGCACTGCGCGAACGACAGATGTCGGCCCTCAGGGCGACCTTTCTGATCGCGGCGCATCATGGCGTGGCGCTGCGGCCCGAAGACCTGCCACGGCTGGTCGAGGGTGATCTTGCGCCCTCCATCCTGCACACCCTGACCGTTGCGGGGTTTCACGCCAAACTGGTTGAACGCTGCAATTGGGCCAAAGTCGCCAGTCTGGGCACCGCCTATCCGGTCATGGTCGGGCGCAAAGATGGCGGCTGGCTGATCGTTGTGGCGATCATGCCGGGGGAGGCGGCGCAGATTGCCATCCTTGACCCGTGGGAAGAGGCCAAGGGCGTGCAAACCGTCGCACAGGCCCGGTTTGGTGAGATGTGGGATGGCCGTATCCTTCTTGCCCGTCCCAAACCGAGGGCAGAAGAGCAGCCCTTTGGTCTGGCTTGGTTTATGCCCGCTTTGCGCGCGCAACGTGGCCTTCTGGCGGGTGTGGCAGTGGCGGTGCTTGTCGGCAATCTGATCGCCTTTGCGCTGCCCTTGCTGTTTCAGGTGCTGATCGACCGCGTCATCGCTCATCAGGCGTGGAACACACTGACAGCGATCGTCGCAATCTTCATCGTTCTGGCCACCTTTGATGCAGCCTTCACCTATACCCGTCAGCGGTTGATGCTGATTGCCGGTGGCAAAGTGGATGCCGTGATGGGGGCGCGCAGTTTTGCGCATCTGATGGCCCTGCCGTTGTCGGTGTTTGAAACCACGCCCGCAGGGGTCATGGCGCGTCACATGCAACAGACGGAAAAGATAAGAAACTTCCTGACGGGGCGACTGTTCCAGACCCTGCTGGACGCGGTCTTTTTGCCGCTTCTGTTGGGCATCCTGATGCTGCTCTGCGGTCCTTTGACGCTGGTGGTTCTTGGCTTTGCCTCGGCCATCGCTGCCGTGATCGGATCACTTCTGCCGCTGTTTCGCCGCAGGCTCAACGCCCTCTATCAGGCAGAAGCCGGACGGCAGGCGCAACTTGTCGAAACCCTGCACAACATGCGCGCGGTAAAGTCGCTGGTGCTGGAACCCTCGCGCCGCAAGGCGTGGGAGGACAGTCTTGCCGGAACCCTGCGGCGCCAATGGGATGTGGGGGCCATTGCAGCGCTGGCTGCCGCCGCAACCGGTCTTTTGGAAAAACTGATGCAAATCTCGGTCATCGGCTACGGCGCGGCGCTGGTCCTGGAAGGTCGTCTGACCACCGGCGCTTTGGTTGCCTTTTTGATGTTGGCCGGGCGCGTGACCGGGCCTTTGGTGCAGATCGTTGGCCTGATCAATGAATATCAGGAGGCCGCTTTGTCGGTACGTATGCTGGCCGGCGTGCTGAACCAAAAGCCGGAGCGCGGCAGTCAGGCCCGTCCGGCACGCCACCCGATCGGTGGACGGTTGCGCTTTGACGACGTCAGCTTCACCTATCCCGGCGCTGCCACCCCGGCGCTGGACCGCATCAATCTGGAGATCACGCCCGGTCAGGTGATTGGTGTCGTCGGACGCTCCGGCTCTGGCAAGACCACGCTGACGCGCCTGATCCAGGGGATCGAGACTCCGCAAAGTGGCCTGATCCAGATCGACGGGGTTGATATTCGCCAGATCGACCTTGACCATTTGCGCCGCAGTCTTGGCGTGGTGTTGCAGGAAAACCTGCTGTTCCGTGGCTCCATCCGCGACAATATCGCCATGGCGCGACCCGAAGCGGGACTGGAGGAGGTGCTGATCGCCGCAAAACTGGCTGGCGCAGAGGAGTTTATCCGCCGCTTGCCGCATGGATTTGATACGGCAGTCGAAGAGAGTGCCTCCAATTTGTCGGGTGGTCAGCGTCAACGACTGGCCATCGCACGCGCCTTGATGAGCGCGCCGAAAATCCTAGTGTTTGACGAGGCGACTTCGGCGCTTGACCCGGAATCGGAGGCCGTGGTCAATCGCAACCTGTCGGCGATTGCCAAGGGCCGCACCGTCATCATCGTATCGCACCGGCTGTCAACCCTGGTGCGGTCCGATGCGATTGTCGTGCTGGATCAGGGCCGTGTGGTCGATATGGCCCCGCATTCCGACTTGCTGATGCGCTGCGAGATCTACCGGCACCTCTGGCAACAGCAGACCGAGCATATGACATGAAGATTGCCCGCGACGCGCTGGAGTTTCAGGCCGATCTTGACCGTTTGGTCAGCGAACCCGCCCCATTTTTACTCCGCCTGTGGCCAGCTTTGGGGGCCGCTTTGCTTGTATCTTCGGTCTCGCTGGCCGCAACCGTCCGACTGGATGTGATCGTCTCTGCCCGTGGCAGGATTGCTGCCGACGCCCCTCCGGCAATCCTTGCGCCGATGAGCCGTGCGGTTTTGCGCGAGCTTTTGGTGCATCCGGGCGACAAGGTCAGCAAAGGGCAAGTGCTTGCCCGATTGGATCCGACGTTGCCAGACGCCGATCGCGCCGCCTTGTACGCTCAGCACGACACCCTTGCCGCCCAGAAGGCGCGACTTGAGGCCGATCTGTCGGGCCAAGCCATGACCACGAATTCCCCTGATCTGGCCCTTCAGGGCGCGGTTCAGGCGCAGCGAGAGGGCCTCGCCGCCGCGCAGCGTGCCCAGCTTCAGGCCGCACGCGATGCTGCAGCCGACGCGCTTCAGGCTGAGGATCATGCCGTTTCAGGCCTGACCGACCGTCTGACCATCGCCCGAGAGGTGGAAACGATGCGCACCACGCTCGCCGCCCGTCAGACCGGTTCTCACCTCGCAGCACTGGAGGCGCAACTGGCGCGGATAGATGCCGAAACCGCAATGAACCAGCACGACGCCCGGATGAAGGACATTTCGGCGCGACTGGCAGCGGCTGAAGCGGCCCTTGGTGCCTATGACAGTGACCGTCGCCGCGCCGATCTTGAGGCCTTGGCTGCGTTGCGGCCGCAAATCGTAGCCCTCGACGAGGCGCTCTCGAAGGCCAATCGGCTGGCGGCACTCTCAGAACTGGTGGCACCGGGTCCGGGGGTCGTGATTTCGGTGGCGCAGGGCGGGGCGGGCTCGTCGCTTGCCGAAGGCACGCCAGTCGTGGTTCTGGTACCCTCCGACGTGCCGATGGTGGCCGAAATTGCCATCCGGTCCGCCGATACCGGCTCTGTGGCTCCGGGCAACGCGGTTGACCTCAAAATAGATGCCTTTCCCTGGCGGCGTCACGGCGCTTTGACCGGCCAACTTATCGACGTGTCCAGCGCATCCTTCACCCCGGACGGCGCTACGGATGCCCAGCATCCCGCCCGGGTCAGCCTGAGCGGCGTTTTGCACGACCTGCCCGCCGGTGCAAACCTTTTGCCCGGCATGACGCTTGAGGCTGACGTCAAGACCGGAACGCGCTCGGTATTGGACTATTTCCTTGACCCGCTGATGCGCGGCTTAAGCGAGGCTTTGCGTGAACCGTGACCCAAAACTTCCGACTCTCTCGACCAGCTTATCCAGAAAGGATAGACCATGACCATCGCGACCAATCCGACCCTCGATATGGCCCAGATCGTTGCACCCACGACCCGCACCGTGCTGCACGTCGGCTGTGGCCCGGCCGACCCGTCCAAAATTCCGGCAGCCTTTTTCCCCGCTGGGGAATGGGCGGAACTGCGGCTGGATATTGATCCGGGTGTGGCACCAGATATCGTCGCTTCGATCACGGACATGACGGTGGTGCAAACCGGCTCCGTCCACGGGGTCTGGTCGGCCCATAACCTGGAGCATCTGACCGCCCATGAAGTGCCGTTGGCTTTGGCGGAATTTCACCGCGTGCTGGCGCCGGGTGGTTTTGCGCTGGTCACGATGCCGGATCTTCAGCAGGTGGCTGAACTTGTGGCCGAAGGCAAGCTGGAGGATGCCGCCTACATGTCGGCGATGGGGCCGATCGCGGCTTTGGACATGCTTTACGGTCATCGTGGTTCAATCGCTGCGGGCAATCATTTCATGGGTCATCGTACGGGTTTTGTGGCCACGACCCTCGCCCGTCATTTCGAAGCGGCAGGATTTTACAACGTGCGTGTGCAGCGCGACGGCCATTTCGCACTTTGGGCCTCGGGCGTGAAAGCGGCCGTGCTTTAGCCCTTGGCTGCCGACGTGTGAAATATGCGGCCGGGGGAGAAAGTCTTCGGTCGTTTCCGCTTGCCCTGAAGTTCCGGTGGTGACGCGACCAAAAGCACTGAATGGCACCTGACTGCGCCAAACCTGAGTTGAGGGGCCAAACCAACCGAACGCGTCACAGAAAATATTTGTGCCGCAGACAACGTCTGTGCCACCGGGAACGACCCTATCACTCAAAACGGTCTTGCCAAAAAAAAAGCCGGGGATTTCGCCCCGGCCTTCACATCATATGCGCCACTAGGGGCGCAGGCAAATATGTTCCATCGAAGCCTCAAAGCGGCGGGTGAACCCGGCAGCATCGCCCAGCGTTTTCGCCCAGGCTTCTCCGGCCAGATGCGCTTTCATCCGTTGAAGCGAGGCGCGGTCGCGGCAAAGGCTGATGGCGCGGGCCTCATAGTCCTGCACTGTCTTGGTGATGCCCTCGCTCAAGCCGACGGCGGTCAAAAGGCTGGAGGCCATGCGGGCGGCAAATGCTTCGCCTTGCAAGGTTATCATCGGCAGACCCATCCGCAACGCATCCGAGGCGATGGTGCCGGCGTTATAAGGATGCGTGTCAAGGAACACATCCGCCAGCGCCAACCTTGCCCGATATCGATCAGGGTCGACGCGGGGCGCAAAAATCAGACGCTCAGCATCAAGGCCCTTCGTGAGCCATCGGGCGGTCAAGGCCGCGCGGCTTTCCGGGTTGTCGTCGATCAGCCACAGCACCGAATCTTCTGTGGCGGCGACGATGCGGCACCAGCTTTCCCACATCGTCTCGGTAATTTTGTAATGGTGTGAGACGCAGGTGTAGACAAAGGCGTCGTCCGGCAGGCCCTCGACCGCGCGGGACACCATGGGCAGTTGCGGGGCGCGGCTGTCATTGGCCTGATAGCACCCCTCGATCCGCAGCGGGCGTGGAGTATAAAGGTCATCCATCGCAGGCGGAATCGTCACTGCATCACACAAGATATAGTCAAGTTCCGGCAACGGAACCGGGCCGATATAGCCCAGGTAGGTCGCTGCGACCGGCGCGGGTTTCCAGCGCAGGATGCCCAGACGCGCGCCTTTGGTCAGGCCGTTCAGGTCGATCAGAATGTCGATCTCATCAGCAAGGATCGCGCGGGCGGCAACCTCATCGGTCAGGCCGTGGATCGGAATGTGATGATCCAACGCGGCCAGAACCCGGGCTCGGATGTCACTGCCATCCTCCGGCGAGGCGTCGTAACCGTAAACCTCGAACCGCGCGCGGTCATGCAGTTCCAGAAGTTCGGCGATCAGAAAGCTCATCGCGTGGCGGCAGAAATCAGTGGAAAGATAGCCGATTCGGATGCGGTCATGTCGATAACCCACAGTCGGGGCCAGATGGGCCGGCGCGGCGGGAACCTTGCGGGCGATCCAGTCGGCGGCGCAGGCGGCTTGCGCCACCGGGTCGTCATACATGGCGAGGGCGGCCAGGGGACCGCAGTTGAAGGCGGCCTCCTCGTCGGTCAGGCCGGGCACGTCCAGCCGTGTCACGGGCCATGCGGTCGTGCGTTGGCGGATATGGACAAGGTGTTGTTGCACATCCGGCTGATGCGGTGCGATCAGAAGCGAGGCGCGCAACTCTTGCCCGGCAGGGCCGAGGCGTCCTTGCGCTTCCATCACGCGTCCAAGCTGGTTGTGCAGGACTTGCCGCAGCGGCGCGGGTGGCAGGGCGGCGCGCCACGCACCAAGCGCCGCCTCGATCTGACCCGACGCTTCCAGCGCCGAGCCGAGGTTGATGGCGGCCTCTGTCATATCGGGTTTCAGGCGCAGGGCGGCACGGTAAGCCTCAACCGCGCCGGAGGGATTGGCCGCCTTCATCCGGCCAACGCCAAGGTTGAACCAGGCGCCGCAGGCCGGCATTTCAGTGCCATGCGCGCCCAGCCAGAATTCATAAAGGGCGATGCTGTCCGCGTCACCCGCCAATTCCGCAAGGCGCACGAGGCCCATAAGATCCAAGCCCGCGACGGCGCGGCCAAGATAGGGCAATTCCCCCACCGGGACGGCGGAAAGACCCCCGGGTCGCGCCATGGCACGCAACAGGCTGTCTTCGTCGCCGGGCATCGGAAAGGGCAGAAGGAAGGGCATCGACATCGGGGAAACCTCCGTGGCTTTTGCCGTAGTCTGGTGCGGAATAGGTGAACAAGACCTGAACATTTCACGCACAGTCCAGCATCAGATCGCTAATTTGTCTAAAGTTCGAGGGTATTTCTTGGGGACTTCTCGACTTCATCTGCCCGGTTTGGGGACCTGTTCACCCTTTGATAATCATCGCCTGCGAGCCTGCGTGGCAACATCGCGCCCAATCAGGGCAGCGGCGGGGTCGGGATAGTCCTGCCTCGCATTGTCCTTAGTCAACCGGAGCATCTCATGACGACGATTTCCACGCTGTCCACCGCCCAGATCGCCGCCCTGTCGACCGCTGCGGTCGCAGCCCTGACAACGGCGGATATCGTGTCGCTGACCACAGCGCAAATCCCGGCGTTCGGGACGGCGCAAGTTGCTGCATTCACGACGGCGCAGGTGGGCGCGCTTTTGTCAACGCAAGTCGCGGTGCTGACCACGGCGCAGACGGCGGCATTGTCGACCGCACAGGTGGCCGCAATCAGTTCGCGGGCGATTGTGGCGCTGACCTCGGCAGACCTGGTTGCGATGACCACGGCACAGGTTGCGGCCCTGTCGTCGGCTCAATTCGGGGCGATCGGGCAGGCGGCCTTGTCGCATATGGAAACGGCGGATATCGCAGCCCTGACCACGGCGGCGATCAAAGGCCTGACGACGGCGCAGGTCGCGGTTCTGACCGGGGCGCAACTTGCGGCGCTGACCACGGCACAGATTGCGGCGCTGCCAGTGGCGGATTTGAGCAAACTGTCGTCCACTGCGATCGGCGGGTTGACGACAGCGCAAATCGCCTCGATGTCCAGCGTGCAAATCGCGGCGCTGAGTTCGACGCAGATTGCCGGTTTGACCACAGCGCAAACCGCCGCTTTGACCACGGCGCAAATCGCTGCACTGTCCAGCGCGGCGCTGAAAGGCCTGAGCACGGCAGACGCCGTGGCGCTGACCACGGCGCAGGCGGCGGTTCTGACTTCGGATCAGGTGTCCTCGCTGTCAACCGCTGCGGTGGCGCATCTGGAAACGGCTGACCTCGCTGCCCTGACCACCGGCGCTATCAGAGGATTGTCGTCCACCCAAGTGGCGGCGATGACAACCGGACAAGTTGTAGCGCTGACCACGGCGCAGCTGGCTGCCTTGTCAACGTCCTCCGTCTCAAAAATCAGCAGTGCGGCCTTTGGGGCCCTGTCGACCGCCCAGATTGCCGCGTTGACCTCGGCCCAGGTGGCCACGCTGACCTCGACGCAGGTTGCAGCCCTGACCACGGCGCAGGTCGCAGCCCTGACCACGGCGCAGGTCGCAGCGCTTGCCACATCCGCTTTGGCCGGCGTTGGCTCGGCCGATATTGCCGCATTGACCACGGCACAGGCAGCGGTTCTGACATCGGCGCAGGTGTCGGCGGTGGGCACAGGTGCGATCTCGCATCTGACCGTTGCAGATATGGCAGTTCTGACCACGGCCGCCATCAAGGGTCTGACCTCGCTGCAGGCTGCGGTGCTGACCACGGCGCAGGTTGCAGCCCTGACGACAGCACAGGTTGCAAACCTCGTGCCGGGGACGGTGGCCAAACTGACTGCCGCCGCCGTGGCTGCGATGTCAACGGCACAGATCGGTGCGCTGACCTCGGCGCAGTTGGCTGGCCTCTCCTCCGGTCAGGTTGCAGCCCTGACCACGGCGCAGGTGGCGGCCCTTGGCACGGCACAGATTATCGGTCTGACGACCACCGGAATCGCCGGACTGACCACGGCAGATGTGGTGGCCCTGGGGACGGCCCAAGTGGCGTCCCTGACCTCGGTTCAGATCGCAGCCTTGTCGACGGCTGCGATTGAGCATCTGAGCACGGCAGACATTTCGGCGTTGTCCACCGTAACGATCAAGGGATTGACCACGGTTCAGATGGGGGTGCTGACCACGGCACAGGCCGCTGCCCTGACCACGGCCCAGATTGCAGCCTTTACGCCGGCGCAGTTGGCCAAACTTGACGCAGACAGCCTGGCCGCGATGTCCACGGCGCAACTTGCGACCCTGACCACCGCCCAGATCTCCGCGCTGACCTCAACCCAGCTTGAAGGGTTGAGCACGGCCCAGATTTCAAAGCTGACCCCGGTGCAGATCGGCGCATTGGGCACCACCACGCTGAAAGGGCTCAGTTCGGCCGATATTGTGGTTCTGACCACGGCGCAGGCTGCGGCGCTGACCTCTGTCCAGATCGCGGCGATTGCAGCGCAGACCCTGAACAAAATGGGCACGGCAGATGTCGCAGCCCTCAGTTCCACGGCGGTGAAAGGCCTGACCACGGATCAGGTGGCGGCGCTGTCAACGGCACAGGTCGCAGCCTTGACCACGGCGGATATTGCCGGTCTGTCGGCGGCGCAGGTGGCGAAATTCACCACGGCGCAGGTGGCGGCCCTCAGCACGGCACAAGTGGCCGTCCTGTCCAGCGCCCAACTGGCGATCTTGAGCACGGCCCAGATCGGCGCCCTGCACAGCAGCCAGTTCGCCGCCTTGTCCAGCGTCAAAGTCGCCAACCTGACCACGGCGCAGTTTGCAGCCCTTGGCACCGCAGTTCTGGGCGGCATGACGACGGCGCAGGCTGCGGCACTGACCACGGCGCAGCTTACGGTTCTGACCTCGGCACAGTTGGGCGCCCTTGGTAGCGATGATGTCGCCGCGTTGAGCACGACGCAGGTTGCAGCACTGACCACGGGGGCGTTGCGCGGGCTGACGTCAGCGGAAGCAGCGGCATTGACCACTGCCGAGGCTGCTGTCCTGACCTCTACCCAGATCGCAGTCCTGTCGACCGCAGCCATTGCCGCCCTGCAGACCGAGGACGTCGCGGTGCTGACCTCATCCGCGGTGCGGGCTCTGACCACGGCGCAGGTCGCGGCACTCGGGTCAGATCAGGTTGCCGCCCTGACCAGCGGCCAGCTTGCGGCGCTGACCACCGGACAGTTTGTCACCTTGGCAACCGCCGGGATTGCGGCGATCGACACGGCGCGGCTGGCGGCGCTTGGCACCGCACAGGTGGCCGTTCTGACCACTGGCCAATTTGCCGCCCTGACGACCGACCAGACCGCAGCGCTGACCACGGCGCAAATCGCGGCGCTGAGCACGGCAACCTTGCAAGGCCTGACCACGGATGATGCGCAGGCTTTGACCACGCGGCAGGCCTCGGTTCTGTCATCGACCCAACTTGCGTCCCTTACGACCACCGTATTGGCGGCGTTGGAGACGGCGGATGTCGCGGCGCTGACCACGGCAGCGTTGCGAGGTCTCACAACCGCACAAGTTGCTGCGCTGACCTCGGATCAAATCGTGGGGCTGACGACAGCGCAGATCGTGGCCCTCACCGCCGGACAGTTTGCGGCGGTCGGCAGCGATGCCATCGCCGCCCTGACCACGGCGCAGGCCGCAGCACTGACGACCGCCCAGATCGCGGCGTTGAGCACCGATCAGGCCGCGGCGCTGACCACGGCGCAGGTTTCGCACTTGACCACGGGTCAGATTGCTGCGCTGACCACCGGGGCCTTGGGGGCGTTGTCAACCGATGACATTGCAGCCCTGTCAACCGTGCAGGTCAAAGCCTTGACCTCGGGCCAGATGCTGGCCTTGCCATCGGCAAGCTTCGGGGCCTTGACCACGACCCAGGTGGCGGCGCTGACCACGGCGCAGATTGCTGCGCTGGGGTCGGCACAGATCGCGGCGCTGACCACGGATCAGACAGCAGCGCTGACCACGGCAGAGATTGCGGCCCTGACCACGGCAGCCATTGGTGGCCTTGGCACGGCGGCGGGCGTGGCCCTGACCACGGCGCAGATCGCGGCCCTGACCTCGACCCAGATTGCTGCGCTGGCCACCGCCACGATCGCGGCCCTGGAGACGGCCGATCTGGCCGTCCTGACGTCTGCGACGATCAAGGGCCTGACCTCGGCGCAGATCGGCGCATTGACCACGAGCCAGGTGTCCCATCTGGGCACCGCGCAGATTGCCGCTTTGACCACGGCGCAGGTGCGTCAGTTGCCGACCGCAGATATTGCCGCTTTGACCACCGCGCAGATTGCGGCATTGACCACAGCGCAGATCGGCGCCCTCGCCTCGGGGCAAGTCGGTGCCCTGACCACGGCGCAGGTCGCCAAATTGACGACCCAGCAGATCGCGGCCCTGACGACGGCAAGTCTGGCGGGCCTGACAACTGATGACGTGGTGGCATTGACCACGGCGCAAGCCAGGGCGCTGTCTTCAGCCCAGATTGCCAACCTCAGCACCGCTGCAATAGCTGCGCTTGACACGGCGGATCTGGCGGCGGTGAACGTTCTTGCCATCAAAGGCCTGACATCGACGCAGATTGCAGCCCTCGGATCGGATCAGTTGGCGGCCTTGACCACGGCGCAGGTCGCAGGTCTTGCGATCTCTTCGATCGCCTTTATCGATGCCACGTCGCTGGCGGCCATGTCGACCGCTCAGGTGGCGAGCCTGACCAACGGGCAAATGGCGGTACTGACCTCGGGCCAGGTCGCTGCCTTGACAACGGCTCAGGTGGCGGCTTTCTCGGCCGGTCAGGTCGCGGCGCTTTCGACGGCAAGCCTTGCCGGCCTGACGAGTGCAGAACTTGTGGCCTTGACCACAACCCAAGCCGCAGCGCTGACCTCAGCGCAGATCGCGGCCCTTTCGGTGTCAATCTTTGACAATATGGAGACGGCGGACATCGCCGCCCTGTCGCCGACGGCGATCCGGGGCATCACGACGGCAGAAGCTGTGGTTTTGACCACAGATCAGATTGCGGCGTTGACCAATGCCCAGGTTGCGGCTTTGTCCGCGGCGGCGGTATCGCACTTGTCGACTGACCAGATTGCGGCGCTGTCGACCTCGCAGGTCGCGGCGTTGACAGTGGGGCAAGTTGGCGCGCTGACCTCGGGCCAGATCGCAGGCCTGTCGACCGATCAGGTTGCAGGGATGAGCAATCCTCAGGTGGCTGCCCTTACCACCGCCGGTCTTGCGGGACTTTCCACGCAAGCGCTGACCGCTTTGACCACCTCGCAGGCGGCGGCGCTGACCTCGGCGCAGGTCGCGGCTATTGGCGACACCATCTTTGCGGCGATAGGGACGGATGATCTTGCGGCACTGACCACTGGGGCGATGCGCGGTCTGGGCTCTGCCCAGATGGCGGCGCTGTCGACCGATCAGGTCGCAGCCATCACCTCGGCGCAGATCGCAGCCTTGGCGACCGGGGCCATTTCGGGTCTGTCGGCAGCGGATGTCGCGGCCCTGTCGACGGATCAGGCCGCAGCCCTGACCACGGCGCAAGTGGCCAGCCTGTCGTCGATCCAGGTCGGTGCCTTGACCACGGATGACGTGGTGGCCCTGACGGTCGGGCAGGTTGCAGCTTTCTCGACGCAGGCTTTGGCGGGACTTGGCAGCGACGCGTTGATTGCGCTTTCCACCACGCAGGCCGCGGCGCTGACCGCCGCAGAGGTTGGCGCGATTGCAGCAGCAGTTCTGTCGCAGATGGAGACGGCGGATCTGGCCGCCCTGACCACAACCGCTTTGATTGGAATGACCACGGACGCCGTGGCGGGACTGTCCACGGATCAGGTGGCGGCTTTGACCGTGGGGCAAGTGGCGGCACTTGCCACGGCCCAGGTCGCAGCACTCAGCACGTCAGGCATTGCCGCGCTGGCAACCGCCCAGATTGCGGCTTTGGGAACCACTCAGGTTGCGGCGCTGACGCTGGATCAGGTCGCGGCTTTGACGACCGATCAGACGGTGGCGCTGACCACGGCGCAGGTCGCTGCATTGTCAACGGCAGCTTTGGCCGGACTTGGCAGTGATGATCTGGTGGCGCTGACCACAGCACAGGCAGCCGCGCTGGATTCCGCTCAGCTGGGGGCCATCTCTGCCAGCGTGATCTCGGCGATGGAGACGGCCGATTTGGCGGCGCTGGCTGTGGGCGCTTTGGCTGGATTGACCAGTGATCAGGTGGCGGCATTGGGATCTGATCAGGTTGCTGCATTGACCTCCAGTCAGGTTGCAGCGCTTGGGAGTGCACAAATCGCCTCGATTGCAACCGATGCGATTGCCGGCATGTCCACCACTCAGGTGGCGGCGCTGACCACTGATCAGACCGCCGCGCTGACCTCAGATCAAGTCGGGGCTTTGACCACGGCACAGATAGCCCACATGACCACGGCGCAGATTGCTGTCCTGACGACCGATGCCTTGCCGGGCCTTGGATCGGCGGACCTGGTGGCGCTGACCACGGCGCAGGCGGCGGTTCTGACGTCGGCCCAAATTGCGGTGCTTGACCCGACGATCCTTGCTGAAATGGAGACGGCGGACCTTGCGGCCCTGACCACCTCGGCGGTGTTGGGTCTGACCACGGATCAGATCGCTGGCCTTGCCACTGCTCAGGTTGCAGCTTTGACCACCGATCAGATTGCAGTCCTTGCCACCGGTCAGGTCGCGGCTTTGTCTTCGGATGCAATTGCGGGCATGTCGACCGGTCAGGTTGCGGCACTGACCTCGGCGCAGACGGCGATTTTGACCTCGACGCAAGTCGCCGCCCTGACCACGGCGCAGATCGCTGCGCTGACCACTGCGCAAGTGGCGAGCTTTGCGACTGATGCCTTGGCAGGTCTGACCACGGCGGACATCGTGGCGCTGACCACAGCGCAGGCAAGGGCCCTGACTTCGGCGGAGGTGGCGGCTTTAAGCTCCACCCAAGTTGCGGCCTTCCAGCCTGCTGACCTTGCAGCATTGAGCACGGCAGCCCTGCGCACCCTTGATGCGGGAGAGATTGCCGCCTTGGGCACGGCCCAGATGGCCGCGCTGACCACGGCACAAGTCGTGTCGCTGACGTCCGCCCAGGTGGCAGCGATTGCCACCGCCGCGATTGCAGCCATGTCGACGGCGCAGGTGTCCAAATTTACGACGGCGCAGGTCGCAGCGCTCAGTTCGGATCAGGTGGGCGCGCTGACATCGGCGCAGGTGTCCAAGCTGTCAACGGCACAGATCGTTGCCTTGCGGACGGCGGCGGTGGCGGGTCTGTCTTCAACCGGGGTGGCCGGGCTTACCACGGTGCAGGCGGCGGTTCTGACCTCCGGTCAGATTGCGGCGCTTGACCCAAGCGCTTTTGCGGCGATGACGACGGCGGATCTGGCGGTATTGACCACGGCAGCGCTGAAAGGCCTGACCACGGCAGAAGCGGCGGCGGTTGGCTCTGCACAGGCAGCGGCCCTGACCACGGCGCAACTTGCGGTTCTGTCGACGGCACAGGTTGGCAACCTTGGCACGGCGGCCGTGCATGCCTTGACAACGGCCCAGATCGCAGCCCTGTCCACGGCGCAAATTGGCGCACTTGGGACTGCGCAGATCGCTGCTTTGACCACGGCGCAGGTCGCAAGCCTGAGCGTGGCCGCGACCAGCGGCTTGACGACAGCCCAGATCGCGGCACTTGGCACGGCGCAGGTGGCCAATATGACGACGACCCAGATCGCCGCCCTGACCACAGCGCAAGTCGGCGCGCTGACCACAGCGGACATCGCAGCGATGTCCACGGCAGAGGTTGCCGCGCTGACCACGGCGCAGTTTGGCGCGTTGAGCCTTGGTCAGTTCGGCGCATTGACCGGCGCACAGCTGGCGGCCCTGACCACCACGCAGATCTCGAAGCTGAGCACGGCACAACTGGGTGTTCTTGGCACGGATCAGATTGCCGGGCTGACGACGGATCAGGCTTCGGTGTTGTCCTCGACCCAGATTGCCTCGTTGTCGACGGCGGATATCGCAGCGCTGACGCTGGCGCAGGTGGCTGTCTTGTCCACAACGCAGGTCGGGGCTTTGTCGGCCGGGCAAGTGGCGGCTTTGACCACCGATCAGGTGGCTGCGCTGACCACCGCGCAGGTTCTTGGTCTGACCACCGGGCAGGTTTCGGCGCTGACCTCGGATCAGGTCGCAGCCCTGACCACAGCGCAGGTGGTGGCTTTGTCGACGGTGCAGATCGCCAGATTGACCACGGCGGACATCGGCGCGATGACCACGGCACAAGTGGCAGCCCTGACCTCGGCGCAGATCACCAAGTTCACCACCGCACAGATAGCGGCACTTGGTGTGGCAGAGGTTGCGGCCCTGACCACGGCGCAGGTTTCGAAACTGACGACCGGGCAGATTGCCGCGCTCACCACCGACCAGACTGTCGCTTTGACGGTGACGCAGCTTGCGGCTCTGACCACAGCCCAGATCACCAGCCTGTCGACGGGGGATATTGCGGCGCTGTCGGCCACGCAGATGGCGGCACTGACCACGGGTCAGATCGCAGTCCTGACGTCGAGCCAGATTGTGGCTCTGACCACGGATGAGGCGGCAGGCCTGACCACGGCGCAGATTGCCGCACTTGGAACGGCGGCGCTGAAGGGCCTTGGCTCGGATGACCTTGCCGCGCTGACCACGGCGCAGGCCCATGTTCTGACCTCGGCGCAGGTGGCGGCGATTTCGGCTTCGGTGATCGCAGCGATGGAAACGGCGGATCTTGCCGCCCTGACCACCTCTGCCGTCAAGGGGCTGACCACGGCGCAGGTGGCCGCACTGACCTCGGATCAGGTGGCCGGCCTGACCACGGCGCAACTTGCCGCGATGAGTGCGGTGCAATTTGCCAAATTCTCCACCACCGACGTGGCAGCGATGTCGAGCGACCAGATCGCGAGCCTCACGACCGCGCAGGTGGCGGGAATGACCACGGCGCAGGTGGCGGCGATCGGAAGCGACCAGTTTGCAGCGCTGACCACGGCCCAAGTCTCCAAGCTGACGACAGCGCAAGTGCAGGCCCTGACCACGACACAGATCGCAGCCCTGACACTGGCCCAGATCGGGGCCATGACGGCAGCACAGGTTGGCAAGTTCAGCACAAGCGACGTTGCAGCCCTGTCGGTCGAGCAGGTGGCGGCCCTGACGGCGGCGCAGGTTGCAGGCCTTGGTTCCGGCCAGATCGCGGCTTTGACCACCGATGCGATTGCCAGTCTGACCACCGCCCAGATTGCGGCCCTGACCACGGCGGCGCTGGCGGGATTTGGCACGGCCGATACCGTCGCCTTGACGCCGACGCAGGCCGGGGCGCTGACCTCCAGTCAGATTGCGGTCCTCGGCACGGCCGACCTCGCCGCGATGGAGGTGGAGGATTTTGCAGCACTGTCGTCGAACGCTGTCAAAGGTCTGACCACGGCACAGGTTGCGGCCCTCAGTTCTGCTCAGGTTGCGGCGATGAGTTCGGCGCAGTTGCAGGCCCTCTCGACGGCCCAGATGGCGCAGTTCAGCACCGATGATGTGGCGGCCCTGTCGGCTGCGCAAATCACCGGGCTGACCACGGCGCAACTGGCTGGTCTGACCACGGTGCAGGTCGCGGCCATCGGGACGGAGCCGATGTCGGGTCTGAATGGCAGCCAGCTTGCAGCCCTGACCACGGCGCAGGTTTCGGCCCTGACCACGGCGCAGATCGCGGCACTTGCGCCTTCGGTGCTTGCAGCCCTGACCACGACGCAGCTGCCGCAATTGTCCACCGCCGATATCGCGGCGCTCAGCATTGACCAGACGGCGGCGCTTACCACGGCGCAAATCGTGGCGCTGTCCTCAGCGCAGGTCGCGGCCATCGGATCAGATCAGGTGGCGGGGCTTACGACGGCGCAGGTTGCCAAACTGACAACGGCACAAATCAGCGCCCTGTCGACGACGCAGATTGCTGCGCTGACGTCCGATCAGATCGGGGTGTTGAGCACGGCACAGATCGGCCGCTTCAGCACCGCCGACATGGCGGCGCTGACGGTCGATCAGGTGGCGGCGCTGACGACGGTACAGGCAGCGGTGCTGACCTCGGCCCAGGTTGCGGCCTTGTCAACCGATCAGATCGCGGCGATCGGGTCAGATCAGATCGGCGTCCTGACCAATGCGGCCTTGGCCGGGATAGGGACGGCAGATGTCGTGGCCCTGACCTCGGATCAGACCGGCGCGCTGACCTCGACCCAGATTGCTGTTCTGACCACCGCGCAGATTTCCGCGATGGAGGCTGCGGATTTTGCAGCCTTGTCCACCGATGCGATCCGTGGCCTGACCACGCTGCAGATCGCAGTGCTGACCACCGATCAAGTGGCAGGAATGACCACCAGTCAGGTCGGGGCCCTGACCACGGCACAGGTGGCCAAACTGACCACGGTGGATCTGGCGGCGATGACGACGGATCAGGTGGCAGCTTTCGGTACGGCCACAGTCGCGACCCTGACCTCGGCGCAGATCCACGCGTTGACGACTGATCAGGTCGCAAGCCTTACAACCGCCCAGATTGCCGCCCTGACGACGGCCAGCCTGATTGGCCTGACCAGTGACGATGTGGTGGCTCTGACCACGGCACAATCTGCGACGTTGACCTCGTCTCAGGTTGCGGCGCTGACGACTGCCGTCCTGTCGCAGATGGAGGGGGAGGATATTGCCGCCCTGACCACCACCGCGATCCGCGGCCTGACCACCGGTCAGGTGGCGGCCCTGACGACCGGGCAAGTGTCCTCCCTGACCACGGCGCAGATCGCGGCTTTGACTTCGGCGCAGGTGACCAAACTGACGACGGCGGACATCGGCGCCCTTTCAACCGATCAGGTCGCTGCCATGGCAACGGCGCAAGTGGCGGCGCTTGCCTCGGCACAGGTGGCTGCGCTGACCACGGATCAGGTGATGGCGCTGACCACGGGCCAGATCGCGGCGCTGACGACCGCAGGCATCTCGGGTCTATCCAGCGACGACGTGGTGGCCCTGACCACGGCGCAGGCCCGCGCGCTTAGTTCCGGACAACTCGCGGCGCTGACGACTGCGGTGCTGACCCAGATGGAGGTGGCTGATTTCGCTGCCCTCGCCTCGGCGTCCATCCCCGGGTTGACGACCGCTCAGGTCCACGTATTGACCTCGGCTCAGGTCACTGCCTTGACCACGGCGCAGGTCACGGCCTTGTCCACCAGACAGATTGCAGCGCTGAGCACCGGTCAGGTGACGGCCCTGTCAACCAATGCGATCGTGGCCTTCACCACGGCGCAGATGGTGGGGTGGACCACAGCCCAGATCGCATCGCTGACCACGGATCAGATCGTCGCACTGGAAACGGCAGATATTGTGGCGCTTTCGAACAGCCAGACCTCGGCCTTTACCCTCGCGCAGACGAGCGTGATGACCAATGATCAGATTTCGGCGCTGTTCCTGTGATCGGCCTTCTTAAGTGATCACAGTTTCGCCGTGATCACCTTGCGCGCCCCGGATCAGTCCGGGGCGCGATGCCTGGCCCCGCTCAGGCTCGCTTGGTTCCCAAGGCACCCGCCGTCATCAATCCCACCAAAACCAGCGGCAGGCAAAGCCCAAAGGCCATCCTTATCCCCAGATGCGTGGCGACAAAGCCCAAGAGCGGCGGTCCAAGCAAAAACATCACAAAGGAAAACTGGGCCAGGGCGGCGATATTCAAGGCTGAGGACCGGTCCTGCCGCTGTGCTGCTGCCGACATGGCCAAAGGAAAGATCGCACTGGTTCCCAGCCCCATCGCGGCAAATCCGGCCAGCGACAGCAAGGGACCTTGCGAAAACACCACGATGAGACATCCCAGGCCCAAGGCCACCAGCAGAACCCGCGCAAGGCTGGCGGGAGAGGTGCGTTCAACCACGCCATCGGCGAAAAACCGCATCAGGCCTTGCAAGACGGCAAAGCTTGATACGGCAATGCCTTGCCAGAATTTGTCCGCCGCAAAGGTGTCGCGCATATAGATTGCTGACCAGTCCATACTGGCGCCCTCCAGCAGCATCGCGGGCGCCGTCACGGCCACCAAAATCAGGATCGCCAGCGTTGGCGCGGCAAAGTGCGGCACATCCCCCCCCGCAATTCCACCCCGTGCCGGTGACGGTTGATAGTCACGCAGGGCCAGATAGCTGCCCAAGGCCACAAGTGGCACAATCAAGGCCAGATGAAGTTGCGGGCTGACCCCCAACGCCGCAACCTGCGCCCCAAACAGCCCGGCGGTGAAAAAGCCGACACTCCAGAACGCGTGAGAGCGGTTCATGATCCGACGGCCAATCAAATGTTCGGTCCGGTCGGCCTCGGCGTTCAGCATGATTTCGATGCAGCCGACCGTCGCACCAACCGGCAGCAGCAGAAGAAACAGGATCAAAGGCGAAGGGGCGTGGACGGCCACGGCGTAAAGCAGGGCCAAAAGCGGCAGGGCAGGCGGCAGCAACCGGCCAAATCCAATCCGCTCCAGATGCGGGGTGGCGAAGGTCAGCGCCACCAGCGTGCCGACCGGCGCGCCGATCAGGCCAAGCCCAAGGGCAGCCGTCGTCACCCCCATGTCAGCCTGCACATCGGCCAGACGCGGAAAGATATTCCCCATCGCAAAAGAATAGACGGCAAATCCGGCAAAAACCCGGCGCGCCGGAGATAGGTTCAACATGTGCGTGTCCTGTGTGATGGTGCCTTAGGTAAAGATTTACCCAGCCATCGCAAGCGAAAATGCCCGCAGGTTCGGCACATTAGGCCCCGGCGACGTTTCATGCGGGGAAGAAAAATTGACACTCAGCATAGGCTTTGGCTAGGGTCACCCGAACGGGTCAGAATCGTTGGGCCTGAGTTGCACGGTCACGTCAGGGAGACTTTCATGCGCAAAAGAGTTGCCGTCATCGGCGCAGGGCCCTCGGGTCTGGCGCAGCTTCGCGCATTTCAGTCGGCTGCCGCCAAGGGGTCCGAGATTCCAGAAGTGGTGTGCTTTGAAAAGCAAAGCAACTGGGGCGGACTTTGGAACTACACCTGGCGCACTGGCTTGGATGAGAACGGCGAACCGGTCCATTCGTCGATGTACCGCTATCTGTGGTCGAACGGCCCGAAGGAGGGTCTTGAATTTGCTGACTATTCCTTTGAGGAGCATTTCGGCAAGCAGATCGCCAGCTATCCGCCGCGCGCCGTGCTGTTCGACTATATCCAGGGCCGGGTGCAGAAAGCTGGCGTGCGCGACTGGATCCACTTTAGCACTCCGGTAAGGTTTGTGCGCTACAACGAGGGTACGGGCAAGTTCACTGTCACGGCGCATGACATGACATCCGACCGTATGTATGAGGAGGAGTTTGACAACGTCATCGTCGCTTCGGGTCACTTCTCAACCCCGAATGTGCCGGAATATCCGGGCTTTTCCAAGTTTGGTGGACGTGTCCTGCACGCCCATGACTTCCGCGACGCCATGGAGTTTCACGGTAAGGATATCCTGCTTTTGGGCAGCAGCTATTCGGCAGAGGACATCGGCTCGCAATGCTGGAAATACGGGGCGAAATCGGTGACCGTGGCGTTTCGTCGCGCGCCATTGGGCTATGACTGGCCGGCCAACTTCACCGAAGTGCCCGCTTTGGACCGCGTGGATGAGACAACGGCTTATTTCATAGACGGCACCTCCAGAAAGGTCGATGCGATCATCCTTTGCACCGGCTACAAGCACCATTTCCCCTTCCTGCCCGACGATCTGCGCCTGAAAACCGCCAACCGTCTGGCGGCAGCGGACCTGTACAAAGGCGTGGTCTGGATCAACAATCCCAGGCTTTTCTATATCGGGATGCAGGACCAGTGGTTCACCTTCAACATGTTCGACGCGCAGGCGTGGTGGGTGCGCGATGCCATAATGGGGCGGATTGCGATCCCCGCAGACAGGGCCGCGCTGTTGAAGGACGTGGCCGATCGGGTCGCGGCAGAAGATGCCGGCCGCGATGCGCACGACGCCATCCACTATCAGGGCGACTATGTGAAGGAGTTGATCGCAGACACCGATTACCCCGCTTTCGACGTTGATGGCGCCTGCGAGGCCTTCTTTGAGTGGAAAGCGCATAAGGCGGCCGGGATCATGACCTTTCGCGACCACGCTTACAAATCGGTCATCACTGGCACCATGGCGCCGGTTCACCACACACCGTGGAAGGATGCGATGGAAGATTCAATGGAAGCCTATTTGCAAAACTAAATCTGTTTTGCCCGTAAAATTCGCCCGTTGGACCCGGTGCGCCGGGAGTTTCGCTTTGATATCGGGCAAATGCCCGGAAAGATCGCTTCGGCGCGGAAACAAATTTTCCGGCTGTTAAAAAATTGTAGCGTTAATTACGCCTTCATGTTTTGTATGTCTCATCTGGGTTGAAGCCCGGTGCGAATGACCCTGGCGATCTTCAGACCATGGGCGAGCAAAAACATGTCGGGAGAGGGACTAAAATGACTATGGAATCGAGCGCAGGGGGCGGCGAAGGCCAACTTGTCCGCGCATTGGACTGGAAAGGCGCGTTCTGGGTCGCGGCGGGTGTGCCGCCACTGGTGTTGTTCTCGATCGGCGGCATCGCCGGAACGACGGGGAAACTGGCGTTCCTCGTCTGGATCATTTCGATGGTGATGGGCTTTTTGCAAAGCTTCACCTATGCCGAAATGGCGGGGATGTTTGGCAACAAGTCGGGCGGTGCGTCGGTTTATGGGGCGACCGCGTGGCTGCGTTATTCCAAGCTGATCGCGCCTTTGTCGGTCTGGTGCAACTGGTTCGCGTGGAGCCCGGTCTTATCGCTGGGCTGCTCGATTGCGGCGGGGTATATCCTGAACGCCCTGTTCCCGATCCCCGCGGCGGACAGCGCTGCCGTCGTCGGCTGGATCACCGCCCATGCCGCCAATTACACCGAGACGACGCAGGCGGTGATCGACTACATCGCCGCTCATGCAGGGACAGCGCCCGCCGATGCGATCAAGGCGGTGGTTTCGGCGGACGGCGTCAGCGCCCTGACGCCGGCCTTCCGCGCCTGGGAGGCGGCCAGCTTTGTGCTGCCCGGCGTCGGCACCTTGCATTTCAACGCGACGTTCGTGGTCGGCGTGATCCTGATGCTGGTCATGTTCGCCATCCAGCATGGTGGCATCGCCAATACGGCGTCGGCGCAGAAGTGGCTGGCGATCATCGTTCTGGTGCCGTTGCTGCTGGTTGGTCTGGTCCCGATCGTGACCGGCGCCATTCAAAGCACCAACGTCATGGGCCTTTTGCCGCCGACCGCTGCTTATTCCGGATTGGATGGCACGTGGAGCAATGGCGGTTGGACCCTGTTCCTTGGCGGGCTTTATATCGCGGCCTGGTCGACTTATGGGTTTGAGACGGCGGTATGCTACACGTCAGAGTTGAAAAACCCGCAAACCGATACGTTCAAGGCGATTTTCTATTCGGGCCTCTTGTGCTGCGTGTTCTACTTCCTGATCCCCTTCGCTTTTCAGGGCGTTCTGGGGCAGTCGGGGATGCTGGCGACGGGCATCGTTGACGGCACTGGCGTCGGCGAAGCTTTGGGAAACATGGTCGGCGGTGGCAAGGTCGTCACGCAGATTTTCGTGATCCTGATGATCATGGCGCTGTTTCTGGCGATCATGACTGCCATGGCCGGATCCTCGCGCACGTTGTACCAAGGCTCGATGGATGGCTGGCTGCCGAAATATCTGTCCAAGGTGAACAAGAACGGCGCACCGATTGGGGCGATGTGGACCGATTTCGTGTTCAACGTTTTTCTGCTGGCGCTGGCCTCGGACGTGGGCGGCTACTTCTATGTGTTGGCCATCTCCAATGTCGGCTACATCACCTTCAACTTTCTGAACCTGAACGCAGGCTGGATTCACCGGATTGACTCGGGTCACATCTACCGCCCGTGGAAAGCGCCCAACTTCCTTCTGGCGATCAACACCCTGCTGGCCTTTGTGAACGCGCTGTTCCTTGGGGCAGGGGCCAAGGTCTGGGGATATTCGAACGCATTGATGTCAGGGGCGATCTTTGCCGCCCTGATCATTCCGGTGTTTGCCTACCGGCACTGGGTGCAGGACGGCGGTCAGTTCCCCGCCAAGGCGCTGGAGGATCTGGGTCTGAAGGACGGCGATCTGGGAGAGCGTAAAGCCGGCATGCTGCCTTACCTGACGCTTCTGGCTGGCGTGGCCGTGGTTCTGCTCGCCAACTGGTACTTCCAGCTTCCGGTTTGAAGGCGACTGCACATCCAGCAAGGGGCGTCCACCGGGCGCCCCTTTTTTCATCGGCAGTTAGGTTTGTTTGCTGACAAGAAAATATGTTGCACTTGAGTATTGCTTTTTCGCCAATCGCCCTACAGAGTTCCGCCAAACGACCAATAAACGGGAGGTATTGATGACGAATTCCTGGCGATTCTCGGCTTTGGGCGACCGTCACCGCGCGCTTGGCTCCCAACTTGAAGATTGGTCGGGGATGGGCACAGCATGGTCCTATGCCAGCGATCCCGATGCCGAGTATATGGCGATCCGCACCAAGGCGGGGCTGATGGATGTATCGGGTCTGAAAAAGCTCCACATTACCGGACCGGCGGCGAGCCATGTCATCGAACGTGCCACCACGCGCAACATGGAAAAACTGATGCCGGGCAAGGCGGTCTATGCCTGCATGCTGAACGATGCCGGCAAGTTCGTCGACGACTGCGTGATTTACCGCTTTGGCCCTGATACGTTCACCGTCGTGCATGGCTCTGGTCAAGGGCACGAGCAGTTGACGATGGCCGCCACCGGGCGCGATGTTTCGATCCGCTTTGATGACCAGTTGCACGATTTGTCGCTGCAAGGCCCGCTGGCGGTGGATTTTCTGGAAAAGCACATCCCGGGCGTGCGTCAGCTTGCCTATTTCAGCCATATGGGCACCTCGCTGTTCGGCAAGCCGATCACGCTGTCGCGCACCGGATATACTGGGGAACGCGGTTATGAGATTTTCTGCCGCGGTCAGGATGCCGGGCTGATCTGGGACCGCATTCTGGCGGAAGGCGCGGGGCAGGGCATCATCCCTTGCCGGTTTACCACGCTTGATCTGCTGAGAACCGAAAGCTACCTGCTGTTTTTCCCGTTCGACAATTCTGAGATGTATCCGTTTGAAAATGAAGGCCCGGGCGACACGCTTTGGGAGTTGGGCCTTGATTTCACCGTAAGCCCCGGAAAAACCGGCTTTCGGGGGGCTGAGGAGCATTACCGCTTGAAGGGCCGCGAAAGGTTCAAGATCTGGGGTCTGAAGCTGGAGGGCCAGAACGCCCCCGGCAACGGTGCGCCGGTGATGCAGGGCGGAAATCAGATCGGCGTGGTGACTCAGGCGATGCATTCCAGTCTGAACCAGCACACGGTTGCCATCGCCCGTTTGCCGGTGGAGTGTGCGAATTCGACGACTGATCTTGTGGTGAACTGCGGCACACACGGCCCGATCAAGGCCAGAACCAGCCCGCTGCCTTTCTACGATATCGACAAGAAACGTCGCACGGCTCAAGGCTGACCCCGACACCGCCCCCATTCGGCCAAACAGGGGGCGGGCCGCAAGAGGCAGGAAATCTTATGTCTGACACCCGTTTTCCCCCTTCGATCAAAAGCCGCCCGGTCTATGCCGCGTTGCAGCCGCGTCCGGGAACTGCGCATGTCATCATCGCGGATGGGGAGGGGGCAGAGGCGGTCGCTGATCTGCTGGCCAAAGTATCTGACCCTGCTGTCCTGCTGGCCAAAGCCCATATCCTGTACACCCCCGGTCCGAACGGCACCGATCAATGGGTCGTCGTGCAAGCCCTTGGTGCAGCACAATCTTACCGCGCACCGACGATCCCGGCGATGCTGCCCCGCATGCAAAAAGTGATCGCTGAGGCGCATATGGGCACCCAGTTCTATCTGACCGGCACCGAAGGTCTGATTGGTCAGGCTGAACGGGCGATCATGCTGACCGGCCTGCCGCTTGGCGCGATTCAGAAAGAACATCGCGGCTCAACCGTGCGGCGCGTGCAATGCGTCCATTGCAAGGGCATCACCGAAAACGTGGCGACTGACCCGTTCCAGTGCGGCCATTGCGGTCTGAACCTGTTCGTGCGCGACCACTACTCTCGCCGGATTGCCGCCTTTCAGGGGGTCAACATTGACGCCGAAGACCCCGGCCTTGTGCCGCCAGCCGTAGCGCGTTTCAAATGAGCGGTGGTGCCAAGCTTGAGGTGACGGTCGCCGAGGTGGTCAAGGTCAACGACCTGATCACCCGTTTTCGCTTTGTCGCCCGCGATGGCACGCCGTTGCCGGCGTTTTCAGGCGGCTCTCATGTCGTGGTCGAGATGGACGATCATGGTCAGCGCCGCCTGAACCCCTATTCGCTGATGTCGGACCCGACCGACACTTCGGGCTATGAAATCAGCGTGCGGCGCGATGACGCCGGGCGGGGCGGTTCGCTGTACATGCACACCCATGTCACGCCCGGGATGCAGCTGGTCCTCAGCCATCCGTTGAACTTTTTCGCCCTCGACAGCCGGGCGCGCAAACATCTGATGATCGCGGGCGGTATCGGCATCACGCCTTTTTTGTCGCAAATCCGCCAGATCGGCCACTTCGGCGGCGTGTTTGAACTGCATTATGCCGCGCGCAACCGCGACCTTGGCGCCTATATGACCAGTCTGAAGGCAGCGCATGGCGACAAGGTGCATCTGTACTTTGACGACGAAGCCATGGTGATCAACCTCAAAGACCTGCTGGGCCGTCAGCCAATTGGCACCCATCTTTACGTCTGCGGCCCCAAAGGCATGCTCAATTGGGTGCGCAAATCGGCTGAAATGGCCGGTTGGCCGACCGAAGCGGTGCATTTCGAAGAATTCCTCGCCCCCGGCTCCGGTCAGGTTTTCACGGCCGAACTTGCGAAATCCGGGATCAAAGTCACCGTCGGCACCCACCAATCCCTGCTTGAGGCGATTGAGGCGGCAGGCGTTGATGCGCCCTATATGTGCCGGGGCGGGGCGTGCGGCCAATGCGAAACCGCCGTGATCGCCTGTGACGGCACGCTGTTGCACCGCGATCATTGGCTTTCGCCAGAAGAACAGGCCGGGGGCGCCAAGATCATGCCCTGTGTTTCCCGGTTCGAGGGCAAAACCCTTGTTCTGGACCGATAGGAGAACCCGATGAGCCTCGATTTCAAGCCTGAGTTTGGCGATTTCTTCAAGGATGAGACGTTTCGCGACGATTTCACCTTTCAGAACTCTCCGACCGCAATCCGCCGTTTTCCGTTTCCGTTTGACCGCGATGACTACATGTATTCCGTCAACATGGAGCCGCACGCGCCGGGCCGCCCCGGGTCAGTCTTCGCGCATCCCTTTGATATAGATGAACATTACGTGGCAGAGATGATCGACCGCGCCAAGGTGCTGGCCGAAGACCCGCTGCGTTGCCAAAGCCTGCCGCATATGACTCTGGCAGGCTGGGACCTGTTGGAACTGATCATGGAAAGCAATGCGCGCGACTATCCGCAGTGGTTTTCCTTGACCAAGAATGGCAACCTTTGGCACTGGATCAACCGGCCGCTGGGGATCGACCACAGCTTTACGTTCCTTGACACCTCGACCTTGCCTTACGGTCCGATGGAATACATCACACGGCAGATGCAGGGCGATTTTTCCCTTCAGGATGAACGCGATGGCAGTCTTTGGATGGATGCCGGGATGATCACGACGCAGGCCGATTGGTCGTTGGATTTCGACGTCGGCATGAATTTCATGGAATGGCACGCGCCGGTGCCGTTGGCTCATGAAAAGCAGGTCTTTGACCGGGCGCTGAAGTTTCTGTTGAAGCTGCAGCACGGCGCGCCGGTGCGGCGTTTCAACTGGACGATGACGGTGAACCCGCTGTTGGACACCTCGCCGGAAACCTATCCGAAATGGGGGCCGACCAAGACCAGCCTGACGCCGGAAAATCTGGGCCACAAGCAGCACCTGCGGGTGGAATTGCAGGCCTTGTTCCGGCTGCCGCGTTCAAATGCCATCGCGTTTTCGATCCGCGCCTATCTGGGCAAGTTTGAAGAACTGGTCACCGTGCCGAAATGGGGCCGCCGTCTGCACCGGGTGATCCGCGACATTCATCCCGACATCGCCGCCTACAAAGGGTTCGCCCGCAATCAGCCCGCGATGGTGGAATGGCTGTCGAACTATGACGACGGCGCGCCAACCTCGCCGGGTTGGTGGCCCGATCAATAGTGGCACCTGCTGTGCAGACCGGGCCGTTGAAGCTGGGGTTTTTGATGTTCGCGGGCTTTCCGATGTCCTGTCTGACCTCGGCCATCGAACCGCTACGTGCGGCCAATGAAATCACAGGGACACGGGCCTTCGCGTGGGCGCTGTTGGGCGAAACCGCAGCCCCGGTGCGATCATCCGCCGAGGTGCGCTTTACCCCCGATGACGTGCTGGATCGGGCGCAGGGTCTGGATCAGGTCTATCTTTTGTCGCCCCCAACCGCCAGCTACCTTGACACCAGACATTCCCCCGCCCTGTTGCGCCGTCTTGACCGGGCTGGCGTGACGTTGGGCGCGTTTTCCGGCGGCATCTTTCCGTTGGTGCGCGCAGGCTTGATGCAGGGGCACCGCTGTTCGGTTCATTGGTGCTATGAGACGGCTTTCAAGGCCGAATTCCCGCAGATCGCGGCCGAACAGACCGTGATCGTACGCGACCGCCGGCGCATCACTGCCTCTGGTGCCGGTGCGGTGTTCGACCTGATGTTGCGCTTTATCGAAGAGCGTTTGGGCCGTGATACGATGACCGAGGTGGCCTGCTGGTTCCAGCACCCCTTTGTGCGTGACGAAGATGCCCGCCAAAAGGTGCCGGTTCAGCGCGCTGGTGGCACCTCTGATGCGCTGCCGCCGCCGATC